>CANQSA010000017.1 GCA_947626415.1 uncultured Lachnospiraceae bacterium
TAAGCCGATTGAACAAAGATTTATTCAGTTATCAAGGTACATTTACTGTATCTAAAAGATATTATACGAGGAGGAAACGATGATGAAAAAGGCACTGATTACAGGAATTACAGGACAGGACGGTTCTTATCTGGCAGAGCTGCTGCTGGAAAAAGGATATGAGGTATATGGGATCTGGCGGAGAAAAAGTACGGTAGATTACGGCAATATTGCCCATATTAAGGATCAGGTGCATCTGATCTATGCGGACATGACGGACCCGATTTCCCTGATCAAGGCAATGCGGATCTCTCAGGCCGATGAAGTTTATAACCTGGCGGCCCAGTCTTTTGTGGCGACCTCCTGGGATACCCCGATCGGGACCGCGGATATAGACGCTTTGGGCGTTACCAATATGTTGGAGGCGATCCGAACCGTAAAACCGGAAGCCAGATTTTATCAGGCGTCCACCAGCGAGATGTTTGGTCTGGTACAGGAGATGCCCCAGCGGGAGACAACTCCGTTTTATCCCCGCTCTCCGTATGGCGTCGCCAAGCTGTACGGTCACTGGATTACGAAGAATTACAGGGAAAGCTATGGCATGTACGCCTGCTCTGGTATTTTGTTTAATCATGAATCCGAGCGGCGCGGCAAAGAGTTTGTGACGCGGAAGATCACAGATGCCGCTGCCAGGATCAAGTTCGGTCTTCAGGAATGTGTGGAACTGGGCAATCTGGATTCCAAGCGTGACTGGGGACATTCCAAGGATTATGTAAAAGGGATGTGGCTGATGCTGCAGCAGGATGCGCCGGACGATTATGTGATCGCAACCGGAGAGACCAGAACGGTTCGGGAATTTGTGGAGATCGCGTTTGCGTATGCGGGAATGGAAATTACGTGGCAGGGCAGCGGCGTCAATGAGATCGGGATCGACAAGGCAACCGGCAAAACAGTGGTTCGGGTGAATCCGCAGTTTTTCCGCCCGGCAGAGGTAGATGTGCTGCTTGGCGATCCGGCAAAGGCGGAGAAGAAGCTGGGCTGGGTTCGTGAGATTTCCTTTAAGGAACTGGTAGAGCGCATGGCAGAGAATGACCTGGCGCTGGTAGAAAAGGAGTTAGTGTGAAAAAGGCTTTGATTATTGGCGGAGCCGGATTTGTAGGACACTATCTGGCAGACCATCTGTACCGGCAGTACGGATGGTCTGTCTGTTGTACAAAACTGGCCTTGGAACAAATGCAAATGGATCACGGGCAGATCGTGAATCTGGATATTTTGGACCGGGCGGCGACCGAGCGGCTGATCGCGGGTTTCTGTCCGGATTATATTTTTCATCTGGCGGCGCAGAGCTCCGTCGCGCTGTCCTGGAAACGGCCGGATCTGACCGTGGACGTCAACGTAAAGGGAGCGGTTTATGTGCTGGAGGCTGTCCGGAGAGTTGCGGAGCGGACCGGGCACAAACCGCGGGTTCTGTTGGTAGGATCAGGCGAGGAATATGGCTATATCGAGGAAACGGAGCTTCCGATCCGGGAGAACAATCCGATCCGGCCCGGGAATATCTATGCGGCGACGAAGGCATGCCAGAATCTGCTGGGGCAGATTTACGCCAGAGCTTACGGGCTGGATGTTATGATGGTACGGGCGTTTAATATCATCGGACCGGGGCAGACGACGCAGTTTGTGGTCTCCGATTTCTGTAAGCAGGCCGCGGATATCGAAGCCGGAAAGCAGCTGCCGGTATTGTCGGTAGGAAATCTTTCCGCGCGCCGGGATTTTACGGATGTACGGGATGTGGTGCGGGCCTATGGGATACTGGCGCAGACCGGAAAAAGCGGCATTACTTATAATGTAGGAAGCGGAAAAGATATCGCAATCTCGCTGGTATTGGCGGAGATTCTGAGGCAGGCAAAGTGTGAGATCCGGGTAGAGACGGATCCCGACCGGATGCGGCCGTCGGATGTGCCGGTGATCGCGGCGGATATCGGCCGTCTGTTTGAAACGACAGGCTGGAAACCGGAGATCCCGCTGGAACAGACTATTGGAGATGTATTGGATTACTGGCGGAACCGGAATCAGGAAAATGCGGAATAAGGGAGAGTAAAGAATAAAATGAACAGAGCGCAAGAGGAATATGAACGGTGGCTGGAACAGGCCGCAGATGAACAGATACAGCAGGAATTAAAAGAGATTGCGGGCGACCAGGATGAGATCAGCGACCGGTTTTACCGGGACCTGGAATTTGGAACCGGCGGACTGCGCGGCGTGATCGGAGCAGGAACGAACCGGATGAATCTGTATACGGTCGGGAAGGCGAGTCAGGGACTGGCAAATTATCTAAACGCGAAGTTTGAGACACCTTCGGTTGCCATTGCCTATGACAGCCGGATTCTGTCGGATGTATTCGCGAAGCGGGCGGCCAGTGTATTCGCGGCTAACGGCATTGCCGTACATATTTATAAAGAACTGATGCCTACGCCGGCGTTATCTTTTGCGGTGCGGTATCTGAACTGCAGCGCGGGCGTCGTGGTAACGGCCAGTCATAACCCTTCAAAATATAACGGGTACAAGGTATACGGAGCGGACGGCTGCCAGATTACCCTGGAAGCGGCGAAAGCAGTGCTGGAACAGATTGAACAGGCAGATCTGTTTGCGGATGTAAAAGCGGTCCCGTTTGAACAGGGAATTGCGGACGGCAGGATTTCTGTTATTGGCGAGGAAGTGTTTGAGGCTTATATGGCAGCAGTATCCGGACAGGCACTGTGTGAGGGAATCGATAAGAATGTATCGATCGTCTATACGCCGTTAAACGGTTCCGGCAGAAGATGTGTGACCACCTGTCTGGCCAGAAATGGGTTTACCAATATCGTGATTCCGAAGGAACAGGAAATGCCGGACGGTAATTTCCCGACTTGTCCTTATCCCAATCCGGAGATCCGGGAGGCGCTGGAAGTCGGTCTTAGGAAGGCGGAAGAAGTACAGAGCGATCTGCTGCTGGCAACGGATCCGGATTGCGACCGGGTGGGCGCGGCAGTAAGGACGCCGGAGGGCTATACGCTGATCACGGGAAACCAGATGGGCGTGCTGCTCTTTGACTATGTGTGCAGAATGCGGACGAAAAACGGCACGATGCCTAAACGGCCGGTAGCGGTCAGCACCATTGTTTCTACCGGCATGATCAATCCCATCGCGAAAAAATACGGGGTTGAACTGCGTCGGGTGCTTACCGGATTTAAATTTATCGGGGAACAGATCGGATTTTTAGAGCAGAATCAGGAAGCAGACCGCTATATCTTTGGATTTGAGGAGAGCTACGGCTATTTAAGCGGCAGCTTTGTACGGGATAAAGACGGCGTGAACGCCTCCCTGCTGATCTGCGAAATGTTTGCGTATTATAAAGGGCAGGGGAAATCCCTGATCGACGTGCTGGAGGATCTGTACGCGGAGTACGGCGTATATCTGGAAACGCAGCAGTCGGCAGCGTTTGAAGGGGAAAGCGGTTTTGCCCGGATGCAGGAGATCATGAACGGACTGCGGGAGCATACGCCGGTTGCTATCGCAGGAAAATCAGTCATTTCCACAGCGGATTACCTGCAGGCAAAGAAACGGATGGCGGATGGAAATGTGGAAACGCTGAAATTACCGAAATCCAATGTAATCGCGCTGGAACTGGAGGGAGACGCAACCGTGATCGTGCGTCCGTCCGGTACGGAACCGAAATTAAAGATCTATTATACGCTTCGGGCCGATACCAAAGCGGACGGAGAGGCAGAGATCGCGGCACTGAAAGAATTTTTTACCCGGATCATAAAATAGAAGCGGGTGAAAAAAATAAGCGCATAAGGTATGGAGGACTTTGATGGGGCGGCAGATAGGGGCAGAGAAACAACATACAGGACTGAAAAAAACCGGAAAATTCTGGCTGTGTTACACAGCCCTTTTTCTGGTTATTTTTTTTATCGCATTTCTTCCGTTTCTCATGAACGGCAAATCGTTTATCTGGGATACGGACGGGATCAAGCAGCATTACGCAGTGCTGGAATATCTGGGAAATTATTATCGGGAATTTTTTCGGAATCTGTTTTCCGGCCATTTTTCGATTCCCTTCTATGATTTTTCCATTGATATGGGAGAGGATATCCTCTCCACGCTGAATTTTTACGGCCTGGGCGATCCGCTGCTGCTGTTGTCGGCACTGGTGCCGCCTGCGCGGACGGAACTATTTTATCATGTGCTGGTCGTCCTGCGCATTTATCTGGCCGGAGTATCATTTGCGGGATATGCGAAGCACCGGAATCTGGACGGCAGGGCGATCCTGGCGGGTGCGCTGTGCTATGCGTTTTCCGGATATGTACTGTATACGGCGGTACGGCATCCATTTTTTATCGCGCCTATGATGTATCTGCCGCTTATTTTGATCGGAGCAGACAGACTGATCGAAAAGAAGAAGCCGTGGCTGATGATCGGCATGATCGGGCTGACTGCGCTGAACGGTTTTTATTTTCTCTATATGATTACCTGTTTTCTGGCGGTCTATATCGTGATCTGTACGCTGACAAGATATCCCAAAAATCGGGTACGGGAACTGATCGGTTCCGTTTTAAGAAATGTGGGCGCGTATGCAGTGGGGATCCTGTGTGCCGGCGTGATCTTTCTGCCGGCGCTGGGCGGCTATTTTTCCAGTATGCGGGACACTGCGCAGATCAGTATGAAAAATCCGATTCTCTATGAAGCGGGAACCTATCTGGAAATGCTGGTTTCCATGGCGGTGCCGAAGGATACCTGGGATTATCCGGGAATGACGGCGATCGGACTGATCTCTGCCGTTTTGCTGTTCACCGGATTGGGAAGAAAACAAACGAAACTGCGCTGGGGAATGGGGATTGCTGTTCTATTTATGCTCATTCCGGCAGGCGGCTATATTTTAAACGGGTTTGCCTATCAGTCGGGCAGATGGATGTTTTTATTTACCTTTGTTCTGGCGCTGGTCATTACGGTTATGCTGCCGGAATTGCTGCAGCGGGGAAATCTTCTGCTTACCGTGTGGAAACAAAGTTCGGTTTTGGCAAAAACCGCGCTGATTGTCGTTGGCGGTCTGCTGCTGTTTGCCTATGGAGCCGTGATCTGGAAGGGAAACTGGTGGGCGGTATCCGGACTGGTTTTTCTGGGCGTTATGGGATTGGTGCTCTGTCTGCCGTTCAAAGAAAAACATCGGTACGGTCTGCTGCTGGGCGCGGTCTGCCTGCAGCTGATGGCAGGCGGTTTTTGCGTGTATCAGCTGGAAGGGTATGTAAAAGAATTTCAGCCTGCCGGCACGGCGCATACCTTTCTCAGTGAGACGCCCATGTCTCTGCTGCCGGCCGGAAATAAAAATGATTTTTACCGGACGGACGCGGCGTGGAAACCCACGGAAAATGCGGCAATGGTAACGGGACAGTACGGAATCGCCGGATATTTCAGTATCGCGAATTCCAATTTGGTGTCCTATATGCAGGAGATGCAGGTGGCGGATGTTTACGATATCCCGTTTAAGATCAACGGAATGGATAACCGGACCGCAATGATGGAACTGGCGAATGTCAAATACTTTGCTGCATCGGAAGCGGAATCGCAGGCGGTTCCCTATGGGTATGAAAAGACGGAAGAGAAGGTCCTGGGAGATGCGCGCTGCGGAATTTATGAGAATAAACTGGCACTGCCGTTTGGCTACACCTATGACAGTTATATAACAAAAGAAAACTATGACCGGCTGACCGATCTGGGAAAGCAGGAGGCAGCCCTGCAGTGCGCGCTGCTGGAAGACGGAGACGGCGGGGAAAACGGGGGCGAAACGCTCTCCCGGGCGATGGAACAGCTGAAGGAAGCCGAACCGCTGCTGACGGCGCGAAAAGTCGAAACTGCGGTTACGGACTGTGAAAATCTGACCTATGAGAACGGAACGATCACGGTTAAAAAGAAGGAAGGGTATCTGGTGCTCACCTTCGCAAGTCCGGCGGACTGTGAGATTTATCTGGAGATGAACGCGTTAAAGATACCGGACGGATCGGCAGTCCGGAGCTGCTATATAACAGTATATGGGGGCGGACTGGAGACGGAAACCGCCGTAGTGTCAAAAACCTGGAACTGGTATAACGGCAGGGAGGATTACCTGTTTAATCTGGGTTACCACAAAGACAGCCTGACTACCTGTAAGATCGTATTCAGCAGGGCGGGAACTTATGAGATCGGGAATCTGGCCGTTTATGCGCAGCCCATGAAGAATTACGAAAAGCAGACAAAAGCTTTATCGCGGGAGGCGCTGACAGATTATGGGATCGGGACCAATCAGATCACCGGTACCGTCACGGTCAGCGAACCAAAGCTGCTGTGTTTCAGCATTCCTTATGCGGACGGCTGGAGCGCGTCCGTAGACGGAAAAGAGGCAGAGCGGCTGCGGGTAAACGGTATTTATACCGGATTGCTGCTGGAGCCGGGGACGCATGAAATTCGTCTGACCTATCGGACGCCTTGGCTGTTGGCGGGGATCTTCGCGTCGTTATTGGGATTTTTTATTGTAATTCAGATACAGATATGGTATAAAATGCAAAAGAAAGATTTCAGATCAAATGTGAAAAAACAAATCGGAGAGATCGAAAATGAACGGGTTAAAAAATAGAGGACGTAAAACAGCATATGGGATCAAAGAGATGTTTTTGCCGGCGGAAAACAAAAAAGGGCCGGCAGTCCGGGATTGGTGTCTGTTGGGACTGATCCTGCTGCCCGTATTTTTGTTCTTCTGTTTTTATCATGATTTTTCCCTGACGATGCGGCAGTCTCTGGTATTTAACGACTGCTTTTTCCGCGGGGAAGCGCATCGGTTTTACTCGGTTGTAAACGATATGGCGGAAAACGGAGCCTTTGCCGGCTGGCCGGATACGCTGCAGGCAGGCGCCAATTATTCCGCCCTCAACTATATGACGCTGGGGTTTTTGAATCTGCCGCTTTACGCGTTTGATCGGCTGTTCTCCCTGAATTTGCCGCTGCTGCCCTATCAGTTTGTGGTGAAAGCGCTGTATCTGATCCTGCTGCTTGCCATGGTGCGGATCATGCAGGATATCGCGCGCAGACTGGGCTATCCGGAGGAGAAGGCAAAATGGATCGGATTTCTGTTTGCGTCCTCTTCCCTGTTTATTTTTCTGTCACTGATCATTATGCATCTGGATATTTTTCCGCTGTTTTTTGCTTTGCTGGGGATCCGGGCGCTTTTAGCCGGGAATGTGCGGCGGGAATTGATTTATTTTTCTGTCGCCGTGCTGTATAAACCGTATATCCTGCTGGGAATTCTGCCGATCCTGCTGCTGCAGGAAAAACGGCTCCTGTATCTGCTGCGGAACGGGATTCTGGTTATGGCAGGGACGCTGCTGCAGGCAGGGGTCTATCATTTTGATCCCGGTTATGGGGAGGTCAAAGCCTTCATGGAGGATCTGTACGGATTTGTGGACCGCTTTTTTGCGTCCGGTTACGGATATTCGCTGAATCTGCAGGAAGGAACGGCAGGATTTTTTATCATTGGATTTGTGGTTGTCTGTGTGGCGGCCTATGCCGTGCGGACGCCGGAGGCCCCTGCACCGTCGGAATCAGAGGAGAACGCGGGATACGGGGAAAAGGACCGCCGGAACCTGTATTTTATCCTGCCGATGCTGGTATTCGGGCTGTTTATGCTGTTTGTTTCATGGCATCCAAACTGGCTGCTGCTAGCCGTGCCGTTTTTCACAATGGCGCTGGCCGGGGCCAAACGGTTCCGGACTGCCTGCCTGCTGGATACCTGTATTTCTCTGTTTGTCATTTTGCTGGCGGGACTGGGCTGGCCGCGCGCCTATGACCAGAATATGGCAGAAGGCGGATTTTTGTCAAAAGTATTTCAGATGAAGAATCAGGGCGGCTCGATTTCCGGTATCTTAAAGGGGATCGGGATCAATCCGGATCTTTATATGTCTTTGTTTGCGGGCGTCGTGACGGCAGCCATGCTGTTTGTGCTGTGGGAATATAAAAACCGGAACCGAGAGGAAGCGCCGGAAGAATGGCTTGGCGGATATATCTGGCTGCGGACAGCGCCTGTGGGGATTTTTATTGTATTTTCCCTGGCGGCGTTGTTTGTGAAGGCATAAACGGTTGGAAACGGAGAAAAAGATGAATTTACAAAGGAAAACAATTTACGACCGCTGCTTCTGGCTGATCGGGATGGCGCTGGGGATCCTGTTTTTTATCGGGATCTACGGGGTGCGGGTGCTGGACGTGACATATGAGGACTGGCTGTTTACCGGAGACGATCTGCAGCAGCATTATATCGCGTCGCTATATTACCGTGCCACTCCCTGGACCTTTCCCATTGGGATGACAGAAGGACTGACCTATCAGTATCCGATCAGTATTTTATATATTGACGCAATCCCGCTGTTTGCGGTCTTCAGTAAGCTGCTGATGCCCGTTCTGCCGGAGACGTTTCAGTATTTCGGGTGGTTCGGGCTTGTCTGTTATGCGTTAAACGGCGCGATGGGGGCCGTGATCGCGGGACGCTTTACCAGAAAACCCGTACAGGTCGGGCTGGGAAGCATTTTCTTCATCCTGCTTTCTCCGGTGCTGCAGCGTCTGTTCGGATATATGGATTATATGGGAAACAGCCGGCATACCGCGCTGGCGGCGCATTTTCTGATCCTGGCGGCGTTTGCGGTCTGGCTGTATCAGGATAAGTTTCGGAAGCCGGGGAAAAGCGCGGCAGTCTGGGCGCTGTTAGGCGGGCTTTGTATCTGGATCCAGAGTTACTTTGTTTTTATGGTGGGCGGTATTATGCTGTGCCTGCTGTTAGAGTCCATCCTGCGGGATAAAAATTGGAAATACGCGGGGATCACATTCGGAGCGTTTTGTGCCAGCGTGCTTGTCAATATGTTTGTGCTGGGCGGATTTGCCGGAGGGGTAAGCGGCAACGCCAAAGGGTTTGGCCAGTATTCCGCAAATGTGAATTCCCTGATCAATTCTTATGGGTTTTCAAAAATCCTGCCGGCCTTAAAGACAAATTCCTTTTATCAGTATGAGGGAATCGCCTATTTGGGATTCGGCATGCTGCTCCTGGTGCTTCTGGCTCTGATCTATGGGATCTGGCGGATCGCGGTACATAAGCGGGAAGGGACGTTAAAGCAGTGGATCGGAGTGAAGTTATGGGGAAGCAATAAGCCGCGGACGATCAGTATCGCGGTCTGCTTTGTGGTATTCTTTCTTCTGGCGTTAAGTACGAAAATGACGATAGGCAGTCATGTATTTCTCAATATTCCGCTGTGGAAGCCGATTCGGGATCTGATGGGCGTATTCCGTTCCGGCGGCCGGTTTATGTGGTGCTGCATGGATATGGTCATGATCGCGGCGCTGTGGATTGTGATAAAGCGGTTCCCGAAAAAATGGATACCGGGGATTCTGGCAGTGACGGCGGCGCTGCAGATCTGGGATTTCAGCGGCGTAATGTCGGATCTGCATCAGACTTACAGTACGCCGGCGGAGCGGAAAGTGCAGTGCCTGGACGCCGCGGTCTTAGAAGCGCTGCCGGATACCTACAGCCGGATGCTGGTGGTGGACCCGGAGACTTGTCGGACGGAGTACTATGTAGAACTGGGCGCGTTTGCGTGGGAACGGAACATGACAATGAATTATTTCTATCTGTCCCGCCAGTATCCCAGGGCAGCGGAAGAATCCTATGCGGAATACGAACAGGCGGCAAAGACCGGAAGCTGGCAGAAGGATGTGCTGTATGTAATTGATAAGGACGCGGTGGAACCTGCGGTAGAAGGTCATTTACATTTATATCATTGCGGATATCTGGTCTTTGGTACGGCGGAAGCGGTGCCGGGACTGGAATGGGCAGCCATTCCGGAGGAATCCCTGTACAGGGAGGACGGAACGCCGGATTGGGAATGGCTGGAGGATAAATTGGAAGCAGATAATGATTATATGTCGAAGAAGCGGATCAAAAAGGAGTAATCGCGAAACGGAAGCGGGGTCGGAACATGGAAAAACAGGCAAAAGAAAAAGACGGGCGGAAGCGGTATCCGGTAAAGGTTGGCGCCGGCTTAATCGGCGGTCTGTGTCTTGTAGGGATCGGCGCCGTATGCGGGATCCTGATGGCCCGGTATCTGGAACAGACAGCAGCGGCAGACCGCAGTACAGGGGAAGAAATATTGGCGCTGGTCATGATATTGGCAGCGCTGTATGGGAGTATACTGCTTCATATTGTCTGCCATGAATTCGGACATTTTTTGTTCGGGCTGCTGACCGGATACCGGTTTTCTTCCTTTCGGATCGGCAGTCTGATGTGGATCAAAGAGAACGGGAAACTGCGCTTTCGCAGACTGCATATTGCGGGAACCGGCGGACAATGCCTGATGACGCCGCCGGAAATGCAGGACGGAAAATTTCCGGTGGTCTTATATAATCTGGGCGGCTCCATCATGAATCTGCTGCTGGCGGTGATCAGTCTGATCCTGTGGTTTGGATTCCGTGCCGTTCCGATGGCGTCGCTTGTTTTTCTGATCATAGCTGTGGTCGGGGTTGTGTGCGCGCTTTTAAACGGCGTGCCGGTGCGGATGGGCGCTGTGGATAACGACGGCTGCAATGCGGTTTCTCTCAATAAGAATCCGGAAGCGATGCGCGCATTCTGGCTGCAGATGAAGATCAATGAACTTCTGGCAAAAGGCGTCCGGGTAAAGGATATGCCGCCGGAATGGTTTGCCATGCCGTCGGAGGAAGGAATGAAAAATCCCCTGATCGCGGCAATCGGCGTGTTTTCCTGTAATCGGCTGATGGAGGAGCGTCAGCTTACGGCGGCGCAGGAACAGATGGAGAAGCTGCTTGCCATTGACAGCGGCATCGTCGGGATCTATCGTAGTCTGATGGTTTGCGACCTGATCTGCTGCGAACTGTTGGGAGAGAACCGACAGGAAAAGCTGGAAGGCTGGCTTACTGCGGAGCAGGAGAAATTTATGAGAGCTATGAAGAAATTTCCGAGTGTCCTGCGTACCCGATATATGATCGCACTTTTACTGGAGAAAGACGCTGGAAAGGCAGAGCAGGTGAAGGCGCAGTTTGAGAAAGCGGCGCGCCGGTATCCGTATCCCAGTGAGATCAAAGGGGAACGGAAGCTGATGCAGATGGCGGAAGCGATGGGACGCGAAAGGTGGTAATGTATGACGGCAGAACAGGGAGACATAAAAAAACCAGTTGACATTGTGCGGATTTTAAGCTAGTATGATAGACGTACTTCATATGTACGCACCCGTATCCGAATTGGCATAGGAGAATGACTAAGGATCATTTGCTGAATAAAAAGGCGTGTGGGTTCAAGTCCCACCGGGTGCATCGGATCGTGCAAAGCAGGGCAGATCATGTCAGGCTTTGCACGCTTTTATTTTGGCGCGGAATCCGAAAGCAATAATTGATTTATCCTGTGTTGTGTGATAAGATAACCTTGGATTATTGCCTTAAAAAGGAAATTTGGCCGATCTGGAGGAAATTGTGGAGAGAAAGATCTTGGGAATCCTGGGCGGAATGGGCCCGGAAGCCACGCAGGTATTTTATAAAAAGATCATAGACTGTACGCAGGTAGACAACGACAGGGAGCATTTGGATATTTTTATCTATAATCATGCCTCGATCCCGGATCGGACCGAATGTATTTTGTGCGGACGGGAAGAGGAACTCTGGAGCATTATTGAAGAGGATATTTTAAAGTTAAAGTCTCTGGGATGTGAATATCTGGCGATTCCGTGTAATACCTGCCATTATTTTTCCCGGAAACTGGATATACTGACAGATGGAAAATTTATCAATATGATCGGGGAAACAGCCGCCTACATCCATAACAGAGGACTCAAAAAAGTAGGGATCATGGCGACAGACGGAACGGTGCAGGGGGATCTGTACCGGAAAATGCTGGCGCAATACGGGATTGAGGCGGTATACCCGTCGCCCGAACGGCAGGCAGATGTCATGTCACTGATCTACGATCAGATTAAACGCGGAGAAAAAGGGGACAAGCATCTGTTTATGCGGGTTGTGCAGGAGTTGAAGGATGCGGGCTGTCAGTCGGTCGTTCTGGCCTGTACGGAACTGTCTGTATTCAATCTGAACTATAGCCTGAGCAGCCATTATTATGTAGACGCGCTGGATGTGCTGACAAGAGTCTGTATCGAAAAGTGCGGCGGAAAATATTGTGATTGAGAAAGGACTAATATGAACCGATATGTAAGTGGTTTTTGCCAATACCGGCTGCTGCTGTGGGAATTGGTAAAAAAAGGAATCAAGTTAAAATACAGAAGATCTTATCTGGGGATCGTCTGGACGCTGCTGGAGCCGCTGCTGCAGACAGTTGTTCTGACGATCGTGTTTGGAACGCTGCTGGGAACCAGGACAAAAACTTTTGCTGTGTATATTCTGGCGGGGCGGCTGTTGTACAGCTTTTTCTCCGGCGCGACAAAGGGCGCTATGCGTTCAATCCGGTCTAACAGCGCGATGATCAAAAAGGTATATGTACCGAAATATCTGTATCCGCTGTCAGCGGTCTTATATAATTATGTGATTTTTCTGATCTCCCTGATCGTACTGGCAATCGTCAGTCTTGTATTTGGGGTATATCCGACCTGGAATCTTTTCCTGGCATTGATTCCGCTGGTATTGGTTCTGATCTTTGCCCTTGGGGTAGGCATGATCCTCGGAACGATCTCTGTTTTTTTTCGGGATATGGAGTATCTGTGGGATGTGGCGCTGATGCTGATCATGTATACCTGCGCGATCTTTTATTATCCGGAGAAGATTATTAACAGCGGATACGGCTTTTTATTAAAATGGAATCCGCTGTACTGTCTGATCGCTAACTTCAGAGCCGCTGTTTTCGGGGATCCGTTTAACTGGACAATGATAGGCTATGCGGGGATCTGCAGTGCGGTTGTTGTTGTATTGGGATTCTATATGTTTTATAAAAATCAGGATAAATTTATTCTGCACATTTGAGAATTGGAACGGAGATGCATATGAGTGAGAAAAAGCTTGCGCTGGAAGTAAATGATGTAAGCATTAAATTTAATCTGAGCAAAGAAAAGCTGGACAGTCTGAAGGAATATGTGATCAAACTTCTGAAACGGCAGATCAAATATGATGAATTCTGGGCGCTTCAGAATGTATCGTTTACTTTGAATAAAGGGGACCGGCTGGGAATACTGGGACTGAACGGCGCAGGAAAAAGTACGCTGCTTAAAGTTATCGCAGGCGTATATAAACCGACGACCGGAATGGTAAAAAAGTATGGAAAGATCGCGCCTATGCTGGAACTGGGCGCAGGGTTCGACCCGCAGTATACAGGTCGGGAGAATATCTTTTTATACGGAGCGGTATTGGGATTTTCTAAAGAATTTTTGAAGTCTAAATATGATGAGATCGTGGCGTTTTCGGAACTGGAAAAGTTTATTGATGTGCCGCTTAAAAATTATTCTTCCGGTATGCGCGCCAGACTGGGATTCGCGATTGCCACGATCGTGGAGCCGGAGATCCTGATCCTGGATGAAGTCTTATCTGTAGGAGACGCAAAGTTTAAGAAAAAGAGTGAAGCGCGGATCATGAGTATGTTTGATAAGGGAGTAACGGTTCTGTTTGTATCGCATTCTTTGGAACAGGTAAAGCGGTTATGCAATAAGGCCATTATTTTAGAGCATGGGAAACTGGTCGCTTCCGGAGAAGTGGAAGAGGTTGCCAAAATATATGAACAAATGACAAAATAGCGGAATTTGGAGGTGCGGATGGGCAAACCGTTTTTCAGTATTATCATTCCGGTTTATAATGCGCAGAATTACATTAGAAAAGCGATAGAGAGTGTGCGGAACCAGACCTTTGGAGAATGGGAGCTTCTGCTTGTTTCCGACTGCCCGGAAGACGCCAGTAATCTGATCTGCATGGAGTACAGCAGCCGGGACGAGCGGATCCGGCTGATCAAGCTGGATGAAAACAGAGGCGCCGGATACGCCCGTAATATGGGGATCGCGGCGGCAGAGGGAACCTATATCACCTTTATGGACGCGGATGATTATGTGGCGGATACCATGCTTGAAGTCGTATACCGGGTGCTTCGGGGTCATCCGGCAAAGCTGACGGTGCTGGGAATCCTGAAGGAATATTTTGACCAGGAAGGGAAACTTTCGGTAACGGAACGCTTTCTGCCCGTGAAAAAAGGGGAGCCGGAGGCGCTGACCTTTGATGAAGGCAGCCATGGAGAAAGTCTGACGGTATTGTTCCTCAGAGGACAAAAAGAGGTGCGCGACCGGATCATCAGTCTGGAACAAAATACATTGTACGGATATGTATGCAATAAATTTTATGAAGCCGCTTATTTAAAACATCTGAAGCTGGAAATGGCGGATATGCCGTTATTGGAAGACGCCAGGTTTAATATCCAGTATGTGACAGACATTGATTCCATGAACCTGGTAAATATCGCGCCGTACCATTACTGCAAACGGAACAGCGGGCGGCTGAAAGAGAAAAATCTGGTAAATTATTATGAAATTCACCGGGCGCATATTGATATGCTGTTCAGCCAGCAGATCGGCTGGGATCATGCAGACGGCAAAACCAGAAAGATCCTGGGCGGCATCTTTGCGAAATATATTTTTGCAGCGATGGAACGGAACTGCGGCCGGGAAAGCGGAATGGACCATGCGCAGAGAAAGCAGTGGATGAAAGCTGTTTTTTCCGATTATCTGTTTACGGAGCTTATCCCGTTTGGCCGCGGAAACGGAATGCGGGACAGTCTGATGCTGTTTATACTGAAAACAAAATCGGTCGCGCTGAATCTGGCAGCCGGCAGAGTACGGTATTTGTTCCGGAAAAAGCTGCCGGGACTCTTTATAAAGGAAAAACCAAAAAACTGACACAGGCTGTTACGCCTGTGCCAGATATGCTTCCAGTGCCCGGGCAAGCTGATCGGGGCAGGAAGTACCTTTGCCTCCGCAGTCAATTCCCTTCAAACGGCTGATGGCTTCGTGGATATTCATTCCCTTTGCCAGCGCGGCAACTCCCTGTGTATTGCCGTTGCAGCCTCCGACAAACTGAATTTCTTTAATTGTGTCGCCTTCTACATCCAATCGGATCGATCGGGAACAAACACCCCTTGGGGTATACTGATAAGTCATAATGAACTCCTTTCTGTGAGAGGTCTGAAATATTTCATAGCTTGTTCGTAGTATAAAATAAAAGAAAAGAAATGTAAAGGAGAATCGTCAATGTTAGGATTCATTGGTGCAATGGAAATAGAAGTAGAGCTGTTAAAGGCGCAGATGGAACAGATCACCATCGTAAAAAAAGCCGGAATGGAATTTTATCAGGGGATTTTGTGCGGACAGCCTGCAGTAGTGGTAAGGAGCGGAATCGGAAAAGTGAATGCGGCATTGTGTACGCAGATTCTGGCGGACGCCTTTTCGGTGGACGCAATCATCAATACCGGGATCGCGGGTTCGCTGCAGGCCGAGATCAATATCGGCGATATCGTATTGTCTACGGAGGCGCTGCAGCATGATATGGATGCCACTGGGTTTGGATATCCGATCAGCGTGATCCCACAGATGCCGCAGTCTGTTTTTGAAGCAGATGAGAAATTGCGTGAACTGGCTAAGAATTGTTGTGAAGCAGTGAATCCTGAAATTCAGGTCTTTGAAGGAAGAGTGGTGTCCGGCGACCAGTTTATTTCGGATCGGGCCAAAAAACGGTGGCTCGCGGATCAATTTAAAGGATACTGCACGGAGATGGAAGGCGCGGCAATCGCGCAGGGGGCATGGCTAAACGGAATCCCGTTCCTGATTGTCCGCGCTATTTCGGATAAAGCAGACGACAGCGCCGCTATGGACTATCAGGAATTTGAAAAGCAGGCGATCCGGCATTTGGTGCGTCTGGTGGAAGAAATCTGCAGAAATTACCGCTGAAATTGAGTCGGATTGTCAAAAACAGTTGAAACTTGCGGTGAAATCTGTCTCGGATTCTCTGAAATCTGTGCTATGATGATAGAAACGCTGATGGCAGAGTACAAAGCGAATCTATGAAAAAGGAAGGGATTTCTATGTTGGCAGGTTTCAGTGAATGGATTAGTCAGACGTGGGCAACGGAGATTGCGGTATTGACGTTATTTACAGCCGCAGCCGCAATTCGCTGCGGACTGGGATTTTATTACGGAAGGAAATCCACGCAGGCCGTGGATATCGGGAATACGAAGGACAAGCTCTTAAAACAGATCGCGTTAAAATATGAAGGTACATACCGGCTGAACGGAGGCGTCGCGAATACAGCCGCTATGATTGAAAAGTTCTTGTACCGGGACCGCAGGCTAGGGCTGAGTCTGATGACCTGGCAGCATATTACGACAATCTGCAAGCTGTCGATCACGGCGTTGTGTGCGCTGCGCTGTATCCTGCAGTACGAGGCGGGAGAACAATGGGAGGGTATGATCCTGACGGCAGCTTTCGGCACATATGTGCTTTTAATGCTGGAATTGTTGGAACGGCTTGTCGATGTGGACGGCAGGCGGGAGCAGATGATCTGTATGGCGGAAGATTATCTGGATAACGTATTGGCGGAAAAATTGGTGATTTCGGAGATCAGCAGCCGGCGGGACGCTATGGAGCAGGCACGGGCCCAGCAAAAAAAAGAGCAGTACGACAATATTTTCGCGCAAAACACCGGGAAGACCGGAGCGGGAAAGACCGGAAGAAAAATCAGCATGCAGGAAGCGGATGTGATCACGGACGTACTGGAGGAATACCTGTAGAAAATGCTTGCGTTACAGAATTGAAAAGACTATAATGGATAAAAAGAACAAAAAAGGAGATTTTTGTTATGGCAAAGGTAACATTTGATTATTCAAAGGCAGCCGGTTTTATCAGTGAACATGAAGTATCCTATATGAGTGAGCTGGTAGCGGCAGCAAAGGACAAGCTGGTAAGCAAGACAGGCGCAGGCAATGATTTCCTGGGTTGGATCGATCTGCCGGTGGATTATGACAAGGAAGAATTCGCGCGGATTCAGGCAGCGGCTAAGAAGATTCAGAGTGATTCGGATGTGCTGCTGGTAATCGGGATCGGCGGTTCTTATCTGGGGGCAAGAGCAGCTATTGATTTCTGCGGTCACAGCTTTTATAATAATCTGACCAAAGAACAGCGGAAAGCACCGGAGATTTACTATTGCGGCAACAGCATCAGCGGCACATATCTGCGTCACCTGATGGATGTGGTAGAGGGCAAGGATTTTTCCATCAATATTATCTCCAAGTCCGGTACGACCACGGAACCTGCCATTGCGTTCCGCGTATTTAAGAAACTGCTGGAGAAGAAGTACGGCAAGGCAGAGGCGGCAAAGAGAATCTATGCGACCACCGATAAGGCAAAGGGAGCCCTGAAGAATCTGGCTACCGAGGAGGGCTATGAGACCTTTGTGGTACCGGATGACGTAGGCGGCCGCTTCTCGGTATTGACTGCTGTCGGCTTACTGCCTATTGCAGCCAGCGGCGCGGATATTGCGGCATTGATGGCAGGCGCAGCCAGCGGACGGGAGAAGGCCCTGAACGCGCCGTTTGCGGAAAATGATGCGCTGCAGTATGCGGCAATCCGCAATATTTTACTGAGAAAAGGAAAGAGCGTGGAGATCCTGGCAAATTACGAGCCCAGCCTGCATTATGTATCTGAGTGGTGGAAGCAGTTATACGGCGAGAGCGAAGGCAAGGACGGCAAGGGTCTGTTCCCGGCATCCGTAGACCTGACGACGGATCTGCACTCTATGGGTCAGTTCATTCAGGACGGCGCCAGAATTATGTTTGAGACGATCCTGAATATCGAGACGCCGAAGGCAACCGTAGAGATTGAGGAAGAACCGGTAGATCTGGACGGCCTCAATTATCTGACCGGCAAAAACATGGACTTCATCAACAAGAGCGCCATGAACGGAACTCTGTTGGCGCATACGGACGGCAATGTACCCAATCTGGTGGTCAATGTGCCGGAGCAGAATGAATTCTATCTGGGCGAGCTGTTCTATTTCTATGAATTTGCATGCGGGATCAGCGGCTATCTGTTAGGCGTGAATCCGTTTAACCAGCCGGGCGTTGAGAGCTACAAGAAGAATATGTTTGCGCTGCTTGGCAAACCCGGATATGAGAAAGAACGCGAAGCGTTGTTGAAGAGATTATAAGATTATTGCGTATTATTAAAGTTATTAAAAAAGCTCGAATCCAAGGCGGATTCGAGCTTTTTTTATGAGTCATAGTTTTGACATATTGATAACGGGGCAAAGAAACAGTATAATAGATAATATTGATAGGATGGTGATATACAATGGCTGAAAAGAAAAACAACAAACTGCAAATCCGAAACAGCACGGTGGATTTCCTTGTATTTACAAAGGACGCTCATGAAGATGGTATTGAAGTCCGTGTACAGAATTACGATGTATGGCTGACACAAAAGGCAATCGGTCAGCTTTTTGATGTGGATAGAAGCGTTGTTACAAAGCACCTTAAAAATATTTATGAAAGCGGCGAATTGTCCGAAAATTTAACTTGTGCAAATTTTGCACAAGTTGCAGATAATGGGAAAACCTACCAATACAAATTCTATTCGTTGTCTGCTATTATCGCTGTCGGCTACCGTGTCAACTCCGGCAGGGCAACACAATTCCGTCAATGGGCAACAAAGGTGCTGGACACCTTTGCCAAGCAGGGATATGTCTTAGATAAAAGCAGGTTGATCAACGGCCAGATCTTCGACGAAGATTATTTTGACCATCTGATTTCCGAAATACAGGAAATCAGGGCCAGCGAGCGCCGTTTCTACCAGAAAATCACGGACATTTACTCCACTGCTGTTGATTACTCCGCTGACAGTCAGATTACAAAAGATTTTTTTGCGACGGTACAGAATAAGATGCATTATGCCGTTCACGGAAATACTGCAGCGGAGGTTATTGTGGCAAGGGCCGACCGCACAAAGGATCATATGGGATTGTCTTCATGGCGCAACGCTCCCAATGGAAAGATTGTAAAAGCCGATGTTTCTATCGCAAAAAACTACTTGTCCGTTGATGAGATGCAGGAGCTAAACGAGATTGTCACGATGTATTTGGACTATGCCACAAGGCAGGCCAGGCGGCATATTCCCATGACAATGGCAGATTGGGCTTCCAAGTTGGATGCGTTTCTGCAATTCAATGATGCTGAAATTTTGCAAGACAAGGGAAAGGTTACTGCAACAATTGCCAAGGCTTTTGCAGAAAGTGAATTTGAGCAGTACCGGATTATTCAAGACCGTTTGTATCAGAGCGATTTTGACCGTTTAGTTGCTGACACAAAGCCAAGTCAAAAATCAGGATTTCCGCATACCCTGCAGAACCAGCATTGCAAGCAGCATTCCGATTCCCAACAGTGACAGGCAGATGCCTGCCGTCCGAAACGGCGCATGGAAGCAGATCTCTACGGAATGGGTTCCGGCCGCCATCGGAAAGCCGAGGAACGCATTGTCTGTTAATTCATAGCTTGTTTCCTGTCCGTCTACCAGAACCGTAAAGCCCTCATCATAGGGAATCGTTGTGGCAAAATACCCGTCCTGTTCCATAGAAATGGTTCCGGTCAGCCGATTGCTTTCTTTCCAGCGGGCGTCCGTCAGCCGGGAAAGGTTCTTTCCCTGTTCCCAGATCGTCTGATAGCTGACCTTTGAAATGGTAAGATCCGTCATTACATAGTCGGCAGGAGCTACAAAATCAATAGTCATGGTATTAAGCGGCTCTGCGCTGGAAACCATATAACGCAGATGAAAATTATCATTCGGCAGCGTAGCGTTTTTCCCGCTCAGCACATTCTGGATCAGATTGACTCGAATGCAGGCGCGGGTATTCGGACGTTCCAATATCTGTGTATTTACGACATAGAGATCTTCCTGCAGGGAAGAGGGCAGTTCGATCACAGCGGAACGGGTGCCGGAGGAAGCAGGTATTGTTACCCGGTAGTCACCCCGGATCGTCGGTACAAAGGATAATGCGGAAAGATCCGGTTTCAGATTGACCGGCTCGTAGGGGGAGACATACACATCCGGCAGTTCTCGGTCAACTACGATATAACGCAAAACAGCAAATTCCTTATCTTCGGGAGATAAGGTCCGGTATTCCCGAAGACTCATCAGTTCATATCCGCCGAAACCGATCGAATACACGTCCGGATTCTGGTACAGCGTAAAATAACCGTCTTTGGCAATGGGAGTATAGCCGGCGGGCGCTCCATAATCCGATACCAGATATTTCACGCCCATGAACCGCTGATACAGCGCGTCATTGGGAACCGTGACGGAAATCGGGTTTACCGTCGGATTGGCAAGCAGGATATCGTTATAACAGAAATCCCGGTAATAGCGGTTATAGGCAGAGGAATAAAAGCCGGTGCCGTAAAATCCTGTCCCGAAATACTGATTGTTCGTGGCTTTGGGCGCGGACATATCTCCGCTTCGGAAGACAGAAGGCGAGGAATCGGCCGTGATCGCGTTTTCAAGCAGCGCGTTTTTGACCGGACTGTGCATATAAGCGGCCGTTTCTGTTTTTAAAAGCCCACAGGAAACATTGACTGCAATGCAGGTGATCATGGCGGTCAGGCAGCAGGGCAGAAAGAAAATCCAGCTTTTACGGTATTTCTGCGCCAGCCGGATTCCAAGCAGACAGAGCCCAAGATCCGGTATCAAGCACAGGGAAACGGGCGTTTCCAAAAAAGCAGGGATCGCCAGCAGGAGCAGGATGGGCGCGGCAATCAGATAAGGCTTTAACTGCAGCCGGCAGTCCCGCACCTCACAGCAGAAGCAGCCGATCATATAGCAGACCAGCGGCAAAAACGGAATCAGCGCTTTGGTCCGTAAATACAGCAGTCCGTTGAGAAAATAGAGGAATAAGGGCAGGCAGGTAAATAAAAGGACAAACGCAGCCATAAATTTGCTGCCGGCCTTTTTCCTGTGCAGGAGAAAATAGAGGATCGCCAGAAATCCCACTGCGGTCACGCCGATGCCGTAAGCGCTGTAAGCGACGCCGGTGAGGGAGAGTTTCGGAATCAATAACTGGGATAAGGTCTGTCCTTCTCCGGCTTCGTCGCCCCGTCCTGCAAGAAGGGCGTACAGTGTCGGCAGCAGCAGAACGCCTGCCATAAAAATACCGGTCAGCAGGCAGTAAGCATATCGCCAGGCAGCAGACAAAAAAGTGCGGACGCACAGTTTTTCCGTGGTGCCGATATATTTATACACGGCAAAAAAGGTCAGGGCAAACAGCGCGGATACGCTGAAGAAATAGCTGGTCATAAGCATAAGGAATACGCTGACAGCCAAAAGCCCGCCTTTTTTCTTTGCATACAGCCGTTCGATCCCCATATAGGCAAGGATCAGAAACGGCATGTACTGTACAAACATCACCTGCTTGTGGCTGTGATAGATAAGCGGCGCGGCGCAGGAAAACAGAAAGGCGCTAAACCACGCCATGCGCGGGGAGAAGTCCTTTTTGCGCATCCAGTAATAAAACAGCCAAGCAGAAAGGATCGTAACGATCAGATTGGAAACGATCGTATAATCCACCATACTGACCCAGGGGAGACAGTAGGAAAGCAGGGTAAAGGGACTTAAAAATCCGTGATATGCAAAATAGTAGATGTTCTGTCCCGCTCCCAGGTCCGGCGCAAATTCCGGAAACAGCTCTCCGGTCTGATAGAAATGCTGCCGGAAATAGTCCGGAAGGACGCTGTGCTGACTGACCCAGTCCACATCCGCACCGTAAATATAGGTACCGTGGGTGATCAGAGCGGCCACCAGCAGAACCCAGCCGGCCAGCAATGTCAGATGAACAGCCGTGGAAGCGGAGAATCGTTTTATGAAATCGCGGTTCATTTTACGCTCCGTAAAGTTATAATTGCAATCGTATATCAGGATAAGATTCTACATGCTACGGTAAGATTCTACCACAAGATGCAGAAAAAATCTTCATTTTTTGATAAATATGTGATAGAATTTTATTGGTTACGGGATAAGGAGTCTGTCTGAAAGAGACAGAACGTGAAACAATGGAAGAAACGATTGAGGAACAAGAGAAAATAAAAAAAAGAAAAGGGAAACGCTGGTGGAAGATTTTGCTGGGGATATTGGCCGGCGGAATATTGGCCCTGGGAATTTATACCATCGTGGTTTTGTATCCGTTTCTGAATCTGCCTGCCGTAACGAAAGAACAGCTGGACGGACTGCAGTTAGACGGCTTTGATAAGGTTATGATCGTGGCGCATCCGGATGATGAACTGCTCTGGGGCGGCCAGCATCTGCTGCAGGATAATTATCTGGTGGTATGCATCACCAGAGGCTATGACGAAGTCAGACGGGCGGAGTTTGAGGCTGTCTTAAAGGAAACGGGAGATAAAGGCCTGATCTTATCTTATCCGGATAAGATTGGAAATAAACGGAGCAGCTGGTCTTTGTGGCGCGAAGCCATCGAAACGGATATCGCGGAAGTGCTCTCTTATAAAGAGTGGGAGCAGGTAGTCAGCCACAATGCGGCAGGGGAATACGGCCACCAGCATCACATCATGACGCATGAGATTGTTGATCGGGAATATAAAGAGACGGACTGTAAGGCGGCGCTTTCCTGGTTCGGAACCTATTATGTCAATGACCGGATTCCCTATGATCTGGAGGAAATGGATAAAACCGATTATAACCGGAAGCGGGAGATCATGAAACTGTATGAAAGCCAGAGGGGGACACTGCGGAAGCTGTATCATATGATGCCGTATGAGCACTGGATTTCTGCGGATGAAGCGGCAGATAACTGAAAATTGGTATGAGGAGGGAGAACATGGAACGGTATGAAACCGTGAACGGAATTGTAGTCAAACTATTTAATGAGATTCTGGATGTGGAAAAAAACGCCGTGATCACCGGTGAATTTACGGATATCACGAACAACGATATGCATATCATGGACGCCATCGGAACCGGTGAGCCTAAGAATATGTCTACGGTCGCAAAAACATTGGATGTGACGCTGGGAACCCTGACGATCGCCGTAAACAGCCTGGTAAAAAAAGGCTATGTGAAACGGGAACGCAGCGAACGGGACAAGCGGGTAGTGCTGATCTCCCTGCTGCCGAAAGGCGCGCGGGCTTACGCGCATCACCGGAAATTTCATCAGGATATGATCCGGGCGCTTTTGGGGGAACTGAAGGAAGAAGAAATTGAGGTTTTGATCAAAGCATTAAAAAATCTGCGGGATTTTCTGAACTGATCGGGAATCCCGCTTTTTCAAACCTATTTATACATGGGTGATCAGGACTTCGCATCTTCCGGAGATATGCAGCTTTTTATCACCTGCCGGAATAAAGAAACAGTCGCCCATGCGGAATGAGGCGGAATGGGATTCCACCGTAAGAGAACCGTGACCCTTTGTAATGACAACGGCCTGGAAGGAAGTACTGTCAACCGGCAGATCCAGGGTATCCGCAACCGAGTATTTTACGGTCTCAAAATATTTGCATCGGCAGAGAACCTCCTCAGTCGCGTTATCTTTCAGAGGTTCCGGTTTCCATTCCCGGGTGGCGGCGGCTTCCATAGGAGCGGTATTGACTACCGCCAGAGATTTCCGGATATGGAGCGGCCGGCGTTTATTGAATTTGTCGCGCCGGTTGTAGTCGTACATCCGGTAAGTACAGTTAGAATTCTGCTGGATCTCACAGATCAGGATCCCGGCGCCGATGGCGTGGATCGTACCTGTCTCTACAAAGAAAGAGTCGCCTTTCTGTACGGGCACTTTATTCAGCACCTCCAGCAATGTATTTTCTCGGATCCGTTTCCGTAGCTCCGCTTTGCTGATCTCCCGGTTTAATCCGTAATAAATATAGGAATCTTTGGCGCAGTCCATCACATACCACATTTCGTTTTTTCCATATTCTTTCTCGTGCGTCAGGGCATAGTCGTCGCCCGGATGGATCTGTACAGACAGCGGTTTCGCCGCATCGATAAATTTGATTAATAAGGGAAAGCGGTCATAGTGGGTACATTTCCAGCCCAGCGCCTCTTTGCCGATAATATTTAAATAATCCTGAAAAGGCATCCCGTCATACTGACCGCCGGAAATGGAAGCCATTCCGTCCGGATGGGCTGATAACTCCCAGCTCTCTGCGACAGTTTCCAGCGGGCAGTTTTTCTTTAATTCGGTTTTGATCCGGGTCCCGCCCCAAAGGTAATCTTTAAAAGCCGGAGCCATTTTTACAAATTCACAGGGGGCGGAGGCAGGATCTGCAATGCCGGCTGCCTGCGTAAGCTTATCCGTATGGCTGCCGGTCAGAGCCTGTTCTATGCTGACTTCCATGATCGTAATGGGATTATCGGTAGGGTTAGAGGCGGAATGCGGGATCCCCATGGAAAAAGAAAGACTTTCTCCGGGATGGTATTCCCGGGTCGTCGCGCCCAGTGTGATCTCTGCCGTACCATTGACCAGGAACCATTGCGCGGTACGGGATTCGTCAATGGGAAAATCCGTTACCATACCGGGCGAGATCGTAATTTTATTGACCAGACAGTTATCCTGCCTGGATAAGATCTCATTCATTCCCCAGACATGATAAAACCGGGTATTGTTGTCAAAATAGTCACGATATTCGTCTTTGTGTTCGGCGGCGATCTGCTTGATCTGATCCGCCGTATCCCTGTTGGTTATATACAGCGCGTCATCCGTATTTACAATGATAGCGTCGGAAATTCCGTTTACGACTACAAGACGGTCGGAGGTATGGTTAATGACGGTGGTATCCTGACAATGATGGAGGATGATATTTTCCTTATCGGAATCCAGCGCGTACTTATCATAGGCGCGCAGGCTGCCGATATCCCGCCATGCATAATCACATTTCAGCGCGTAAAGCTTGTCTGTCTTAGTCAGCAGAACTTCATCTATGCTGATCATAGGCAGATCGCTCATCAGAGCAGACGGGAAAAAAACCACGCCGTCTTTTTCGGCTGCCAGATGGATATTCTGCTCACAGGCAGTATACAGTTCCGGAGAACAGAGCTCTAATTCCTTCAGAAAATCCTGAATGCGAAATGTAAGAATCCCCATATTCCAGCAATAATCTCCGGAGGAGAAGAAACGGGCGGAAACTTCGATGGGAGGGCGGTATATGAACTCCGTGACCCGCTTGGATGCCGGATCCCATTTCAGATAAGAAAACCGGCTGCTTGCTTTCTGCGGCTCCATAACCTGCGTTACGATCCGCCCGGTCTGCGCGATATCCTTTGCCTCCATGACAAATTCCGCGTAGGAAGCGCCTACCAGCAGATGATCCGAAGTGATTACCATAACGACTTCATCCGGATCGCAGAACATAGCAGTGAGCGCCAGAGAAGGACCGGTCCGATGACCGGAGGACTCGACAAACAGGCGGTACTTCAGCCCCTGAAAAGCAATGAGCTGCTCTTCCACAATGAATTGAAAGTCCTGCTGCGTGATGATAAAAAATTCGTCACAGTAGGACATATTTCTGGCAATCGTTTCCTGAAACAGGGAACGCCCTTTATTAAAATGAATAAATTGTTTTGGATATTTATGGCGCGACAACGGCCACAGCGTATCCCCTGTGCCGCCGGCCAGAACAAAGCATTTCATGCAGATTCCTCCACAATTATAAAATAATATCCTGTTTGTATTGTACTTCTTTTCCCGGGGGTTAGCAATACGAAAAATATGAATAAATGGTGACAAATCATAAAAAAATGTAAAAAATGTAGTATTTTTGTATTTGCAGGTGTAAAATGAAATAGAACAAAGGAGGAGTTATGAGGATTCGGGAAAAGCAGGGTTTCAAATATGGCTGGTGGGTTCCGGCAGCCGTTATGATGGCTGTGATCTTTTTATTTTCCGCACAGGATGATCTGGAATCCTCGGCAGTCAGCCTGGGATTTACACAGCAGGTGATCACGCAGGTAACAGAATGGATAGAACCGGAGATCACAGAGGCGCAGCGGACAGAGATCATATTGTATTGGGAACCGATCATACGGAAGCTGGCGCATTTTACGGAATATGCGGTGCTGGCCGCGCTGGCTGCCGCTGCATTTTACAGGGTACACGGATTTCGGGGAATCCGCTGGATGATCTCGGCATGGCTGTTTGCTACCGGGTATGCTGTCATCGATGAGTGTCATCAGATTTTTGTGCCCGGAAGGGCCGGTCGTCTGCTGGATATCGGGATCGACAGCGCTGGGGCGCTGACCGGTCTGGTGATTTTATTTGGGATTTACAGCCTGTATCAGAACAGGAGAAAAAAGGAGGAGGTTTAACGAATGGAGATTCAATTTTGCGGCGCGGTAGACTGCGTGACCGGATCCTGCCATTTGATCCGGACCGGAGAATACAATATTTTGCTGGACTGCGGACAGTTTCAGGGGAATAAGCATATGGAAGCGAGAAATGCGGAGGCGTTTCCGTTTCAGCCGGAGGAAATCGACTGCATGATCTTAAGCCACGCGCATGTGGATCACAGCGGCAGGATCCCGCTTTTAGTAAAACAGGGATTCCGGGGCAGGATTTACTGTACAAAGGCAACGGCAGATCTGCTGGAGGTCATGCTGCGGGACTGCGGACATATTCATGAGAAAGACGCGGAGTGGGCGAACCGGAAAGCAAGACGCGCCGGCCGGCCGGAGACGGAACCGCTCTATACGGTAGAAGACGCGGAGGCGGCGCTTGCCTATGTGGAGCCGGTATTATACGACCAGCTGGTGGAGATCAATGACAGGGTCAAGATATGCTTTAACGATGCGGGCCATATCCTCGGATCTGCGATCACGGAAATCTGGGTGGAGGAGGAAGGCATAACCTCCAAAATCGTATTCTCAGGCGACTTGGGCGTGGCAGACCGTCCGATCCTGCGGGATCCGGTGATCATAAAAAAGGCGGATTACGTCATTATGGAAACTACATATGGAAACCGTCTGCATGAACAGAATCTGGAAAGCGTGGAGCGGCTGATGGAGATCATCATTAAAACCGCGCAGCGCGGAGGAACCGTAGTGATTCCCGCATTTGCGGTAGGCAGAACGCAGGAACTGATTTTCCAGCTGAATCAGTATTATGAAAGCCATAATGAATATAAGCCGATCCTGGATAAGATCAACGTGTACATTGACAGCCCGATGGCAATCACGACAACGGAAGTATTTAAACGGAATGCGTCGGTATTTGACGATGCGACCAGAGAATATATTTTAAATGGGGACAATCCCCTGGATTTTCGGAATCTGTATTTTACTCGGACTACGGAGGAATCTATGGCGCTCAATGAAGATCCCGCGCCGAAGATCATTATTTCCGCGAGCGGGATGTGTGATGCGGGCAGGATCCGGCACCATCTGAAGCATAATCTGTGGGATCGGAGAAACAGTATTGTATTTGTAGGCTATCAGGCAAACGGGACTCTGGGCCGGCGGATCGTAGACGGTGAGCGGGATCTTTCTATTCTGGGAGAGGAGATCCATGTAGGCGCGCAGATCTACAATCTGGAAGGCTTTTCCGGACACGCGGACCGAGACGGCCTGCTGGCGTGGCTGGAAGGATTTCAGGTGAGACCGAAGCAGATTTTTCTGGTGCATGGGGAAGAGGATTCCAAAATGGATTTTGCCGCGCTGGTGAAAGAAAAGCTGGGCTATGACTGTACGGTGCTGCACGGCCCGGCGACCTATACGCTTGGCGGAGCGCAGACATCGGCTCCGACAGAGCAGCGCAGCGCGGAAGAAGAATTTATTGATGCGGACCAGATTTCCAATATTCAGAATCAGATCCGGGAAATTCACGATAATCTGGAAGAAATCCTGTATCAGACCAATCTGGCGCTGGATGAAAAGACTGCCGCGGAGCGGCTGGTACAGATCAACAATATTATTCAGCAGCTCTCCAAGGATACGCTGGATCTGGGCTCGGCTGTTACACGGGAAGTGCGGGCGTAAAGGTCGGGGGGGGGGGAAAACAGGCGCTGCTGTGGTCAGATCCCAAGCGCCTCTTTTGCCAGACTGTCGGCCAGATCGTTGTAATAGTCGCCGGAATGCCCTTTTACTTTGATAAATGTTACATGAAGCCGGTCACGGATCGTGTTGTAATAAGCAGCATAATCCTGTGTACCGGCTTTATTTGCCTTCCATTCTCCCAGCGGCCAGTGCGCGATCCCGGCGTAATCATGGTAAATGGTAAGCTCCGGACAATCGTGTTCCAGCGCGAATGCCATAGCCGCCATGGAGCCGCAGATCTCACCAGCAACATTGTGCATCTGCGCAAGCTCCGGATCGTCTTCCATTTTGGAGAGATGAAATTCGGCTCCGTTCCAGAAGATCACGGCTCCGTAAGAAAAGTGACCGGTTTGACCATCGTAACTGCCGTCTACATAGGCGACAGCGTGGGTATGGTCAGAAAAAGGAGCGGGCGGCGCAGCTTTCTTTAAGGAAGCCTCTCCGGCGATTTCCGCATCGGGACTGTCTGTATCGGAAAAAAGAGCATAGGAAGTATCACCCAGATAGAACTTTGCCTCCTCTAAGCTGGAAAAACTTTTGTATTGAGCGCCGGAAAATCCGGAAACCTGGGCTTTGCACTGCTCCCAGTCGGTGTAGATGCCGGGAGTCAGCCCTTTTTTTACTGCGTAATATTTCATGATAAAAGCTCCGTTTCTTAATTTTCCTTTCTCCACGGATTCTTTTTGTTTGGATCGGTCGGGTCCCAGCCGCGGTAGGGACTGTTGACATCAATGGTAACCTGTTTTGGTTTGCCAAGCGGGCCGGGATTCGCCGCATCGTCATAAATGATCACGGTGGTGCCGGCCGGACAGTGGTCATAGATCCACTTGATATCGCCGCAGGCAAAGCGGATGCAGCCCAGCGAGCGGGGCGTTCCCAGTTTATTGAAATCTTCATACTTCAAATCGGACGGATCCTGACTATGATAACATACCGAGTGCAGTAAGATCTGACCGTGGATCCGGATAGCGTACTGCGCATAGGAGCCGTCTACCATCAGGCACCACGGATACATATCGCCGGTTTTAAATTTGCCTAAAGGCGTTTTGGTGATCGGATTCCCCACAGAACAGCAAAACGCTTTGTACGGAATCGTGTAATTGCCTTTCAGGTCCATACCGTAAACCGTTGTGGTTCCGGCTGCCCGATTTATCCGAATCAGAAACGGATGGGAAGCGTTCCAGTTGATCTTAGACTCTACAGGCTCCGTTGTGGTCGGCTGCACAGTGGTTGTGGCCGGCGGCGTTGTGGTAGGCGTCACGGTAACCGGTGCCGTTGTGGCTGACTGTGTTGTAGTCGGCTGTGTCGGTTCCTGCTTGTCGGCAGACGGTGTGGGGAGCGTCTGTTCTGTGACGGTGCTGCCGGTCGGAACAGCGGTATGCTTCTGATAATACAGAAGGATCACAAAGATGACCGCGCATACCAATACCAACAGGACTGCAAACAGCAGTTTTTTTATCAAATTCCGGTTCTCCGGATCCTTTTGTGCCTGATGACGCATATTTGCTCCCTCATTTGTATAAACATACGATTAAATATTGACAAAATGCAGTAGTATTTGTTATGATTCTCAGAAGAGCAAAGGCGTTCTTCTGACGGTAGAGAACGCCCTTTTTCCGTTCAGAAACACCTTTAGTCTAACATATGTCATAATAAAATACAACAAAGAAAGGGAAAGAAAATGAAGTACACGAAGCAGGAGATCCTTCGGATCGCTGAGGAAGAGGATGTGGAATTTATCCGTTTGCAGTTTACGGATATTTTCGGTATGTTAAAAAATGTTGCCATTACGGCGGCGCAGCTGGAGAAAGCACTTGATAACCGCTGTATGTTTGACGGCACCCTGATCGACGGCTTTGATTGTGCGGAGGCAACCGAGCTGTATCTGCATCCGGATCTGGATACATTCGCGATCTTTCCGTGGCGCCCGCAGCAGGGCAAGGTCGCCCGAATGCTGTGTGATATCTATACGGCGGACGGGAAACCGTTTGCGGCGGATCCGAGACAGGTATTGAAGCGTGTGATCAAAGAAGCGGAAGCAATGGGATATCGCTTTGTAGTGGGACCGGAACTGGAGTTTTTCCTGTTCCACCGCGATGAAGTGGGCGCGCCCACCATACTGACGCATGAAAAAGCAGGATATTTTGATCTGAGTCCCTTAGACCTGGGAGAGAACGCCAGAAGAGATATGGTCCTGACTCTGGAGGCGATGGGATTTGAAGTAGAAGGCTCCCACCATGAGGTGGCGCCGGCCCAGCATGAGATTGATTTCAAACATGCGGAAGCGCTGGAAACCGCAGACAATATCATGACCTTTAAACTGGCGGTGAAATCCGTGGCGACGCATCACGGTCTGCATGCCTCCTTTATGCCGAAGCCCAAGATGGGACAGTGCGGCTCCGGGATGCATTTGAAAATGGCGTTGTTTAAGGACGGGAAAAATATATTTGCGGATGAAGCAGACAGTAAGGGATTAAGCCGGGAAGCCTATCAGTTTATTGCCGGCCTGCTTGCCCATGTAAAAGGAATGACGCTGATCACCAATCCGATCGTCAATTCCTACAAGCGATTCGTGCCGGGATATGAAGCGCCGCTGTTTACGGCATGGTCGACCCAAAACCGGAGCCCGCTGATCCGGGTTGCGGCGGCCAGAGGAGAAGGCCCGCGGGTAGAACTGAGAAGTCCGGATCCGTCCGCCAATCCGTATCTGGTACTGGCGGTATGTCTGGCAGCAGGACTGGACGGGATCAAGCGAAAGCTGACGCCGCCCGAAGAGGTGACAGGCGATGTGATGGCGCTGTCTAAAGCAGAACGGCAGGCGCTGGGAATGGAATTACTGCCCGGCAATATGCATGAAGCCATCTGGGCGATGGAAGGAGAAAGCCTGGTACGGGAAACATTGGGAGAATCCCTGTTTGATCAGTATGTGGCAGGTAAACGGAAGGAATGGAATGAATATCGTTCTCAGGTTACGAATTGGGAGATCGAGCAGTATCTGAACCGGATATAGCAGACAGCAAGCAGTCGTAACAGTGGAGGTGATATTCTTGATGAATATAATTGTGGCATTTCCCAAATTGGATGACGCAAAGGGAATCAAGAATATACTGGTTCGTAACGGATATGAGGTAGTCGGCACATGCACTTCCGGGGCACAGGTGTTAAGTATGGCGGACAATCTGGGCGGCGGTATCGTGGTATGCGGCTACAGACTGCCGGATATGATGTATCTGCAGCTAAAACAGGAACTGCCTGCAGACATGGAGATGCTGCTCATTACCACGCAGCTGCATCAGGAGGAATGCAGGGGAACGGGCATTATGTGTCTGACCATGCCGATCCGGGTATTCGACTTCGTCAATACAATTGAAGTGATCGCGGGAAATTTAGCTTTCCGCAGAAAGAAACGAAGGGAACAGCCAAAGAAGCGAAGCGAAGCAGAACGCACGATCATCGAACAGGCGAAAGCCGTTCTGATGGAAAAACACAATATGACAGAGAATGAGGCGCATCGGTATATTCAAAAAAACAGTATGAACAGCGGAACCAATATGGTAGAATATGCGCAGATGGTACTGAAGATCATGTACAGAGACAGGTAAAGGAGAAAAATTATGTTTAAGATCAATGAGAATTATTTGAAACTGCCGGGAAGCTATTTGTTTTCCACAATCGCAAAGAAGGTGAATGCATACACGGCCGCCCATCCGGAAGAATCCATTATCCGGCTGGGAATCGGAGATGTGACGCAGCCGTTGGCGCCGGCGGTTATTACGGCGCTGCACAACGCAGTGGACGAAATGGCAAAAAAAGAAACATTTCGGGGCTATGCGCCGGATCTGGGCTATGCGTTTTTGCGGCAGGCGATCGCGGACAATGATTATAAAGCAAGGGGCTGCGACATTGCCATTGACGAGATTTTTGTCAGTGACGGGGCAAAGAGTGACTCCGGCAATATCGGAGATATTTTCTCGGAGCATAACCGGATCGCGGTATGTGACCCGGTATATCCGGTATATGTGGATACCAACGCCATGGCGGGGAGAACCGGCGATTATCTGCCGGAAGAAGAACGCTGGAGCAATGTGATCTATATGCCCTGTACGGCAGAGACGAATTTCGCGCCGGAACTGCCGAAAGAGGAGCCGGATATCATTTATCTGTGCTTCCCGAATAACCCGACCGGTTCTGCGATCAATAAGGCGGAATTGCAGAGATGGGTGGATTACGCTTTGAAGATTGGCGCTGTGATCATTTATGACGCGGCTTATGAGGCTTATATTTCGGAGGACGATGTGCCGCATACGATTTACGAATGTGAGGGCGCGAAAGCCTGTGCCATCGAACTGCGCAGCTTTTCTAAAAACGCCGGCTTTACCGGAACCAGACTGGGATTTGCGGTTGTACCGAAGGAATTAAAGTGCGGAGAGGTATCTTTAAACAGCCTGTGGGCAAGACGCCACGGGACCAAGTTTAACGGCGCGCCTTACATTATCCAGCGGGCGGGAGAAGCTGTTTATTCCGAAGAAGGAAAACGGCAGACCACGCAGCAGGTGGCTTACTATATGAACAATGCCCGGACGATCCGGGAAGGCCTGACCGCATTGGGCTATACCGTGTCCGGCGGCGTAAACGCGCCGTATATCTGGTTAAAGACACCGGGCAATATGACATCCTGGGAATTCTTTGATTATCTGTTGGAGAAGATCCACGTTGTGGGAACGCCGGGCTCCGGTTTCGGTCCCAGCGGAGAAGGATATTTCCGTCTCACTGCGTTTGGTACATATGAAAATACGCTGGCTGCCCTGGAACGGTTTAAGCAGCTGTAAATTACCGAGTTATTCTAAACTCATCCGATAAGAGGACGGACTGATTCCCTTGCATTTTTTGAACATTTTGGAAAATGCGAGGGAATCTTCATATCCGACTTCTCGCGCGATCGTGCTGATTTTTAATTCCGGGTTCTGCAGCAGCATACACGCCCGGTTCATCCGGTAGTGGATCAGGTATTCCTGAGGAGAAAGGCTCAGCGTGCGTTTGAAAATATGAGTCAGATAGCTGCGGTCAATGCCGATATAGGCGGCGATGTCGTTGACCCGGATATTTTCTTTTAAATGTTCGTCGATATAGGAGAGGGCCTGATCCAGATACTGCCGGTAAGAATGTTCATCCTGCGGGAGATCCGGATTCGCAATGCTGTAATCCTCGATCAGCGCCGCCAGGATCCGGAGCAGAGCGGAAGTACGCTTTAATTCATTGTAAGGAGTAATGGTACGGGCCAGCATCATCTGCTGAATACAGGACAGGATAAAGTCTGTGTTGGCATACCGGCCGAGCAGGTGCATTTCATCCAGTCCGGCATACTGCAGATAAGCGCGCGCTTTGATTCCCCGGAATCCGATCCACATATAGTCCCAGGGCTCCTTCCGGTCGGCTTCATAAAATACTTCCGTATCGGGACAGATCAGAAAGAAATCTCCCTTTCCTAAATGCCAGGTTTCTCCGTTTACCTGGTAGATTCCCTTTCCTTCCGTAATAAAATGAACCAGATATTCGTCCCGTTTTCCCGGTCCGAACCAGTGACCGGGCGCGCAGCTCTGGATGCCGCAGGTACTCAGATACAGATCGACCGCGTCGTTCTGCAAATGCTCCAATAGCTGAAATCCGCCTGCGTTGATATAGACTTCTTTTTGATCCTGTGCCATTCTCCTTCTCCTTTGGTATTCTGCTTTTCCCTATCGTCTGTTCTGTCAGTTTGATTATAAAAACGATACCACAATGAAACAGAAAAAACAATAAAATTCCACAAAAGGGATAGCAAAGTCAACAAAATTCCATGTGACAAAAAAGTGAAAAATTTTATACTGAAAGCAAATGTACAAACAGAACGTACGGACATTTGCAAATATAGAAAAGGAGGCATTGAAATGAGAAAAACATGGAAGTCGCTGACAGCCTGTGGAATGGCGGCCGCGCTGGCAGTTACGTCGGTGGGGCTGCTGCAGATGACGCCGCAGGTACTGGCAGCAGAAACGCAGACGGCTGCGGATGCGGCTGTTTTGCAGAAAGGGGCAGAGATTGTCGCTGATAAAGAGAACGGCACTCAGGTATTAAGTCTGCCGGGCGGTGCGTTTGACGCCGGATGGCTGAAGCTGCCGGAGAATCTGTACGCGGATGTAACGGACGGATTCACGATCGCCCTGAAGGTAAAGCCGGATCAGGAAGCCGGTGATTACAATCGTGTTTTCCAGTCGACCAGTATTGCTTACGGAGAAGGGGATACCTTCTGGTGGGACGCTCCGGATTTCGCGTTTAATGCAGGCGCTACAGATGGAGGCTGGAACAGCATGCATTATCTGGGCACCGTAAAAAACACAACGGATAATCCCACGTCCGGCGGCGCAACCAGAATGAAAATGACCTGGGACAAGGTGATGACAAAAGGCGCATGGAATAATGTGGTGGTTTCTGTGAGCAAGGATTCCTATGACGTTTATCTGAATGGAGAAAAGCTGACACTGACCAGCACGCAGCTGGACGGAGATCTGGCAAAGGTATTGAAAAATACATTTGAGGGGGATTTCCTGAGCAGCTATGTCAATAATGCCATTGGTCATTCCGTTTATAATACGGATCAGGATTTCAAAGGTATGGTAGACGACGTGGCATTTTATAACCGGCCGCTGACGGAAAAAGAAGTAAAGAATCTGCCTGCGGACGCAGCATTTTTGTATACGTTTGAAAGCGATACGGTAAGCGGCAAGACGGTAGCGAATGCGGCAAAAAAAGAAACACAGTCTGCAGCTGCGGATTATCAGTGGACGTTTGACAACATATCCGGCAAGAACGCGGCTAATGTCGGAACAGCAGGAGCCGGAAACGCGGTACTGCAGGGAACGGCTAAAGCAGAGGCTGCCGATATTAAGATCGGCGACAAGACCTATTCCCAGGCGGGAAACAAGGTATTAATCCTGTCCGGCGGCGCAAAGGGAAGCTCCTATGCCGATCTGCCGGCTGATATCTACAAGGGTGTTACGGCAGAGACCGGATTTACCTGGTCCTTCTGGATGAAGCCGGATCAGAATGTCGGAAGCTATACCAGAGCGATCAGCTCGGCAACGGCTGAGGGCGGAGATGAATTTGCATATGCGCCTTATGCGGCAGATCAGGTATGGAATGTAAATTTTGACAGCACTAATATTTATCGGGCAATCTATTCCGCTGAACCTGCAAAGGCAGCGTGGAGCCTGATTACCGTTACCGTAACAGAAGACGACATTACATTTTACATAAACGGAGAAGAGGTCGGTTCTACTGTGACGGCAGGCGGACAGACAGAATTAAAGGCGCGTCTGAACAGTATGGAAAGTCTGGTGCAGAATGCGTTGGGAAAAACAAGCTCCAGCTGGGGAGATCCCGACTGCGCGGTTTCTCTGGATGACGTTTCCCTGTATAAGAGAGCGCTGACCGCAAAAGAAGTAGCCGAGATCGCAAACAGCTACGGATTTTCTGCCAGCACACAGGAGAAGCAGGAACTTGGAGCTGCGGATGAACTGACAGACGGTACTAAAGTAAGCCCGGTTGAAGATCTTTCTGTAACCTCTCCGGACGGGACACTGGAAACGAAGATCATGACGGACAGCAAGACAGGACGGTTCTTCTATACCACGGCAAAGAACGGTGTGACCATTCTGCAGGCTTCCCAGCTTGGTCTTGTTACCAAAGACGCTGACTTTACGAAGGACTTGGTCTATGTGCAGGGAAGCGCAAAGATAACAAAAGGAACGGAAGAATACAAACTTACCTCCGGAACAAAGGATCAGATTTCCGATCCTTATCAGACCATTTCCTTTGACCTTGCTAAGAAAGGAAATGCGCAGCAGAAGATAACAGTAACAATTCAGAACTTTAACGGCGGAATCGCCTATGGATATACCCTGTACGGCAAGGCCGGCGAGAAGGTAAGTATTTCCGGAGAAGCAAGTGAATATGTGCTTCCTGCAGACGCTGATGTGTGGGCAGGCAACACAACGGATGTAAACTATGAATTTGATTATACGAAGCGCACCATGAAATCCATTAAGACCGCTTCCGGGAATCTGCCGGTACCGCTTCTGGCGAATGACGGCGATCTGTGGGTGCTGATTTCTGAAGGCGGCGTATATAACGATGCGGATCCTTACTGCGCGTCCTATCTTTCTACAAAGGCAGGAACCAGAAATCTGAAGCTGCAGTTCGGAAACGCGCAGAACGGCGCCGTTGAAAAAACCTATAAAGCGGACGGCTCTGTATCGACTCCGTGGAGAGTAGCGGCGATTGCCGATAATCTGAATGATATTGTAAACGCAAGTATTTTTACAAGCGTAAATCCGGAACCGGATAAAAACTTATACGCAGACACTTCCTATATCAAACCGGGCCGGGTCGCATGGTCCTGGTGGTCCGAATCCGGAGACGATCCGGTAGAATATGACCAGCAGAAAGACTACATCGATTTCGCGGCAGAGAACGGATGGGAATATGTATGTATCGACTTTGGCTGGTGCCTGTGGGAGGATTATCAGACCAAGGTAGCAGAACTGGCAAAATACGCGGAGTCAAAAGGCGTAGGTCTGATGCTCTGGTACGGCGTCAACAACGATAACCACGGCGGCTTTAAGGATGCGGCAGGGGATCCGGCTTATCCGAAATATTCCCTGAAAACCACGAAGCAGCTGGAAGAACAGCTGGCGTGGTGCGCAAAGGTTGGCGTAAAGGCTGTAAAAGTAGATTACTATGAGCAGGATGATCAGGGAACCATGCGCCAGATGTATGAGTGCGCGACCATCGCGGCAAAGAATAAGATCAACGTATTGTTCCATGGCTGTACGGTTCCCAAAGGCGAGCAGAGAACGTTCCCCAATGTGCTGGGATATGAAGCGGTACGAGGCGGCGAATGGTTTAAATGGAATGTAGGCCCGTCCGTTGCAAGTATGCTTACCTATCTGTTTACCAGAAATGTACTGGGCGGAATGGATTTCACGCCTCCGGCAATGAAGATCGCGCAGTGGAATACGACTGCAGGCTTCCATTTGGCGCAGACTGTCGCATATGAGTCCGGACTTCCGAACTATGCATCTTCCGTATACAAGCTGGAAGGCTTTAACGGACTTCCGCTGATGAATGATATAGCGGTACGCTGGGATGAAACAGTTCTGGTTGACGGCTATCCGGGAGAATATCTGACGGTCGCAAGGAGAAGCGGGGATGACTGGTATCTGGCGGCTATGACGGCAGAGGCAAAAGAAGAGAAGATCAGCTTGAGTTTCCTGGGCGATGGAACCTATAACGCATATCTGTTTAAAGACAATGCGGACGGCAGCGATATTGCCATAGAAACAACTACCGTAACAAAGGAAAGCGGACTTCCGGTTAAATTGCTTGCCAACGGCGGTATTTCTGTGAAATTTACAAAGAAAACCATGGATCTGTCTACCGCTTATGAGGATTATACCTTCTATGAGGCAGAAGACAGCGCCAATAAACTGGACGGAAACGCATCTGTTGTAACCAACCAGTTTGTATCCGGCATGAAGCGGGTCAGCGGACTTGGAGGATCCAAATCCAGTATGCTGACATTTACAAAGGTTGAGGTTCCGGAAGACGGCGTTTATGAAATGAGACTTTATTATTCCACCGGAGTGGAAAGAAGGATCTGCTTCAGCGTCAATGGCGGAGACGCAATCCGCACGAAGAAACTGAACTGCGGCGTAAACGCACTGTCTGCAGAGAGCTTTTATGTAGAATTGAAGAAGGGAACCAATACCATTGCCTTCTTTAACAATGAAGCAAAGGCGCCGGATGTTGACCGGATCGCGATTTCCAATGCGAAGACGGATCAGCCGGCAACAGAAACCGATACCACGGATGATGGAGAAGGTTTTGTAGACGGCGCGCAGTATGACTATAACGACTATGGAGCCGGCGATGCGGCATTGGCAGGCGGTGCACGTCTGGAAAACGGAGCGATCGGCTGGCTTGGCGGAAGCGCAGACTGTACGGCAACCTATAAGGTAACGGTGGATCAGGACGGAACTTATATGCTGCGGATCTGCTATTTCACCGGAGAGAGCAGAGATCTTCAGATCCGGGTCAATGACGAGGAAGCGATTACGGTGAACTGCCCGAGTACAGGATCTTATACCCCGGATTCCGCAGAATATATTTATGTGAAAGTGAACCTGAAGGCGGGAGAAAACACGATCACACTGTTTAATGCTACCGGATGGGCACCGAATATCCAGGGAATCGGTATCTCTACGGAAACGGTGAAAGCCGATACGCCGGATCAGCCGGATCAGCCGGATCAGCCGGATACGCCCGAAAAACCGGGAGATCAGACCGGAGGCGGCGACCAGGATGAAAACGGAAGTCAGGGCGGAAACGGCACCCAGGGCGGAAACGCGACTGCAGGCGGCGCACAGACCGCAGATCCGGCAGATATCTATGTATATGGTTTCTTACTGATTGCCTGCGGTATCGCAGTGACGTTTGCGATGAATCTTCGGAAACGGGTTCATGAGGAACAGTAGTATTTCGGTATTGTAAATACAGAAAAAGTCAATTATAATGAAAAAGGGCTCGGGACCTGTGAAACACTGGCCCCGGGCTTTTTATAATAAATTGGATTGGAGTCTGTTTATGAGCATTGTATTTGAAAAAAGAAATCAGGTATTCCACCTTTCGACACCGAATACCAGTTACATAATGTCGCTGATGGATCACCGTTATCTGACCCATTTATATTGGGGCAGGCGGATTCAGACGCCGAAGCTGAAGCATATCCTGCAAAATCGCTATATCGGATTTTCCGCAGTCGTCGCATCGGAAAAAAGGCCGTTTTCCCTGGATTACATAAAACAGGAATATCCGACCGGCTGTAATACGGATTATCGGACTCCGGCTATTTCCGTGGTTTATGCGGACGGCTCCAGAGTCTGCGATCTGCAGTATGCGGGGCACCGGATCTTTTCCGGGAAGGAGAAACTCGAAGGGCTGCCTGCCGTTTATGTAGAAGAAGCGAAAGAGGCGGATACCCTGGAAATTACGCTGCGGGATCCCGTGAAGGATCTGGCGGTGCTTGTAAGTTTTACCGTATTTAACACCATAGACGTGATCACCCGTTCCGTGAAGGTTGTAAATGAAGGGACAGATCCGGTTATACTGGAAAAGGTATTGAGCGCCAGCGTGGATTTTGAAGCGCAGGCTTATGATATGATCCAGCTGTCCGGCGCATGGGGCAGAGAGCGGCATATTGAGCGGACGCCGCTGCGTACCGGAATGCAGGAGATCGGCTCCAACCGGGGCGCCAGCAGCCATATGCAGAATCCGTTTCTGGTAATGTGCGACCGAAACGCGGGGGAGGATTACGGCAATGTGTACGCAATGAATTTTGTATACAGCGGCAATTTTACCGCCGGCGTAGAAGTAGATCAGTTGTTTCGGCCCCGGATGTTCATGGGCCTGAATGACTATGATTTTGCGTGGCGGTTAGAGGCCGGCGCATCCTTTACCGCGCCGGAGGTCGTTATGGTCTATTCGGACGCCGGGTTTGGCAAAATGAGCCGGATCTATCACCGTTTATACCGGACCCGTCTGGTCCGGGGGAAATATCGGGATGAACCCAGACCGATCCTGTGCAATAATTGGGAAGGCACCTATTTCGACTTCACGGAAGAAAAGATTCTGGAGATCGCGGCGAAGGCGAAGGAACTGGGAATCGAGCTGTTTGTGCTGGACGACGGCTGGTTCGGAAAGCGGGATAACGACAGGTGTTCTCTGGGAGACTGGGTTGAGAATCCGCGGAAGCTGCCCGATGGGATTGCCGGACTGGCGGAGAAGATTAACGCCATGGGACTGCAGTTTGGATTGTGGTTTGAACCGGAAATGGTTTCACCGGACAGCGATCTGTACCGGGCGCATCCGGACTGGTGTATTCATGTGCCGGGCAGGGAGCGGACGGAATGCCGCAGCCAGCTGACGCTGGATCTGAGCCGGGACGAAGTCTGCGACTATGTGATCGGGGCAGTTTCCAATGTGCTGGATCATGCGTCGATCCGCTATGTTAAGTGGGATATGAACCGCCATATGACAAATCTGGGTTCGGCAGGACTGCCGCCGGAGAGACAGAAGGAAATGGCGCACCGGTATATGCTGGGACTGTACCGGGTGATGGAGACGATCACAAGTACGCATCCCGATATTTTGTTTGAAAGCTGTTCCGGAGGCGGCGGACGGTTTGATCCGGGTATGCTTTACTATATGCCGCAGACCTGGACCAGCGATGATACCGACGCGGTGGAACGTCTGTATATTCAGTACGGCACCAGTATGGCTTATCCGATCAGCGCTATGGGTTCCCATGTATCGGCTGTGCCGAATCATCAGGCACGCCGGGTGACGCCGCTGAAAACCCGCGGAGATGTGGCAATGAGCGGCAATTTCGGTTATGAACTGGATCTGACCAAATTCAATCAAAGAGAAAGCAGGCTGGTAAAGGCGCAGATCGCGGAGTACAAAGAACTGCGGACCTTTATCCAATCAGGCGACATGTACCGTCTGCGGAATCCGTTTGAAGGGAATACGGCGGCGTGGATGTTCCTTTCGGAAGATAAAAAAGATATCTTCTGCGCGTATTTCAAGATCCGGGCGGAAGTCAACGGGCCGCTTGACTGGATCCGGTTTACGGCACTGGAGCCGAACGCCCGGTATGAAGACCTGGAAACCGGAGAAGTGTGGAACGGAGACGAACTTATGGAAATCGGAATCGCCGTGGATCTGCAGGGGGATGCCCAAAGCCGGACATGGCGGCTGCGAAAAAAATAAACTGGTCTGGTCAAAAAGTGAAAAACTGGCATTTTACATATACACAGTTTGCGATAAACTGGTAGAGAACAAAAAAGAAGAAGCATTTGGCGGCTTCGATAAGAGCTCTTTGACAGCCCCGCTTTGGAAAGGGGTATCGTAAAATGTCAGAAAAATTAAAACAATCCTGCCTGACGGCTATGTTTATGGCGCTGGTATGTATTGCTACCTTATTTTTTAAAGTGAGTATTCCGGGCGGATACGCGCATCTGGGAAACGGCTTTATTTTGTTAGGCTGCGTCTGGATGGGCAATCCAGAAGCGCTGCTGATCGGCGGCGTGGCTTCCGCGATGGCGGATTTTCTGGGCGGATACGGGCAGTGGATTTTTCCTACGCTGATTATTAAAGGCATTATGGGTTTCGCGATCGCGCTGATCGCCAACGGAACCGGGAACTATACGGCCGGCGGGATATACCGGCTCAGAACGGCAATCGCTTCGGCAGCCGGTATTATAATCATGGTGGCCGGATACTTCCTGTTTGGAATTTGGCTGATGGGAAGCGCGGCCGCAAGCCTGACGCAGATTCCGGGACTGGTAAGCGAAGGCGTTGTCGGCATCGTTGTCTTTTATGTACTGGGCATCGCGTTTGAAAAAGCGCATGTCACAAAGCTGCTGACTACGCAGAAATAGCCGGAAGACAGGATCAGAATAACCTGGAAAGGCAGACCGGAAACATGAAACGAAAACAGACGTCTGATGCGCACAATCATCAGAAAAAAATAGCGGTGATCAATGATATTTCAGGATTTGGCAGATGTTCCATTGCGGTGGCTCTGCCAATCATTTCGCATATGAAAGTCCAGTGCTGTCCGCTGCCGACCTCTGTTTTTTCCAACCATACGGGCTTTGCGGATTTTTTCTTTGAAGATTATACGGAAAAAATGGAGCCTTACATGGAGCAGTGGAAAAAGCTGAATCTGAAGTTTGAGGGGATTGCCTCCGGCTTTTTAGGCTCGGTCCGGCAGATTGAGATCGTAAAGGAATTTATAGAGGAATTTCGGACAAAACGAACCAAAGTGATCATCGATCCTGTGATGGGAGATAACGGAAAGCCCTATCCCACCTATACGCCGCAGATGTGCGAGGCGATGAAGGAACTGGTATCGTATGCGGATATCCTGACGCCCAATCTGACGGAATGCTGTATCCTGACGGATACGCCCTATCGGGAAACCGGCTGGCACAGAACGGAACTGTTTGCCATGACAGAGAAGCTGGCGCAGGTAGGCGCGCAGAAGATCGTGGTATCCGGTATTGATATGGGGCAGTATATCGGCAATGTGGTTTATGAACAGGGAAAGCAGCCGAAGATCATCCGCAGCAGGCGGGTCGGGCATGTGCGTTCCGGAACCGGAGATATTTTTGCCGCGATCATTGCCGCGGACTGCGTAAACGGCGTGGATTTTGAAACGTCTGTGCGGAAAGCGTCCGGTTTTGTAAAACAGTGCATTGCCGTAACGGAGCAGTATGATATTCCCAGGACGGACGGGGTATGCTTTGAGGAAATCCTGGGCAATTTAAAATAGAAAACAGGAGCGGGTTTCAGCGCTCCGGAATGGAGATTTTATGACGATTTTATATCAGGTACATGATAATCTGTATGTGAATATGACAAACCGCTGCCCCTGCGCATGCACCTTTTGTCTGCGCCAGAACCGGGATGAGATGGAGCACTCCGGCAGTCTGTGGCTGGAGCGGGAGCCTTCGGCAGAGGAAGTGAAAGCGGCGTTTGCCGATTGGGACATGGACCGCTTCCGGGAAGTAGTTTTCTGTGGGTTCGGAGAACCGACGGAGCGGATCGATGATGTACTGGAGGTCGCCGCGTTTGTAAAGGCGCAATATAATAAGACCATCCGCATCAATACGAATGGTCTGGGAAGTCTGATCCACGGCAGGGATATCGCCCCTTCCTTTGCTGGAAAGATTGACATCGTTTCCATCAGTTTAAATACGCCCAATGCCGAAGAATACAACAAGCTGACCCGCAGCAAATTTGGGATTGCGGCTTATCAGGGAATGCTGGACTTCGCGCGAGAAGTGAAGCGGTATGTGTCCCAGGTGGTTATGACCACGGTGGAAACCACGATCACCAAAGAGGAAGAGGCACAGTGCCGGGCAATCTGTGAGGAACTGGGCGTGATCTACCGGATTCGGCCGTTTGAAGACTGAAACCGGGCTATTCTTCCTGTGTATCTGTAGTAGAGGCATCAACAGAGCTATCTGTATCAAGGTTGGCAATGCCTTCAATCATATTTGTAACTACTGCATTTAGCTGTGCTGCATTTTGGGAAGTAATAACCGGTACTCCTGTTCTTGCCTCAACAGCTTTACGAGCTTCACCGGCAGCCTCACCGCCGCTTTTTGCAATTTGCATATTTTCGGAAAAGGAGGTCGGATTTTGCTGCTTGGATATTTCTGTGGAAGTGGATTCAGCAAGCATATTCAGAATCAACTCCATATCGGACATATTATCACGCAGATTCTCCTTTTTCAGCCCTTTTAGATTTTTGTACTGTCTTGTACTCATACCCGACCATGCTTTTGTGATTTCATCTGTAAGAATGGCATATTCACGTCCCTGCTGAACACCGCTTTTCTTCCATTCATCTGTAAGAGCATTGCGAACACGGATAGAAAGAATACGCTGATGAATCCACTCGTCGCTGTATCCTTTTTTTTGATAGGTTTCCAAAGCTCTGTCAATCGCTTGTTCCGGATCTATCGTTTCTTCAATTCTTTCCGTTCCTACACGGGCAAGCCACAGTTTGAACGGTTCAGCTTTTGGAGATGGAATGGCCTGAATGATACGCAGGAGCTGTTCAGTGTTTGCAACATCAGTTAAATATCGTTTTCCATCCTTGGGAGATTTCATTTTCAGTTGCTGACAATTTGTCAGCAACTGATCTGCACCTTCTTCTTTCAGACGTTGTTTCAGTTTTGCCCAATAATTGCTGGCGCCTCTCTGATCCGGCTGTTCTGTCAAAACGCCAACAACATCTACAACAGAAAAATACCATTCTTCTCGTTCTTCGTCCCAAGCGGTACGAATGGGCTGAGCTTCATATAATTGAATTTTGTTATTATCGCTCATAATGCAAATCCTCCCACATTATTCCTTTTCAAGCAGGGTTAAAAGATACGGATATATACAATCGAAAAATGCTATCCATTTCTTTTACAGAAAAGCTCTGTGACAAATCTCGTTTCAAAAAGCATATCGTTACAATAATTGAAGCAGCGTTTCCAATACAAAGGAGACGCTGTTTTTTCGTACATTCTGTCGGCCGATACTGCCGAACTGCCGGGTGTAAGTAGAAATCTGAACTTCCGGCGCATCCGCGTCCGTTTGCGGATGTACTGCCTTTTTGCGCAGGCAGATCCCAAAGCAGACCATGCCGACCGGCTTCGTGTCTGTGCCGCCGCCCGGACCGGCAATGCCGGTGATACCGACGCCGATATCCGCCTGATTATTCCGCGCCGCGCCTGCCGCCATTTCCGCTGCCACTTCTTCACTGACCACACCGTGTTTCGCAATGGTTTCCGCATTTACATTCAGATACCGGATCTTCGCTTCATTGGAATAGGTTACCACGCTGGCGTTTAATACGTTGGAGGCGTTTGGCACATTGACGAGCTGCGCCGTACAGAGCCCTCCCGTGCAGGATTCCGCCAGAGAAATGGTAAAGCCGGCGTCAATCAGCTTGTTTACGACCTGTTCTTCTAATGAGATTGAATGAGTAAATTTCATAATCGTACCTCTCATTTCCTTATTTGACCTTAGTATAACATATTTTTCGGATTTTTAAAATACAAATTCATTGACAAGTTAAAACGTATGAGATATATTAAAAACAAAAAGAGCACAATAAAACACAAAAAAATAGCCGCAAAAACAGCAAGAACTATTTTTTGCGGCTATTTCCTTCCTTGGGATTAAAACGGTGGCTAGGAAAATGAATAAGATTAGCATATTTTCTTTTGGGTATGGGATTGCGAGTTGTGTTGAATTTCACGGTAGGTTTCAATCATTTTACCTTTAATGAAATTCTGATCTTCTCTTGGCAATCGACGATAATATAATAGGGTTTCCTGTTCGTCCTTCGATAAACTATTTTCTGATGTGTAAGCAAAGGGAAGTCTTGAATTCGAAAATCCAAGCAGATAATCTGCAGATACATTAAAAAAACGGCACAGCCAATATAGCTTTTCATAGTCAGGAAACATATTTCCATTTTCGTAGCGCGTAATGGTTGGCGGAGAAACATGCATTTCTTCAGCCAGCGCTTTTTGGGACATTTTTCGTTCCATGCGCAATGTCCGCAGACGATCATTCAGCATAGCGGTTACCTCAATTTTTCTTTAATTATCATTATACGAAAGAGAACGTGTCTGTAAATAGAACATACAGATAATGAATAAAAATTACTTATTATGCAATTTTTAATTGACAAATTTCAATATATGAAATATTATTAATAGTAAACATAATATTCTCAAATATTCTTAATTGATAAAGCGAGAATAAAAACATACGGAGAGGAGAAAACGAATGAAAAAGAAAGGAAAGCTTTTTGCACTATTGGTGAGCATGATACTGATAGTTGCAACAATGACAGTATCTGTGCAGGCGGACGAAGCGAATGAGAACGTCCGTGAAGCGCGTAAGGGTGTTCTGCAGATCAGACTTTATTATGAAGATAAAGAAGTAGGCGGAATGTACATAGGCGGTGGTTCCGGATTTTTAATTAATGAAGAAACCCTGTTAACTGCGAATCACGTAATTGATATTGCAGATGACGATACGCAAATGGAATATGCAAAGAGATTATTTGGCGATGATTTTGACGTGTCAAAGGTTCAGATCAAGGTTGTTGTGATGCATGATCTGGTGTTGACGGCAAAAGTGGTTAACAGCAGTGATGAATTGGATTTTGCGATTCTGGAGATGGAGCAGCCGATTTATGACAGAGCTCCGCTGACTTTGAATACGACAAAGAATTTGGCAGAAACACAAGAAGTGTATGCGTTGGGTTTCCCATCGGCTGTAGCGGGATATCAGAATGTGAATACATATACATCAGATGATGTTACCATATCAGACGGACGTGTAACAAAAACAACGCAGTCCGGATCTGTTAATTATGTACAGCATAGTGTACAGATGACAGCCGGTCACTCCGGCGGTCCGCTGATTGGCAGTGATGGTACCGTTTACGGTATTAACAGAGGCGTTATGCTGAATGCGTCTATTAATGTAGATTCCAATGGAGATCTTAATGTTGCTTATAATGAAACGCCATACGATCTGGCAATAGGTATTGATCAGGTTCGCGCCGCATTGAATGCATTGGGTATTCAGTATGATGGCGTTGATGAAGGAGCAGCAACAACTCCGACAGAAGAGACGACGACAGAGGCTAAGGAAGAGGTAACGACAGCACGGCCTACAGAGGCACCTACAACCAAGGCTCCGATTCCTACAACTCCAAGCAGTAATACCGCCGATGAAAAAGGCGACTCCAATGACTCCAACTTAGTAATGATCATTACCATTGCGGCAGTAGCCGTTGTAGTAATCGTTGTAATTATTATACTGATCATTACATTGGGAAACAGCAAGAAGAAAGCGGCGCAGATTCCTAATGTAAGACCGTCTTCCCCGGGAATGGGAGGTCCGGTTCCTCCTACAGCAGGCGGACCAATCCCGCCGCAGCCGGCTTCTAACAGAACGATGACACCTCCGCCGGCGCCCGGTTTCGGAAATGATGGTTCCGATGCAACAACCGTATTGAATGAAGGCGCCGGAGAAACAACAGTTCTGGGCGCACAGGCAGGCGGACATATGTTAGTTCGTGTAAAAAATGGCGAAAGTATTCAGATCACCAGACCGGAATTTATAATTGGTAAAGAGAGAAGAAGGGTGGACTACTGTGTGGCTGATAACAATTCAGTCAGCAGAATTCATGCAAAACTGGTTACCAGAGGCGGCGATATCTTTGTAATGGATATGAATGCTACGAATGGTACATTTGTAAATGGCGTGAAGTTATCGCCGAATCAGGAATTGAAGCTGTCAGTAGGAGATAGATTTAAGCTGGCAGATGAAGAATTCCAGTTACGTAGTTAATAAGCGGAGAAAGTATATGAATTATTTGACAGCAGTACATACAGATGTAGGTATTAAGAAAAAAACAAATCAAGATTCTGTTTTGGTTATGGAAGCAGAATCAGAGCTTGGGAATGTTTTATTTGCTGTTATATGTGATGGTATGGGTGGCCTGGCAAAAGGTGAAGTTGCCAGCGCCACCGTTATCCGCGAATACGCAAGGTGGTTTGAGGAAGACTTCCCTACTATCTTATATTCCGGTATTATACCGGAAACACTGCGAAGAAGTATGGAAAATGTTATTTATGCCATGAATACCAAAATCGGGACTTATGGAAGAGGCATAGGGATTCATCTGGGTACAACAGTCGTAGCGCTGATTGTTGCAGATAACAAATATTACTGTATCAATGTAGGAGATTCCAGATGCTATCATATTGACGATGCGTTTACGCAAATTACAAAGGATCAGACCTATGTGCAGAGAGAAATGGATATGGGAAGAATGACTGCCGAAGAAGCGAGGACTTCGCCGCAGAGGAATGTTTTGCTGCAGTGTGTCGGTGCAAGTGAATTTATTGCGCCGGATTTCTATGTGGGGGAAGTGAAACCGAATGAATTATTTTTGCTATGTTCAGACGGATATCGGCATTTGATTACAGTGGAGGAATTTTATCAGTATTTAAATCCCAATGCTGTATTAGATGAAGCGCAAATGAAAGAAAGTATTAAGTATTTTACGGAATTGAATAAGTACAGAAGAGAAGAAGATAATATTTCTGCTGTTCTGGTTCGAACGTGTTAAACGAGGGTTTGCGATATGTTAGAGATCGGTTCAATTGTAGACGGCAAATATAAAATATTAAATAAAATCGGACAAGGTGGTATGAGCGTTGTTTATCTGGCAATGAATGAACGGGCCAATAAACAATGGGCGATTAAGGAAATCCGTAAAGACGGTACCAGTAACTATGAAGTAGTAAAGCAGGGTCTGATTGTTGAAACAGATTTGCTGAAGCGCTTAAGCCATCCACATCTGCCCAGTATCATCGATGTAATTGACGGAGAAGGAACTTTCCTGATTGTAATGGATTACATTGAGGGGAATCCGTTAAGCAAGATCCTAAAAAGACAGGGGGCCCAGTCACAGGAAGATGTGATAGAGTGGGCAAAACAGCTGTGCGACGTGTTGGGATATTTGCATTCTCGCCAGCCGCCTATTGTTTATCGGGATATGAAACCGTCTAATGTTATGTTGAAACCGGATGGAAATGTTACGCTGATAGACTTTGGTACGGCTCGTGAATTCAAATCGAGCAGTGTGGCAGATACTACTTGTCTGGGTACGCAGGGCTATGCGGCGCCGGAACAGTTCGGAGGGCATGGGCAGACTGACGGAAGAACAGATATTTATTGTTTGGGCGCAACGATGTATCACCTGGTAACGGGTCACAATCCGGCAGAACCGCCTTATGAGATGTATCCGATCCGTCAGTGGAATCCAAAATTATCTTCCGGGCTGGAAGCCATAATTTTAAAATGTACGCAAAAAAATCCAAATGATCGTTATCAGTCGTGTGCAGAGTTAATGTATGCGTTAGAGCATTACAAGGATCTGGAAATTGAATCCAGGCGTGAATATACAAAGAAGTGGAGATTATTTCTTGGTTCTGCCATTGCATGCGGTGTGTTTGCGGCAAGCGCCGTTGGGTTCAAGGTATTTGCAAACAGCCAGATCCGCAGTACCTACGACTATTATATACAGCAGGGTACAGAGGCAAACAGCGGCGGTGATTACGAGGCGGCAATTACTAATTTCAGTAATGCGATCGAACTGGCGCCGGAAAATTCAGAAGCATATTCTAAGCTTTTAAATGAAGTTATTCTGAAAGATAATGTCTTTTCGGCAGAAGAGAATACGACATTCAGTACGTTATTAGCGGGAACAGGCAGTGATGTGAATGAGGAATTACTGCGAAATAATGATGAAGCCGCATATGATGAACTGGCCTATGATTTGGGAGATGCATATTACTATTTCTACTATAATACAGAAGAAGGCAGACAGAAGGCAGGGAAATGGTATTCCATTGCTGCACAGTCTGCTGAGCTGGATGATAGAAGGAAGACAGTGGCAAGTACACTGGAGAAGATTATTGATTATTCCGATGCGTTAAAGAGTGCGACGATTCGTCCAAATGGTGAGAGACAAGTTTCTTATCAGCAGTTTTGGGATGATTTGAATACCTTGATCAACATTGATTATGAAAGCATGGGCAGTCGGATCGTTTCGGTTAAGGTATATCAGAATTTTAATTCCAGTGTATATGCAGACCGTCAAAATTTCCTGAATGAAGGCATTACCAATCAGCAAATATTGGATGGGCTGCGTGCGGTACGCGATAAAATGCGGACGGTTATGGGATATGAAGAAAACACCAGCAGTGCATTGCTGCCTGCCAGTGTAAAAGGAGATTTGGAAAAGGCGATTATCAGCGCGGAAAGTAACATATCCGAGCTGGAAAAGACAATCGCTCAGGGGAATAAGTAATCGGGAGGATAAGCAAATGTTTGAGGAAACGGCCAAACTGTTGGAAATATTGCAGATGGGTTACATAATCTGTCTTGTTTTGGCGATTGTATTCTTCCTGATTTCGGTTTTATTGTTTTTTGTATTTGATATCAGGAATATATTTCTGATTCGAACCGGAAGAGCGGCAAAGCGGGATATTCGAAAATTAGCAGAAAAGAATTTCCAGACAGGGCAATTACGTCGGCCTGATGTAGGAAAGTATGATATGTCGAATTCAGGTTCGCTGGATGAATCACAGGAAACGGATGTAACGGAACCCATGGGAACTGATACAGTGCAGCAGCCACAATCCATATCCCGGGGAGAACAGGAAACAGGGACAGAAGGAACCACTGTTCTTGGTCAGAATGAGACAACTGTGTTAAACGGAGAGTTTACAACCGTTCTGAATGCGGGCGCGACAACGGTATTAAATCAGGAAGAAGCGGAACGTATTGGCCGCAAACGAGTATTTATACTTATAAAAAATGAAATGTATATTCATACGGAAGAGATTATCTAAAGCATATGGCGAGGGGCAGAATTGCCGTTCGCCATATGGTGTGAATTCAGGTGAACGGGATGAAAGAATTAAGAAAGTCTTGGATGTTTATATATTTCTCAATCGGGGCACTTGTGATAGCGTGTAGCGCAATATGTTTAAGCCAAATAGCGGTGGCGTATGCCGGCGAGATTAAGAGAAATTTCCCGATTTATCTGGTGGGAATCATATTTTGGGCAGGTCTTTGCAGCGCTTATGAATTCTTGGGAATTGCATCTTTTTACAGAAAGCGGTATATGAGACGGAGGAAACAGAGCATGGAGGTTCAAAGAGTTGGGATAATGTGCTTCTTTCGGAACAAGGAAGCGAGAGTAATTGATATTATGCTGCTGATAAGTATCCTGGTGCTGGCCATCTTGTGGCTGACAGGGATACAAAACAGTTTTGCGGTACTGGGGACATTGGCACTCAGTATTTTCCTTGTAAATTTGCATGGGATTGTAAATGGCAGGACTTATTGTTATTTAAAAAGGATTAAACAGGAAAACAAGCGTAAGAAGTTATCTCGAAGCGGGTAGCCAAAAACGATACATTATATATTTTAGGATAAATAAAAAAAGAGAAGGAGATGTAAAGCATATGAAATGGCAAAGAAGAACAAAAAAGGTTGTGTCATATATATTAGTGATTGCCATGGTGATTATCAGTGTTTGGAACGGGAACTTGATTAATATGCAGGCTGCAGAGGCGGCTGCCGGACAAGTGTCTGTAGTGATTTCGGAGGGGGAGACCTACAGTGGTTCTGGTTACGTTGATAATAAAGTATCTGTAAATAAGGACAGTTTATTTACTGAAGAAACACCAACAGAGTTAAAGGACCTAACAAAAGATAATTATGAATTCAAAGGATGGATGAAAAAGAGTGGAGATTCTGAAGGCTCTTTTGTAGAAATCAAATCATCCGACGTAGAATTATTAGAGGATGATACAGAGATTTATGCAAAGTGGGAAACTCAGGTCTCTGTCGATTCTAATTTAGTGGATAAGTTTAACGTTTCCGATAAAATTACGGTTACCGTAGTCGGAACTACCTGCAGCATAGACGCAAGATTAAAGAAGCCTGAGATTTATGAAATTTTGGGTTGGTATACGGATAACGAAAAGGATACAGAGTTTAAAGCAAACACTTCGATTGAATCAGAGCAGACATTGTATCCGAAGCTTAAGCTGCAGGTACAAGAGACTGATTATAAGGTGGAAGGCGCCGTTTTAGCTGATGACAAAACCTATTATTATAAAGACTTGACGAAAGTGTCGGTAAAAAAGGCTGGCAATTTGGCAGATACAGATGAGACAATTTCAATTAAAAAAGCTTCAGGAGAAGAAGTTACTCTTGAAAAAGGAGAAAATAAATTAGTTTTTGCGGAGAAAAACGTAGAAGATTCTGATGAAATTATAATTAACCTTGCAGAGGATACGACTGCTCCGACAATCAATACTGAAACTGGGGATGGTAATATTCCGGAAGGGTTTGAAGCTTCTGTTAAAGATGATGGAACAACCATTGAGATCAAGTCTTCAAAAGATACAAAAGCTGAATTGAAGTTTAATCTTAAGATTTCAGATGATCATGCTGGTCTGTCAAAAGAAAGCACTGTAACAGGCGGATTTAAAACAAAAACGAGAGCTCTGACGACAGATGGTACGGGTGAGTTGAATACAGAGGCTGGCACATTAAATATTACAATTCCTGAATATGAAGGGAGTGAAGAAGAAACTTACCAATATGAGTATGAAGTTAAACTGATAGATGGAATCGGCAACGAAAAAGAATACACAATTAATATAGAAGTGCCCAGAGACGGAAAAGGACCGGATATTACAGTTTCGCCTGAAAGTAGTAATTATGGAAACCAAGACGTCACTTTAA
>CANQSA010000018.1 GCA_947626415.1 uncultured Lachnospiraceae bacterium
AACACAGCTGTACCAAGTGCCATTCCACCACCACCAGCGGCTATGGATCCACCACCCAAAGCTGCGAGGGTTGCATTTGTTGCCGCAACACCACTTAATGATGAAATCGCTGTTCCTGTTGATGCTGTACCAAGTGCCACAACTGCCGAGGTTGTTGCTCCAGCTGCAGCAAATCCTCCGGCAGTACCAATCGTTGCACCACCAATTCCTCCTAAAAGCACACCTGCTCCAGCTGATACTTCTTTCAATTCTTCAAGTTCATAATTTGGAAGATTAACTCCATCTTTTTTATATGCCTTAAAATCAGGCCTTCCCTGTATCTTTTCAATAATGTCAGAAAAATCATCAAAGCTACTCAATATTTCAAGTTCTTGCTTACCAATAGAATCCATTAACTCAGTAGTCTCTGATTTTCTCTTTTCGAATAAATCAACAGCCGTTTTCTGTTTACTTCTAGCAGCTTTCATGGTGTCATTGGCCTCTTTCATTTTAACTCCACCATGAATTCCCGACCCAACTCCGGCAACACCCACAATTGCGGCTAAACCTCCAATAATCAATGGCAATGGCATAAAATCATCCTCCTTTATTTTGTAGTTGCTTACATATTCTGTAATTCAACTCATAATATTCTTCTTTTGAGTAACGCTCTTTAAAGTATAACTCATAGCACTCATCTACTCGACATAACAAAGGCCGTTCGTCATAAATAGAACATTTATTACCGCTAAGATATTTGCAAATTCCATCCCCTCTATCTAATTCCTTATACACAGGGGATTTGTCGAGGTTACGACAACATTCTCCACAACAATTACATTTGAACATTACTCAAACACCAAGTGATTTGACTTATTTCCCATAAACGTATCAAAATCATCTTCCCATGGAATCTTAATACCAAATACCTTATATGCGGAAATCAACAAATCATTAAGTTCCTCTTCTGTCTCTGCCTCACCAATCTTCAATGCAATTTGACTATACCGTTCTGTTTCAGCACGGAACTTTGCAATATCAAGATTTTCAAGTTTAGCAGCCAATCTCTCCAATGCATCTGCAATTTCTTTATAGTTGTTTACTTCTGATGTGATTCTATTTAATGCGTTTATTACCTTATTCATGAACTTACTTCTATCCAAGAAAATAAGAAGCGTACATGAAATAAGTCCACTTACCAAAGAAGAACAAAAAGCTGTAACAAAAGTTCCTACTCCAGGAATCGCAGCAATTGGAGTTTTACCAATCATCTCACCGACAGCCGTTCCTACAAGAACACTTGCACCTGTAGCCAATATAATGGTAGCTGTTTTAATCCTATCTCCAAACCTGAGATTATTGGGGTTGAATAATAAAACTTTTCCAGCTTCAACTACTGATGCATAAATCTGACGAATAAACTTCACTAGATTCTTTGCTGTAGTAAAAAAGATATTACATATAGTTGTTGTCAAACTAGCTAATGCTCCAGATAAAAAACCTTCTCCAAATTTAGACAAAATTTTCTTATATTTTACTTTTGCATACTCGACACCTTTTTTTACTCCGTTAGCAACTGCTTTAAGCATATCTTTTAGGTCTTTTCCCGGTGGCATAGCTTGAATCTCTTCTTTTGATGACTTCCATATTTCTACAAAAACAAAACCCATAGCTTGACGCATTCCCATTTCTGCTCCACGTCTACCAGCAGCAACAGCTGTATTCTTTAAAAACTTAGGGCTAGTATAATAGTTTTTAGCAAGCTTTACTTCATAAGCCGCACGAGCCTTTTTATTCTCTGCTCTCATCTTGTCCGGGTCAATCTGTTCGAGTTTTTCCAATTTATCAAGTTCCTTACGCTCTTTATCAGACAAAGAACCCTTTAATTTCAACTCACTAATTCTAGACTGCCTCTGCGGGCGTCCTGACTCCCATTTCTGCAGATAATCTTCCATGTCTTTGTTTTGCATAGAACGATTTATACTTCTATCTGTAGGCTTAAGATTATCTTCACAATTAGCCAGATCTGTTCCATTAAGACCTGCCAATACTCGACCTTGGTCATCATGTATTTCCTTCGCGGCTATAGCATGGTCTAAATCAATATTTGCATTTTGAGCTACCGGCTGCCCTGTATATGCATCTGTAAATGTTCCATTCTTCTTGCTTTCACTTACTTTTCTATTAATAGCAATATAGCGTGGGTCTTGATGATATTCATAAGCGTTATACTCTCCTCTATTGGAATAATCCGCCTGATTTTGAGCATTTTTATATCTCATATTTGGGTCTTTTCCAATTTCTCTAACATTATGAATGGTATCAACATCACCACCGTGTTGGTCATGAACAAGAAAATCTAGTCCAAACGAAGTAATTAGACTTTGCATTATTACTCGTTCATATTCGTTCCATATGCTTGAAAATACATTTTCTTCTGGTTCTGGCGAAACTCCCTTGTTTAATTCAGCAACAAATGAACTCAAAATATACACCTCCAAATAAATTATAAAATTCCTTTGAATATCCTCTGCTCCAGAAATGCCGGTTACCAGATTCATATTTCAAGTTCGTATACCTTTCAAATATCATTAGCACACTTTTCCCTTTTAAGTCCTACAAACGGTCGATCTCCGTAACGATATCTGTTCTGATGATGCTATTTTATCACAGAGCCGGCACTTTGAAAATCCTTATTTGACGATTTCTGAAAAAAATCGACTCTGACTTCCGGGAGGGTAAGCGTAACCGCTCCACAGTCTTCCGTTTTCATAACCTGGACGCCGGCTGCCGCCAGGCGCTCCAGTGTCTCCGAATGCGGATGTCCGTACCGGTTGTTTTCCCCGGCGGAGATCCAGGCGATCTTCGGACGGATTGCCTGCAGCAGTTCCTCCCCGCTCGCGGTTTTGGAACCGTGATGCCCCGCTTTCAAAAGCCAGACTTCCGGGAGCTCCCATTGTTTTAAGATCTCGCTTTCCCCCTCTGTCGGCAGATCTCCGGTAAATAGGCCGTTCCATGCTCCGTTTCCGTAATCGGCAAGGATCACTGCCGACAAAGCGTTTTTGTCCGGATCCGCGGACTCCGGGAACGGATACAGCACCTGTAGCCGCAGATTCCCCATTTTCATGGAATCACCGGCCTGTATCAGCCGAACCGCAGTCCGGTTTTCCTCCGCCAGAGCCGCGATCTCTTCAAACCCCTCTTCTTTCGCCGTCTGCTCGGTAACCGCCAGCATATGGATCTGCATTTCATAAGGCATCTGCAAAAGCTCCAGAATCCCGTTATAATGATCCGCGTCCAAGTGCGTGATCACGGCACAGTCCAGCTCGGAAATCCCGCAGGACTGCAGATACGGTAAAATCCGGTTATCTCCCACCTCGGAAACACTGCTGCTGCCGCCGTCCAGCAGCAGCGTTTTCCCGCCGCTTCGGAACACAAAGCAGTCTCCCTGCCCCACATCCAGCATCGTAACGGAGCAGTCCGGCAAAGTCCGGATGGCAAATACCGGCACGGAAAATAAGAGGCAGACGGCGGCGCAAAGGCTTCTGAGCCTGCCCCGCTTTCCCCGATAAGCAAAAAAGAGGATCAGGCCGAACAGACTGTAATAGGCCACGATCTGCCAGACCTCCGGTTTCCCGGCGCACCAGCCCGCCCCGGGCAAAGCGGCGGCGTTTTCACAGAGCCATTCATAAAACCGCAGGATCCAAACGCCCGGCAGAATCAGATATTTTCCGGCCCATACACTGATCCCGCCCGCCAGGCAGCCTGCCAATCCGCTGACCAGCACTGCGCCCATGCAGGGAACGACCAGCAGATTCAGGAAAACTCCATAAACGGGAATCCGGTAAAACCACCATAGCTGCGCCGGCAGGACGGCAAGCGTCGCTCCCAAGGAAACCGCCAATGCATCTAACCCCTTTTTCCAGATCAGACCGCGCTCTGACTCCGCCCACAGCCGGCGGAGCACGGGCGTGATCAGCAGAATCCCCAATACCGCCAGCACGGACATTTGAAACCCGCTTGCCAGGAGCGCGCCGGGGTTCTCCCAGAGGATCCAGATCACCGCCACGGAAAGCGCGCCGGCTGCGTCATAACTCCGTCCCAGCCGATCCGCTTCTATATGAAAAGCCAGCATGATCACCGCGCGTACGGTCGCCATACTGCTGCCCGTCATCATTCCAAACAAAACGCTGCACACGATCGCAGGCATACAGCTGAGCTTTCTGGAGAAAAAACGGCGCAGCAGGCGGTAAAGCGTCATACCGATCATACTGATGTGAAGGCCGGAAATCGCCAGAATGTGGCTGATCCCATTGCGCGCATACAGATCTTTGACCGTCTCATCCAATTCCGACTTATCTCCCAGCAGAATGCTTTGAAAAATACCCGCCTCTTTTTCAGGACAGATCCGCGCCAGCGTTTCCCGCCATGCCTGCCGCCAATCTTCCAGAGAGGCCGCAAGCGATCCGGTTCCCGATTTCACCTGCCGGATTGCACAGTCCGTCAGCTGCAGGAATACGCCCTGCGATGCGTAATACGACTTTTGGTCAAAATTGCCCGGATTTCTCGCTTCCTTCCAAGGCGTCACCTTTCCCGACAACAATACGGTATCGCCTATGGCAAGCGGTTCTCCTTCCGGGCCGACTACGGCCTGTACCGTTCCATACGCCGCGCAGTCCTTTAACAGGTAACAGCTTGCGGATTCCCAGTCTGTCCGTTTTACCACAACGCCCTGCAATGTGACTTCCGAACCGCTCTGCGCCTGCAGGGCCGCCTGCTGCCGGCTCAGATAAACACTGCCGCGGGCATATCCTGCCGCAGCCGCGCCCGCTAACAAAAAGAACACCATAACACCGGCTGCCGCCCGATGTGTCATGATGCCCGACAGACATGCGCCAAGGGCGGCAAGCACAACTGCTGCCGCCATCCACGCATTTGAAAAAATAATACTGCACTCTCCAAGTACCAAGACCGCCATGAACCATACGAGCGGTCTTTTCATAGTATTAATTTCCCTTCTATTTTCTTCTCTCTGTTGTCTGTTCCCGGTTGCTCTGTATCGTTTCGTCTATGATCTCCGGGATCTGTTCCGTAGTCTGCGCCGTACTGGAAGCCGTACTCTCCACATAACTCATATCTACCCGCAATACCTCCTGCAGCGATATCTTATCCTGATACAGCGCGTCGGTATTTCCGTCAATGGAAATCTGGACCGCGGAAATATAAGACAGTTCCGATAACGAATTGACGATCGAATAAATTGTGATCGCGGCGTTGTAACCGGCATTCTGCTGCGGAAAGGCTTCCGAAAACTTCACATAACAGATATTGTCTTTGGTGCTGACGCTCAAAAGCTCCGTCTCCGCCGACATGGTTCTTGAATATCCCACTGCCTCCGGTCCCTTGATCAGCTGTTCGATCACATACCGTTCAATGGAAGAATTATTTTTCACATAACCGGTGGTCGTGTACGATTTCAAAAAGTCTCCGTTTTCATTGGCATAATACAGCGTCAGATTCACGCTTGCATACTGATTCTCAATCTCAACGCCGGTATCGGTAAAGGTATTCTCCGTCATTACGCCGACCGCCTGTCCGTTTTTCTCCTTCAGCGGTTCCGTATCAATATAAAATTCCACGCCCTTTACGCCGCCAAGCTGCATCAGAGTCAGCACCACGGAACTGCGGCAGACTACTTCTTCCACCCGTTCCATCTGACTGTAGGTACTCCCGAAGGTCACCTCCGCGATCCCGTTCTGGATCTGTACGCCTTCTACGGAAACGGAATCGGGAATGCTCCTCTTTTTTTCCATTTCCGAGGTATTCTTGGAAAGCTGTTCCAGCATCTCCGACGCGATCCCGGCGTCTTCGGCTGCCTGCGGCGTATATGCGGCTTTCACCAGTCCGTCGCCGTTCCGGTTCGTATAATACAGATAATATTGTCCGTCCTCCAGCGTTTCCGCGTCATCACAGCCCCACAGTCCGATCACCAGCAGAACCACAATGCCTAACCAGACAGTCCGTTTCATTCCGCATTCCTCCTGTCCGCATCGATGTAATTTAACGGAATCCGAACCGTAAATGTGGTTCCTTCCTCCTCTTTACTGTAAACCTTGATCGATCCGCGGTGCAGCAATACCGCGCTTCTGGTAATGGCAAGTCCCAGTCCGGTTCCTCCGGTCTCTCTGGCTCTTGCCTTATCCACTCTGTAGAACCGATCAAATACCTTATCCTGCACTTCCTCCGGAATTCCGATGCCGGAATCCGAAACTTTCAGATAAAAATACTTATGATCTGCATTCAGGGTAATGTGGACCCATCCATCCAGAACATTATATTTAATGGCGTTTTCCACCAGATTATTGACAACCATGGAAAACTTGACTTCATCCACATCAGCCACTACCGGTCGGAAGCTCTCGAATACCAGTTCAATATTCTTCTTCGCCGCAATGGGACGAAGCCGTTTCAAAACGGTCTCCACAATATCGTTGATATTTTTCTGCGTAATGTTCAGGGCATCCGCAGATTTATCCATTTTCACCAGCGCAAGCAGGGCGGTGATAATATCGTTTTCCCGGTCGATCTCCGTAACAATATCCGTCAGAAATTCTTTATACATCTCTTCCGGGATGCCTTCCTGCATCAGCAGGGAATCAGCCAGCACCTTCATGGATGTGATCGGGGTTTTCAGTTCATGCGACACATTGGAAACAAATTCCTGTCTGGAATCCTCCAGCTGCTGGATCCGCTCCATCATTTCATTAAAGGCGTCCGCGATCTGTTCCGCTTCATAATAGCCCTGTACGGGAATCGGCTCCTGCAGATTATCCGTAGTGATCAGGTCGATTGACTGCTCCAGCTTCTTCAGCGGTTTGATCAGTAAATGAGAAAAATACAGCGCCGCCCCGATCGCGACTACCAGGACCAGCAGATCGAACACCGCCTGCTTCTGCTTGACCGATTCTACCAGCGACTCTACGTCCTGTGTTTCCGCGGAAATATAGAGAATCCCCAGCAGTCCGCTGTTGTCACGGTTGCTGATTCCCATCGTCAGTTCGATCACATTCTGTTCCCCGTCATATTCTATCTGGTTCTCTCCATTCATACAGCGCAGAACGATTTCGGAAATATTGATCTTAGACTTATCTATGATATATGTATCTTTGATGATCTTCAGACTGCTGTCAATAATCTCGATCCGGCAGTTATAGGACGTCGACATCATAGAAATCTCCGCATCTACGGAAGCGACGCCGTTCGCGTTGATATATCCGGTAGAAACAATGTGATTCCGCAGGATCGTAGCCTGATCCTGCAGCTCACCCATGCGTTCCTCAATGGCTTCGTTCCGCAGCACGCTGCCGACAAACTGTCCTCCGCCCCACAGCGGCAGAAACGTCATGAGGATCAGCAGGATCGTCAGCAGGAACCGCATGCTCCGCATATATTTACTTTTGATCCTGAACTGATCTTTAAACCTGAATTTATCCTTTAAAATAGTAACCAACTCCCCACTTCGTATGTACGTACTTCGGATCGCCCGGATTCGATTCAATCTTCTCCCGCAGCCTTCTCACATGTACATCTACGGTACGTACATCTCCGGGGTATTCATATCCCCAGACAACACTCAGCAGGTCCTCTCTGCTGTAAACCTTGTCCGGATTTGTTACCAGCAGCTCCAACAGATCAAACTCCTTGGCAGTCAGATTGATCTCTCTGTTATCGATAAATACGCGCCTTGCGTCCAGATCCATCTTCAGACCGTTTTTCTCAATCACGCGGATCTTCGGTTCTTCCTTCCTGCTCCGGCGCACGATCGCCTTGATCCTTGCCTTCACTTCCAGTATATTAAACGGTTTGGTGATATAATCATCTGCTCCGTATTCCAAACCCAGGATCTTATCCATATCCTCTCCCTTTGCCGTCAGCATAATGATCGGCATATCCGAAAACGAGCGGATCTCCTGACATACCTCAAACCCATCATGAATGGGCAGCATTACATCCAGTAAGATCACGTCATATGTATTCGTTCTTGCAAGATTGATCGCCTCTTCTCCGTCATAAGCGCAATCCACCTGCATGCCATCCTGTTCCAGACTGAAGCGAATCCCCTTAACGATCAGTTTCTCATCATCCACCACCAGTATTCTGTTTGCCATCTCAACCTCATTTCTGATCAGGACTTACCCCTGCGTCTTGATCTTATCCTTAATTTTATTATATGCCGCTTCTTTAATCCCGCTTACCTTCATAATGTCTTCCGGAGACTGAAAAGCACCGTTCGCCTCCCGGTAAGCAATGATCGCCTCTGCCCTGGCGGCGCCGATTCCGGGCAGGGTCTGTAATTGTGCCGCGTCTGCTGAATTGATATCGATCAGGCCGTCCGCCGCCGCGGTTCCCGTCTCGGACTGCCCTGCCGTCTCTGTACTGTTCGGAATATACACCTGCTGTCCGTCCGAAAGCAGCGCTGCCAGGTTCACCCGTTCCCCGGCGGCTTCTTCCGTCATTCCGCCTGCCGCTTCCACTGCCTCATAGACTCTGGCTCCGTGTTCCACGGTATAAACGCCCGGATGCTTCACTTCGCCGCAGACATAAACATACCATTGCGCGGCCTCTGTAGTCTGCTCCGCGGTCTCCTGTCTCCGTTCCGCCGCCTCTCCGTCCGTTTCCGACTCCTTCACCCACAGTTCCGTCTCCTGTGCGGCGCTGTCCTGACAGCCGGCAAGCAGCCATGCCAGCAGGATTGCCAGACACAGCATTTTGATTCTGTTATTGTGCATACACGCGCTCCTTTCCGAAGCCGTGTACAGACTATGACAGTTTTATTTTACACAATTCAAATACAGATTACAATAGATTTCCGGCTATTTTTTAAATAAAATAATACCGGCAATCGACAGCGCCATACCGAGTAATTTCTTCCATTCAAATGCGGCCTTTTCCACGCCGAACAGCCCCAGCAGTTCGATCCCGTACGCTACGATCAGCTGAGACACCACGATCAAAAGCACTGCCTGCGCCGGTCCCAGCTGCGCCATACTTTTGATCACCGTAAATGTGATAAATGCGCCGATCACGCCGCCTAACAGCATATATTTATGCTCAATCTGAAACACGCCCAGCAGGTTTCCCCGGTCCGTGAACGCCCAGGCTGCCAGACAGACAAGCAGCGCCGTAAACTGTACCCAGCTGTTGGAGATCCACATACTGGTCGCCTTTGTCACCTCCGTATTAAACACACCCTGAATACTCATTAAAGCACCGGATATCAGTGCGATAATAATTCCCCACATAAAAAATTCCGCTCCTTCCACTGCAGCATTGATCTATGTACAGTATGGATAGGAAGCGGAATTTTTATACCGATCGCTCTCTATTAAAATGTTTTTAAAACTTCCCGAAGAACCGAGGTCATGGCGTCTACATCCTGTCGGGTAATGACAAGCGGCGGAAGCAGCCGCAATACATCCGTGCCTGCGGAAATCACGATCAGTCCGCGCTCCAGAGAGGCGTCGATCACCTGCCGCACCGGCACGGTGAGTACAAGTCCCTGCATAAAGCCTTTTCCTCTCCGCGCCGCAATACAGGAAAACTGCGCGGTCAATTCCTCTAATTTTGTTTCCAGATATACAGCCGTCTCATTCACGTGCTCCAGAATCTGTTCCTTGTCAAAAATATCCAGAACCGCATTGACCGCCGCGCCTACGAGCGGGTTGCCGCCGTAAGTCGTACCGTGATCGCCCGGCACCATGGCGCTTCCCACTTTCTCATTACTGAGAAACGCGCCGACCGGCACGCCGCAGCCCAGCGCCTTGGCTGCCGTAATGATATCCGGCTGAACGCCATAATGCATATAGGCAAACAGCTTTCCTGTCCGGCCCATGCCGCACTGGATCTCATCGCAGATCATAACGATATCGTTTTCATCACAGAGTTTCCGGACGCCTTCCATAAACGCCGCTTCTGCCGGATAGATGCCGCCTTCTCCCTGTACCGGCTCAAATAAGATTGCGCAGGTTTTTTCATTGACCAGCGCTTTCACGCTGCCCAGATCGTTAAACTCCGCAAATCTCACGCCGCCGATCAGCGGTTCAAACGGTTCCCGGTAATGCGCGTTGCCGGTTACCGCTACAGCGCCCATTGTCCTGCCGTGGAACGAATGGTTCATGGCAATGATCTCATAGCGTTCCTTTCCATATTTTAAATACGAATATTTCCGCGCCAGTTTCAGAGCACCTTCAATCGCTTCCGCACCGCTGTTCGTGAAAAATACCCGGTCAAATCCCGTTTTGTCACACAGTTTCTTGGCCGCGTCGACAGACGGCATATTGTAAAACAGATTGGACGTATGCGTCAGTTTGTCGATCTGCGCTTTCAGGGCTGCGCTGTAAACCGGATGGTGATAGCCCAGACCCATTACACCGATCCCGGACGCGAAATCCAGATATTGTTTTCCGTTCAGATCATACAGAGATACGCCTTCCCCTTTTTCAAATACAATGGGAAACCGGTTGTAGGCATGCAGAAGGTCCTGCTCCCCGAGATCCATATATTCCTGTGTATTCATGCGCGCCCTCCTTTTTAAAAATCATCCTGTGTGCCGCGATAAAATCTCGGCTGAGAATCTTCCAGGATTGCCGTACCGATACCTTTGTTGGTAAAGATCTCCAACAGCAGGCAGTGTGGGATCCGTCCATCCAGAATATGGACTCTGGAAACTCCCTCATCAATGGCATTGATGCAGTTTGACAGCTTCGGCATCATGCCGCCGCCGACAGTTCCGGACGCAATCAGTTCCTTTGCCTCTGTCGCAGTCATCTCAGAGATCAGAGTATTCTTATCATTAAAGTCGCGATACAAGCCTTCCACATCCGTTAAGAACGCCAGTTTCTCCGCATTGACTGCCTTCGCAATGGCACAGGCGGCGTCATCCGCATTGATATTGTACGTATCAAATTGATCATCCAGACCGATGGGACATACGATCGGCAGAAAGTCTTTTTCCAGCAGATCATATAAGATCTTGCTGTTGACTTCCGTCACATTTCCCACATAGCCGATATCCTCTCCGTCCACATATTTCTTTTCGACCTTTAACAGGCCGCCGTCCTTGCCGCTGATCCCGATCGCGCGCACGCCCAGCTTCTGTACCTTCTGCACCAGGCTTTTATTCACCTTATTTAAAACCATTTCCGCGATATCCATGGTTTCCGCGTCCGTAACCCGGAATCCGTTTTTAAATACCGGTTCCTTTCCGGAAGCCTTTACCCATTTGCTGATATCCTTGCCGCCGCCATGTACGATGATCGGCTTAAATCCGACCAGCTTCAGCAGGGTCGCGTCCTCGATCACCTTATCCTTTAAACTCTCATCCAGCATAGCGCTGCCGCCATACTTGATCACGATGATTCTCCGGTTAAACCGCTGTATATAAGGCAGGGCTTCGATCAGCACATTCGCTTTCTGCAGGATCACTTCCATTCCCATGTCTTTATCCTCACTATCTTTATAAATCATAATTGCTTTCCTTTCATCCTAATCCATTTTTTCATAAAAATCAACCATTAAGACCGATAATCGGCATTGATCTTTACATAGTCATAGGTCAGGTCGCAGCCCCATGCGGTTGCGGTTTCCGTCCCCATTTTCACATCCGCGACTACGGTCACTTCCGGTTCCGATAGGATCCGGGTCGCTTCTTCTTCGTCAAAATCCAATCCGACGCCGTTTTCCGCGATCCGGATCGTCCCTGCCGCGCTCTCAAAGGTCAGATCCACTTTCTCCGGGTCAAACTGTACGCCGGAATACCCCATCGCGCAGAGAACCCGCCCGAAATTGGCGTCATGCCCGAAGATCATCGCCTTGGTCAGGCTTGACATCACCACGGATTTCGCCAGCGTTACTGCCTGCGCTTTTGTCTCAGCGCCGACTACCTTGACCTCAAACAGAGCGGTCGCGCCTTCGCCGTCCCCCGCGATCTTCTTTGAAAGATAGGTATTGACCGCGCGCAGTGCTTCCGTGAAGCTGTAATAATCCGCATTTTTTTCCGTAATTTTTTCATTGCCGGCCAGTCCGTTTGCCAGCAGCAGCACCGTGTCATTGGTGGAGGTATCTCCGTCTACGGAAACCATATTGAAGGTATCGGGGATATCCGCCGACAGCGCTTCCTGCAGCAGCTCTTTAGTAATGTTCAGATCCGTGGTAATATAACCGAGCATGGTGCACATATTGGGGTGGATCATGCCGGAGCCCTTGCACATACCGCCGATGGTAATGGTCTTTCCGCCGGCTTCAAACGTAAACGCGATTTGTTTCGGCATGGTGTCGGTAGTCATAATGGCTTCCGCTGCCATCTGACCGCCTTCCGGACCACTCTGCAGCGCTTCTTTCAGCATAGCCACGCCCGGCAGGATCTTATCCATGGGCAGCTGCTTTCCGATCACGCCGGTAGAGCCGATCAGCACTTCCTCCGGCTTACAGCCCAGAAGCGCCGCCGCCTTTTCAGCCGTGGAACGGCAATAGCCGTAGCCCTCCGCTCCGGTGCAGGCATTTGCCACACCGCTGTTTACCACAACTGCCTGCGCGGTTTCCTGATGACGGATCAGTTCCTGGTCCCATTTTACCGGTGCCGCCTTCACTACATTAGTGGTAAACGTACCGGCTCCCACACAGGGGACTTCCGAATAGATCATCGCCATATCTTTTTTCGCTGAGCTTTCCTTAATCCCTACCCGGACGCCGGACGCCCAAAATCCTTTTGCAGCGGTAACGCCGCCCTCTATCTGTTTTAACATCGCAATCTTTCCTTTCTGCCCATTTTTACGGAAACAATGTTGTCCTATGGAATAATGTTGTCCTACGGAAACAATGTTGTCCTACGGAAACATGGGAACCTGCAGCAGGCCCGTTGTTTCATCCAGGCCAAACAGGAGATTCATATTCTGAACCGCCTGTCCTGCCGCGCCTTTTACCAGATTATCCATGGAACCCATCATAATGATCCGGTTGGTTCTTTCATCTATTTTAAAATTCACATCCACATAGTTGCTGCCTTCAACCCAGCGGGTTTCCGGACATACATCCCGATCGAGCACCCGGACAAACACTTCGTCGGCGTAATATCTGTCATAGACCGCCTTCACTTCCTCATACGTCACAGGTTTCTTTAAGGACGCGTATGCCGTAATCAGGATTCCCCGGTTCATCGGTACCAGATGCGGCGTAAAATTGATCCGGATCTCCTCGCCTGCCGCATATCCTAACTGTTCTTCGATCTCCGGCGTGTGTCTGTGGGTCGCTACCCCGTATGCCTTTATATTTTCATTGACCTCACAGTACAGATTGTTCACCTTGGCGCCCCGGCCTGCTCCGGAGGTCCCGGACTTGGCGTCCACGATGATCGTATTGCCCTCTATCAGTCCTTCCTTCAGCAGCGGGTAAATAGATAACGTGGTACAGGTCGGGTAACAGCCCGGATTGGCCACGATCCTTGCGCCTTTGACCCGCTCTCTGTTAATCTCACATAATCCGTATACCGCTTCCGCGATATACTGCGGACACGGATGCTTGATCCCATACCACTGTTCATAAACAGACACATCCTGAATCCGGAAATCTGCGCTCAGGTCTATAATCTTTACCTTCTTTAAGATTTCTTCGCTGACCAGTGACGCACATAATCCCTGCGGCGTTGCCGTAAAGATCACGTCAACCGCTTCCGCCAGTTCCTCCATATTGTCGTCCAGACATTTGTCGTCCACAATCTGGAACAGATTGGCAAATACTTCATAATACTTCTTATCTATGTAACTTCTGGAGCCGTACCATTTGATCTCCGCCTCCGGGTGCTGCGTCAGCAGCCGGACCAGCTCTACTCCTGCATAACCTGTTGAACCGATAATTCCTGCTTTAATCATAATTTTCCCTCCTGATTTGATGCTGAACAGGCACAGTATACACCATGATGCAAATTTATGCAAGCATTTTTGCATATTATGCATTCTTTTCTGTTGCTTTTTTCTCTATGAAATACTATAATGATGCCAGGGTATTTTTCACCCATAGAATCACAGACGAAATAGGAATCAAATGTTATGTGGATCGCAGATCAATGGAAAGACTATGAGATTTTAGATACATCGGACGGGGAAAAGCTGGAGCGCTGGGGAGATTACATCCTGCTGCGCCCGGACCCGCAGATCATATGGCACAGTGCGAAGGCGCTGCCGCAGTGGAAACAGTTAAACGGACACTACCACAGGAACGCCCGGGGCGGCGGCGAATGGGAATTTTTTCACCTGCCGCAGCAATGGACGATTTCTTATCGGAATTTAAAGTTTCAGCTCAAGCCTTTCAGTTTCAAGCACACCGGGCTGTTCCCGGAACAGGCGGTAAACTGGGACTGGATTTCTTCTATCATTAAGAACGCGAACCGCCCGCTGAAGGTACTGAATCTGTTTGCCTATACCGGCGGCGCGACATTGGCGGCAGCGGCAGCAGGCGCAGGCGTCACCCACGTGGACGCTTCCAAGGGTATGGTAGCCTGGGCAAAGGAAAACGCACAGATTTCCGGTCTGGAACAGGCACCTGTCCGCTGGCTGGTAGACGACTGCGTCAAGTTCGTCGAACGGGAGATCCGGCGCGGCAATCGGTACGACGGCATCATTATGGATCCGCCTTCCTATGGCAGAGGTCCCAAAGGGGAAATCTGGAAAATGGAAGACTGCATTTTCTCCCTGATCCAACTGTGTACCAAGCTGCTGCATAAGAACTCGGAATTCTTTTTGATCAATTCCTATACGACCGGGCTGGCGCCTTCTGTGCTCACTTATATGTTGTCAACGGAACTGCTTCCCCGCTTTGGCGGCCGGGTACAGGCGGATGAAATCGGGCTGCCGGTTACTTCCACCGGACTGGCGCTTCCCTGCGGTTCCTCCGGCAGATGGACGCGAACCCCTCTTTAAAATGAACGAAAACGACCTGCTGTATCATCTGTACAGCAGGTCGTTTGTTATCGTCTTCAGTCCGTTTTCAGCTTCGAAAACCCGTTCTATTCTTCTGTTTTTTTCTTTGCGGAATATGCGATACCCAGCAATCCGGCAGCGCCGGCCAATACAAACATCCAGAAGAGCATTGCATTGTCATCTGATGTCTTAGGCGGATTTGCGGAATCATTCCCATCGCCGCCGGGTCCTGCGGGTTTATCATCAGACGGTTCTCCTGCAGGTTTATCGGTCGGTTTCTCGGTATCCGGCTTGTCTGTACCAGGCTCGTCTGTACCAGGTTCGTCTGTACCAGGTTCATCGGTTCCGCCTCCCTGTAATGCTTTGACATTGATCACATTCGATGCGATCGCCTTCACTTCATTTCCATTCAGGGCTTTTCCAAACATCAGGATCTCATCAACCGCGCCTTTGTAATACGCATCCCAGGCATTGACGCCAAAGTATGCCAGCGCATTTTCTCTGGTCATGATTCCCTTTGCCACATTGCCTTCTGCCACCAGTTCGCCGTTGACATATAATTTACCGATACAGGTACCGCTTACGCTTCCGTCAGCCGTACCGTCCACAACGATAGTAACCTGCTGCCACTCACCGGCTGTATAAGGTCCGCTTGCAGGATATTCAACATGGGAACCGTTGCTGGACCAGATCTTTCCGTCAAAGGTTGCATTTAACCAATACTCCGGCGCAAACGTACCTGCCGTAAACGTAGGATCATATTGTCCGCCAAGCGCATCCGGCTTCATCCAGAAGGAAATCGTATAGCTGTCGCCCAGATCCTGCGTCGGACCCAGCTTTAAGCCATAGGTCCCGTCTAACTGTAATGCTTTTCCGTTTACACCTTCTACATAGTTAAACTCTACCTTATCTTTTACAGGCGGAACGGCTCCCTTGCTGACTGCCTCTGCGCCGTTTGAATCCTCTTCAAAATCAAAGATACCGACCACATCTTTTGCCAGATCTTCTGCCAGACCTGTATAATCAACCTGAATCCGGATCGTATAGCTTTCATAGGTTTCAAAGTCTTCGGCATACACTTTCACATCATAGCGTTTCCCGTCGATCACTTCCAGACTCTTTGCCTGTGTTTCATCAATCGCCTTGCCGTCAACCGTGACATATCCGTTGGAATCGGCAATGGTAAAGGTCGCGGAAAGCGTGCTCTCCGTATAAGGTATGATTACCGTATATACCTTTCCTGCAGCAGAAATATCCCCTTTATCAAAGGTCAGATCCACCAGTTCATTTTCTGTACGGTATGCGCGCATACAGATAAGCCAGCTGCACACTCTTGCGGAATCTTTGGCTGCGGTTCCCGCAAATCGGATCTGCAGCGCTTTATAAGTTTCATTGTTATGCGTTACATCCTTCGCATACTTTTCCGTGATCTTCGCACTGATCGGGATCTTTACCTGATAGTACTGTGCCTGATCTGCTTCCGCCAGCGTTTCATTGCTGATCGTTTCGTTTTTCCAATCCAGAACCTTGTCAAACAGCACCTCATCTCCAACGGTGATCCGGATCGGTTTCCCGTCGTCCTCTTTATTAAAGGTTACCAGCAGATAATTTTCCGCACCTTCCGTAATTCTTACGTCATACTGGAAATATCCGCCTGCCTTCGCGTAACGGTATACGTTGTCATTGGTAACCGATACGGAATCTTTTTCCTCCAGACCCGGCTCGTACTGACCGTATCCGGCCTGAATCCGGTCACTGGTCGCGTCATCTGCCCGCTGTGCCTCTTTATCGGCCAGTACCTTATCGGAATCTCTTCCCTCCGTATCCACAGAGAATGTAAAATAGATACCGTAGCTGTCTCCAAATAATTTATTGTGCGGAATAAAGGTATAATCTACGTTAGTTCCGCTTAACTTCATGGTCAGCTCTCCGGCAGCATCCTTCGCGATCACCGCATAATCCGCGATCTGTTCCATATACTCGGCAACGGTTTCTGTCACGCTGATTCCAATGTTATCGCTGGAGATTGCTTTAACGGAAGGCACCGACAGACTTACGCCATGACTGGTCGTTCCCTGTTTTGCCGTACCCAGCTTCGCGCTCATTACAACCGGACCGTACTTAAACGCGTATACATTCTCATTGTCCGGCAGATTGTAAGCAACAACCGTCATCGGCAGTTTAACTGTGATCACGGTTCCGTTCTTGATCCGATCAGCCGGAATTACCGCATATCCCGCATTTGTTCCATATGCATAAGCGGTTCCGTCAATGGTGATCACGGCGTCGGAAGCCAGCCAGTCCGGAAGGCGCAGCCACAGAGACATGTTAAGCGCCTCTTTCGCGTCGATCTGTCCGACTGTAATCTTTACTTCATCGGAATACGGCAGGTCTGCTGCCTGCTCCACCGTCAGATTTTGTTCCTTCCAGGTTACCTTGGAAGAAGTATACTGGTTAATAACCAGCTGACCATTTTTCTTAAAGTAAATGCTGTCATTCAGCTTGGTAAAGTTCTCCATGCCGGTACCGGTACAGCACCAGAAGCTGTGTTCCGCAGTGCTGAATACTTTCTGATATCCGGTTGCCATCGGCTGGAAATACATGGTCATACCGGTCTCCGGATTCTGGGACGGCATGATCGCATTCAGCAGCGTATTCTCATAATAATCCGCGTATTTCTTTTCTCCTGTAATCTCAAATAAGGCTTTGCTCATTTTCAGCATGTTATTTGTATTACAGGTCTCATTATTGACATTGGTTCTCTCCGCATCCAGAATATCGTCCGCGCCAAAGTGCTCGTCTTCACTGTTGCCGCCTGTAATATAGGTATGATGCGTGATCACCATTTCCCAGAACGCCTCCGCATACTGCAGATACTGTTCCCCGGTTTCATCCCCGACAGCCAGATAGCGGTTCAGCGCTCCCAAAAATTTAGGGATCGTCGTATTGGCATGCTTGTTATTCAAAACATTCGGGGTACCTGCTGCCACTGCTTTATACAGGCTGATCTCGTCAAACTTCTCAGCCGCAGCGACAAAATGCTCATTTTTTGTGTATTTATACAACTCATACAGCGCGTCATTCATACCGCCGTACTCGATGCCCAAAACGGTATTCTTCTGCGCGTCGGTATAATTATGTACCCGTTCATAGATCCACTCGCCCAAGTCGGACGCAACAGCCAGCGCATCCAAATTGCCGGTATATTTATAAACATCCACCAGACCGGTCAGGATCTTGTGCATCGTATACCAGGGCACCCACGCCTGCGTCGCGATATTGGCAAGTCCCTTTTCCACATTGTCAAACTGCAGTTCCACATTCTTCTGGAAATTCGCGTTCGGCAGGGTTGCGCCAAAAATGTAGCCGTCTCCTTTTAATTCCTGACACTTCTTCAGTGAAGTTACGATCTCATTTAAGATATCGCCGACCTTCTGCTTGTCAGCGGCGGAAATATTGGCGTTGGAATAAGCCTGCGCCATAGCCGTCATATAATGGCCCAGCGTATGGCCGCCGATCAGGGAATTCTCCCATCCGCCGTCATAGCGAGTGGCATTTTTCATAAACGCTTTTCGCTCCGCATCCGAATATCCTGCGGCATAAGCAGCCGTCTCGCGGAAACCGGCCAACAGCTTATCGGTATCCAGAGATACCAGCCAGTCCACATCCTTCTGGAACGCATTGACGGTCCAGTCACTGGTCAGCAGTACGTCCGACAGGGCAAAATGCTCCATCCCCATCAGAGAGTTCATCGCCGTAACCGTTACGGTAAACTCCTTTTTCACAACAGCCTCACCGTTCGTCACTGTAGCAGTCAGCGTAACCACTGCGTCTGCTTCTCCTGCCGCCGGACGGGTTACCGTACCGTCCGCAGCGATCACATCCGGTTTGCTGGAAGTCCAGGAAATCTTACTGCCTGCCAGGCTGCCGGTCACAGGCAGCGCCAGATTGCCGGTCGTTGTTGCCGGCAGAGAAATTGACTCTGCGTCACGCTTCGCGCGCGCTTCATCTCCGCTCAGGGAAATGGTGATATACGTCATATTGATCGCCTTATTGGCGTCTCCCGTTCCTCTGGCATTGATCGTCAGCTCTCCGTCCGTTACCTTAACGGTTCCGCTTACAACGCCGTTATTGGTGGATACCGCAAAGTCCTTTGCGATCAGCGCTTCATCAGGCTGTCCCAGATTCGCGTACAGCGTCGGCGATTGAGAACAGCTCCACGGATCCGCAAATCCGACTTCTACATCATAAGTACCGTTATCCACTTCAAATTTGTAATCCAGATGTCTGATCTCAATATTCGATTCAAACTGGTTCTTGGTATAACGGTTCGTCACTGTCTTGGACTTCTGGTCTGCGTTTGCTATCTGCTCAAACGGCCAGGTCCAGTCCGTAGTTACACCACTCACCGGAGCGGCGCCGTTTACCAGCGGGCTGCTCACGGTATCGTCAATCCCCCACTTGTATCCGGTCTTGGCATCGGTTCCGTACACCTGATCCGTAACGGAATTCCGGGTTCCCAGCTGACCGTCATCCGGCACCGTAGTGGGATCAATATCTCCGCAGTCCACGAAATACACGACGGTATTATCTTCCCGTTCCTGCTCTGCCGCTTCTGCTTCACCGGCCGGAGCAAACACCGTCATACCGGAAACTGCCATGGTAACAGTAAGCGCCATTGCCATTACGCGTTTACTGTGTACTGTTAGAGTTCGCATATCTTCTCCTCCTTTTAATTTTCTTATTAAACAATATTATACTCCGTTTTTTTCTTCATTTATATAGCAAAAGGTTATTTTTGGTGTAAAATGAGGTTGTGATTTGTTGGAATCGGTGTGAAAACGTCATCTTCCCCTTTCTGATTCCTTTACTTTTTCCTCCGCGTTCTTTATAATACAGATCAGGAGTGTTTCCCCGACATTGCAAAGCAGGAAAGGAGCGGGATGAAATGAATTTCTATAGTTTTTCTTCTGAAGAACCTGTGCTCTACCATTATACCGGCAAATTTGAAGCCCCCAGTCCGGAATGGACGCATATTACCCGGGATCTGGGCGATTATGAGCTGATCGTGATGACAAGCGGCACCCTGTATATTGCGGATCACAAACAGCACTATGAAGTTCACAGCGGGGAATATCTGCTCATGGCGCCCACTCCCTTTCAGCACGGTTATGCGCCGTCCGACTGTTCTTTTTACTGGCTGCACTTTTCTCCGCAGCGGCAGGCGGATCCCGAGACCGAACCGTGCCTCACACTGCCGGCTTCGGGCGCCATTCCCAAACCGGAACGGCTTCTGGTCCTTTTAAAACAATTACAGGATGCGATCCGCCGTTACCGGAATCTTTCTTATAATAATTACGCCACATCCGCCATCCTCATGGAATTATTCTGCCAGATCACGGTACCGGTAGACATTCACGCCGTTTCCAACGGGCACGGCCAGCTTTATCAGGATATTATCGATTACATCCGATGGAATATTTCCAAGCCCATCCGGGTCAGCGATATTGCCGCTTACTACGGATATAACGAAAAATACCTGACCACCTTTTTTAAAAACCAGTCCGGCGTTTCCCTGAAAACCTATATATTAAATGAGAAAATGGAGGTTGCGAAGTCACAGCTGACCGACACCAACCAGTCAATCTCCCAGATTGCTTACAGCCTGGGCTTTGCCGACAATCATAACTTTTCCACCTGTTTTAAAAAGATTACCGGCTTCACGCCATCAAGCTATCGGGAATGCTTTGCGCAGAGACTGCTGTTCCATGAATAGGCAGGGAATTGAAAAAAAATAAAAATAGTGCTTTACAAAATACCAATTATAAGGTATGATAGTGCATGCAATCGGGGTGTGGCTCAGCTTGGCTAGAGCGCTTCGTTCGGGACGAAGAGGTCGCGTGTTCGAATCACGTCACCCCGACTATTTTTGCCCTATTTTGACAATTTCATCATCTCGGGGTGTGGCTCAGTTTGGCTAGAGCGCTTTCTTAGGGAGGAAGAGGCCGCGTGTTCGAATCACGTCACTCCGATATACGGCGAGCAGCCCGCAGTCATTTACACTGACTGCGGGCTGCTCTCTTGTTTTCTACATGATGTATGCAAGATTCTCTCTACTTCCCAGCCAGCCGCAGCACTTCCTCCAGCGGCAGCCCCAGCCGGCTTGCGATGTCTTCCGGCTTGATAAGGTCAAGCAGGTTTTTCGCGATTTTCTGACGCTCCGACTGCTCGCCGGACTGTCGGCCTTTCTCAAAACCGGACCGCTCGCCTCGCGCAAATCCTTCCCTCTCCCGATCCCGCATCATTAACTCTAATTTCATATACGCCCTCCTTCTTTACTTGATAATTGAATAGGCTAGATTTGTGCCGCAAATGCAGGCACAAATCTGTAAGTGAAATTTAGATTTTCTTAGGCGGATTTTAGACGCCTTAGAAAATCTTTTCACTTTTGCCTCCTTGGACTGATAGTCCTTCTTCACTTTCTCTACTTCCTGCTCCAGTTTTCGCACCAGTGCTCCGCCATTCCCGCTTATCTGTTCCGGACGGTTCAGATAAGTAAGGAACTCCCGCAGCAGAGGATCCGCTTCTTCCGTATTCCCGTCTGCGTTGACAAATACGATCTTCGTTCCTTCTTCCAAATACAAGTCTGCCTCTTCCTGACACTGTCTCCGGAAAGTATAGAGACACCGGCCGCGCCCGAATGGGTCAAACATACAGAGGAAGATCACGATGGTATCCGGCAGCTTCTCGTACTCCATTCCCTGCCGCAGCAGATCGAGATCCATCTGCCCGGAATAATAGCGAGCGCGTTTAGGCAGGGCACGGACCAGCTGTACCTGCATCTCCACATTGTAGCGGGTATGTGACTCATCATCCGCCATCACGTCCAGTCGGACGCCTTTTGCGGCGTAGGCGTTCTGAATACTCTCCTGTGTGCTGATAACCAGCTTCGCTTCCGCGATCTTCCGACCCAGGATCACCTCCAAAACACCGCGGCAGACTTCCGGGTTCGCCATGACTTTACAGAACATGAAGTCGTCGCAGAAAGTCAGATCTTCAAAACATTTCATGCAACCTCCTTTATTATACTATAATTTCTTTCGTTTTTCAATAACAATCTGCAGATTTATAAAGTTATTTCTCGGTTTAATCAACATTATATATTATTGTAAACATATTGTCAATATAATTTATTTCAATTAAAATATTGTTGCAATTTGTTCATTTAAAAATTGAATTGCCAATGGCGACTATGTATGGGCTGAAAAAAATGGAGCTGCTGCATCAGCTAAAAATATTTAGCTAATACAACAGCCCCATTTCTGTCCCTACAAAACTTTTTCTATTCCGGCAGCATTTCCATGAAGTAACGAATCCAGTTCCCGCCAATCAGAGCAATGATATCTTCCTCCGACATACCGCTTTCCAGCAGATAGGCCGTCAATACCGGCGTCTGCGTATAGTCTGAAAACGCGTCCGACAGTACGATATCCTGTTTCAGACGGGGTACTGCCCGTTCATAGGAGTCAATCATATCAAATCCGTATCCCACATGGGTGATTCCCGCCAGCTCGACCATATACTGCAGCTGCTTTGCCATGGCCTCTATGGGATCTCCGCCCCGGTCAAACCCCGAGAAATATTTGTTGGCGTTTAATCCGATCACGCCGCCCCGCGCGGCTATTTCCCGCATCTGTTCATCCGTGAGATTCCGCAGACACGGCGTTATCGCTCTGGCATTGGAATGCGTCGCCACATAAGGTCTGTCTGTTATGCGCGCCAGATCGGCCACTCCAGCGTCATTTAAGTGACTGATATCCAAAAACATTCCCTTTTCTTCCATATATCGTACCACAGAAATTCCCTGCGGAGAAAGTCCGCCGGCAGGCATGATCTGTTCCGCCTGTACCCGTGGAACCCCGATCGCTAAAGCGGAATGCCGGCTCCAGACCAGGGACGCTCCCCGGACGCCGTTCTGCCATAAGATATCCAGCAGCAGTTCATCTGTCCCAATACATTCCAATCCTTCCATATATAGGAGAATCCCGACTCTGTTTTCATCCAATACCCGCTGCAGATCTGCCTTCGTCTCCACCAGAACCGCATCATTCAGGGAATCGATCTCCCGCCGGATTACGGCAATCTGGTCCAACGCGTTCCGCAGCCCCATCTCCGGCAGCTTATTATCCTCCACATAAATAGAGGAGACCAGCAGGTTTAAGCCGGCCTGTTTAAAATCCTTCATATGCAGGCGGCGCAGAATATTGACTTCTCCCGCCTGATGCCGCAGCAGGATCTCCCCAGCCAGATCCATATGCGCGTCCACAACGGGATACGCCCGGTGCAGTTCTACCGCTCTCTGCAGATTTCTTTCACTGATGATCATATTCGTGCTCCTATCATTCAACTTCTTATATTATACGGGATGATCGCAAAATAGGAAAGTCTTTTTTCACTGCTTCTATCCGTAAAGACGTAATTTTGCAAAAAAGGTTACAAAAATCCGGCAATTTATTCTATAATACAGTGTAAAAGAGTTCGCAGGAAAAAACAACTGCTATTTTAGGAGAGAATGCTATGGAAACAAATAAAAGCTGTCTGACCACACTGTGTTATATTGAAAAAGAAGATTGTTATCTGATGCTCCACCGCATAAAAAAAGAATCGGATATCAACCGGGATAAATGGATTGGCGTCGGAGGTCATTTCGAACCGGGCGAAAGTCCGGAAGAATGTCTGCTGCGGGAGGTAAAAGAAGAGACCGGTCTGACACTGACCCGCTGGCAGTTCCGGGGTATCGTCACTTTCCTGGCGGATTCCTTCCCCGCCGAATATATGTGTCTGTATACCGCCGATCAATTTGCGGGGACGCTGACGGAGCAGACCCTGGCAGATTGTCCGGAGGGACGCCTGGAATGGGTGAAAAAGGCCGCCCTGTCCGGATTAAATCTCTGGACGGGCGACCTTGTGTTCTTTAAACTGCTTGCGCAGAATATTCCGTTTTTCTCTCTGAAACTGCGATATGAGGGCGACCGCTTAAGCGAATGCGTATTAAACGGACAGCCGCTTGACTGGAAAGCCTTCTTAGCGCAATCATCCTGATCCGGCCGATCCTTTTATTTTTTCAGGCGGATCATATTCCAGGATTTGGCAGGCAGCTTCACTTCCAGCATACCGCCTGTAAAGCTGTCTGTTTCTACCGGCACCGGCTTCACATTGTCCGGATCTGCCTCAGTATTCACTGCCTTCAGGTCCGCATGTGTCATCATCTGATGCTCCAGAATATGATAATCGGCAAACTGTCTGAGTTCACAGGAAACCGTGATTTCCTCTTCCAGATTCTTATTGACCGCAAACAGCACCAGTTCCTCTTCTTTGGCGTTGTCGATCACAACCAGATCCACATAAGGTACATCCCGGAAGCTCTTGCTGTCATAGGTCGGCACCTCCAGCATCGTCTGCAGTACCGTACCTCTGCCATATACGCTGCCGTGCATATACGGATAGAAGATTGTCTGCCGCCATGCGCCGGTATCGGAGGTCATGATCGGCGCAATCACATTGATCAGCTGCGCCAGACAGGCCATTTTCACCCGGTCACAGTGCTTTAACATGGTGATCATCATGGAACCGATCAGCAGGGCGTCTTCCAGATTGTAGACATCTTCCAACTGATGCGGCGCCTTGCTCCACTTCTCAATCTTCCGGTCCTGCTCATTGGAATGGTACCACACATTCCACTCATCCATAGACAGATAGATTTTTTTCTTCCGTTTCTTCTTCGCGCGCACATAGTCGCAGATAGAGATTACCGAAGTGATAAATTCGTCAAACGCCTGACTCTTTGCCAGGAAATCCGGCGTATCATTGGAGCGGTTTCCGTAATACTGGTGCAGAGAAATATAATTGATATTATCATAACACTGTTCCAGTACTTCCGCTTCCCACGAGCCAAACGTAGGCATATTCAGGTTGGAACTTCCGCACGCCACCAGTTCAATGGAATTGTCTACAAGGCGCATCATCTTCGCTGCTTCATTGGCGATCCTGCCGTATTCATAAGCGGTCTTAGCGCCCATCTGCCAGGGACCGTCCATCTCATTGCCCAGACACCATACCGGAATATGGTGCGGTTCTTCATAGCCGTGTTCCCGGCGCAGATCGCTCAGCGCCGTACCGCCCTTATGATTGCAGTACTCCACGACTTCCCTGGCTTCCAGCGGTCCTCTGGTGCCCAGATTTACCGCCATCATTACCTCGGTGCCGGCTTTCTTTGCCCAGTCCGTAAATTCATTTAACCCAAAGGAATTGTCCTCTGTAACGCCCCAGGCCAGTTCCAGTCTGGCAGGCCGCTTCTCCTTCGGGCCTACCGTATCCTCCCATTTATAACCGGATACGAAATTACCGCCCGGATACCGCACAATGGGTACCTGCAATTCTCTGACCAATTCCAGAACATCCTTCCGGAACCCCTGTTCATCCGACAGCGGGCTGCCCGGCTGGTAAATGCCGCCGTACACCGCCCGTCCCAGATGCTCGATAAAACTGCCGTATATGTGCCGGTCGATCTCCCCTACCTGAAACCGCCGGTCCGCAATCAATTCTGCTTTCATGTCAGCCTCCGTTTCTGTTTTTTCTCAGTTTACCATTCGGTCCCTGCTTTTTCAATGTCGGTTCTTATCCTGTTTTCTGTATTATTTCGTCGGGATCCGGATCACAGTCACGGAGTATTTCGGCAGGGTGAAATTAAACTGATTTTTCACGCCGCTTTCTTCTTTTCCGCTCTTTAAGGTAACGGTTTCCTTCTGTCCCAATATATTGTCGTTTTTCAGGCTGCTGCCGCCTACAATGGATACCTCCGCGGTTTCGCCCGCCAATTCTGCGTTTTTCAGATCAACGGCAACCGTCTTCTCCTCGCCTTCAACATTTACCAGTTTGATAATGATATCGCCGGATTCATCCGTGCTGACTACCTGATAGGCTTCCGCTTTGCTGGTCGGAGCCGGTGTATAATCCACATACAATTCTCCGTCGATATAACATTTTACGTTATTCTCCGTCACCTCTACCTTCAGCTGATAGGTCTTGTTCTGCTCGATCACAACCGGTTTCGAGGTCACGCCGAGCGCATCGGATTTTGATCCGTCCTTTACCCGCTGCAGAGCGGACACGGTATTGCCCCAGCCGCCGATATTCCAGAAATAATTGTTGTTCTTGTCCCCGACTGCAAACGGGATCAAAAATCCTTCGTCTCCGCCGGTCTTAGTCGCATCTACGGTGAAGGTATAATTGCGCCAGGTATTATCCCCGTAATAGACCGCGGAACCGGTATTGCCGTAAGTACCCACGTCGGACCAGGTATTAGACTGTTCCAGACGACCGTCCTTTACGGCCCAGTTTCCGTCAGAAACCTTTTCCCAGTCGGAAGACAGCGTATCTTTGCTGAAATCCTGCTCGCCCAGCACCTTGCCGGTATCGTTGTCGACAACTTTTACATTGTCAAAATATGCCGAAGTGTTCCAGGTAGCCAGACCTACCTTGCCGGAAAGCGTTTCCGTTTCTTTTTTCTCACCTTCCGCGCCTTTCAGGGTAGAGTTATACAGCGCCGTCCCCGCATTGTTGGAGAAGATCTGCTGTACATAGTAATTGATCGAAGCGGTCGAAGTACGGTTATTGAACCAGATCAGATCCGGCGACCAGTGCGTCGCGGTCAGGTTTCCGAACAGCGGCGCGTAAGCCGCCATTTTAATAATGTCGCCGTTTCGTTCCAGTCCGGTCATATAAGCCGCTTCTGCCAGCGCTGCCTCTAATGTATTGGACTGCGCCGCGTATTCGCCCAAAAAGACCGGAAGCGCGCCGCCGAATACCGTATCGGTCAACTCGGTCCTGCTGTAATTCTCTTCATCATAATAATTGGAATGCTCCAAAAACCAGTTCGGCGTATTATAGTAGTGATGATCCGTCGCGCCGGCAAAATCGGAAATCTTCTTGCCCGGATTTTCCTTCAGCCACCGCTCTACCTCCTGATAAGACTGGATGTAATGTGTGCCGCTGTCGCCGTCGTCCGTACCGGAAGAATACATGATCTCCACATCCTTAAATAATTCCGGTCTCTCTTCTTTTGCTTTGGCAAACGCGTCTACAAACGCCTCATAGCGCTTATAATATTCCTCCGTCCACTGCTCGTTTCCGATTCCGATATATTTTAACGCAAACGGTTCCTTATGTCCCATTGCCACACGGACGGCGCCCCATTTTGTCGTTTCGTCTCCGCGGCAGAATTCTACCAGATCCAATGCGTCCTGGATATACTGCTTAAATTCAGCGGAGTCCAAAGCCGGTCCTGTCGTATTGCCCCGGGCCAGACACGCCAGTCCACAGTTTAATACCGGCACGCCGACGGCTCCGATATCCTCGGCCAGCAGGAAAAACTCATAAAAGCCAAGGCCGTAGCTCATAAAGGAAGGCCAGGGATCGTCTGTCATAGACAGGTTTGTCCAGATATTCACGCCCTGCTTTCTGCCTGCCACATCACCATAAGTATCGTTAAATTTCAGAGGATCTCCATTTTCATCTACGCCGATGGAATCCTTCCAGTTGTATGCCAGATCCAGGTTAGCGCCTTCAATCACGCAGCCTCCGGGGAACCGTAAAAACGCCGGATGCAGAGCTTCCAGCTTCTCTGCCAGATCCTTGCGCAGTCCGTTCTCCCGATTCTTATAGGTATCCTTCGGGAACAGGGAAACCATATCGACGGCTGCCTTGCCCTGATCCATTGTTACCTGAAGCGTTACCTTTTTGCTTGCTGTCTGTGTGGACTTCAAAGAAAGCGAATACTGTTTCCAGGCATCGGTGATCCCGTCGATCTTACCGCTTGCCACGCTTTCATTGTTTACCATAATATCTATGTACAGCGGGCCCGTATAGCCGTCAAGCCCTTTGGCATAAATCGAAAACGTATATTCCGCGTCCTGCGTCACCGCCATGCCGTCCAAAAATCCCTCGTTGGCAATGCCGGCGCGGTCGCTTCCCGTATTTTCCATTACCATATAGTTGGTATTATTGATATTCAGCCCGTTCTGCTTGTCGCCCACAGTTACCTTCGCCGATATCTGTCCCACATCGCTCCAGCCGTGTTTCTCATTTCCGTCCGCCAGCTGGGTAAATTCAAAGGACCGATTCTTGACCAGCTCCGCATACAGACCGCCGTCTGCGGCAAAGTTGATATCCTCAAAGAAAATACCGTACAGCATATCGCTGATCTCATGCACTTCCTTGCCTGCATCTACTTCCAGCTGATAATTGCTTTCCTCCGCATTATAAGCGGAAATCCTGGAAGTATAAACCTCCGGCTCCTCCTGGGTGCCGCCCCGGTTCGGCGTCGCCTCCTCATACGGAGTTGTCTCCTGCTTCGTCTCTTCCGAATCCGAGCAGGCTGTCGTCGCAATCATCGCCGCGCAGAGCAGCAGACTGATCCATACCTGTTTTCCTTTCCTCATGATAACCTCCATTCCGGAGCGTTTACGCGTAGGAGGCGACGAGAAATTCGCAGAGGCGATTTCTCGTCTGCCATCATGGCTATTTGAGACGCTCCGGCACAAATAGCCGTGTGAAAAATCAGCACATCGGTGTGATTTTTCACACTAACCTCCATGTTCTTATTGAAAAATATCGCTGCCTTTAGAATACACTAAATACTGTCCCCATGTCAATTCCCGCCGTTCATCAGAATCTATTTTGTCGGAATCCGGAGCACGGTTACCGAATACTTCGGCACGGTGTAGTTAAACTGATTCTTAATCCCGCTTAGTTCGGAAGACCGAAGCGTTACTTTCTCGGTTTCATCCAACTTGTTTTCATCCTTCAGATTCTCACCGGCAACGACTTCCACTTTCGCTGTTCCACCTGCAATCTCTGCATTCTTTAAATCTACGGCAAACGTCCGGTCTCCTTCCGTTACATTAACCAGCTTAAGGATAATATCGCCGGTCTCATCCGTGCTGACTACCTGATAAGCATCTGCCTTGCTGGTCGGTTCCGGCGTATAGTCCACATACAATTGATCATCAATATAACATTTGATATTACTTTCCGTAACCACGATTTTTAAATGATAGGTCCGATTTTTCCTTACAACCATAGGCCGGTTAGTCGCCTTGATCGCATCCGACTTACTGGCGCCCGATACCTTCTGCAAGGCAGATACCGTATTGCCCCAGCCGCCGATATTCCAGAAATAATTGTTGTCTTTATCTTCCACGGCAAACGGGATCAGGAAGCCTTCATCTCCGCCGGTCTTGGTCGCATCCACGGTAAAGGTATAATTTTTCCAGTTTTTCTCTCCGAAATACGCCGCTGTACCGGTATTAGCGTAAGTACCGGTATCTGTCCGCGTACTGGCCTGAACCAAAGCGCCGTCTTTTACCGACCAGTCCCCGTCTGATACTTTTTCCCATTCCCTTGTAAAAGTATTCCGTTCAAAATCCTGTTCTCCCAGCACTTCTCCGGTATCGTTGTTTACAATCTTTACGTTGTCAAAGGATGCGGAGGTATTCCATGTGCCTACTCCGATTTTTCCGGACAGAGCGGCAGCTTTTTGAGCGGCTTCCTCTGCACCTTCCAGAGTGGACGCATACAGGGCAGTCCCCGCATTGACAGAAAAAATCTGCTGTACATAGTAATCAATGGACGCTGTTGAGGAATGGTTATTAAACCAGATCAGATCCGGCGACCAGTGCGGCGCGGTTTTATTGCCAAACAGCGGTGCATAGGCAGCCATTACCACAATATCTCCGTTGCGCTCCAATCCGGTCATATAAGCCGCCTCGGCCAACGCGGCACGCAGGGTATTGGACTGAGCCGCATACTCTCCCAGGAATACGGGAATCCCTCCGCCAAATTTCGTATCCGCAAGCGCAGTTCTGCTGTAATTTTCTTCATCGTAGTAATCCGTATGCTCTAAGAACCATTCCGGCGTATTATAATAGTGATGATCGGTTGCTCCGGCAAAATCAGAAAGTTTCTTGCCCGGATTAGCCTCCAGCCAGCGCTCTGCCTCCTCATAAGACGGCAGATACTCCGAACCGCTGTCGCCGTCATCAAATCCGGCGGAATACATGAGTTCTACACCGTCATACAAGTCCGGATTTTTTTGTTTTGCCTCGGCAAATGCCTCAACAAAGGCTTCATACCGTCTGTAATAATTGTTTCCGACCTGCTCATTTCCGATCCCGATATATTTCAGGGCAAACGGTTTTTCGTGCCCCATTGCGATTCGGACCGCACCCCATTTCGTATCTGCGCCGCCGCGGCAAAATTCTACCAGATCCAACGCATTTTGAATGTATTGGTCAAATGCTTCCGTTCCCGGTTCTTTTCCGTCTGTATGAGAGAGACCGCAGTTAAGGACCGGAACTCCGATTGCGCCGATGTCCTCCGCCAACTGAAAATATTCATAAAAGCCTAATCCGTATGTCATATAAGAAGGCCACGGATCATCGGTCAGGTCCACATTCATCCAAAGATTCAGCTGTTGTTTTCTGGCCGCCACATCTCCGTATTTGCCGTTAAACTTCAGAGGATCCCGGTTTTCATCCACACCGATGGAATCCTTCCAGTCATAAGCCCATCCCAGATTTCTTCCTTCGATAATGCAGCCGCCGGGGAATCTTAAAAATGCCGGCTGCAGCGCCTTTAACTTCTCCACCAGATCTTTGCGCAGCCCGTTCTCCCGGTTCTTATAGGTATCCTTCGGAAACAGGGAAACCATATCGACGGCTGCCCTGCCTTTTTCCATCGTTATCTGTAACATTACGTTTTTGTTTGCGGTTTCAGAAGGTTTTAAAACCAGGGAATATTGTTTCCAGGTATTCGTAATTCCGTCGATCTTACCGCTTGCCACGCTTTCATTGTTTACCATAATGTCTATGTACAGCGGACCTGTATAGCCGTCAAGCCCTTTTGCATAAATCGAAAACGTGTATTCCGCATCCTGCGTCACTGCCATGCCGTCCAAAAATCCTTCATTGGCAATGCCGGCACGGTTATTTCCGGTATTTTCGATCACCATATAATTGGTGTTGTTCAGATTCAGTCCATTTTTCTGATCGCCGACGGTAACATTTGCTGTCACCGAACCCACATCACTCCAGCCATGTTTTTCATCAGCCTTGGCAATCTCCGTAAATTCAAAGGAACGGTTTTTTACCAGCTCTGCATATAAACCGCCGTCCGCGGCAAAATTGATATCCTCAAAAAAGATGCCGTACAGCAGTTCACTGATGTCATGTACTGGCTTTCCTACATCTGCCTGCAGCTGATAATTACTGTTCTCCGCGCTATAGGCGGAAAGTTCGCCGGCGGCTCCAAACGCTTTTATCGGTTCTGTCTCCGGTTCTGTTTCTTTCGGTTTCGGCGTTGCCTCCTCAAATACCGTAGCCGTTTCCTGCTGTTCCGAATCAGAACAGGCTGTTATGGCTGTCATTGCGGCACACAGCAGCAAACTGATCCATACCTGTTTTCCTTTTTTCATGAAAAATCCTCCGTTCCGGCCTTCGGTCCGTATGCCGCAGGCCATATTTCCCTGTACTTTTTTGATTATTTTTGTTATACTGTCTGAAAAGGGAATGCAAGCGCAAAAATCCCCTATTTATAATAAAAATAGCAGATTTTCCACTGTTCTGTCTATGATTTTTATTGTCGGAAATTTGATTTTTTCTGCTCTGTTTGGATCAGGCAGAATTTCAGAAAGGATTTGGATATGATTACCGTTCACTCCATCGGATATAATTTTTTAAATTATGAACCGTTCGACATACAGCGTCCGGACGGAAGCGGAGACTGTCTGCTGCTTTTTCTGCGGACAGACGCCGAGATCATGATCAACGGCGTTTACCAGCCTGTTGAAAAATTTCATTTTTTTCTCTATCCCACAGGAGCGGCACAGTATTACCGCAAGCTGGACGGCGCTTTTATCAATGACTGGATGCACTTTTCCGTTGATCCGGAGGATGGTTATATGGAAAATCTGCAGATCCCGTTTTGTACGCCCATCAAGCTGTCGGAGAACTCCATTTTAAACGATATGATGCTGGATCTGTTCTCGGAATTTTTTAATACAGGCGACCGGCATCTGCAGATCATGGATGAAAAAACCGAAGCCTTTTTCCGTAAATTCAGCGAGCTTTACGCGCTGGAACAAAACATTGACAATCTGAGCCGTTACCGGGAATCCCTCACTTTGCTGCGGCACAGACTGCTGAATTTTGAAATCCGTCCTGCCGGCGTAAGCGCGATTGCGCAGGAGCTGCATATGAGCGTATCCTATCTGGAGCATCTGTACAAGCGGCTGTTTCAGACAACCATCCGCCAGGATCTGATCGACGGACGGATCCGAGAAGCCTGTATCCTGCTGCGCGGTACCGCCTATACGGTTTCTCAGATTGCGGTTATGTGCGGTTATGAAAATCTGGAACATTTCTCCCGACAGTTTAAACAGATCATGCACTGTTCTCCCAGACAATACCGGCAGCAAAAATGAGATGGCTGCAAGCCGGACTTTCGGCTGCGCCATCTCATTTTTTGTTATAGGTTCAAAAATCTGAATTTTTTATTCCTGTCGGATTTCGCATCGGACTGTGATCCGCGCCTGTCCGCTGAAATTACAGGTAAATAACGTCAAGGGCCAGCCGCCGCTCTTCATCTCTTCGATCGCGGTTCCGGACAAGGTCTGTATTTCCTGCACCTGATACTGAAATACATTTCCGTTTACATCCGTAAACAGGATCTGATCTCCGACCTGCAGATCATCAAGTCTCCCAAAGTGTGCCGCATAATTATGAGCACAGAGGATCAGATTATTTTGATATACAGAACCCGCATACCGGCAGGGCGCTGTTTTCATCTGCGGATAACTCCAGGAATCCATAATCGGAAGTTCCAATTCCAGTGCAGGGATCCGCAGGATACCGATATACTGCCAGCCGCCAACGGTTATAACCGGCATATCCGGAACCGGGGCGTTATCCTCCTGCGGATCGGTTTCTTTTTCTGCCATACTTTCGTCCGGTTTTAATGCTTCCTGTTTCTGCACAAATTGATCGAGTACGCTGTTTACTTCTTTCGCAGCCCGTCTGCCGTCCCACATATTATATCCGGTCAATGCAAGCGCCGCCAATATAAGTACGATTCCTACGCCGGTCAATATGACGCCTGCACGTTTTCTACGCATGATATTTCCGGCGTCTTGACAGGAAGATGCCGGCAAGACAGAATCCGAATCCGCCTGAAAGCAATATCGGTACGGGCCACCACAAGGATCCCGTCTGCGGCAGCGTCTGTCCGGAGCCATTTCCCTGCCCTGTCGGATTCTCCTGATTACTCGGACCTGTCGGTTCTGTTGGATTTCCGGGATCTGCCGGATCCGTCGGCTTTGTCAGATTTTCGGTTTTTGTCGGTTCCTCGGAATCTGTCGGATCCGTCGGCTTTGTCGGGTTCTCGGAATCTGCCGGTCTTGTTGGCTCTGTCGGTTCTGCCGGATCAGTCGGTTTTGTCGGTTCGGTCGGATCGGCCGGATCAGTCGGATTCGTCGGATCGGTCGGATCGGCCGGATCAGTCGGATCGGTCGGATCGGCCGGATCAGTCGGATCGGTCGGATCAGTCGGATCGGTCGGTTTTTCATAGAGATTGACAAACTTCAAAGACGGACTGTCTGTTATCCGGGCGCTAAGCGTTCCGTTATACAGCCCGGTCACCTTAACCGTAATGACTGGCGAAGAGTCGTCATACTGCATTCCTGCCTCGCTGCCCACAATCTCATGTATCCGGAAACGATAGTCTCCTGCTGCCTTAAATAAGATATCACCAAAGCTTCCTGTCTTCTGCCGGTTGCTTCCGCTGATTGTCAATTTCGGCTCCTGAATGATCACCCGGCTGCCGTAGTCCTCCGCTTCTTCTATTATGAAAACAAATTCATCTGTTTCTGCCCATTCTCTGCCCTTTAAAACCTTGCTGACCTCAATACTGCCTGCCGGAAGGATTCCGTCCGCACTGAAGACATTGGTAAACAGGAGCGGATTCGTATCACTGTAATCAAACGGTCCGTTCTGATCCGTAACGGAAATCAGATCAATCTTCAGATTTCCCTGTCCGTCATCCGATACATAGACCTGCAGCGTATAGACGGTCTGTGAATACGTCATTCCGCCGGCTTCTCCCTCGCGCTGACTGACTGTAAATGCATATACGCCGGGTTTGGTAAAGGTAACAGCGTCAAACTGATTCTGATATATTCCGTCTTTCAGATTACTTCCGGTAATTGTCGTCTGTGTCGTTTCCGGCATTATTACTGTGGACGGATCCACTTCCGCGTCCTGTTCCTCGGCCAATGCGATATCATAGGTAAAGGTATCTTCTTCCAGCCAGTCTCTGCCGATGATTTCCGCTCTGACTACAGGAGGCCATTCGCCGGCTGCTTCATATCGGTTTACAAAATTGATCTTGTCTACCGCTTCGCTTTCCCCTTCCGGACAGATTTCATATTCTGCCGTCAGGCTCCCGTCATACTGATCGGTAACGGATACGGTAACGACATAAACGGTATCGTCATACCGGATCCCGTACAGTTCTCCCGAACTGCCTTGGGTTTCCTCACTCACCTTAAAACGATACTGTGTTTCTTTGCTTCCGTTCGATTCAAACAGAATCGTCCCGAAAGAATCCGTGTGCTCCGGCGTCTTCGCATCAATTACAAGCTGTGTCTGATCCGGCAGCTGATAAGCAGCTGCCGCTTTTGTGGCATCATCATACGGTTCCAGATCAAACAGGAAACGATCCTTTACCTTTTCTGTATCCAGCCAGTCTCTGCCTGTCAGGGTCTTTACAATACGGATACTGCCTGCCGGAAGCTCTCCGACCGCATGGTAACGGTTGGTAAAGACAAACCGGTTTTCCTCGTACGCGGCAGCTTTTCCGCTGATTTCTTCTGTAACTTCCGTTACAGTAAAATGAAGTTCTCCCAGGCCGTCATCCTGAACCTGCACGGTCACAAGATATGGTTCGCTGTAAGTAAGACCCTGATATTGGAAATTCTCCGCTTCTTCCGGAATCTCTTCACAAATTCGGAAACGATACGTCCTGTTCTGCTCTCCGTTCTCATGAAACGTAACTGCCCCAAATGCTTTGCTGTGATTTTCGGTTTCTGCCGTTATGGCAATCCGATCCCGCCCGTTTTCCGGCATTGTTACCGCATTCTCTGCAGCGGCAGCTTCGGTAATATCGTCATAGGCTTCCAGTATAAACGAAAACTGATCCCTGTCATCGCCATAAGTGTCGGCATCTTTCCATTCTCTGCCGTTCAGTTTTTTCTCCACGGAAGGTTCCCAGACATATTCTGCGCTATACCGGTTTCTAAATGCAAATACCGTTATTTCCGGATCACCTCCGGCAACTGTTTTTATCTTGCTCAAATGCGCATCCAGCTGACCGAGATTGCTGTCCGTTACTTCCACTTCGATCTGATATGCTGTTTTATCATAAGCGATCCCGTTATACCTGCCGTTCTTTTCCGAAATTTCTTCCGGCAGTTTTTCCTGCAGCGTAAAGGTATAGATTCCCGGCTTGGTAAAGGTTACCGTACGTTGAATGGTATATGCCACTCCGTCCTCCGCACTGTCCTTAGCGGGAGTTGCCTGCCTGCTGACGGTCAGATTCTCCGGCTGCGGCAATGTAACGGAATCCGCTTCTGTTCCTTCCGGTAAAGAATCCAGTGTAAGGTCATAGCCGAACACATCCCCGTCAGTCCACTCTCTTCCGCTCAGCGCGGATGAAATTCCAAAGATCCAGACTCCGCTGGAATTATAAGTATTTGTAAAGAGAATCTCATCCTCCGGTTTGCCGTTTTCCGTAATTTCGGATACCTCTGCATGCAGCGTACCCATATAATCATCCGTTACTGTTACCGTAACCAGATAAGTCAGGTCGGAATAGGTCACTCCGCCAAGCTGTTCACTTTGTTTCGGGATCACTTCCCGAACTTCAAAAACATATTCTTTGGTCTGCGTTCCATCCGATTTGAATGTAATGGGCAGAAAGGCTTCCGTATACGGCACGCCTTCCTCCGTTCCATGGATCCGGACTGTGGGCTCTTCCGGCAGTATAACAGATTGATCCCGAATCTCCTTTCTGGAAAGCGGATCCACCAAACGGATCTCAAACTGATAGGTTTCGTCTGCCAGCCAGTTCCGGCCCTGTAAAATTTTTGTCACCTGAATCGCATCGTCCGCAAGCGTTGCTGCCGCGCTGTACCGGTTGACAAATACCGGCTCCGATGCCTTCTGCCGAGCACGCTCTCCTTCAGCTTCCGTTATCTGATACAGATTGGAAGCAGATACATGTAACCCACCCTGCAGATCATCCGTGATCTGCAGCTCCAATTCATATTCCGTATCGTCAAAATCTACGCCGCTGCCTTCCGCCGCTTGATCTTCCGTGATCGTAAACAAATAATCGCCCGGTTCGGTAAAGTCAAATGTAAGCTGCCCTTTCCGCATTGCCGGATCCTCTGCAGCCATTTCCGAAGCTGCGGTGAGCGTCGGTAATGTGATCGCAGTTTCGGCCGGATTGTCCTTTGCGGGCTCTACGTTAAAGGAGAATCGGTCGCTGGCCGTTCCGGCGTCCCACTCTCTGCCTTCCAGTTTTTTCAGAAGATTAATCGTATAAGAACCGGCTGCCCGGTAAGTATTGCCATAGGTCAGCGCCGCGTCTTTGGGCATGACGGTTTCCGTTTGTTTTCCGCCCGATTCCGTATATCTGACAACCTCTGTTTTCTCCGCTTTCAGCGTTCCGTCGTATTCATCAGTCACTTTTACCGTTATCAGATATTTCGCATTATCATAGGTGATACCGGGCGCGCCGTCGTTTTCTTCCTCCACTATAAACTGATAGATCGTCTCTTTTTTCTGATTGGATGCAAAGGTAATTGCTCCAAACCCTGCCGTATGGTCTTTTGTATCCGCATTGATCTCAATGGGATCCGGCAGATGATAAAAACTTACTGCCGCAGTCTCTTCCGGAAATTCTTTCATTGTGAAACGGAACCGATCCGTTACTTCCGTCGTTGCGGCCCAGTCTCTGCCGGACAGCTCCTTGCTGACCTTAACAGCGTCCGCTGGAAGTTCTCCGCTTGCATGATACTGATTGACAAACAACAGCGGATTGGAAGGGCTGTAGTCAAACATATCTCCATTCTGATCCTTGACCGAAACAATCTCAAAGCGCAGATGTCCTCTGCCATCGTCAAGTACCTGCAAAAGCATTGTATAGCAGGTTTCCGAATAAGAAATTCCTCCCTTGTCTCCCGCTTTCTGTGTTACAGTAAATGCGTACAGTCCGGGCTGTGTGAAGGTCAGGTCCGCAAATTGATTTTGATGCATGCCATCCTTAAGATTATCTCCGGCAACCTGCACCTGTGCTGTCTGTTTGTTTCCCGGCATGATCACGCTTGACAGATCCGTGCCCGGTTCCTGATCTTCAGCAAAAGCGATTTCACAGAAAAACGCATCGTCAGCCAGCCACTCTCTGCCCTGCAGTTCGGTTCTTACCACCGGCGGCCATATACCCGCAGCCTCATATAAATTGGTAAAAATAATCTGCTCTGCCGGTTCTGCTTCGCCTTCTTTCCGGAACTCTTTTACTTCTGCCGTCAGCGTTCCGTCATAATGGTCGGTTACGGTCACGGTAACAATATATACGCTTTCATCATAGGTGATCCCGTATAGTTTCCCCTGTTCTGTCTCTTTTACCGCAAACTGATACTCTGTCTGCTTTGCACCGTCGGACTCAAAAGTAATCTCACCGAAACCTGCCGTATGCGCCTCTGTTTCGGAATCAATGACGATTTCTTTCGGCAGCGTATACTGATCTGCCGCTTTTTGGGTTTCTCCATAAGACTCCAGGGTAAAATGGAACTGATCCTTTACCCGTCTGGTATTCAGCCATTCTCTGCCTGTTAATACTTTCGTAACGGTTACGGCGTCCGCTTCCAGAGTTCCCTCCGCATGATAGGTATTGGTCAGCGTAAGCGTACCGTCGCTATATACGCCCTTTTCTTTGCTGTTCTCTCCGGTCACCTCCGTAACAGAAACATCCATATTCCCCAGTCCGTCATCCGTTACCAAGACAGTCACGATATACGCTTCACTGTAGGTAAGACCCTTCCAGGTATGATCTTCTGCACCTTCCGGCAGTTCTTCACTAATTCGGAAACGATAGGTATGCTCCGATTCTCCATTCGTATAGAATTTCACTTTTTCAAAAGTACCCTTGTGCCCTTCCGAAGCGTCCGTGACCGCAACAGTGGAAATTTCAGGCATCACAAGCCAGCCGTTTTCGACGGCTTCCTGCGTTGCGGCATCCGCTTTCACGGTTTCTAGTTTAAAGGTAAATCGGTCGTAATCCGCCGGATCATCCGCCTGCTTCTTCCAGGCTCTGCCCACCAGATTTTTCAGGACAGACAAATTCCACTCTGTTTCTGCATGATAAGTATTTTCAAAGACAAACACCGCATTGCCTGACGTGGGCGTCACATCCGACGCCGACGCTTCTCCCGCTTTCTGCTGCATAATCTTCTCAATATGCAGATGTCCTTTTTCATCATCCGTTACGGTTACCCAAACAGTACGGGACTCTTTTTCATAGGTGATCCCCTGATATACGCCCTCCTCCGAAATTCCTTCCGGCAGTTCCTCCTTTAACTCAAATGTATACACACCCGGTCTGGTAAACTGTACGCCGGAAGAATATGTATAGGTATCCGCCGGATCGGCTCCGGTCTTTCGGATCTGCAGATCCCCAGGCATCGTAACCGTCTCCGCGCCGACACCATCCGGCGTTCCCGTCAGACGCAGGGTAAACTGAAACTGATCATCGGCATTCCAATCTCTGCCGGTCAGTTTCTTCGCAATATCGAAATTCCAGTCTCCGCTGGTCGTATAAATATTGGTAAAAATCAGATCCGGCTGTTTTGCGCCTCCCGTATTTTCAACGCCGTTTTTGCGGATGTCGGATACCGACGCCGTCAGTCTTCCTTTCTGATCATCCGTTACCGTTACGGTTACCAGATAATAATCTGCAGAATAAGAGACACTGGCGATTTTTTCTGTCGGTATGACCTCGCTGATCTTAAAGGTATATGTATGTTCCGATTCTCCGGTAGAAGTAAATCCGATCGGAGCAAATGCCTTTTGATGTCCGCTCTCCGCATCCGTGATTGAAACTGTCGTCTGTTCCGGCAGTATGACATGCGGATCATCCGTTATCTCCCGGCCGTTTTTCGGATCGACCTGCGCAAGCCGGAATGAAAACGTATCGTCGGCCCTCCAGGCTCTTCCCGTCAATTCCTTTGTAACTTTTAAACTGCCGTCTTCTCTATTTCCCAGACTGCCTTCCGCACGGTAATGGTTTGTAAACCGGATCTCTGTATCCGTACCGCCGCTCATCGGAGCTCCCTGAGAATCCTTCGTCTGCGTAACCGTCCGTTCCACGCGCAGCGTTCCGTCGTCCTGATCCGTTACCTGATACTGAATCTGATATTCCGATCTGTCATATGTAATTCCATTATCAGACTCCGGCTTCTCTGTCACCGTATAACGATAAGTTCCCGGCTGACTGAAGATTATGGTATAGGACGCCTGTCTGGCCTCTGCATTTCCGGCAACCTTGCCTGCGCTTTCCAGGATTGTCAGATCCGAAGAAGCGGCAAGTCCGGCAGTCGGCAGAAGAATCGGATATACAATAACAGCTTCTGCCGGATTCGATTCGTCCGCTGTCAGCTGAAAAGCAAATCGGTCCGCATTCTCCCCCGCCGGGATCCAGTCTCTTCCGGTCAGGATCTTGGTAACCGGCAGCATGTCGGTATTCCGCGCCGCATAGGTATTCACAAAGGACAATGCATCCTTGCCGGCAGATCCGGATACCGGCTTTCCCTCCTGATCCTTTGTCTGACTGATCTTTGTCGTTACGCTGTAAGTCTTATCTTCCTTCTGGCTCACTGTGAAAACAACCGTATATACACTCCGGTCATAGGTGATGCCGTTAGCCGGCGTTTTTTCGTTTTCCGTCACCTGAAATGAAAATGTATAGGCTTTGGCATCGCTGTCATAGCCATAGGCTGCGTCTGTCTCATTAAAGGTCAGATTTTTCAGATGGATCCCCACTGTGTCATACCGTTTTGAACGATCTCCTTCCGTATCCATTCTGTCATGTGCGTCAATCGGAACCAATCCGTCCGCTTTATCGGACTGAAAACTGATCTTCCCGGCTTTCATAGCTGCTTCGGCTGCTCCCTCTGCCTGCACCCGGAAGGTAAATTCGTCATTGATCCCGCCGTTTTCGGGAAGATCCCACGCCTTGGATCTGCCTGTAAACTGTTTTGTGATCTTCAGATAAGGGGTAGACTGATAGCGGTTTGTAAAGGTTACCGATGCTGTCGTCCCCGTAATCGGTTCGCCGTCCATCGAAAGGCTTGCCGTCAACTGTCCGGCTTTGTTGTCTGTTACCGTTACGGTCAGCTCATGCTTCCGGGAATCATATTCCGTTCCGTTTTTCTCTGTGGTCTGCTTCCCTTCGCTATCCTTTGGAAGTTCTTCATAAATATGGAATACATAGGTTCCCGCACCCAGAAAACGCAGCTGCAGACTTTGTTTTTCAGCATGATTTAACTCTGCCGCAGTACTTGTAAATACGGCTGACTGATCCATAAACGCGGCCGGTACGCCATCGGCAACGACTTGTACAGCGTCCTTTGCGTCTGCGGAATCCAGATAATTTTCGGTTTCTGTTTTGCTGGTTTCCGTATCCAGTTCCGTTTTTACCGTAAACTGATCTGTTCCGGACCAATATCTGCCCTCCAGTACCTTGGTAATATCCAGCGCGGTATCGACATAGGCTGAATTGGTAAATGACAGCGTCACCTGATCTGTCGGCGTGCCGGCTGCAGGACGCCCTCCGACGGTATAGGACGCCTGAACCTGCAGTCTGCCGGTCGGCAATCCTCCCTCCATGATCTCCGTGACTGTTGCCGTCAGTTCATATGCGGTCGAATCATACCGCATTCCGCTTTGACCGTCATCCTGTTCCGCAGTCCGGAACGTATACGTACCCGGCGCGGTAAAGGTGATATCCTCCAAAAAGACGGTCAGGCGATTCTCTTTCTCCGCAAATTCCGGCGCGTTTTCATCTCCGCTGCCGACAGAATCTTTATCCTTTCCGGACAGGGTATATCGGTACGCTTCAGAATCCCCGATCTTTTCGCCTTTAGTCAGAATGACTGCTTCTCCGATCTGCTTCGCGGTTTCCCCCGTAGGCGTAAGGATAAAATGAAACGCATCATCAGACGTCCAGCTTCTGCCTTCCAGATCTTTTCTGACAGAAAGTTTCAGTTTCCCGCTTTCGCTGTATGTATTCACAAAGGTGGTAAGCGTTTCTCCGCTCGTACCCTGATAATTTTCTCCTCCCGCATTCTTGATTCGGTAACGTTCATTAACCCGAGATCCCCGGTAAAACGCCAAAACGAGTGTGCCGTTCCCCTGGTCTTCTGCCTGCACGGTAATGGTCTGGGAAACAGGTCTTTCAAAGCCGATTTCCGTCAAAGCGTTCTCTGCAATAACAAACTGATATGTCCCGGGTTGGTTAAATGTTACTTTTCCAAACGCACCCCGCCGATTTGAATTGGGATTTGTCGTTTCCACTTTTGTAGATCCGTCTGCAATCTGCAGATTCCTGTCAGCAGGCATTGTCACGCCGCTGCCTGACCCATTTCTACTGATTGTAAAATTGAACTTATCGGCAGCCAGCCAATTTCTTCCCACAAGCTGTTTCTCAATTACCGGAGTCCACTCGGCAGATGTCTGATACCGATTGGTAAAGAGCATATTATGACCGCCGGTCTGTCCGTTTCCGTCGGAATCCACATTATGCTTCGTTTCAGCGGAATTGATGACCGGTTTTCCGTCTGAACCTACCTCATATACGATCAGGCAATGACTGATTTCTTTTTGACTCTCCGTACCGTAACCGGAATACAGATAATAATCCAGTTCGTCTACAATACCGTCGTCTTCCTCTTCCTCGCCATCCCCTCCTTCTGTTTTTTGATTTTTTAAAATTGCTTTTAAGGTATATACAGTGGAATCGTAAGTGATCCCGTTCAGTTTTCCGTCTTTCGCATCCTCAGGAACCGTCTCTTTGATCTCAAACAGATATTCCAACGTATCGCTTTCCGACGCAGTTGAAGCCGGTTCCGGTTCTTCCGTTCCCTCAACGGTAAATGCCACTCCGCTGAAATCAATTTCACCTAACGGCTCTGCTTTATCTTCATTTGTACTGTCAATAACCACCTGATAAGCGTCCGGATAAACCTGCTGTCCGTCCACTTCCGTTACCTGATTTCCAAACTGCCCCAGCAGATCCCGGAATTGAATATGGCCGTTTTGCATCGCTTTCTTAGTTTCTTCCGTCGCACCGGAAACAGTAAAGGTATAACGATCGTACTCATTATTCCAAAGGCCGGACGGTCTCCCCGTTACCGCTTTTTGAATCTGATAGGACGTATCGGAGACAAAATCCTGGATCTGATATGTATTGGTAAACAGGATCCCCGCTGTGGTTGTCTCCGGATTTTCCCCGATCTTACACTTAATCTTATTCACAGAAGGGACCAGCTTGACTCCATCGCTTCCCTCTTCCGTTTCTTCCGTCACGCCGATCGTAAGCGTATATACTGCCTCTGACTGCTTGATATGCCGTTCTGTTTCAATATTCTCAATTTTTTTCTCTGCGATCGTCAGGACATACTCACCCGGAAACGTAAATGTTTCCGGAAGCAGCTTGGTTTTATCCGTTTCATCCCCGGTGATCGCTTTTCCGTCCGCATCGCAAAGCGCGGCGTTCCATCCCTGAAAAGCCTCTTCCTTTAAAGACGTGGATACGCATTTGGTGTCATACCGGGTTTCCTGAACCGTTCCGTCCGCATCCTTGATCGTATAATCATTGCTTTTCTGATTGAGTTTCAGATAATACGGTTCGGTTCTGTCTATATATTCCTCTTTGAATTTAGCTGCTTCATCCGTATATCCGTCCGCCGTTGCCTCCAACTCTGCGCCTGTAAAACGGATCTCAAATAAGTACTCGTCCTTTTCATTCCAGTTTCTTCCGGAAAGCAGCTTCCTGAGTTCCAGATTATCGTTGGCTTTCGCGTTGGCAATGTTCAAAAATACAATATGGTCTTCATTCTTTTTAAAATCGTCCGGTGTCACCTCGTAATATTCTTCCAGCATGGTGTATCCGTCCGGCGCGAACCTTTCCCGAACCGTATACGTCTCTTCCGTTTCCAGGCCGGAAAAAGTCAGCTGTCCGTTCAGCCGCGTCGTCGCGCTCTTGACCTGTCCCAGCGCTTCCTGCCATTTCAATGCATTTTCATAGTCCTCTGATTCCGTATCCCGTTCCGAAAGGATCTCGATATATTTCTGTACCTCATCCTTTTTCCCCGGATATAAGCGGAATGTAGCGCCCGCAAGATAGTCTGTGCCGATGATCTCATTGCTTTCATTCAGGGAATTGGAATCCACTTTCGTGATCGCAATGACGCCGGGATAATCCGTATTGGTCACATTGATCTGTGTCTCTGCGCTGCCCCACTGCCGGTCAATCGTACAGACAAACTGTGCCGCTTTTTCTCCGGTTTCTGGATCTGAGCCTAAAGGACGGCAGGGTTTCCACTGTCCGTTCAGTTCACTCCACAGAATCTCCTTCCCATCCGTAGGCAGGTCTTCTATTGTACCCGGTTCTCCATCCTTATTCTTAATTTCGTAATAGTACGGCTTTGAGGTATAAGAGGTATAGATCCCGCCGACCGCGTTATAATTAAATTCATGTTTATACGCGATATCGTCAATTACATAGTATTCCGCAGAGACAAAATAGTCCTGCACCTGAACTTTATTTGTTGTATCGTCATAACTCGGATCCACATATTCCGGCAGATACGGATATGAGTATTTATTTTGTTCAATGATAGAGATATTATGCGTATTATACACATCTGTCTTATCATTTACGCCGCTTTCGCTTGTGGTCGTATAAGACAGTTCAAGCGTTACATATTCCGGTTTTGTCGTCTCCGGTTTCTTAATATCCCAGGTTTTAGACATCGTGATATTGACATAGGAAGAATAATAGTATCCTACGTCTGTCGCCGTAACAATTCCGGTTTCTCCGGGAGTGACTCCGCTGCTGCCGCCTACCGTGAATTTCTGAACCTCGGTTCCGTTCTGTTTGTTCGGCGTATAATGAACATAGGGTCCCACGCTACCGGAAGAAGCATCCCCGTTCTTCGTCTCACTGGTAGGCTCGTAATTCAGATCCGGACGCACGGTCTCTATGATATAAGTGGTACCTGCCTCCTTATCATATTCCAGACCTCCGAATATATAATCGCCTTTTAACGTAGTCAGCGCCGTTCTGACCAGCTGATAGATCGGACTTGTGTTGTCTGTCGGTTTTTCTGTTATCCGTATCAGGTTCCATTTTCCGCCGCTTTCTTCCGCTTTCACATAGCAGGCTTCCGGAGGTATGAGATCCGGTATCTCGCTAAAGGCAACTTCTTTGTATACATGCAGCGTAACATTATCCATAGCATGGTCGCCGTCCGACATCGGATTGTATGTTCCATTGCTCGTATTCCCGATCTTTTCATCATAAAAAACAAATCCGCGCAGGCTGAAATAAGATTTGTTCGGATCGATCTTCTGAATGGAAAGCGTATTCGTTCCCCGCACCGTTTCCGTTGCCGTAAACGCCCAATAGTTTGCTATGGCATAATCCGTCGTAGTCAATAATCCATCTTTTGAAACGCCAACCGGGTATTTGCTGCTGTCCAAATAGTCTATAATCTTCTGCTGCTCTGCCGTGATTGTTTCTGCTCCGTAGTCAATCGGATTGCTGGTATGGCTATGATCCCCTAACCGAACGCCGCGTCCCTTGGCATAGTTTTCAAATAGATATTTTTCTCCTTTATGACCATTATAATCATTTATATTACTATATGCATGATACTTTCCGTCAACGTCAAGTCCGTCCGATTGATCAAAGGCAACATATGCCGAATCTAGGTTTCCGTTGTTTGTTCTTACCTCACTTTCCGATATTCCGGTCGTCCCCACCTTTTCTCCATAGTAAATGGCGGTTTCATCATAGTACAGCACATGTTTTGCCGCATCATAAATGCTCCCGGCCGTATCCTGCCGTTCCATCGTTTCCTTGTCATAGATCGGATTGACGCGGGTTACGGTAATCCCGTCCTTTGCTTGCTCCATATCTATCATCGGGAAATGAATCTCGCCGGCTTTGGCCGTTACCTGATAGGTAAATGTTACATCTTCCGGAACCGCTTTTCCCTTTCCGTCCGTCCCGTTCCAATAAAAATAATTTGTCGCATAAGGCGTTACAATATCGGAGACTTCAATCGGCGCATAGCCTTTATTACTAAATTCAAGGCGCAGCGTAGCGGTAGAAGCCTCTTTGACATCAAAGGAAAAATAGCCTCCCTGTCCGGCGTAAACGCTGTCGCCTTCAAAGCGCAGATTTTCAACCGGATCCGGAAGCACAGCCTTCTCATATAAGTATCCCTCTAAATCCGCATTCGGCTCTTCAAAAAAGATTTTAAATGTCTTGGAGAGATCCGTATCATTGGAATTGGGCTTTTTATATTCGATCCCCAATTTGTCAAAACTATTCAGATCATTTACAACATATTTTGCCGACTTATAGACGATATTCCCGGTAGCGGCGTCGATAACGCCTCTGTTATTTGCAAAGAATGTAAACGTATACGGCGTAATCGAATTAAAGCGCATTTTATAGATGTAACTGTCATTTGTCATGACATAATACTGCTCTTTTAAACCGCCGACGCTCTGAATTGCCATAAAGTCCACATAGGTCCGTCCGGTTTTCCTCTGATGATTTTCATCAAAGACCGCAACATCCCATGCGGAAACCTCCTGCAGCAGCGTTTGATCCCACTGCGTCGTCTTCGCACGGTCTCTGTTGTTTTTTGTTGTAGATCCAGAAAATCCAGCCGACGTTGTATTATTTGTACTACCGGTGCCGGTCCTGAATTCTATCGTATAAGTTCCGGTCTCTTTGACCGTATACGTAAAGGGTTTATAGCTGTCGTTTCCCTCTGGCGATGTCATTTTCTTTGCTTCTGCCTCAACCGCAGGAGTGTCGATCAGTCCCTGACTCCCGTGATCCTGCTTTACATTATAACCGGTATAGCCTCCCTTCAGATCGATCAATACAATATCCGCATATGTCCCCGCCTTATCGTCTGTAAGGATAAGATCCGCCGCATCATCTTTTGCTTTATTATAGCTTCCCGATGCCGATGATTTTGTCGTGCCCGCCAGGTTCCAGGTAGCCCCATAGACGTTGGAACCAAAGCAGATGGTCTCCCCTTCAAACGCAAAGACATGGATCTGATTTTTCCCGGAGCATCCGCCAAAAGTTCCGTTTTCATATTTCCAGAATACCCGATTCCCGTCAGAGTTATCCCAACTGTCTTCCGCATCTGTTTCTGTCGGTGTATCCGCTGCCGGCGTATCTGCCCTTGCCGTATCCGGGAAATAGATTCCTTCCGCAGCAGATAAGAGCATACTGAGACTCAATGTTATTGCCGTAAATTTTTTAAAATATCGTGCTAATTTCATATCAATCTCTCCCAACCAATATTATATATTTTATTGAATTCTTGTATAATAATCGAAATTAGTATAGCACAACCGGATTATTTTTTAAAGTGAATTAAAAAATTTGTCAGATATTTCATAAAATTTTTGGCTATAATATACATTTTTTTGTCACTTTCTTCATTTTGCTGACAAAATATAGGTGAATATGCCGAATTTGTTAAATTTGGGTGAAATAAAAGAAGTGTCGCAAACAGCTGAATTTCAGCCATTCTGCAGCACTTCTTTCTTCTCTGTATTCTATAAGAACCTTGCATTCTCTAATATTTTCCGGCACTTTCTTCTATAATAAAGACGCCCCACGGTTTCAAGGTCAGTTCCTCCTTACGGCTAACCGGTTTGTCTTCCAACAGTTCCGTGCCTGCTTTATGCGGGTATACAAACTGCACCGCTTCCCCGCTGTAATTGAAATAATAGTGAAGCGTCCGCCCCATAGCGTTGACGCCGCTCCGGGTAATCAACGGGAAATGCAGCTGCTGATCCCTGCCCCACAGTTCATTTTCCTGCAGCAGGAAGCGGAGCAGACCTTCCATCACTTCGATATCCGGAAGACAGCCCATATAAACAACCATTCCTTTTCCGCATCTTGCCTTTGTGATCGCCGCATATTTCTGCCAGTACGGATGATCGTAGCGCGCCAGTTCTTCCCCGGTCTGCGGTTCCAGCAATTCAATCACGGCTTCCAGCTTATGGGAATCTGCCGATCCCTGTATCGGAAAGGCTATATCCTTTAAGCATACCTGCTTTGCCGCGGTAAATTCCGAATAGGTCGCGCCGCATGCCGCGCAGATAATACCGGGCTGGGCAGAGGAACGCACTTTGACCTGTTCATCGCAGAACCCGCTCCGCACACCGTAGACAACACAGCCGCCCGTCTTGGCAAACTGATTTAACCGATACAGCAGTTCATCCGGCGCCGCATAGAGCGACGGCACCAAAATCATCCGGTAGCGTTCCAGATCTTTGCTGTCCGGATGGATGATATCGCATTCCACATTCATATGATACAATGCGTCGTACATTCGCCGCACTACATCATTATATTCCAGACCGTTCTGGAATCCGGAAAACAAATTTAAGGCCGTCAGCGCTTCATTGCTGACCAAAACTGCGACTTTGTTGGATTTCCGCAGATGGAGCAAATGGCTGCCGATCCGCTTCAGATCCATGCCGACCGTCTTTGCCTCCCAATAGACCGGATTCGGCATCAGATCATGACTCAGCAGTCCTTTCCAATAGGTTTCAATGGCGTTATGCAGGGAATGCCAGTGCCAATATTCCACCATATCCGCGCCGGAAGCCAGATGGCTGAACGCCTGCAGGCGCAGCTGCCCCGGATAGGGGACCCAATCGGTAAATCCCTGCGCTTCCGTTTCCAGTACCAGATAATTGTCCTGTTTCATTCCCCGTGCCAGGTCACCGCAGAACGCGATTTCCCTGCCGGTCAGTTCATCCTGAGACGGATGGTAGATATCCACGCCCGCAAGATCCAGTTCTTTGGCAGCCTCAAAATGATTGACGTCCGGCTGTACGCCGTAAGAATGCCCCTTCCAGGCAAAATCAAAATTGTGCGTGATAAACTGATCCGCCCGCTTGTATTCCCGGACTATGCCAACCTGCCAGTTCAGAAAATCCGTCACCAGTTTCCGCTGAAATTTGGAAAATTCCGCCGCCAGGCTGCCATTGATCGTGCCGTTTACATTGGGGAAATCCTCCCAGGCATTGATCCGGTTACTCCAGTAATCCAGTCCGAACGCATGATTTAACTGCTCCAGCTCCGGAAATTTTTCCTGCATATAAGTGACAAACATCGCCTGCACATTGGGTCCGCTTGTCCCGTAATGCTTGGTTTCGTTATCCACCTGATACCCGATCACTGCCGGATGATCCTTTACATGCTCCAGCAGGACCCGGATGATCCGCTCCGCATAAAACAGATAATGCGCATTGGTAATATCCATATTCTGCCGGGGGCCGTACTGGTTCCGGCCGTTTTTCGTCACAGCCAGCACATCCGGATATTCCCTCACCAGCCAGGTCGGAACCGCATAAGTGGGCGTTCCCACGATTACGGAAATGTTCGCCTGCTCCATCGCATTCAATACCCGGTCAATATGGGTAAAGTCAAAAACACCGTCCTGCGGCTCCAGCGTACTCCATGTGGACTCCGCAATCCGCACCACATTGATCCCTGCCTCCTGCATCATTCTGATATCCTGCTCCAGCCGGTCATAAGGCATATATTCATCATAATAAGCCGCGCCGTACAATACCTGATCCATCCGTCAACCTCCTAACTGCATAACTCTCTTTATGAAACTGATTGTTCTTCTTTCCCTCTTTTTTCTTTGATCGCGATTGTAATCTTCTCCAGTTTTTCATCCGTCAGACTGTACTTTTTATAAAACAGAAATACAGCCGCCAATAACCCGATGATTGGGATTACGGTCATCGTCATCCGCAATACCGCAACGGACGAATCCGCTCCCAGCTCCACCACCGTATTCGAGGTATCGTCGCTGATATTGCTCACGGCCAGACAGATTGATGCGATCAGCGCCGCCACGCCGGAAGCCAGCTTTACCACGAAGGTCTGCATGGAAAAAATCACACTTTCATCCCGCCGATTATTCTTCAGTTCCCCGTAATCCACGGTATTTGCCAGAAATACCGTAGTCAGCACGGTCAGCATTCCAAACGCCGTAAAGATCAGGAAACCGGGGATAAACAGTACAACAATACCGGTCAGATCAAGCGACATGAACAGCAGAAGCGCCGCGTACCCGACGATCGCCATGGCAAAACTCACATAGAAAATACGGATCGCACTCAAAAATTTACGCAGCAGAGGGAAAAAGATCATCATGGAAATGATCTGGATCCCGCCGCCGAAAGTATTAAACAGCGTATAGCTGTTCATCCAGCCTGCGCCGCCCACATCATATTTAAAGAAATAGATCACCAGATTGGACGTAATATATAGAGAACAATTAATCAGTACGATCGCGATCACGACCGCCATGGCCTGATCGTTCTGGATCAACGCCTTAAACATCTGTCCCACGGAAGGAGAATCCACATTGACAGTAGATTTCTCCTTGATGCTAAAACAGGTAATACTGATAAATACAATAAACAGGATCGCCAGGATCAGCGCAAACCACTGAAAACCAACCCGCTCAATTCCTCCGCCTAGGATATGCACACATTTTACCGTAATGATCGTGACCAGGGCGGAACCTACGCCGGCACAGGAACGCGCCAGGGTCGACAGACCTTCCCGTTCTTTCCCACCTTCTGTAAACGCAGGAATCATAGACCAATACGGAATATCCATCATCGTATACGTAACGCCCCATAAAATATAGGTGATCGCTGCGTAAGCCACCAGTCCGCCTCCGTCAAGTGACGGCGGCGCCGCAAACATAACATAAAGAATCGCGGCGTTTAAGATCGTCCCGATCATCAGCCAGGGTCTGAATTTCCCCCAGCGGGTTCTGGTCTTTGCCACGATCACGCCCATGACCGGATCATTAAAGGCGTCAAACACCCGGGCGATCATTAGGATCACACCCATGGCAATCGCGCTTACCCCCATAATATCCTGATAATAATATAGTATGTAGCTGGCAGACAGCATGTATACCATATCCTTTCCTACGGCGCCCAGGCCATAGGCAACCTTTTCCTTTGCTCGTAACTTCATCTTCCTTCTTCTTTTCTCCTTTTTTCTCTTTTTCCCGCTCCATTTCATTCAGCCGGTATACAACTGTTTCCATCTTCTACCCGATCAGCTTCGTCAGCATTCCGCCCTTTATTTCCACAGGTTCCCTGTCATTTACCTGCAGCCATACACTCTCCGCAAACGGATTGTACACGCAGGTTCCGTCTGCCGTAAACCGCAAACCGCGGCAGCGCTCCATGTAATCGATGATCTCGATATTGGTCGCATACCAGATATCGCTTCTGCCTCCCATATAGGCGCAGAACTCCTCAATCACATTCCAGTTGTCCCGGTCGTCAAACTCATAACTGTGTCCCCACACATACATCAGTTTCAAATACTGTTTTTTGGAGAAGTTTGCAAAAAACTCCGCTTTCTCCAGCAATGCCGGATCATTGTGATGGCAGGTAGGATGCCATTCAAACGGATTATTCGGCAGCTCGTAATCTGCTGTGGCCGAAACCACTCTGGCATAAGCGGCTCCCAGTTTTTGAAACAATGTCTGGATATCCGCGCTGTAAGAACCGTTTGGGTAAGCATGTCCTCGCACGGGATATCCGACCAGCGATTCCAGTCCTTTCCGATCTTCCAGAAGTTCTTCCGCAGCCTGCGGCAGCGGACAGCGCGCAATGGTCGGATGGGATAACGTATGGGTCGCTACTTCATGCCCGCGGTAAAGTTCGGCTACCCGTTCTTTCGCAATATGGCCGCCGTCTCCCAGAAAGCCGTAATTCAGATTAAAGGTTCCGCGAATCCCGTATTGATTAAACACAGAAACCAGTCTCTCATCCTGCGGTCTTCCGTCATCATAACTCATTGTCAGCGCTTTTGTCTTCCCGCCGGGAAAACAGTCATAAATCTTCATACCATAATTTCTCCCTGTTTCTGATGCTTTCATTATACATCTTTTTCCTGGCATTTCGCAACATTTCTTCCATTTTTTTCTCCAAAGTGGGAGAATATTTTAAAATTCTGCTTGCTTTTTCCTTTTTTTGTGTTATAATGTGTTTTGTAAAGAGAATTACCCTTCAATATATTCTTTTTACATATAACCCCTTATTAATTATTTATACTCCCCTCAGAAGCGAAAGGTTCCCCCCTTTCGCTTCTAACTTTTTATGAAAAAATATGTCTGCAATTCCAATCAAGATCCCCCGCAGCCAATTCTGACACAAAAAAAGAGCCCACTTCCGTGGGCCCTTCCTGCGTGCGTGAGAAGATTCGAACTCCCGACACCCTGGTCCGTAGCCAGGTGCTCTATCCAGCTGAGCTACACGC
>CANQSA010000019.1 GCA_947626415.1 uncultured Lachnospiraceae bacterium
AATTTGATAGCGAAAGATCAGTGCATTAGTTTCATGACGCATCGGTGTCTTTCGCAGAAAGACGGGTAATAAAAATGGCAATTAGTTTGGTAAAAGGACAAAAGGTTTCTCTTGATAATTCCATGAAACTTGCGTTAGTAGGATTGGGATGGGATACCAACCGTTATGACGGCGGGTATGATTTTGATTTGGATGCATCAGCGTTTTTACTTGATGAAAACGGTAAGCTCCGGAGAGATGAAGATTTTATTTTCTACAATAATCTTGAAAGCCGCAATAAAGCAGTTATTCACACCGGTGATAATCTTACCGGTGATGGCGAAGGTGATGATGAGGTCATCCTAATAGATTTTACAAAAATTCCTGATGATATTAAGAGAATCGCAATCTGTGTCACGATTTATGATGCGGCTGCGCGTGGTCAGAATTTCGGACAAGTTTCAAATGCATATATTAGAATCGCGAAAATGGAAGACGAATTTGATACAGTTGGGGAGGAAATCCTTAAATTTGATCTGGAGGAAGAATTTTCTATTGAAACGGCTCTCGTTGTTGCTGAAATCTATTTAAAAAACGGAGAATGGAAATTCAATGCAGTCGCAGCGGGCTATCAAGGCGGGTTAGAGGCAATCGTTCGTTCCTTCGGAGGCAATGTGTAATAGATCAACGAAAGGAAAGAGGTGAATTGCTTGAAGGAATTTCAGAAAGGTCAAAGGATTAAAACCGCGTCAGGCGGGGAACTTGAAGTGCTGCAGAAACTTGGCGAAGGTGGGCAGGGCGTTGTTTATAAAGTAAACTATAATGGCAAGCAGCTGGCTTTAAAGTGGTATTTTGGCAATAAATTAAACAATGCAGATAAATTTTACAGAAATATTCAAAACAATATAAAGCAGGGAGCGCCCACCAGTGCATTCTTGTGGCCGCTTGAAATAACAGAATATTTTCAGGGAAGTTTTGGATATCTGATGGAGCTTAGGCCTCCGGAATATAAGGATTTTTCTCTTTTCCTGCTGGCAAAGGCAAAATTTGCAAGTATAGACGCACTGATCAATGCAGCGCTTTGTATTACTAACGGGTTTCGGGAACTTCACAGAAGCGGATTCAGTTATCAAGATCTTAACGATGGAAACTTTTTTGTCAATCCGAAGACGGGAGATGTGCTGATCTGTGATAATGATAATGTTGCGCCTTATGGCGAGAATTTAGGAATTGCAGGAAAATGCAGATATATGGCTCCGGAAGTCGTTATGGGTAAAAAACGCCCGGATATCCATACAGATCGTTTTTCGCTTGCTGTGGTTTTGTATTTGTTATTATTCCTGAATCATCCTTTAGAAGGCAAAAAAACCATGTGTCCCTGCCTGACGGAAGAGTTAGAACGTAAGCTTTACGGAAGTGAGCCGGTGTTTGTTTGGGATCCGGCAGATGATACAAACAGACCGGTCAGAGGCGTACATGTAAATGAAATTAAGTTCTGGCCGGTATATCCGAAGTTTGTCCGTGAAACTTTTGAAGAAGCATTCAGCCATGAATCTATGGTGGGAACAGATACCGCGCACCGCGTACAGGAAAAAAAGTGGCAGGAAGTATTTACGGCTTTAAGGGATATAATGATCAATTGCCCGAAATGCAAGGGAGAAACTTTTATTGATATATCTCAGAATTCCTGCAGATGTATCAGCTGCGGACAGGATATCACCAGACTTCCTGTTTTGAAAGTAAAAAAATATAATGTTGTAATGGCTCCGGGCAAAAAAGTATATGCTTGTCATGTCGTTCACGATAGTGATGACTTTAAAGAAATCAAGGGTGAAGTTATTACAAGCCGAACGGATCCATCGTTAATCGGATTAAAAAATAATTCGGAAAATACATGGAATGCAAGTTTGCCGAACGGCACAACAAAATCGTATTCTAAGAATCAGGTGATCAAGATTGGAAAAGGACTGAAGATTAACTTCGGCAATGGAAATCAAGGAGAAATTATTTAAAAATTAAGAAAGTGAGGATCATTTACATGGGATTATATGATGAAGTAGTAGAGGTACCCAGAAGAACGATGGTTTTGTTCTTTGTAGTAGACACATCCGGAAGTATGGGAGGCGCGAAGATCGGTACGGTAAATTCTGCGATTGAAGAAATTGTACCTGAGCTTAAAGATATCTCTGAGAGTAATGCAGATGCTCAGATTAAAGTCGCAACACTTGCGTTTTCTACAGGGGCGCATTGGGTAGACAGCGCTCCGGTAGCAGCGGAAAATTTCAGATGGAATTACCTGGATGCAAATGGAGTGACAGACCTGGGAGAAGCGTGCAATCAGCTGAACGAAAAACTTTCAAGAAAGGCTTTTATGAGTGATGCAACCGGCTCTTTTGCGCCGGCGATCTTTCTTATGTCGGATGGAGAACCTACCGATAACTATAAGCATGGTTTAGAGAAGCTGAAACAGAATAATTGGTTTAAGAAAGCGATTAAAGTAGCGGTTGCCATAGGCGAAGATGCGAATAAAACGGTTCTTGCTGACTTTACGGGCAACGTAGAGGCTGTTATAACGGTACATACGCCGGAGGCTTTGAAAAAGTGGATTCAATTTGTCAGTGTCAGAGCTTCTGAAATTGGAAGCAAGAGTTCCAATGCGGGAACAGGAGAGTCTGCTTCTGAGATTGTAAGTAAGCAAGATGAGTTTGTAAAGGAAATTCAAACACAGACAGCGGAGGCTTCAGATTGGGATTCATTTGATGACGATGGCATACAGTGGTAAGAAAGGAGGGCATTGGTATGAATGCAAAATCCTTCCATTTAACAGCCCAAGGTGCGAGTCATATAAAGAAAAATAAGGAGTGCCAGGATGCATCGTCCAGCTGTCAGGATGAAAATTGTACGATAGCGATTGTGTGCGATGGGCATGGGGGAGACGATTATGTGCGCAGTGCGATCGGCTCTAAGATCGGGTGTGCTGTTGCGGAGAAAAATATAAAGAAATTTTTTTCTGACATGGATAAGGATACTTTTTTATCAGATCCGGACAAGTATCTGAAAAATCTGGAAGCAAGCATTATCAATGAATGGAATGAATCTATTGCCGCATATCACAGCGCAAATCCTTTTCTGGAGAGTGAATTAAGCGTTGTTTCTGAAAGAGCACGCAAAAAATATATTGAAGACAGGAAAATCTGGAGCGCATACGGGACAACGATGATCGCTGTTGCTATGAATAAGGATTATTGGTTTGGGATCCATATAGGTGACGGGAAATGTGTGGCGGTCAATCCGGCAGGTGAATTTAAGCAGCCGATCCCCTGGGATCCGAAGTGCTTTTTAAATGCGACTACTTCCATATGTGACTCAGATGCGATAGAAAGGTTCAGGCATTTTTATTCTGAAAAATTGCCGGCGGCGGTTTTTGTGGGATCGGACGGAATAGACGACTGTTTTACTAATAATGAGCAGTTACATAATCTTTATAAAACAGTTTTATATTCATTTGCTACAACAGATTTCGACAAAGCCTGTGAAGGGCTTGCGGACTATCTTCCCAGACTATCTGCCAAAGGCAGTGGTGACGATGTTTCCATTGCGGCTCTGCTTGATCTGGATCTGATTCCGGATTTGTCTATTGTAAAAGAGTATGACAGGGAAAAGGAAAAAGCCCGAGTTGAGGAAAATGCCAGAAAAGAAGCAGAAAAAAACGAAGCGGAAAAACGTCGGGTAGAAGAAGAACATTTGAGATTCCAACAGCAGAACAATGCAAAGACAAGGAAACCTTATCAAGTAAAGCTGCCTAAATTTTGTGATAATTGCGGCGAACGGATCAGACCGGGAGTTAAGTTTTGCAGTAACTGCGGAAGCAAGATTTATTACGCTGAAGAATCAGAAGAACAACAAAAGATGCAGGTAATCAAAATTGCACCATTCTTTTCGGAACGGGATATGGAGTCTGTCGATCAAAGCGAGGAGGAGATTTTTGCGGAAGACGCGGTAGTTCCTGTTGATACAGAGGAAGAAAAGACAGAGGCGGCCGAGGAAGTTCAGGAAGATACTGATTTTTCGGAGGAGGAAGAAACTGTCTTTGCTTATGAAACTGCAGAAAATGAAGAAATTTCTTATTTGAATGAAGAGAATGAAAACGATGTTCATTTGGATAATGAGGTTGCAGAAGAAATCGAAGAAGATTTAAATGCAGAGAATTCGTCAGATGATATGGAACTATCGGAAAACGAAGAGGAAGCAGAAAGTGAAAGCGAAATAAAACAAAAAGCAGATGTAGAAAAAAGGAGAAAATTCGGGTTAAGAAAAATGCGGGAAAAGAAGCGAAAAAAGCAAAGCGATAAGTTTTAAGTGATTGTTCAGATTGAGGAGAATGCAGATATATCGCTGTTTTAAGAGATATATCTGCATTTTTACGGTGAATTATGAAGTGTCCGAAGTGCGGGAGACAGTGGGATGTCTCGAATAAGATCACAAGCGTAACCTATGTTTGCCCATACTGCGGCGAAACCGTGGATGGGAATGGATGCAGCAAAGAAAATCTCGGAAAAATAATTAAACGTATCATGGCAGATTATGGCGAGGATGTAATCGATAACATTTCTTGTCTGAATGCATTGCTTATGGATTATGTTCCGGATATGGCAAAAGAAAGAAAGTTAGTCATCAATGCATTAAAAGAAGGAATATTGCTTCAGCTTAAAAGAGGGATAGAGGAAGAAGGTAAAAGGACAGAAGATGCGGCGCGGGAATGCGCAGCGATGCTTGTATCCGATATGTGGATTACGGAGAATGCAGCCCGGTATGCGGTGAATGTAATCTTATATTCGCTTGGATATGTTGGAAGTGACGAAACGGAACCTCCAGCCGGCAGCAGTATTATAAGAGAAAAGCAGCTGATAAAAGGGCAGCTTCCTTTTGAAACGGTAGTACATAAAGAGAAATTGACGGAGTATGAAAGCATTGGTTATAAAGCATTTGCTTCAAATTACCAGCTCACGGAAATTGAGATACCGGAAAGCATTACGAAGATCTATCCGAAAGCGTTTTTAAACTGCATTGGATTAAAAAAAGTTTCTTTAAGCCAGAATCTGGAAACCATAGGGCAAGGCGTATTCGATGGCTGCATCCAACTGGAGGATATCTCGATCAATAATAATCCGAACTATACAGTATCGAATGGTTTGTTGATCGACAGAAACAAGAAGATGCTGATTCGGAGTACAAATAGAAAAAGCACATCAGTATCAGTGATAAACGGAATCAATATTATTTGTAAAAAAGCATTTGAAAAGGATAGCACTGAACATATAAAAATACCCGGTACAGTTAATGAGATAGAGGAAGATGCGTTTGCCTGTACAATGAATCTGCAGGAAATAACGGTGGAAACATCCAATAAAACTTACTGCAGCATTGACGGAGTCCTTCATAGCCGTAATAGAAAAAAGCTGATAAGGTATCCGCAGGGGAAACAGAATGGGGCGTATTACTTAGAAGATGAAGTAATCAAGATTGGCAGGAAGGCCTTTAGCTGCGCAGTCAAACTCCGTTCGGTTACATTTGCCGGAAAGCTAAAAGAAATTGAAGCAAATGCATTTGAATACTGCATAGGGATAGAAAATGTGCTGCTGCCGAGAAATGTTGAAGTAATTGGTGAAAGGGCATTTCAGTATTGTAAAAAGCTGGTTAGCGTGATGCTTCCTCAGGGTATTATAAAAATCGGAGATTGCGCATTTTTGGGATGTAAATTTTTAAAAACAGTCAGTATTCCAAGAAGCGTTAACGATATAGGGAATATGGCATTTGCGGGCTGCAAGTCGCTGTCAGGTGTTGTAATACAGGAAAATGTAAGATTTATAGGAGATAAGGCATTTGCTGATTGCCCTAACGTTGAAATATCCGTTAAGGCGAATGCGTACGTTGAAACTTATTGCAGGATGCACGGAATAAAGTGGAAAAAAGTATAAGCGGGATTGCAGCAAGGATCGCTTAGAAAAAATAAAGGTTAGGAGGAAAAACTATATGAGAGAGGACGTAAAAGAGGCAAATGTTGTTTTGGCTAAATGTCGAAGATCCCACAAAATTTATGGGATTCGGGTTGAAAAAAGAGAAGATAATATATGGTATTGTACCTGGGCATTTCCCATTACGGAAACAGGCGCTTCAAATGAAGGATATGGAGACACAAAGATATCAGGCAGAGTTGATTTCGATCCTGAGTATCCGGGATGCCCATATTGCGGAGATTATGAATGGGTTAGCTGCGGCAAGTGCGGAAAGCTGACATGTTGTGGTGATGATGAAAAGTTTTTTACTTGTGCATGGTGCGGTAATTCCGGGAAACTAACCATAGGAGAAACGTTTGACCTGCATGGCGGAGGATATTGATTGGCGAAGGGGACAGTAAATGAAAAATGAAAGATATTACTACAGCATTATGTCATCCGACGAGCAAAAAGCGTATAAGGTGATTTTTGACGGGTTGAAAAAGCATATTGATCATATTACGGTACAGACACAGTTATCACCGGATGAAATTCAGGAGATCTATATAAAAGTATTATACGACAATCCTCTGTTTTATTATATAAATCAGACTGTAATCAGAATGCAGGGGAGACCGGGAGACTGGAGTCTTTTGCCGGAATATCTGTATACAAGCAATGAGATCAGCAGGATAAATTCGGAGATAAGAAATGTTGTAGATAAGATAAAAGTAAGAGCGGACACTTTTAAAAGCAATGAGTTTCGGCTGGAAAAATGTTTACATGACAGCGTAGTTAAAAGTGTAGCGTATGACTACGATTCTCTGAAAAAGGAAGATTGTTTTAATGCGCATTCCATAGTGGGAGCGTTTTTGGATGGAAAAGCTGTCTGCGAAGGAATTGCGAAAGCATTCAAACTTTTATGTAATGAATATGGAATCAAATGTATTGTTGTTCTGGGAAAAGCCAATAAAGACGGAATTTATGGAGATGATGACTATCATGCTTGGAATCTCGTAAAAATCGGAGAGGAATCTTATCATGTGGATGTTACATGGGATAACTTATATGATGGGGAAGTTCGCCATATTAGTTATGATTATTTTAACGTGACCACAAAAGATATATTGCTGGATCATCAGCCTATAGTGGAGCTTCCGTTATGTGAGGCAACGAGATTGAATTATTTTTATAGCACGAATAGCTTTGTCAGTACATATAAAGAGTTAGTGAACCTGATTAAGCAGCGGTTTACTGCAAAGGAGATTGTGTTTAAAGCGTCTAAAGAAAAAGGGTATTTTTTACAGCCGGATGAGTTGAAGAAAAAGACGATGAAAGCCTTGCTGCAAGTGATGTTCAGGAAAAGGAGTATAAAACGATTTACGCTTTTCTTTAATGAAAGACATAATATAGGAAAAATAATCATGAAGTAAAAAGTAACTATTACAAAAGAAGGAGGATCATTATGTTTTGTAAAAATTGCGGAAAAGAGATAACGGAGGATGCGAAACTTTGTCCGTTCTGTGGGAAAGAAACCGATATGGGAGCTGTGGCAGCGCCGGTAACGGCACCAATAGGAAATTTTGCTAAAAGGGAAGTAAAATCAAATAGGAAAGTAGTATTTATAATTGTTGCATGTGTGGCAGCCCTTTTTCTCGTAATGTTTATAGTCTTCAAAGTAAAAGAATCTTACTATATTTCTTTCGTAAAAGAAGGATATTTTGAAAATTATCCCAATGTAATGATAGGAAAGGCATTTGAAAATTATTTTAACCAGCCGGAGTGGTCCTGTACGGATGCACTGGAGGATGGAAATTTGCATTCGGTTGAGTTTGAAGGGACGCGCAGAGTAGATGGCGTGAACAGAAAGGTAAAAATAAGTTTTGTAGTAAATGATAATTCAGAGAACTATTATATAACAGAGGCAAAGATAGTAGGAAATCCTGCAGGAATTACGGCAGAAGATTTAGTAACAGAGGCAATCGTAGGGGCAAGTTATTGATCATAGAAAAGCATCCATGTTTATGGGTGCTTTTAATATTATATAAACAAAGCATGGAGGGAAAATTTATTTAAGATATTGACATCATGTCAGAATAATGCTATACTAATGACACTGACATAGTGTCAGAACAAAATACCGGAAGATGAGGAGGACGCAAAATGCCAAAGGGATCGCTTGAACTGACGGAGGCGCGCAGGGAAGAAATCATCAACGCCTGTGAAAAACTCTATCAGACGATGAGCTTCAAGGAAATCACGATAAAGGAGATCGGAAATGCGACCAGCTTTACACGGACTTCCATTTACAATTATTTTCAGACGAAGGAAGAAATCTTTCTGGCCCTGCTGAAACGGGAGTACGAGCTGTGGATCGCGTCATTGAGACAGACCATGGAGCAGGTCAAAACAATGACAACGGACGAATTTGCGTCCATGCTGGCGCATTCTTTGGAAGAACGCGCCCAGCTTCTGAAAATCATGTCGATGAATCACTACGATATGGAAACCGGCAGCCGTCCGGAGCATTTGAGGGACTTTAAAGTGGCGTACGGAGAATCGATCCGTGCCGTTACGGACGCGCTTCAACAGTATTTCCCGGATATGACGATTGAGCGGAAACAGGATTTTATCTATACCTTTTTCCCGTTCATGTTCGGGATTTATCCGTATACCGTCGTTACCGAAAAACAGCGGACCGCGATGGAAGAGGCAGGCGTCAATTATGTATTTATGACGATCTATGAGATCACTTATAACTGCGTAAGAAAGCTCTTAGAAGACGGGAAATTTACGAAATAACAGGAGGAAAAGAAAATGGAAAAGATCATTCAGACTGCGGGCAGAGATCAGCTTGGCGATTTTGCGCCGGATTTTGCCCATTTTAACGACGATATTCTGTTTGGCGAGAACTGGAACAATCGGGACATTGACCTGAAAACCCGGTGTATCCTTACCGTGGTGGCGTTAATGTCTTCCGGGATTACGGATTCCTCGCTGATCTATCATCTGGAAAACGCGAAAAGCCACGGCGTGACCCGTGCGGAGATTGCCGCCATCGTAACCCATGTCGGGTTTTATGTGGGCTGGCCGAAGGCGTGGGCGGTGTTTCGTCTGGCAAAGGACGTATGGAAAGAGACGGAGACAGTGCTGACGGAGAAGGAAAGATATCAGAATACGATCCTTTTCCCGATTGGCGCGCCCAATGACGGCTTCGCACAATATTTTAGCGGACAGAGCTATCTGGCTCCGGTATCGGGAACGCAAGTAGGAATTTTCAATGTAACCTTTGAGCCGGGCTGCCGGAACAACTGGCACATTCACCACGCCGATAAGGGCGGCGGACAGATCCTGATCTGTGTCGGCGGACGCGGCTATTATCAGGAATGGGGCAAAGAGCCCATAGAGATGAAACCGGGCGACTGCATCAACATTCCGGAAGGCGTCAAGCATTGGCACGGAGCCGCGCCGGACAGCTGGTTCAGTCATCTGGCTGTTGAGGTGCCGGGAGAGAATGGTTCCAACGAATGGCTGGAGCCGGTCGATGCGGAACAATATGGAGGCTTAAAATAAAACAGCCCGCAATGAATTTGCCGGCGGCTTTGCCCTTAGCGATATTGTAAATAGTCAAAAAACCGTCTCACCGCGATCGAGGCGGTTTTTTTGCTTTTGAACGCAAGCCCGATATTGCGGTATGCCGGAACATCCAGTTCCTTTGCGACGATCCGATAGGGCACTCGTTTCAAAATAAGCTGCGGTAATATGCTGATCCCAAGACCGCTTTCCACCATTGACATGATAGCGTAATCGTCCCAGGTAGTAAAATGCACGTTTGGCGTTAAATGGCAGCGTTCAAATATTTCAGAGATCTCTGCGTTTGCTCCCTTTTCAAGCAACATAAACGGCTCGCCGCAGAGTGCTGTAACGGGAAATTTTTCTCGATCTGCAAGCGGGTGATCTTCGGGAATAATAGCCATCAGTTTGTCCTGTTCCAAAAAAATGCTTTCAAGCCCGGGACGCGCAGGCAGGCGCAGAAAGCCGCAGTCTACCCGCCCTTCTAAGATCCATTCCTCAATTTCTGTGTAGTCTCCGAGCAGCAGTTCATAATCGATGTTTGGGTAATCCTTTTGAAATTCCTTAATGATATTCGGCAGCCAGTGAGTTGCCACACTTGAAAAAGTACCGATACGGATCAGGCCGGAATGCAGATCGTTCAGATCGTCGATTTCCATTTGCAGTTTTTCAAATTCTGCTACAAGATTTTTCGCGTATGGCAGCAGACTGGTTATTGCTGTTTGAAGCCTACGCGCAGATCGGCGTCAGTCTTGGTATGCTGATCAATTACACCGGTCCGGCGATTGTAATTGCGCTTTCCCCGTTCTTCCTCAAAGAACGGATAACTTTCGCGAAAATGGCTGCTCTGGCTGCCGCTCTGCTGGGCGCGTTCTTTATCAGCGGACAGGCGGCAACCGCGGGAGTTAATCTGTGGGGGCTGTTGTGCGCCGGATTGTCGGCAGTTGCTTACGCCGTCATGGTGCTGTCAGATAAATTGGCAAAAGAGGTCTCTGGAACAGAGAACGCAGCGATCCAGCTTTTCTGTCCGGGCTGATCCTCCATGAAAGAATGACGCCTCTGCAGATCGCAGGCGCGATTCTGATCATTGGCGGCGCTGTTTTCGGAGAATGCTATACAGGCAGGAAACGATCGTAAATGGCCTGTCAGGGAGATAGTAGGAAATCTCCTTCTGTGCTGACGCTGTATTCCTATTTCGTTATATCTGCGGCAGCACTGATGAAGGCTTGGAATATTTTGCGGCTGTTTTCGTCTGTCCTCCATGAAAATTCCGGATGCCACTGCACAGCCCATAGAAAACGGTGTCCGGGCATATACACCGCCTCAATAATACCGTCCGGTGCGGCGGCCATCACTTGCAGACTGTCTGCCACTGTTTTTACCGCCTGATGATGGTAACTATTCACAGAAAGCGTTTCTGTTTGCAGGCAGCGGTATAGAGGAGATTCTTTTTCAACCGTCACCTTATGGATTGGAACATGATAGGGCGGCTTCTGATGATGTTCTATGTATGAAGGATGCTGAAGCCGCAGATCCTGATACAGTGTTCCTCCAAGAGCGGCATTGATGAACTGGATGCCTCTGCAGATACCGAGCACCGGCTTATCCGTGCTGACAGCCTCCTGAAGATAAAGCTTCTCCATTAAATCCCGTGTTTCACAACACACGGTCAGTTCTTTTAACGGCTCTTCATGGTACAATTCCGGAGAAACATCATGTCCTCCGGTAAACAGGAATCCGTCACACATTTCTGTCAATCGCTTTATCACGGTTTCATCTGTTGAAAACGGCAATATGACAGGGATTCCTCCCGCTTGACAAATGCCGTCCATATATCCCGGCAGCATCCATATGCTTTCTTTTTCATCATCCCATAAGGGCATAACACCTATAATCGGTTTCATTTCATCACCACTTCCTTAAATCCCAATTTTTCTTTGAGTATATCAAAAACGCCCCCTGCTTTCAACCGCATAACTGCAATCTCCAACAATACATTAGCATTCATTAAAATAAGTTTGTAAATGTTTGCTCAAATTTTCCTGCACTTTTTATTCATCAAGCATCAGCGTCCCTTTTTTGGCTTTCTCCTTGAGTCGATTCATCTGCTCTTTTCATAATCCTTCACCGGTTTGCTTGCAGCACCCGCTTCAACGATTTTGCTGACCTTAGCAAAATCAGCAGAGCTATCATGTCCGCTATTTTCGCAGGCAATCCTTTCGTGAGTGTACACAATTGCCGGCAGGCTGTTTCAACCGGAAGTAGAATCCGTTCTTAAAAATTCTCAAAGCACGTTATTGTATTTCGTTCAGCGCCATGAGATAATAATGACGATGATTGAGTTGTTGGCAATGCGGAAAGGAAGGTGCTGAGATGAATAAGATCGGTGAAATCATCAACAAAAAGAGGACGGAGTTGGGGATGACACAGTCACAGCTGGCAAGCGTCCTGAATGTTTCGTTTCAGTCGGTAAGCAAATGGGAAAATAACGCCGCATATCCGGACATAGAGAAGCTGCCGGAGCTTGCTGCGGCACTCAAAACATCTGTAGACGTTCTGCTTGGGTACAAAGGAGTCGCAGCCGACTATGACAACCGATATGCCGCCGAAGATTACTATTGGGGACTCAAGCCAAACAGACTTTGCTTTGAGATTATGCAGTTATTGCCCCCTGTCAGGTCTTATCATGTTCTGGATGTCGGCTGCGGTGAGGGCAAGGACGCTGTCTTTCTGGCAAAGTGCGGGTATATCGTTACGGCATTTGACATCTCGGAGGCGGGGATTGAAAAAGCAAAACGGCTGGCTGAACACAACCGTGTTCATGTAGACCTTCATAAAGTGGACGTCATGGATTTTCATTTTGACCGTGACTATGACATCATCTTTTCCAGCGGCGTCCTGCATTTCGTCCGTCCATCCTGCCGCAAAGAGTTATGCGCAAGGCTAAAGGCCCATACGACGCCCGGGGGCTTCAATGTCCTCAACGTATTTGTTCAAAAGCCGTTCATTGTCCGCGCGCCTGACGGCACGAGGGATGAGTCTCTGCGTTCCCTGTGGCGCTCTGGAGAGCTTTTCGGATACTATCACGACTGGCTGTTTCACACCTGCCGCGAAGATATTTTTGATTGCATGAGCGGCGGCACGCCCCACAAGCACTGCATGGATAGTTTAATCGCCCAGAAGATCAGAGAGGGGGAGGTTTTGTGAAACCGATTTATAGCGGAAAGGTCCGGGAAATATATGACGTCTCAGGCGACAAACTCGTAATCGTAACCACAGATAGAATATCTGCGTTTGATCAGATACTGCCGCAGACAGTAAAAGACAAAGGTATCATTCTCAACAGACTATCAAATTTCTGGTTCCAAAAAACTGACCGCATGGTGCCTAATCACATCATTTCAGAAAATCTGGAGGATATGCCGGATTTCTTCCAAAAGAAAGAATTCAAAGACAGAACTGTTCTTGTAAAAAAATTGAAGATGATCCCGTTTGAATTTGTGGTACGCGGATATATGTTTGGAAGTATGTGGAGCGCTTATCAGAAAGGCATTGATTTTTGCGGGCTTTGCATTCCGCACGGATACCGTGAGGCGCAGAAGCTGAAAACGCCGATCCTGACGCCGGCGCTCAAGCGTGATACGGGACATGATGAGTATATCGATCTTGCCGGTTTAGAAAATCAACTGGGCAAAGAAACGACGCGGAAGATAACGAATATCTGTTTCCGGCTTTATGATACCTGCGCAAAATATGCTTTGTCGAGAGGAATCATTATAGCAGACACAAAATTTGAATTTGGCATAGATAAAGACGGGACGCTTACTCTGGCAGATGAGCTTTTCACGCCTGATTCCAGCCGATTTTGGGATCTTCAGGAGTACGCAGTCGGAACGTCGCCCCGTTCATATGACAAGCAGCTTTTAAGAGATTGGCTGACGGCACACACAGAAAACAGCGTCATTCCGTTTGACAGCGTTCCGGAGAATATCATACATGACACAGAAGCGATTTACCGCAGCCTTTGGAGTATCTTGTTTTTATAAGTAATGAATGAGGCAGTCTTCCGTTGAAAATAAGGATTTTTAATGAACCAGCATTGATAGTTTTTTTCCACAAAAAATACCTGCCAGACAACATACAACGCTTAAAAGTATGTAAATTCCTCCAGACAGATAAGCCTTGTTTTCAAACAGCGTGAACGCTTCAAGTGAAAAAGTAAAAAAGGTTGTAAATCCGCCGCATACACCTGTTTTCCAAAACAAGACGGTATTCGGAGACACTTCACTATTATTACTTACAATACCTGCAATAAATCCTATCAACATTGCTCCTATGATATTGGTAAGCAGCGTTAAGATCGGAAAACTTGTTTTAACCGGCAAAAGACTGATCGCATACCTTCCTGTCGCGCCCAATGCGCCGCCAAAGGCGACAAACAAAAATCCCATGATTGTTACCTCCTGCAATCCGTATTTGTTGAATCTCCATTTATTACCTCACAACTCCGGATTTTTCTTTGAGTATATCAAAAACGCCCCCTGCTTTCAACCGCATAACTGTTTCCGGAAGCCGGAAATCGGTTAGTTTTTATTTGACTGAAAGAAAAATATTATGTAATATATAGGTAAAACGATGCGAAGTTCGTTAAAGGTGAAAAGCAAGAAGAAAGGGGATACAACCAATGAATAAAGTTACAGTTAAAATCGACGGCATGATGTGCGGAATGTGCGAGGCCCATGTAAATGATGCGATCCGTAAGGCTTTCCCGGTGAAAAAGGTTAAGTCTTCCCATACAAAAGGAGAGGCAGTTATTCTTACGGAAACGGATATTGATGAGACCGCCCTGCGGGCTGCCATTGACGCCACAGGGTATAAGGCGCTTTTTGTAGAAAGCGTGCCATATGAAAAGAAGGGACTTTTTCACAAACAGGTTTGACAGCAGGAAAATAAGGACGGACCGAATGAAAGAAGTGTAGAAGGATTTGGTTAAGAAAAAACAAAAAGCGTTAAAAAAGAAAGCGTTTCAGAAAAAGGCGCTGAAGATAACCGGTATGGTTCTGTTTGTTTTGTTTATAACGGCGGCGCTTGTGGTCAACGCGTTTTTACTGAAAAAGGTTTCCGGCTTGAAGCAGGAGCTGGAGCAGGCCAGAGAAGCGCAGGCGGTACTGCAGAGTCAGATCTCTGAGTTGTCAGAGACCTCTGCGGAGCCGGACAGAAAGCCGGAAACGGAAGGAAACGGGGAGACCACCGGAAAAGAACCGGCTGGGGAAGAAACAACCGGAGAAGAAACGACCGGAGAAACAGAAAGCAAAGCTTCTTGGAAGATCGATACGGCTAAGGCGGGAAGCCTGGTGTCGAAAACGCAGCTTGCAAACGTAAAGACAGCTGATTGCTTTAAGAGCTACGCAATCAAAGGGGAAGTGTTAAAGCGGATTAACGGAAAATCTTATGTCGAGAATCCGGATATCAGTTTGTCGCAGCTTCGGTATCTGAAGGTGCTGCACTACAATTTTTCCCATAAGGTGCAGGTGGGCGAGCTGATCGTCAATGCCGAACTGGCAAAGGACTATCTGGAAATCTTTGAGGAACTGTATGAGAATCAATATGAGATTCAGTCCATGTACCTGATCGATGATTTCTGGACGGGAGAGGGACAGAGCTCAGATCATGATTCCATGCAGGCCAACAATACGTCTGCATTCTGCTATCGGACCATTACCGGCGGAGGGGCGTTGTCTAACCATGCGCTGGGGCGCGCCATTGATATCAATCCGCAGCAGAATCCGTATGTCACGTATGCGAACGGAACTCCGACCTGGTATAATGATAATGCGGATGATTACATAGACCGGAACAAAAAGCAGGATCACATGATTTCTCATGAGGATATCTGTTATCAGATTTTTACTGCCCACGGGTTTACCTGGGGCGGGGACTGGGACGATCCGAAGGATTATCAGCATTTTGAGAAATAACGGGAACTATATATGAAATCTTTCAGAGAACAACTATTTGCTTATATAAAGAAAAAATATAAAGCCGCTCCGGAATTCCTATGGAGGCGGTATCCGGGCTATGCGGTTTTTCGGCATACGGATAATCAAAAGTGGTTTGCGCTCGTCATGGATGTGCCGGGAAATAAGCTGGGACTGGAAACAAAAGAAATTGTGGATATTTTGAACGTGAAAATCGCGGATCCTTTTCTTGCGGATATTCTGGTGCAGCAGGAAGGCTTTTGCCGGGGCTATCATATCAGTAAGGGAAATTGGATCTCTATTTTGCTGAACGGTACAGTCAGATTTGACGAGATTTGCAAATGGCTGGAAGAAGGCTATATCGCGACGGCTTCCGCAAAAACAAAACGGGCGCTCAGGCCTGCAAAAGAGTGGATTATTCCGGCCAATCCGGCTTATTATGATGTAGAAGCGGCTTTTTCTAAAGAGAATGAGATTGACTGGAAACAGGGCAGGGGGATTAAAACGGGAGATACCATATTTTTGTATGTTGCCGCCCCGGTATCAGCGATCCTTTATAAATGCAGGGTAACGAAAACGGATATTCCGTTCCGCTTTGATAACGGGGAAGTTCATATGAAAAGTATTATGCGGATAAAACTGCTGAAACGCTATAAACGGGATCAGTTTACGTTTGCTGTGCTGCGCGGAAAATATGGGATCAATGCAGTAAGAGGACCGAGAGGAATCCCGGAAAGTTTAAGTGAGGATTTGAAATAATCGGGGAAAGAAAGGAATTACCTATGGCGAAAAGGAAAAAGAACGAAATTACGATCCGCTCAAGCGCTGCGGAGTATCTTACCTATGTCGCTTCGGTCGGCGGCGAGGAAAGCAGTGTTGAAATGCGCTATGAAGATGAAAATATATGGCTGACACAAAAAATGATGGCAGTCTTATATGATGTGGAAGTCCCTACCATAAACTATCATATCCAAAAAATTTTCAAAGACAGCGAATTACAGCGGGATTCAGTTATTAGAAAATTTCTAATAACTGCGGAAGATGGGAAAAGCTATAATACCAATCATTATGCGCTGGAAATGATTATTGCAGTTGGATTTAAGGTGAATTCTGAAAGAGCCGTGCAGTTCCGCAAATGGGTAAATATGATAGCCAAGGACTACACTATCAAAGGTTGGATCATGGATGTTGAGCGCATAAAGCGCGGTACATATCTGACGGAGCAATATTTTGAGGAACAGCTTGAGCGCATTAGAGAAATACGAGCAAGTGAAAGGAAGTTCTATCAAAAAGTAACGGATCTCTATGCTACCGCCATTGATTACGACCGTACATCTGCTGCAACAAAACGATTTTATGCCACAGTTCAAAATAAAATGCATTTTGCAGTTCACGGTCATACGGCAGCTGAATTGATTGTAGAAAGAGCAGATCATACGAAGAAGCATATGGGATTGACTACTTGGGCAGATGCTCCGAGTGGGAAAATCAAAAAGAGCGATGTTACTATTGCCAAAAATTATCTATCTGAAGAAGAAATAGGGCAGCTTGACAGAATGGTTTCTGCCTATCTGGATTTTGCTGAGAGTATGACGCTGCGCCATATCCCTTTAACTATGCAGGATTGGGAAACAAGACTCAATCGCTTTATCGAAATGTTTGAATATGGAATTTTGAAAGATGCCGGAAAAGTTTCTGCTGAGATTGCGAAACTTCACGCCGAGACAGAATTTGAAAAATATCGTATTATTCAGGACAGACTTTTTCTGTCCGATTTTGACAAGTATATGCTGGAACTTGAAGAACAGGCAAAGAGCATTTCAGAAGAGAAATAAAAGAAACGCCGAAATCCATTTAACCTGGATCTCGGCGTAATTTTTCTGGCGTCCCAGGGGGGATTTGAACCTCTGACCTACCGCTTAGGAGGCGGTCGCTCTATCCTGCTGAGCTACTGGGACAATCAATCTATCCAAATGTTAGCTGGTAATCTTTTCCATGCCGCCCATATAAGGACGCAGAACTTCAGGGATGCTGATGCTGCCGTCCGCGTTCAGGTTATTTTCCAGGAATGCGATTAGCATACGGGGCGGAGCCACAACCGTGTTGTTCAGGGTGTGCGCGAAGTATTTGCCCTCCTTGCCCGCAACACGGATCTTTAAGCGGCGGGCCTGCGCGTCTCCCAGATTGGAGCAGCTTCCAACTTCAAAATATTTCTGCTGACGGGGAGACCAGGCCTCCACGTCGATGGATTTCACCTTCAAGTCTGCCAGATCGCCGGAACAGCATTCCAGCGTCCGCACCGGAATATCCATGGAGCGGAACAGATCGACGGTATTCTGCCACAGCTTGTCAAACCACATTGGGCTGTCCTCCGGCTTGCAGACTACGATCATTTCCTGCTTCTCAAACTGATGGATCCTGTAAACACCGCGCTCCTCAATGCCATGCGCACCCTTTTCCTTTCGGAAGCAGGGGGAGTAGCTGGTCAGTGTCCGGGGCAGCGTATCCTCCGGCAGGATCGTATCAATGAACTTGCCGATCATGGAATGTTCGCTGGTTCCGATCAGGTACAGGTCTTCGCCTTCTATCTTATACATCATGGAATCCATTTCCGCAAAACTCATTACGCCGGTTACCACGTTGCTGCGGATCATAAAAGGCGGCACGCAGTAAGTAAAGCCCCGGTTGATCATGAAATCTCTCGCGTAAGAAATAACTGCGGAATGCAGACGGGCAATATCACCCATTAAATAGTAAAAACCGTTTCCGGCTACTTTTCTGGCGCTATCCAGATCCAGCCCGTTAAAGCGCTCCATAATCTCGGAATGGTAAGGAATCTCAAAATCCGGCACCACCGGTTCCCCGAAGCGCTCGACCTCTACATTTTCGCTGTCGTCCTTCCCAATAGGAACGGACGGATCGATAATGTTGGGAATCTGCATCATAATAGTCAATACCTTGTCCTGCAGATCCCGCTCGGCAGCTTCCAGTTCGGCGAGGCGTTCCGCCTGCGCGTTCACTTCGGCCTTTACTGTTTCAGCTTCTTCTTTCTTTCCCTGGCCCATCAGTGCGCCGATCTGCTTTGAAAGCTGCTTTCTGGCTGCCCGCAGGGAATCTGCTTCCTGCTGCGCTTTGCGCGCCTGCGCGTCCAGCTCGATCACTTCGTCCACGAGGGGCAGCTTCTGGTCCTGAAATTTATTCCGGATATTTTGTTTTACAATCTCCGGATTCTCTCGTAAAAACTTAATATCAATCATGGGAATCCTCCTGAATAATGACGTTTCAGCTATTTTCTAATTGTAATAATCGAAAGAGAATCTGTCAAGCCCCATTTCCCGGATTTGGAGGATAAGGAGGATATCGGAGAAAATAGAAAAATCTTCTTGTAAAATTCCAAAAAAGACAGTACAATAAGGTACACAATATAGTGGGCATATTATGGATTGCCCTCGGAATGGAGGATTCGAATGACTAAGAAGGAGATAAAGGTTACTTCTCCCAAGATCGTGGAAACCGTAGAAGAGTTACAGATTCGAATGGCAGAAGTAAGAGCGGCACAGAAAGAATTTTCTGCTTATACACAGGAACAGGTAGATAAGATTTTTTTAGCGGCGGCAACCGCGGCGAATAAGATGCGGATCCCGCTGGCAAAGATGGCGGTGGAAGAGACCGGCATGGGCGTTGTGGAAGATAAGGTCATTAAGAATAATTATGCGGCTGAGCATATTCACAACGCGTACCGCAATACGAAGACCTGCGGCGTAATCGAGGAAGATAAGGAATACGGGATCAAGAAAATCGCGGAGCCGATCGGACTGGTGGCAGCAGTTATTCCGACCACGAACCCGACTTCAACGGCGATCTTTAAGACGCTGCTGTGTTTAAAGACCAGAAACGGAATTGTGATCAGCCCGCATCCCCGCGCGAAGAAGTGTACCATTGAGGCGGCCAGGATCGTACTGGAGGCAGCTGTGGCAGCAGGCGCGCCGGAGGGGATCATCGCGTGGATTGATGTTCCGTCTTTGGAACTGACGAATGAAGTAATGAAAAACGCGGATATTATTCTGGCTACCGGTGGTCCGGGCATGGTAAGAGCGGCTTATTCTTCCGGCAAACCGGCGCTGGGCGTCGGTGCGGGAAATACGCCGGCGATTATTGACGAGACGGCGGATATTCAGAACGCGGTCAACTCCATTATCCATTCCAAGACATTTGACAATGGTATGATCTGCGCGTCCGAGCAGTCCGTTACGGTACTGGAACCGGTTTACAATCAGGTCAAAGCCGAGTTCGCGGCAAGAGGCTGCTATTTCTTAAAAGGCGAGGAATTAAATAAGGTTCGTAAGACCATGATCATAAACGGCGCGCTGAACGCGAGGATCGTAGGCCAGAAGGCGCATACGATTGCCAAGCTGGCAGGCGTAGATGTGCCGGAAAATACAAAGATCCTGATCGGCGAGGTGAAGTCCGTAGATATTTCTGAGGAGTTCGCGCATGAGAAGCTGTCTCCGGTTCTGGCGATGTATAAGGCAAAGACCTTTGACGAAGCGCTGGAAAAGGCGGCGCAGCTGGTTGCGGACGGCGGTTACGGACATACCGCGTCGCTGTTCTGTGATGTAAATGAGACAGAAAAACTGGCAAAGCATGCGGCAGCCATGAAGACCTGCCGTATCCTGATCAATACTCCTTCTTCCCACGGCGGGATCGGCGACCTGTACAACTTTAAACTGGCGCCTTCCCTGACGCTGGGCTGCGGTTCCTGGGGCGGCAATTCCGTATCCGAGAACGTAGGCGTGAAGCATTTGCTGAACATTAAGACAGTTGCGGAGAGGAGAGAAAATATGCAGTGGTTGCGGGTACCGCAGAAGGTATATTATAAGAAGGGCTGTATGCCGGTTGCTTTGGAAGAACTGAGAAGTGAATTAAATAAGAAGAGAGCGTTTATTGTTACCGACTCTTTCCTGTATCTGAACGGCTACACCAAGCCGATCACCGATAAACTGGATGAAATGGGGATCTGTTATCATTGTTTTTATGATGTGCAGCCGGATCCTACCTTGAAGAATGCGCAGGAAGGCGCGAAGGTCATGACCAGCTTCCAGCCGGATGTGATCATTGCGCTGGGCGGCGGTTCCGCTATGGACGCGGCTAAGATCATGTGGGTACTGTACGAGCATCCGGAAGCAGATTTCCAGGATATGGCAATGCGGTTTATCGATATCCGGAAACGTGTTTACAAGTTCCCGAAGATGGGAGAGAAAGCATATTTTGTCGCAATTCCTACCTCCTCCGGTACCGGTTCCGAGGTAACGCCGTTTGCGGTTATTACCGATCAGGAAACGGGGATCAAATATCCGCTGGCGGATTATGAGCTGCTGCCGAATATGGCGATCGTGGATACGGACAATATGATGAGCCAGCCGAAGAGCCTGACCAGCGCGTCCGGCGTAGATGTTCTGACGCATGCACTGGAGTCTTACGCGTCCGTGATGGCAACCGATTATACGGACGGTCTGGCTCTGAAAGCTATGAAAAATGTATTTGACTATCTGCCGATCTGCTATAATGACGGTTCCAATGTGGCAGCCAGACAGAAGATGGCGGATGCATCCTGCCTGGCCGGTATGGCGTTTGCCAATGCGTTCCTGGGCGTCTGCCACTCTATGGCGCATAAGCTGGGAGCGTTCCACCATCTGCCGCACGGCATTGCCAACGCGCTGCTGATCAGTCTGGTTGTGGAATACAACGCGTCTGAGTGCCCGACCAAGATGGGAACCTTTTCCCAGTACCAGTATCCGCATACGCTGTCCCGTTATGTGGAATGCGCGAACTTCTGCGGGATCAGCGGGAAAGACGATCAGGATACGTTAAAGAAGTTTATCGCGAAGATTGAAGAATTAAAAGAAGCGGTCGGCATTAAAAAGACGATCGCAGACTACGGCGTTGATGAAAAATATTTCCTGGATACATTAGACGAAATGGTTGAACAGGCATTTGACGACCAGTGCACCGGCGCAAATCCGAGATATCCGCTGATGAGCGAGATCAAGGAAATGTACCTGAAGGCTTACTACGGAAAATAAAGGAGATCGTTATGATGCAGTCGAGAACTCATACTTGTAATGAACTGCGGCTTGCCGACTGCGGCAAGACGGTAACCCTTGTGGGCTGGTATGAAAACATGAGAAAAGTGAGCAGGAATCTGGGATTTTTGATTTTGCGTGACTTTTATGGCGTAACCCAGCTGGTCATTGAGACGGAAGAAATGATGCAGGCTCTTGACGGGGTCAATAAAGAATCCACGATTCAGGTGGAGGGTGTTGTCCGGGAGCGGTCCAATAAAACCGCTTCTCTGGCGACCGGCGATATTGAAGTAGTACCAAGCCGGATTCAGGTCTTGGGGAAATGCATCTATCCGGCGCTGCCTTTTGAGATCCGGCAGTCTAAGGAAGCGGACGAGAATTTCCGCCTGAAGTATCGGTATCTGGATCTGCGGAATCCGGAAGTGAAGGACCGGATCCTGATGCGGAGCCGGATCGTGACGGAATTAAGGGAACGGATGAACGCACTGGATTTTGTGGAAATCACTACGCCGATCCTGACCTGTTCTTCTCCGGAAGGCGCCAGGGACTATCTGGTTCCGGCGAGAAACCATCCGGGCAAATTTTACGCGCTGCCGCAGGCGCCGCAGCAGTTTAAACAGATTTTAATGGCGTCGGGATTCGACCGCTATTATCAGATCGCGCCCTGTTTCCGGGATGAGGACGCCAGAGCCGATCGGTCGCCCGGTGAGTTTTATCAGCTGGATATGGAGATGGCGTTTGCCGGTCAGGAAGATGTATTCAGCGTTATGGAGACGGTGCTGCCGCCGGTATTTGAGAAATACGGCACTTATCAGACGGCATCCAAAGCGCCGTTTGTCCGGATCCCGTATCTGGAAGCGCTGGAGAAATACGGTACGGACAAGCCGGATCTGCGGATCGATCTGCTGGTAACCGATGTAACGGAATTGTTTGGCGGTACGGAATTCGGTCCGTTCCAGAACAGCGTGATCAAGGCGGTTGTGACCGACGGTTATACGGCGACCCGGAAAGAGATCGACAAGCTGTGCGCCGAGGTTGAGGTAGAGACCGGCAACAAGGCGTTTTGGTTTAAAGTAGATGAGGCCGGCAATTATGTGGGCGGCATTGCGAAATTTTTAAATGAGAAACGGGATGCAGTCAGTGCGGCTTTGAATCTGAAGCCCGGTGATTTTGTGGGCGTAACCGCGGGAAATAAGCAGGCGGCGCAGAAAACCGCAGGCGTACTGCGCAGAATGCTGGGCATACAGGCAGAAGGACATTTCCATAAAGAATGTTATGAATTTTGCTGGATCGTGGATTTCCCGATGTATGAGATCGGAGAGGAATCCGGAGAACTGGAATTCTGCCACAATCCGTTTTCCATGCCGCAGGGCGGCCTGGAGGCATTGGAGAACATGGATCCCCTGGAAGTGCTGGCTTATCAGTATGATTTGGTCTGCAACGGGGTTGAACTGTCTTCCGGTGCCGTGCGGAATCACGATCCGGAACTGATGGTGAAGGCATTTAATAAGGTTGGTCTGGGAGAAGAAGCCGTGAAGGCAAAATTCCCGGCGATGTACAATGCGTTCTGTTACGGCGCTCCGCCGCATGCGGGGATCGCGCCGGGCGTAGACAGAATGGTGATGCTGCTGGCCGGAGAGGACAGTATTCGCGAAGTGATCCCGTTCCCGATGAATAAGCAGGCGCAGGACGTCATGATGGGCGCGCCGGCTGAAGTGGAAGCAAAGCAGTTGGAGGATGTGCACATTCAGATCAAACTGCCGGAAAAATAAATTTCTTACCAGAATTATTTACGCATAAGACATGGAAAAACCGGACGGGAGAAATCCTGTTCGGTTTTTTCGTGTATCAGAGGGCTGCGGCATTCTTCATATAAATTTTTTTGAAAATATATTGACACTGTGTCAGAACGATGCTATACTAACTATGCTGACATAGTGTCAGAATATATTTGCAAGTCAGGAGTGAAAAACATGAATAAAACATTAGTAGCCTATTTCAGCGCCAGTGGAAAAACGGCGCGTGTTGCAGAAGAACTGGCACAGGCAATAGGAGCGGACATTTATGAAATCAAGCCCGCTGTGCCATATACGAAAGCTGACTTAAACTGGATGGATAAGAAATCTCGCAGCTCTGTGGAAATGAACGACAGATCGAGCCGTCCCACATTGGCGGATCATGACGCCGACATTGCGGCTTATGACACCATTCTGCTGGGATTCCCCATCTGGTGGTATGTGGCTCCGACCATCATTAACAGTTTTTTGGAAAGTTATGACTTCTCCGGTAAAAAAATCGTGCTATTCGCCACTTCCGGCGGCAGCGGGTTCGGAAAGACCGCAGCCGGCCTGAAATCATCTGTGGCGGCAGACACTGTGATTGCGGAAGGAAAAGTATTGAATGGCCGGCAGACGGCGGAGAGCCTGAAAGCATGGGCAAAGACAGTTCTATAAGGGGGCATGGAGAATGAAGTACACGAAACTCGGAAATTCCGATCTGACCGTTTCCCGCATCTGCATGGGCTGTATGGGCTTTGGCAACGCCGCCACAGGACAGCATAGCTGGACGGTGGATGAGGCACAGACCCGCGAGATCATCAGGCACGGTCTGGAACTGGGTATCAATTTCTATGACACTGCCATCGTCTATCAGAACGGCACCAGCGAACAGTATGTGGGCAAGGCGCTCAGAGATTTCGCAAAGCGGGACGATTATGTGATCGCCACCAAATTTACGCCCCGGACACAGGACGAGATTGACGCTGGGATAAGCGGGCAGAAGCACATCGAGAATTACCTGAATCAGAGCCTTTGCAATCTCGGCATGGACTATGTGGACCTCTATATTTATCATATGTGGGACTATCACACGCCCATGGAGGAAATCATGGAAGGGTTAAATAACGCCGTGAAGTCCGGCAAAGCCCGTTACATCGGTATCTCCAACTGCTTTGCGTGGCAGCTGGCCAAGGCTAATTTCTATGCCCGCGAACACGGTCTGACGGAGTTTGTGTCCGTTCAGGGACATTACAACCTGATCGCCCGCGAGGAAGAACGGGAAATGGTCCCTTTCTGCAAAGATCAAAATATCGCCATGACGCCATACAGCGCTCTGGCCGGTGGACGCCTTTCCAAGCGTCCGGGTGAGACCTCTAAGCGGCTGGAACAGGACGCCTACGCGAAATTCAAATACGACGCTACAGCCGAAGCGGACGGCAGGATTATCGCTCGTGTGGCAGAACTGGCCGACAAGCTGGGCGTCTCTATGACAGAGATTTCTCTGGCATGGCTGCTGACAAAAGTGACCTCACCTGTGGTGGGCGCAACGAAGTTCTCTCATGTGGAGGGCGCGGCAAAGGCTGTGGACTTGGAACTGACGCAGGACGAGATTGCCTGCCTCGAAGAACTGTATGTACCCCATGCCTTAGTGGGCGTGATGGCGCAAAACGGCAAGCAGAAGGCCGGAAATGTAGTCTAAAATTCAAATACAGGAGGAATATCAAAATGAAAAAGATCGTAACGATTTTACTTGCGCTTGTTATGGTACTGACCCTTGCTGCCTGCGCAGATAACAGCGAACCGGCAGACAACAGCAAAAATATCGACGCTTTACAGAATGCAGAGGATCAGCCCTCTGTGCCTTCTGAAGCGAAAAACGAAAGCCGGCAGCCCGGCGAAACGCCGAGTGAAGCGGCAGACGGCACTTCCTCTGAGCCGGATCAGGAGCCGGCGGGCAAAAAAATATTGGTAGCGTATTTCTCTGCTACGAACAACACCGAGGGCGTGGCGCAGAAGCTGGCAGACGGACTTGGCGCTGACCTCTATGAGATCACGCCGGAACAGCCTTATACGGACGAGGATTTGGACTACGGGGATTCGGACAGCCGCTCCTCTGTGGAAATGGACGATCCCGATGCTCGCCCTGCAATCTCCGGCTCTGTGGAAAATATGGAGCAGTATGACGTTGTATTTATCGGGTATCCCATCTGGTGGGGCGAAGCACCGCGGATTATGAGCACCTTTATCGAGAGCTATGATTTCTCCGGCAAGACGCTTGTCGCATTCTGTACCTCTGCCAGCAGCGGATTCGGAAACAGCGATTCGGCATTGCGTTCGGCCGCCGGCGGAGCTGCATGGCTTGACGGACACCGTTTTTCTGCCGGAGCCAACTCCGATGAAGTGATGGAATGGGCAAACGGGCTTGGAATCAACTAAAACGTCGGAAGGGAGAACAGGATGAAGCAGCCGAAACAGATCGTAAAAAGAATTATTGATTTTGCCATGATCATTCTTTTGCCGCTTTTGATGGCGGAAATACTGATCGGTCAGGAAATCCATGAATGGCTTGGCATCGTTATGATGGTGCTGTTTCTTGCGCACCATTTTCTGAATCTTGGTTGGTGGAAAGGCTTGCCAAAAGGAAAGTACACCCCTGCCCGCGCTTTTGGTACGGCGCTTGATTTACTGCTCCTGCTGGATATGATCGCACTTTGCGTCAGCGGTGTCATGATGTCGGGATTTGTTTTTCGCTTTCTGCATATAAGCGGCGGGATGATTATGGCACGACAGCTTCATCTGTTTGCCTCCCATTGGGGATTGATTCTGATGTCAGCGCACCTTGGAATGCACATGGAGCAGTTCTTCCCGCTTTTCAAAAAGATGTTTCACCTTTCCCTAAAAAGCGCCGAAAGAACATGTATCCTGCGGATTGCCGCCATTGTCCTGTCTGTGTACGGCCTCTACGCATTTATCGCCCAGCACATGACAGATTATCTGTTTCTGCAAACGCATTTCGTGGTGTTTGATGAGACAAAAGCGGCAGTCGTCTATTTTGCTGAAACTGTCGCCATGATGTGCCTGTTCGCAGTAGTGGCATATTATATAAATAAACTGCTCCGCAAGGCCGGACGGGAAAACAAAAAGGAACGATCAAACGGACGAATCTCTAAAGCCGCGGCGTTTCTCATCCCGACGCTTGTCTGCGTCATTGTTGCAGTAGGGTTAAATCTGCCATCGCAAAGCGAGCCGCGGCAGGGAGATTCCTCAGAGCCGCCAGAGGAAAGCAGTACAAGCACCGTCCAAAACACGACAAGCCCTTCGGAACCCGGTCAGTCCGACCAGCAGATCATACCCGTAGAGGATGGCTTCTTGTTGATCAAGGGCGGCAGATTTTCAATGGGGAGTCCGGAGGACGAACCGTGGCGCTCGGCGGACGAGACTCAGCATACCGTGACGGTCAGCGATTTTTACATGAGTCCCTATGAAGTCAGGCAGAGAGAATATGCTGCGGTAATGGGCAATAATCCCTCCAATTTTAACGGGGAGGATTTGCCGATAGAGAATGTGTCATGGTTGGATGCCATCACGTTTTGCAACGCCCTCAGTGAAAAAGAAAACCTCACGCCCGCCTATACAGTCAATGGTGAAACCGTGATATGGGACAGAAGCGCAAACGGCTATCGGCTGCCTACCGAGGCGGAATGGGAATACGCTTGCCGCGCCGGCACAACGACGCCTTTCAACACCGAAACATCCATAAGCCCGGAGGAATCCAACTACTACGGTCATTATCCCTACGAGATCGAGGAAAACTACTTTTCGCAGGGGAATCTCACGACAAAGCCCGGCGAGTACCGGCAGACGACGGTCGCTGTAGACAGCTTCTCTCCCAACGCGTGGGGGCTCTACAATATGCACGGCAACGTCAGCGAGTGGGTATGGGACTATTACAGCGAGTATGGCACGGCTGATAAAACCGATCCCACCGGTCCGGAAACCGGGACACGACGCGTCTACCGCGGCGGCGGTTGGAATGATTTTGCGAAAAATATGCGATCGGCCTACCGTGCTACTTTGCCGGAGGATAAGGGCAGCTTCAATCTCGGCATCCGGCTGGTTCGGAATGCCGTAAACGGCGCAGGCAGCATCGTCAGCGCGGGGACGGAGAATGACACCGAAACCGGCGGCAAGGTGCTGATCGCATTCTTTTCCTGGGGCGGCAACACGAAAGGGATTGCGGAGGAAATCCAGTCTCAAACCGGAGCAGATCTCTTTGAGATCGAGCTCGTGACGCCCTATTCCGACGACTACAACACCGTACTCGATCAGGCGCAGCATGATCAGAACATACAGGCACGGCCGGAAATTAGAAACAAGGTCGAGAATTTTGAACAATATGATACGATCCTGCTCGGCTATCCCAACTGGTGGGCGTCTATTCCTATGCCAATCGCCTCTTTCTTAGAAGAATATGATTTTTCGGGCAAAACAATCATTCCGTTTTGTTCTCACGGCGGCGGACGCTTCGGACAGAGCCTGACGGCGATCACTAAGCTGGCTCCCGATGCGGTCATGGGCGAACCGTTGTCTATCCACTACTCAGGCGGCAGCAGCCTGCCGGACGATATCGCCGCGTGGCTGGAAACCAATAAAATTTCTGCCAGATGATGGAGCTATTGAATTATGGAAAAACAGGGATCTCTTTTGACCGCATTCTTTCTTGCAGTATCCCTGTTTTTCGCCTTGTTTCAGCGGTATGCTCCGGCAGGTGTTTCCCTGGAAGATTCTGTACAAAAATAAACATTGCGCATCTTTTTTGATAGCTGTATAATGATACCAAACCATTTTAGATCATTTTTTGCAGAATAATTGCAAAGAAATCAGAAAGGAAGCAGAGCAGTTATGCTGAAACGAATTTTTGCAGCTTTGCTGGCGGCGGTCGTCGTGGCAGGCACAGGAACAGTGGCTCTGGCAGCGGAGGCGGGCGTGCCTGCTGTTGTGTCGGAGGAGACAAGACAAGCAGAAACGAGGAAAGAGGCCCCAGCACAGGAAGGGGATTTTCAATGGGAAGAAACCGAGGATGGCACTGCCGCTATCACGGGCTACACCGGGGAAGGCGGCGCTGTGGAGATTCCCGCGGTCATCGGGGGAAAAACGGTGACAGTTATTGGGGAGTCGGCGTTTGAGGGCTGCATCAGCCTGACCTCTATTGTGATCCCGAAGAGCGTCACCAGCATTGAGGACTGGGCGTTTGAGGGCTGCACCGGCATGATCACGTATACAGTGCAGGAAGGAAATAATCATTACACTTCCCAGGACGGCGTCCTGTTCGATAAGGAAAAAACGACGCTGGTCCAATATCCGGCAGGGAAAAAAGACAGCTATGAAGTCCCGGAGGGCGTCACCGTCATTGGGAAGGATGCATTTGGTGAAAGTGCCAGCCTGACTGCCATTACGATTCCGGAGAGCGTCACCACCATTGGGGAGGAGGCGTTCTACGGCTGCACCGGTCTGACCGACGTCAAGATTGGGAACGGTGTCACTGGCATTGGGAAGTCAGCGTTCGAGAACTGCACCGGTCTGACCGCTATTACGATCCCGAAGAGCGTCACCACCATTGGGGACTGGGCGTTTTACGGCTGCACTGGCGTGACCGCGTATATGGTGCAGGAAGGAAATGATAATTACATTTCCCAAGACGGCATCCTGTTCGATAAGGAAAAAACGACGCTGATTCAGTACCCGGTAGGGAAAACGGGCAGTTACGAAGTCCCGGAGGGCGTCACTGTCATTGGGAAAGGTGCGTTTGGTGAAAGTGCCAGTCTGACTGGCATTACGCTTCCGGACAGTGTTACCGCCATTGAGACAGAAGCGTTCTACGGCTGTACCGGCCTGGCCGCCATTACGATCCCGAAGAGCGTCACCGCTATTGAGGACTGGGTGTTTGAGGGCTGCATCAGCCTGACAGCCATTATGCTTCCGGAGAGCGTCACCACCATTGGGAAGGGTGCGTTTTATGACTGCACCGGGTTGATTTCTGTCAACCTGGGCAGCGTGGAAACCATTGGAGAGGGTGCGTTCTATGATTGCGCTGGCCTGACCGACGTCAAGATCGGGAAGAGCGTCACCGCCATTGCGGACTGGGCGTTTCAGGGCTGCATCGGCCTGACCGCTATTACGTTTCCGGAGAGCGTCACCGCCATTGGGAACTGGGCGTTTCAGGGCTGCATCGGCCTGACCGCTATTACGTTTCCGGAGAGTGTCACCACCATTGGAGACGGGGCGTTCTATGATTGCGCTGGCCTGACCAACGTCAAGATCGGGAACGGTGTCACCGCTATTGGGAACGGGGCGTTTCAGGGCTGCATTGGGTTGACTGCCATTATGATCCCGAAGAACGTCACCGCCATTGGAGACTGGGCGTTTTGCGACTGCACCGGCGTGACCGGGTATACGGTGCAGGAAGGAAATAATAATTACACTTCCCAAGACGGCGTCCTGTTCGATAAGGAAAAAACAACGCTAATCCAGTATCCGGTAGGGAAAACAGGCGACTACAAAGTCCCGGAGGGTGTTACTGCCATTGAGAAGGGTGCATTTGGTGAAAGCGTCGGCTTGACTGCCGTTACACTTCCGGACAGTGTTACCGCCATTGAGACGGAAGCGTTCTACGGCTGCACCGGCCTGACCGCCATTACGATCCCGGAGAGCGTCACCACCATTGGGGACTGGGCGTTCGAGCGGTGCGAAAAGTTAAAAACTGTGACGATGCACGGCAGCGCGCCTACACTCGGGGAAGACGTGTTTGAAAACTGCGCAGAGGGCTTGACGTTCCATGTCTCTTGGAATGCCGCCGGTTATGATGCGGCGCCGTGGAGCGACTATGAAGTGCTGTATGACGTGTTGGCTGCGCCGGAGATTCGTTCGGTTTCCAACACTGCCGACGGTGTGCAGATCACCTGGGACGCAGTATCCGGTGCGGTCCAATACCGGGTGTTTTATGAAACGGATAACGGCGGCTGGAGTAAGATTGCCGACACCGCCGACACCAGTTACACTTGGAAAAATGCCCAGGACGGCACGACGTACACCTTCACAGTGCGGTGCCTCTCTGCCGATGGGGAAAGCTATACCAGCGATTACGCGATTGGAAAAACCATTACTTATAAGGAGGAGCCCGATTCCGGAGCAGCTTCCGACCAGCCGTCGGGAAAAGACCCGGAGGATCAAAATACGGACAGCGAGAAGCAGGAAGATCAAAGCACGGACTCTAAGAATCAGGAGGATCCAAGCATGGGCAGCGAGAACCCAGGTAGCGGAAACCAGAGCGAGGCAGCTGCCGGCTCCGGCAGCCCGGAAACCGGGGACAGCATGGCCTTGCTGCTCTGGACGGCGTTGCTCTTTATCGGGGCGGGCGCCGGAACCCTGGAGGTCGTACTGCGCCGGCGAATCTGGCGCTGACCGGTTCCCAATCAAACCATTTTAGATCATTTTTTGCAGAATAATTGCAAAGAAATCAGAAAGGAAGCAGAGAGCAGTTATGTTGAAACGAATTTTCGCAGCTTTGCTGGCGGCGGCGGTCGTCGGGGCAGGCACAGGAACAGTGGCTCTGGCAGCGGAGGCGGGCGTGCCCACGGCTGTGTCGGAGGAGACAAAACAAGCAGAAACAAGGGAAGAGGCCCCAGCGCAGGAAGGGGATTTTCAATGGGAAGAAAACGAGGATGGCACTGCCGCCATCACGGGCTACACCGGGGAAGGCGGCGCTGTGGAGATTCCCGCGGTCATCGGGGGAAAAACGGTGACAGTTATTGGGAAGTCAGCGTTCGAGAACTGCACCGGTCTGACCGCTATTACGATCCCGAATAGCGTCACCACCATTGGGGACTGGGCGCTTTACGGCTGCACCGGCGTGACCGCGTATATGGTGCAGGAAGGAAATGATAATTACATTTCCCAAGACGGCGTCCTGTTCGATAAGGAAAAAACGACGCTGATTCAGTACCCGGTAGGGAAAACGGGCAGTTACGAAGTCCCGGAGGGTGTCACTGTCATTGGGAAGGGTGCGTTTGGTGAAAGTGCCGGTCTGACTGGCATTACACTTCCGGACAGTGTTACCGCCATTGAGGCGGAAGCGTTCTACGGCTGTACCGGCCTGACCACCATTACGATCCCGAAGAGCGTCACCGCTATTGAGGACTTGGTGTTTGAGGGCTGCATCAGCCTGACAGCCATTATGCTTCCGGAGAGCGTCACCGCCATTGGGGAGGGGGCGTTTTATGGCTGCACCGGGTTGATTTCTGTCAACCTGGGCAGCGTGGAAACCATTGGAGAGGGTGCGTTCTACGGCTGCACCGGCCTGACCGCCATTACGATCCCGAATAGCGTCACCACCATTGAGGACTGGGCGTTTGAGAATTGTACCGGCCTGACCGCCATTACGATCCCGAATAGCGTCACCGCTATTGAGGACTGGGTGTTTGAGGATTGCACCGGCCTGACCGCCATTACGATCCCGAATAGCGTCACCGCCATTTGGGAGGGGGCGTTCTACGGCTGCACTGGCCTGACCGCCATTACGATCCCGAATAGCGTCACCGCCATTGGGGAGGGGGCGTTTTACGGCTGCACTGGCGTGACCGCGTATATGGTGCAGGAAGGAAATGATAATTACATTTCCCAAGACGGCGTCCTGTTTAATAAGGAAAAAACAACGCTGGTTCAGTATCCGGCAAAGAAAACGGGCAGTTACGAAGTCCCGGAGGGCGTCACTGTCATTGGAAAGGGTGCGTTTGCTAAAAACGCCGGTCTGACTGCTATTACGATTCCGGAAAGCGTCACTGCCATTGGGGAGGGGGCGTTCTACGGCTGTACCGGCCTGACCGCCATTACGCTCCCGGAGAGCGTCACCGCCATTGGGGAGGGGGCGTTCTACGGTTGTACCGGCCTGACCGCCATTACGATCCCGAATAGCGTCACCACCATTGAGGACTGGGCGTTTGAGAATTGCACCGGCCTGACCGCTATTACGATTCCGAAAAGCGTCACCGCTATTGGGGACTGGGCGTTCTATGGCTGCACCGGCGTGACCGCGTATACGGTGCAGGAAGGAAATGATAATTACATTTCCCAAGACGGTGTCCTGTTTAATAAGGAAAAAACAACGCTGGTTCAGTATCCGGCAGGGAAAACGGGCAGCTGCGAGGTTCCGGAGGGCGTTACTGTCATTGGGGAAGGTGCGTTTGCTAAAAACGCCGGGCTGACTGCTATTACGATCCCGGAAAGTATCACTGCCATTGAGGATGAGGCGTTCTACGGCTGCACCGGCTTGACTTCTGTCACCCTGAGCAATGCGCCAGCACTAGGGGAAGACGTATTTGAAAACTGCGCAGAGGGCTTGACGTTCCATGTGCCCTGGAATGCCGCCGGTTATGATGCAGCGCCGTGGAGCGGCTATGAAGTGCTGTATGACGTGTTGGCTGCGCCGGAGATTCGTTCGGTTTCCAACACTGCCAACGGTGTGCAGATCACCTGGGACGCAGTACCCGGCGCGGTTCAATACCGGGTGTTCTATGAAACGGATAACGGCGGCTGGAGTAAGATTGCCGACACCGCCGACACCAGCTACACTTGGGAAAATGCCCAGGACGGCATGACGTACACATTCACAGTGCGGTGCCTCTCTGCCGATGGGGAAAGCTATACCAGCGATTACGCGATTGGAAAAACCATTACTTATAAGGAGGAGTCTGATTCCGGCTCTGCTTCCGACCAGCCGTCGGGAAAAGACCCGGAGGACCAAAATGCGGGCAGCGAGAACCCGGATAACGGAAATCAGAGCGAGGCAGTTGCCGGCTCCGGCAGCCCGGAAACCGGGGACAGCATGTCCCTGCTGCTCTGGACGGCGCTGCTTCTGATCGGGGCGGGCGCCGGAAGCCTGGCACTCGTACTGCGCCGGCGGATTCAAAGCTGATCGGTTCCAAATGAAACTTCCAGCCGGACAATAAAAAGTCGGGCAAAAAGAGAGGGGCTGCGTACTACTTAGTGCGACAGCTCCATTGAATTACAGGAAATTTACAGAGTGTCTATTGATATACACAGAACAGCGCTTCTTTCGGCTGATTTAATATCTGATATTAAATCAGCCGGAAGGAGCGCATTTATCAATCCATTTTACAAAAAATTTTCAAAATTGCTTTAACCGTGCAGATACTTTGCACGGTATTCCGTGTTGATCTCGGAGATTTCTTTTTTTCCGTCGATGTAGTCCTGATACATTTGATAGGGATCTCCGCCGCCGAGACAGCAGGAGGAACAGTTTTCGCAGCCGCCTCCGCCGCAGTCCAATGACCGGCGGATGATTTCTTCCCGTTCTTTTCGTGTCGTATCTTTAATTAAAATCTTCATAGACAGACCGCCTTTCAGAATGAATTTAGGAATCTTCCCTGTCTTGGACCTGGGCTGTACTTTGCTTTAAATATTCCCGATAACCACCCGTCAAATTACAAGTATCATATCCGGCATCGGAAAGCAGCTCGGCGAATTGGCCGCTGATCTCACCCACCTGACAGAAAAGACAGATCGTTTTCTCCTTTGGAAGTTCGTAAAGTTCGCCGATCCGTTCTACAGGAATATTGATCGCTCCCGGAACAGTTCCAAAAGCATACATGCTTTCGCTGCGAAGATCTACGAGGATATCGCCTTCCTGACGCTCCTTTAAGTATTCCCAAATATTTGCCTCCCGCATCATAAAGGAAAATCACTTCCTTCCGACACAGAACGGCTGCAGCACGCCGGTTCGTATTCTGCGCGGTGTTCGGAAAGGGAAAAAGAGGCTCGTTCCCTGCCGCAAACCGGGCAATCCTCTCTGGCTGTACCGATATGAACCGTCTGTGTACGCATGGTAAGGCCGTCGATGTGCAGTACTCGTCCGGTGAGCAGTTCTCCGACTCCCAGCAGATATTTGATTGCCTCCGTGGCTTGAATACAGCCGAGGATACCGGGGATCGTACCGAGAACACCAACCTCGGAACAGGTGACAGCATTTTCCGGCACCCCGTCCAACACACAGCGCAGGCACCCGCCGCGTCCGGGCACATAGGTCATAGCCTGTCCTTCAAAGCGCACTGCACCCGCATGAGAATACGGCTTTTCCAGAAGCACGCAGGCATCGTTTATGAGAAATTTTGTTTCAAATCGGTCTGTACAGTCTAAGATAAAATCATAGGGAGTAATCACTGACTCAATATTATCCGGCGTGACACGTTCGGAAATCAGCCGTATCGTTATATCCGGATTGAGAGCGGTAAGCGCCTCTTTTGCCGATTCGGTTTTGTTTCTTCCTATGCTTTCCGTCCGATGGATGATCTGTCGGCTGAGATTGGAAAGCTCCACCCGGTCTCCATCAGCAATTCCAATAGTACCGACGCCCACTGACGTCAGATACAGCAGCGCGCTTGCGCCTAAAGCGCCTGCGCCGATCACTAAAACACTCGCCGCCGAGAGACGCTTTTGACCGGCCACGCCGATTTCTTTCAGGACGAAATGGCGGGAGTACCGCTCGGCCTGTTCCTTTGAAAACGCCATAGTTACACCTCGTCGTTTTTTGCTTCTTTCAGCGTTTCGTTCATGCTGCCGGTGCGGTAGCCCAGCAGGTCAAGGGTGACATAGGTAAAGCCGAACGACTGAAACTGCCGGTAGATTTTTTCCCTCACGCTGAGCAGCTTTTCAAATTCCTTCGGTTCGATCTCAATTCGCGCGATCATTCCGTGGATCCGCACCCGCACCTGATGAAACCCAAGATCCAGTAAAAGCTGTTCCGCCTTGTCTACCATAGCCAGCTTTTCCTCGCTGATCGTTTCGCCGTAAACAAAGCGGGAAGCGAGGCAGGCAAAGGATTGTTTGTCCCAGGTCGGCAAGCCAAGTCCTTTCGACAGTTCGCGGATTTCCGCTTTCGTCAGTTCTGCTTCCCGCAGTGGGCTTTTGATCCCTAACTCTTTGACGGCGATCAGTCCCGGACGGTAGTCTCCGTTGTCATCCAAATTGGAACCCTCCGCTACTGCGCTGATTCCATTTTGCTTCGCAATCTCCCATATTTTTTCAAACAGTTCATGCTTGCAAAGATAACAGCGGTTTTTGGGATTCTGGCGGAATCCTTCAATATTCAGTTCTTCCGACTGACAGGTAAAATGGGGGATTCCGTGGGATTCGCAAAAGGCTTTTGCCTCGTCAAGTTCCCGTTTAGGAAAAGAACAGGACTGCGCCGTAACAGCAATCGCACGCTCCCCGAGCACCTGATGGGCGACATAGAGTAAAAGGGTAGAATCCACGCCGCCGGAAAAGGCAACGCAGACGCTTCCGAGCGAACGAAGATTGGTTTGTAAATTTTGATATTTTTCAGATAATTCCATCGTGTCTCCCTTAATTTATATTCTGAATGTTTGCAGAAACCGGGTCAAAATTGTTCATAGTCTGCTTCACAGCTTCGCATGGCGAGAATGGTGCGGCTGATCAGATCGTCCAAATCCCAGCCAAGCATTTGAGCGCCCCGTTCGATCACCTCACGGGAGCAGCCTGCCGCAAAGTTTGCGTTCTTGTATTTTTTCTTAACAGATTTCAGCTCCAGATCCGACACGCTTTTGGATGGCCGCATGATTGCCACCGCTCCGATCAGTCCGGTCAGTTCGTCCACGGCGTATAAAACTTTTTCCATCTCATGTTCCGGCTGAATATCGACTGTGAGCGCATACCCATGACTGGCGACCGCATGAATCAGTCGTTCGTCCGCACCGAAGTTTCGCAGGATTTCCTGCTCTTTCACACAATGCTCGTTCGGAAATTTCTCAAAATCCAGATCGTGGAGCAGACCGACGATCCCCCAGAAATCTTCCTCGTCGGCATATCCGAGTTCTTTCGCAAAATATCGCATTACGCCCTCTACCGTAACGGCGTGCCGCAGATGAAATGGTTCCTGGTTCCATTGACACAGCAGATTCCACGCTGCGTCTCTTGTGATTTCACTTGACATTTCGGTCGTTCCTCCTTTATGTATGGAAAGTTTAGCATACAACATATTAAACCTATCAACATTATAAGCATTATATGCAATTCCAACCCATCTGTCAATAGTACCGAATTAAAAAGCAAAGATAATCTGTATTACGGATAGGGGTTGACAAAAGAAAAATCGAGCGATATTATGCCTATATAACAGATAGGTTAAATAAGCAATTCAGAGGAAATTTGCAATGACATTACAGCAAATATATTATGCGATTAAAATTTCAGAAACCGGTTCAATGAACAAGGCAGCGGAAATTTTATATGTAACGCAGCCCTCTCTCAGCGGTGCAATGCATGATTTGGAGAGTGAGCTGGGTATAACAATCTTTCATCGCAGCGGCCGCGGTGTCACACTGACAAATGACGGCGTAGAGTTTTTAACATATGCAAGACAGGTTTATTTCCAATATGAAACTTTGCTTGATAAATATGGTGCTTCCGGCAAACGAAAGAAAAAATTCGGCGTGTCTGCGCAGCATTATTCCTTTATTGTTAAAAGTTTTGTCGAGATGGTAAAACAGTTTGATGCGGAAGAATATGAGTTTGCGATCCGTGAAACAAAAACAAAAGAGGTGATAGAAGATGTCAGCACGCTGAAAAGTGAGATCGGCATTTTATATCTGAGTAGCTTTAACAGGGCGGTAATATCAAAGCTCCTGAAGGCCAACGGACTTGAATTTCATAAACTGATCGACTGCAGCGCTTACGCATATCTATGGAAGGGGCATCCGCTGGCAAATGAAAGTTCTGTAAAGATAGAACAACTATACGAATATCCCTGCCTGTCATTTGAGCAGGGAGAAAGCAGCTCATTTTATTTTGCAGAGGAAATATTCAGCGCAAATGAATATCCGAGAACGATCAAGGCAAATGATCGGGCTACCATGCTGAACCTGATGGTAGGATTGAACGGCTATACATTGTGCTCCGGTATCATATGTGAGGAATTAAACGGAAGTGATTACATAGCAGTACCATTAGACGGCATGGATGACAGTACAGAAAGCGGGCATATGCAGATTGGATATATTGTAAAAAAGAATCAGATATTGAGCAGTATGGCGAACTTATATATTGAAGAAACGAAAAAATATTTGCAAAGCCTAATGAAATCAAATGACGCTCCTGTGTAAAACGCAGGGGCTTTTTTAAATCGAGGTATAGGCTGAGCCTATAACCTACTATACCTATATGATATTAGACAGACAACAATTGATTTGGTATAACATCCGTGTGAAAAGCAAAGGAGGTCTCTGAGATAACAGCGTATTTCTGCACAGTCTTGCTTATAGCTTTTATGTGGCGTTTGTTTCTACAGCACTTTGTGTCCTGCTGGGGCTTGTACTTGCCTATCTTCTATGCCGAACCAGAAGTTCCGTCCTGCAGACGCTCTCACGGCTGCCGATTGTACTTTCCTATATCGCAGCAGGACTTCTGCTCTACACAACGCTGAGCGATCACGGACTGCTCTATCATTTGCTTACGCTGTTTGGAATTGAGACGGATGGGCTGAATATTTTATTCCAGCCATCCGGCGTCGGTGTCATTATTTTAAATTGCTTTAAGGGAGTACCCTTTTTTGCGCTGAGTATAACGCCTGTACTTTCTCGCGTATTGAATCGCTATTCAGCGGCAGCCATGAATCTCGGCGCCTCCAAACGGCAGATCGGCCTGCGTATCATTTTCCCGATGATCCGGCGTTCTGCGTTTACGTCCGCTTTGGTTCTGTTTAACTACCAGATGTTTGCCTTTGAGAGTTTTTATTATCTCGGTTCCTCAACGCCGGTGTCTCTGGGGGTATTTGCGTACCAAAGCTATCAGACCTCCGACCTGCGAAATCGCGCTGTCTGTATGGCGATCAATTCCATCATGATAGGAATATCATTGGTTACTTCGCTTATGTATGTGTACGCAATGAGAAAGGATACGGTGACATCCCATGCCTCGTAAATCGTGTTTATGGACGCTTCTTCTCATCTTGTTTTTGGCAGTTCTCCTGTTTCCGTTTGCGTCCATGTTAATCTATGCTTTTTTTGCGAGATGGCCGGCTGATTCGCTTTTTCCCCGGCATTTTACGCTGGAGGGATTCCGGACTTTTTGGAAACGGGATATCGGCGTTGCCTTTCAGTCAACGCTGTTTTCTCTCGGCGTATCAGCACTGACATTGATCCTCTGTATTATGGCTGCGAGAGGTCTTCTGAAAACGCGCCCCCGTATCCGCAAATGGGTGGAACCCTTGTTTTACCTGCCGATGCTGCTTCCGGCAGTAAGCGTCTCGATGGGCAGTCACAAGCTGTTTCTTGCGCTGTCTCTTGCAGGAACGCCGGCCATTCTGCTGATGCATATTTATTTTGCGTTCCCTTATGTGTTTAAGCTGACGTATTCTTGCTATGCAGCGCTGGGAACAGGGGCGGAAACAAGCGCAAAAAATCTTGGTGCAGGAAAATGCCGCATCTTCTTTTGGGTGCACCTGCCGACCTATTTGTTCGGTTATTTGACGGCGTTTATGATGGGATTTATTATTTCCTACTCACAATATTTCGTAAATTTTTATCTCGGCAACGCGGATCATATCAATTTTTCCATGATCATGACGCCGTTTGTTACCGGTTCTAACCGTAATCTTGCGTCGGTTTATACGCTGATGTATCTCTTGTTTGGCGGGGTTGTGCTTTTGGCCTGCTCTGTCATTCCGAAAGCTATATTCCGAAAGAAAGGGGATCGTTTTGGCAGCGATTGAACTTCAAAACTTGTCTTTTCGGGCAGAAAAAACCGATATTGTAAAGAATGTCAGCTTTTCGGTGAACGATAGCGAGCTGTTTGTTCTGTGCGGCCCCAGCGGCGCCGGAAAAACAACTATCCTGCGGCTGATTACGGGGGAATGGCAGCCGCAAAGCGGAGATGTTCTTTTGAACGGGCAGTCTGTACTTGCGCTTCCTATGCAAAAGCGGGGAACGATATTGGTGTCTCAGGAAAACAATTTATTCCCGCATATGACGATTTTTGAGAATGCGGCATTTGCGCTTAAAGCTCGTCATATCCCCCGTTCTGAAATTAAGACACGGTTAGATGAACTGGCATGGCGGTTTCGGCTTGAAAAACACATGAAACGCTATCCGCATGAGTTATCCGGCGGGCAGCAAAAGCTGGCGGCGATTCTGAGAGCGGTCGCTGTCGAACCGCAGGTCTTGCTTTTGGATGAACCGTTTACAGGGCTCGACAACAATTTACACGCCGAAATACGGGATTTTCTTCTGGAATTTCAAAAGGAACGGAATTTGACCGTTCTAATGATTACCCACAGCAAGGAGGATGCCTTTTTTATGGGGAATCATATCGGATTCCTTTTTGACGGATATCTCCGTAGGTATTCCGATGTACGGGATTTATATCAAAAAACAGGCGATGAAATGATCGATTCGTTTCTTGGAGAAATCGTTGCCTTGCCTGATGGCCGCCGTGTTTTTGCCGACAAAATATTGCCGATTTGAATTGAAAATGTAAATCAATAAACTGTAAGGGAGAAACAGGAACATGAAAATAGCTGAAAACTTGACAGAACTTTTGGGAAACACACCGCTTGTAAAACTGAATAAAGTCAACCATGGCGGTTCAGAGGTGGTAGCAAAGCTGGAAATGTTTAATCCGCTTGCCAGCGTTAAAGACCGTGTCGGATTTTCTATGATCGATGAAGCTGAGAAAAGGGGGAAAATCAAGCCCGGGGATACCCTGATCGAGCCCACCAGCGGTAACACCGGTATCGGACTTGCTTTTGTCAGTGCCATTCGCGGTTATCATTTGATTTTGACGATGCCTGAAACCAAAAAGAATCCGCTTGCAATATTCCGTAAACTGACAGACAGAAGCGAAAGGGAGTGATTATCCTATGAATGAACGCTTTGAAACCAGATGTGTTCACGGGGATATTGATTCCTCTCCGTGTGATGAAAACAGAGCGATAAGCTTTCCGATTTATCAGACCACCTCTTTTGGCCATCTTAAGACCGGTCACAATGAAAGCGGATTTGACTATTCAAGGGAGTCAAACCCGACCAGACAGCGCTTGGAGGAGATCGTATCTTCTCTTGAAGGGGCAGTCGGAACAACCGCATTTTCATCAGGGATGGCGGCTATCAGTGCCTGTTTTGAGTTATTCTCACCTGGAGATCACATTATCTGTTCCGAGGATCTGTACGGCGGCGTGATACGCCTGCACAATTTGATCAGTGTCAAAAACGGTCTTCAGATCGATTATGCAGATACGACGGATCTGTCAGTTGTTTTGACCGCAATTCGTCCGGAAACAAAAGCCATATATGTAGAAACGCCGGGAAATCCCATGATGGAAATTACGGATCTGCGTGCCTGTGCAAAGATTGCCCGCGAACACGGTCTTTTGCTTATCGTAGACAATACATTTCTGTCTCCGTATTTTCAGAATCCATTGGAGCTTGGCGCAGATATCGTGATTCACAGCGGAAGCAAATTCTTGTCGGGTCACAATGATACGATTGCGGGGTTTGCCTCGTCAAAGGATCAGGTGCTTGCCGATAAAATACGGCTTCTTTCAAAGACAACAGGCGGCGTCTTGTCTCCTTTTGATTCGTGGCTTGTTATGCGTGGAATAAAAACTCTGCCTATCCGTATGGAGCAGCAGCAGAAAAATGCGCAGAAGGTCGCCGGGTGGCTTCTGGAACAAGAGAAGGTAAAAAAAGTGTTTTATCCGGGACTAAAAAACCATCCCGGATATGACATCCATGCAGGTCAGACAAGAGGCGCGGGCAGTATGATCTCTTTTAGCGTGGATTGTGCAGATACGGCTTTGCGTATGCTTCAAAAAGTAAAAATAGTGACATTTGCGGAAAGTCTCGGCGGGACGGAATCGCTGCTTACCTATCCCGTTCTTCAAACTCACCCGGATGTGCCGGCCAAAACACGGGAACATCTCGGCATTACAGATACGCTTTTGCGCCTATCCGTAGGGATTGAAAATGCAGACGATATTATTTCCGACCTGAAGCAGGCATTGGAGGACTAAAATGACATATTATGATTTTGACAAAGTTGTAAACCGTCAGGGGACAAACAGTCTGAAATATGATTTTGCGGCAGAACGCGGCTATCCTGCCGATGTGCTTCCTCTTTGGGTAGCGGATATGGATTTCCCGACGGCCCAGCCTGTGCTGGACGCTTTGCATGAGGCTGTCAGTCACGGTATTTTCGGTTACAGCGAAGTAAAGGACGGCTATTATCAGGCAGTTTCAGAGTGGTTTCAAAAGCATTTCGGATGGGAAACAAACCCTGAATGGCTTGTAAAAACTCCGGGCGTGGTATTCGCTCTTGCAATGGCGGTTCGTGCACTGACAGAACCCGGTGACAGTGTGATGATTCAAACTCCGGTGTACTACCCTTTCTATTCCGTTATCCGCGATAATGACAGAAAACTTGTAGAAAACGAATTGTTATATAAAGATGGACGTTATGAAATAGACTTTGCCGATTTTGAAGCGAAGATCAGGGATTACCATGTAAAGCTGTTTATCTTGTGTTCACCGCATAACCCTGTCGGCAGAGTATGGACAAAAGCAGAGCTTCAAAAAATAGGTGCGCTCTGCAAAAAGTACGGAGTGATTGTTGCTTCAGATGAAATTCACTGCGATTTTACCCTTCCGGGACATTTGCATACTGTTTTTACTGTGGGATGCCCGGAACTCGCGGAACAGACTATTATTTGTACAGCTCCGAGCAAAACTTTTAATTTGGCGGGTTTGCAGGTTTCAAACATCTGGATCGCAAATAGAAACATCCGCCGCAAGTTTCTAAAAGAAATAGATCGCAGCGGATATTCCCAATTGAATTCTTTAGGTTTGGTCGCAGCGCAGGCAGCGTATGAAAACGGCGAAGAATGGCTGCTTCAGTGTAAGCGTTATTTGCAGGGCAACCTTGATTTTTTGCGTACATTTTTAAAAGACAAGCTTCCCGAAATCAAACTTGTAGAGCCTGACGGAACCTATTTTGCCTGGCTGGATTGCTCTGAACTCGGCTTAAATCATAAGGAGTTGAAGAATCTCATTGTAAATAAAGCAAAGCTTTGGCTGGACGATGGATATATTTTCGGGAAAAAGTCATCTCCGTTTCAGCGGGTTGTGCTTGCCTGTTCACAGAAAACATTAGCGCAGGCTTTAGAGAAGCTCGAGGCTGCCGTTCATAACAAAGGATAAGTTTACCTTACAGGCTGTTTCTGAAAAAATTTATTTTTCCGGAATGTGCCGCATATGTATTTTTATAGGAAGATTTATGGAGTACAGAGATGCGGTTTATTTTATATTTATCCAATGTGATGATCCCGCTGGTGGTGGTCTATGTGGTGATCTATGGGTTGCTGATGAAGCGGAATGTATATGAGGATTTTCTGGCGGGCGCGAAGGACGGACTGAAGACTGTAGTGAAGATCGTACCTACCCTGATCGGGCTGATGGTAGGGGTCGGGGTGCTGCGGGCGTCCGGATTCCTGGAGGATTTGGCGTCCTGGCTGGGAAATATAACGGAGTACATCCATCTTCCGGCGCCGCTGCTGCCTTCCATTCTGGTGCGGATGTTTTCTTCTTCGGCGGCAACGGGCTTACTGCTGGATCTTTATAAATCATACGGGACGGATTCTTATATCGGAATGGCGGCTTCGATCATGATGGGCTGTACGGAAACGATCTTTTATACCATGTCGGTATATTTTATGGCGGCAAAGGTGACGAAAACCAGATGGACGCTTACGGGCGCTCTGATTTCCACATTTGCCGGGATCGGAGCCAGTCTGCTGCTGGCAGGCTGGATGTAGAAATCAAAAGACGGGCACTCAAAAAGGAGAGAAGCGAAAATCGGCTTCTCTCCTGTGGTGTGCGAAATACTGCCTGTTACGGCGTAAAATATTTCAACAGTTTACTGTTCTTAAAGATCCTTAACAACTTTCAAAACTTTGATCAGTTTTTCCTTTTCTTCATCACTGTAGTTAGACAGTAACTTCATAATCTCAGTATCCAGACTGCTGGTCTCTGTAGATCCATCCTTGTCCGTGAATAATAAGTAGTCTACAGACACGCCAAGCAATTTGGCATAATAAGTAATTACACGAAGGTTTAATTTTACTTTGTTATTCTCAACGTTACTGATGTAAGCGACCGTTACATTCAGAGCAGTTGCAATGTAATCCTGTGTAATGTTCTTTGCTTTTCTGAGCTGCTGAAGCTTTTGTCCGATAGCGGCATAATTTAATTCGCTCATAAAAACCTCCAAAAAATAGTGGTACGAATAGTATACTAAATGAAATAAAATAAATAAATAGGGAAAAGATATAAGTTGTATATTTTTTATCAAAAAGTAAGGGAACAAAACATAAAAAAAGAGAAACAGGGGATATTAGATATAGCCGAAAATCAATTGTAAAGGGGGAGTAAATGATGAAGCAGGCTTCAAAATATCATGTGAAAAAGGTAAACGACCAGTCCAGACTGCGGGAACGGCAGCTGGATACCATTCTGGACCAGCGGAATATCTGTTCCGCGACAGACTGCACCGGGCTGATTCCAAACGGAATTGTGGATGAGGACGAGCTCCGCTCCTATGAGGAATTATACCCGTATCTGCCTTTTGATGAGGAACCCTTTGAGGATGAATAAGCGCTGTGGAAGCGGGGGAAAAACCTGCTTCCATTTTTTTCAGAAACTGCTTGAATTTGTGAGCAATAAAGAGTAGAATAGTACAAGATTTCGATTATTTTAAGGAGAGTTTGGCATGGCAAGGTTAGTAGTCAATCCCCATCACAAGATGGGACATATCAACAAAGATATTTACGGACATTTTGCAGAGCATCTGGGCCGCTGTATTTATGAGGGACTGTATGTGGGGGAAGATTCCCCGATCCCCAATAAAAACGGTATGCGTACCGACGTAGTAGAGGCGTTAAAGGAGATGAAGATCCCTGTCCTGCGCTGGCCGGGCGGCTGTTTCGCGGATGAATATCACTGGATGGACGGCATTGGCCCGAAGGAAAGCAGAAAACGGATGGTGAATACGCATTGGGGCGGCGTTGTGGAAGACAACAGCTTTGGAACCCATGAGTATTTTGAACTGTGCGACCAGTTAGGATGTGATACATATGTCAATCTGAATCTGGGAAGCGGAACGGTACAGGAGATGTCCGAGTGGATCGAATATATGACCTTTGAGGGCGATTCCCCGATGGCGAATCTGCGCCGGAAGAACGGCAGAGAGGAGCCCTGGAAGATCAAATATGTGGGCGTCGGCAATGAGAACTGGGGCTGCGGCGGAAATATGACGCCGGAGCATTACGCCAACGAGTACCGAAGATATCAGACCTATGTAAGAGATTACAGAACAGAAGAAGAAAAGAAAGAAGGCATTAAGCCGGGGATCAAGAAGATCTGCTGCGGCGCCAATGTAGACGATTACGGCTGGACCGAGGGCGTGCTGGAGACCTGTTTCGCGGGTTATCCCAGACCGAAGACCGGACATATGGACGGGCTGTCCCTGCACTATTACGTACATCCGGAAGGCTGGAAGATCAAGGGCAGCGCGACGGATTTTGACGAAGAAGTATGGTATAAGACACTTGCCAAAGCATTATATACAGAGAAACTGATCGAGCGGCACGGCACGATCATGGATAAGTACGATCCGAAGAAGAAGATCGGCATGATCGTGGATGAATGGGGCAACTGGTTCAAGGTTGAGCCGGGCACGAATCCGGGCTTTTTGTATCAGCAGAATACCATGCGGGACGCGCTGGTAGCCGGAATCCATCTGAATATTTTCAATAAACACTGCGACCGTGTGAAGATGGCGAATATCGCGCAGATGGTCAATGTACTGCAGGCAGTGATCCTGACCGAAGGCGAGAAGATGATCAAGACGCCGACCTACTATGTATTCCATATGTATCGTTTCCATCAGGACGCCGAGCTGGTTGAATCCAGTATCGAATCCGAGAAGATCGGCGCGGACAAGTGGCAGGTTCCGAATCTGCAGGAGTCTGCTTCCGTGGCAGAGGACGGCACGATAAACATTACGGTCAATAACCTGTCTGCGGATACGGATTCTCCGGTTGAGTTGTTCCTGACCGATACCGAGATCCACGAGATTAAGGCGGAGATTGTAACGAATGAGATGCACGCCATGAATACGTTTGAGAATCCGGATGTGGTAACGGAGGTTCCGTTTACGGAATTTAAGCAGGAAAACGGTAAGGTCAGCTTTGTACTGCCGGCCTGCAGCGTAATGCACATCGCAGTAAAATAAGAAAAAGTAAAAAAGTGCTTGATTTTTTGAATAGAATAAGGTATGATATGCATTGTGTCAGATGACATAGGACTGGCACAATGCATTTTGCGGAAGTGGCGGAATGGCAGACGCGCTAGATTCAGGTTCTAGTGGTAGCAATACTGTGTGGGTTCAAGTCCCATCTTCCGCAGGAAATCCTCATCAGATGATGGGGATTTTTTGTATTACGGCTATTTTTTTTGGCGCTGTATATGTTGTTTACGTAGTATTTCTTCTACTTGCAGTTTATTATTCACAAAACGAGGATGTATATCGGCATTGACGTTATGGAGCGGTATGGCGATTACACAAGCGGAAGCAAGCAGCCGGTCGACTGGGCGGCGCTGAAAGAAAACAGGCATAACTGTGATTCCATCTGGATATTTTTGCAAAATTGTGTTATTCTTAAATCAACGATTTAACGGATTTGACTGAATGGAATATCGGGATTCTATCAGAAAGGAATGACAGAAATGGCACATGGGGTTTTTACGAAAATAACTGCTGTTTTGTTTGCTGCCGTACTTTTGATTGGCGGCGTATCCGGAACGCCTGCGTATGCGGACGAAAAGATATCGGAAGAAAATCCATTTACAGAAGAAGAAAAAGCATATGCGGCAGCCTGCGGAACATTGAAGGTGGGGTATGTACGGGATCGGAAGCCCATCTCGTTTCGTGGAGAAGACGGAGAACTGGCGGGAATTTCCAGAGATATCTTTGACCGGATCGCAGAACTCACAGGATTTCAATTTGAATATGTCGAACTGCCGGCCGGTTCCGTAACCTATGATTATCTGCTGGGAGAAGGATTCGATCTGGTGACCGGCGTGGAATATAATAAGGAGAATCAGAAAGCAAGAGGGATCCTGATGAGCGATCCCTACCTTTCAAGCCGGAAGGTGATCGTGGCAAAAGCTGGACTGGAGTTTAAGGACGAAGGGCATTATAAAGTGGCGATCTCTACCGGTTCGCAGACGATCAAGAAGGTGCTGACCAGCCGGTATCCCAATTTTGAAATGGCAGACTATGACACCATAGAAGACTGTTTGACCGCAATCAACAACGGGGAAGTGGATCTGCTGATCCAGAATCAGTATGTAGCAGAGTACTGGCTGTATAAACCGATCTACAGTGACCTCAAGGTGATCCCGGTTGTGGGAATGGACGATCAGATGTGCTTTTCCGGCGTGGTGCCGCTGGAACAAAATGACAGCGCCGTTTGGGAAGAACGCCAGATGCAGGTTACCATGATCAATAAAGCCATCGCCCAGATGACCGACGGCGAGGTGGCGGCTTATATTATTGAATCCACGATGGAAAATATGTACAAATATACCGTGGGAGATTTCCTGTATCAATACCGCTATACCCTGATACTGCTGGCGGCTGCCGTTGTCGCGATCAGCGTTCTGGTATATCTCAATATACGCGTTCAGCTCCGCTCCATTAAGGATCGTGCCGATGCGAAGGCAAAAGGAGATTTCCTTTCCACGATGAGCCATGAGATCCGGACGCCGTTAAATGGATTGTTAAGCCTTAATTATCTGATGTCCCAGAATCTGGGGGACCGGGAAAAACTGACGCATTATCTGCAGCAGTCTTCCTCGGTGGCCCAGTATCTGCAGTCATTGGTAAATAATATTCTGGATATGTCAAAACTGCAGGAGAGCGAGATGCGGCTGGAAAAGAAGCCGTTTAATCTGCAGCTGCTTCTGGAAACCGTGGAATCAATTGAAAAAAGCGCTATGGAAGAAAAACAGCTCCATTTTCAGATGGATACGGAACTGCCGTATCCGGAAATTTTGGGCGATGAACTGCGGGTTCAGCAGATTTTGATCAATATTGTTGATAATGCGCGGAAATACACGCAGGAGGGCGGTTTCGTCACTGTGACGGTTCGGCAGGAGAAGGGCGCCGACGGCAGGATCACAACGATCATTGAGACAGCGGACAATGGTCAGGGCATGAGTGAAGAATTTCAAAGGAAGATCTTTGAGCCGTTTACACAGGAAAGCAGCGCGGTTTCACAAGGCAATCAGGGAACCGGATTGGGAATGGCGATCTGTTCTCTGCTGGCGGAACGCATGGGCGGCAGGCTGACGGTAGAAAGCAAGCTGGGAGAAGGCAGCCGGTTTACCTTTATCCTTCCGGCAGAGCCGGCGGCAGTCCCGCAGGATTCAGAGCAGTCGGAAGAAACGGAACTGACGGCCGCAGAGGCGGCGGATCCGGATAAGCAGGAGAAAAAGCCGACGATCCTGATTGCGGAAGACAATGAACTGAACGGAGAAATTTTGCTGGAACTGCTGACCGGAGAGGGATTTCTTGCGACCCGCGCAGAAAACGGAAAGAAAGCGCTGGAGATATTTGAATCCTCCGCGCCCGGCACCTACAACGTGATCCTGATGGATATTCTGATGCCGGAAATGGACGGATTTGAAGCGTCGAAGGCAATTCGCGCGCTGAACCGTCCGGACGCGGCTTCCGTTCGGATCTTTGCCTGCACGGCCAATTCGTTTCAGGAGGACAAAGAACGGGCGATGGAAAGCGGAATGGACGATTTTATCGCGAAGCCCATCGATATTCAGGATCTCTTAAAGAAACTGGAATCCTGCCCGGTCAAGTAACGGGAAACAAATACTGGAACAAAGTTGCCTGTCGGGAGGCGCTGGAGGCAAATTTGAAGGAGGGATAAGTTTGAAACTAAGAGGTAGCGGAAGAATGGGAAAGAAATTGAGCGCGGAGGAGCGGATGAGGCTTCTGTGTGAAAAATCTTTGCCCTTCGTGGCGAAGATGCTGGACGGGGCCGGGCCGGCGTCCTGACGGAATTATATCACGATGACCATCCCGGAGAACGACCGGGTGACGGGCATTCTGTAGGTGGGGATCACCCGGGATCGATGGTATGTGCTGACCGGAGCCATGCCCGTAGGGTCGGACAGGCTGGTGTCCCAATATTTAAAGCAGGGTACGAAGGAGGAGATCCGGGCGTACATGGAAGGAACCCCAAAACATTACAGTATATCACGGCAGGGTGTTGAAAAGTTCTGAAAAAGCCTGTAAAGTCAATGGTTTCACGGCGAGAAAAGCCGTTTACTACACCACTACTACACTACTACTACACCATTTGGGGAAGAGGCTTGATATGGCATTATTTTCTTCTAGAATTTTATGATTTATTCCCAATTTTATTCCCAGCGTGCTATAATAGACATAGTTGGGAATAAAAGTTGGGTAAAGGAGCATACTAATGGAGGTCAAACAGATTGTTTTAGATTTATGTGCTTTAAATGATGAACAGGAATGGTTTGAATTTAAGGAAAACTGGTTTCAGCCGGAGACATTAGGGGAATATGTATCCGCACTGTCGAATGCAGCTGCTTTTCATTATAAAAAATATGCTTATTTCATTTGGGGAATAGACAATGCAACTCATGAAGTTGTAGGAACTACTTTCAATCAATATCGTGAATATAATAAAGAACCGTATCAAAATTATCTGGCAAGAAATCTATCGCCAAGCATCAATTTCAGGTTTGAGGAAACAGAAATTGATGGAAAGAGAGTTGTTGTTCTGGTTATTCCGGCGGCAACAGAAATTCCAACGGCGTTTAAAGAAAAGAGGTTTTTGAGAATAGGATCTTCTAAATGTAATATGAAAGATTATCCAAAGCGAGAAATTGAACTTTTTAAAATACTTGACGGAAGAACGGAAACGATTGAAACAGTTCCGGCCAAATATCAGGACCTTACGTTTCAAAAATTGTTTGGATATTACGGCTCAAAGGGGATTGTTTTAAATCAAAAAACATTTATCAGAAATTTGTGCTTGAAAACGGAAGAAGGCGAGTTTAATCTCCTGGCACAGTTATTGTCGGACAACTCCCATTTCCCGCTTCGAGTGTCTATTTTTGATGGAAAAACAAAAGGCTCAAATCTTTTTTCGGTTCGTGAATTTGGCAATGACTGTTTACTATACAGTTTGGACGAGCTGCTGCGTTATGGAGATGTGCTGAATCTTATTCAAACGGACGAAACGGACAGAGTCGTTGAGAGAAAAGAGATTCCTTTATTTGATAATAAGGCATTTCGAGAGGCTGTTATCAATGCTGTTCTGCATAATAAATGGGTGGAAGGGAATGAACCGATGATTTCGGTTTTCTCCGATAGGATAGAGATCCTGTCAAGAGGAACACTTGCACCGGCACAGACGATGGAGGGGTTTTTTCTGGGAGAATCTGTTCCCGTCAATGAAAAACTGTCTGAAATTTTTCTCCAACTGCATATCAGCGAGAAGTCCGGACGGGGAGTGCCCAAGATCACAGAAATGTATGGGAAAGAGGCTTTTTCCTTCAGAGAAAATTCCATTGTTGTAACAATTCCGTTTGAAAGAGTAAATAAGGTTGGGAATAAAGTTGGGAAAAAGGTTGGAAATAAAAAGGCTTTAAATTCACGAAGGCAAAAAATTATTTTGGAAATGAGGAACAATCCGAACATTACAACTGCGGAGCTTCATGTCATACTGGGCGTGAGTGAAACGGCGGTGGAGAAGAACATATCGTTTTTAAAAGAAAACGGTTATATTGAGAGAGTAGGGGCAAAGAAGACAGGGTATTGGAAAGTACTGTAAAGGTTATAAGCAGTGAAAAAATTTGTGGAGTGAAAGGTATTTGCATCTAACATTCCAAGAAAAAGCATGATAAAAATTGATGTAAAAAAGTAAGTTGAAAGAACTGAAACAAACGGTATGTAAGGTGAAATTATAATGGTACGAATAGCAATCTGTGATGACGAAAACGAAGTTGTCACACAACATGAGGACATTGTAAAAAGCAGTCTTAAGTCCTGCGGTATCGGTTATGAAATCATAACCTACACGCAGAGCAGCCATCTTCTGTATGATATTACAGACGATCATTTTTTCTTTGATCTCATTCTGCTTGATATAGAAATGCCCGGCATAACCGGCATGGAGCTTTCCGAAAAAATTAAGCTGTATTTGCCGAATGTAAAGATTATTTTTATCACGTCGCATATTGAGTATGCGATTGACGCTTTTGAATTGTCTATCTTCCGCTATGTACCAAAAAGCAATCTTACGAATCGTTTGGCAGCCGCCATAACGGACGCGGCAAAGCTGATTGAGCTGGAAGCAGGGAAAGAGTATATCATTCAAGCCGCCGGGCGCATGGAAAAAATACCCTACAAAGACATTTTCTATATCCGGCGTGACGGCGGCAAAAATGTGGCGATTGTTTCCAACATGGGAATATCGAAGGTGAGAAAAAGCCTGCAGCAGATTTTTGAGGAATTGGACACGCCGGAGTTTATCTTCATTGACCGGGGCTGTATCGTGAATATCATTCA
>CANQSA010000020.1 GCA_947626415.1 uncultured Lachnospiraceae bacterium
ATTTTGTATAACGCTAATAAACCTCGATATATCCTATACTTTTTCAGCTTTCAATTTTTCTTCATGAAAGAACCCTGAAAAAAAGAAAACGCCGCGCGAGCGCCCTCTTTTTTAACCTTTTTCCGCATCTTATCGGCTTCTGTTTTTCGTTTTCAGTGATCTGTTCCGGCCCGCAAACCCAGCACAGTCTCCAGTGACAGTTTCAGTTTCTGCGCAATGATCTCCGGACTTAATACGTCCAACAATTCCCTTGCATTCTCTAATCTGTTAAGTTCCATACCAATTTCTTTTCCACGCTCCATGCCAATCTTTTCTCCGCGCTCCAGCGCATCCCGCTCGATCGCTTCACTCCAGTTACACATCTCCTGCATCCTCCCTTCTGTCTCCGGATCCATCCGGATCCCAAACTCTTCCGTTAATATATCTCTCTTCTCTGTAAAACTCAGTTTCAGGGAAAAGATCGTCGTCAGCAGCCGGATCAGCGGCGTACTCTCTTCCGGCTCCGGCAGTTCTTTCGGCAGCCCGATCAGAATGACCCGCATCAAGTCGCACCGCTTCCGATCTCCGTACTCCCCATATAGGTTCTCCGGCTGAAATGTGTACCGGGTCACTGTATTCCTGGCTGCCGCAGGCGGATCCGTCAGGATCCAGACAGAATTCACTGTCAGGATCTGTTCATAATGGGAATCTGTAAACTCCCTGCCCTGCTGCGATGATATTACCCGGGAACAGTAAAAGACCGCCCGTGCTTCAATCCAATATCCGGTGAAGCCGCAGTTCTGCGCTTCCACGTCCACCAGCGTCTTCCGATAACTGCCCGCTGTCTGCTCCGGCGCCAGCGCGGAAATCAGAATATCCAAGGTAATGACTCCCTCCCCGGGGATTCTGCTCTCTGTATTCTCTCCTTTGACCAGCGGCGGCACCGCATCCGCCGGAATACCAAACGACCGGGCTTGCTCTCCTGTGCCGACCGGGGCTGCGGAAAGAGCAGGTGCTTCGATCAGTCGCGCGACCTCCTCCGGATCCATCCCTTCATACTCCGGAACGACTCCCACCAGGATATGGGCAAGGATAATCCGGTACGACAGGATCGCCTTCGCATAGGCATCATATCGTATCTTCATATCCGCAACCTCCAGATCGCAGTACAAGTTCTTATCCATAGCTGCCTTCTCCTTTCACTATAATATAAATTTATACATTTTTCAACTATAAAATTGCATTTATTTTTGTCGAGTTTAAATCATTTTGTGATGCATCATGATTCTAATATATAATTATCTTTTTGTCAATACATATTTATAGATTATTTGTGATTTTCAGTATGGAAAAGGATATTTTTTCTCCGAAAAAAAAGGGATGCCTTTTGGCATCCCTTTGATTCGAATCAAATTATCTATAAATTATTCGGTTACTTTCTTCTTCTGTAATACAACAACTACTGCTGCAGCTGCTACTGCCAGTACTGCTACTGCGTAAGGAGCTACATCGCCTGTGGTTGCGCCGCCTGCATTACCATTGCCTGCCGGTGCATCTGTACCAGCACCTGTGTTACCGCCTGCTGCCGGAGTATCATTACCGCCTGCTGCCGGAGTATCGTTGCCGCCTGCTGCCGGAGTATCATTACCACCTGCTGCCGGAGTATCATTACCACCTGCTGCCGGAGTATCGTTGCCGCCTGCTGCTGCGCCGTTTGTAAACTTAACGTTTGTCAGGTTTACTTTCTCACCGCCCAGATGAATGCTTAATTCATCTGCCAGGTTCGGGATTTCCGGAGTAACGCCAACAAACTGATAAGTGTTGCTGCCAGCTTTCATATCATAAGTGAAAGTTAACACATTACCTGCTCTCTTAACATTAACCGTTACATCAGCGTCAGCCATATCTGCTGCCCATACTGCCCAATCTTCCGGCTGACCGGTCCATGTTGTCAACTGATCCTGGCCCCATGTTCCTAATGCATCATTATAAGCACCAGTACCAGCGCCTACACCAAATGCATCTGCTCTCATGGTAATGAAGTTTCCATCAGCATCAAACAACTCTACAGCAAAATTAAACCAGTTTGCTGAAGTATCATGGCTGGCATTATGGAATGTATAGGTTACATCAAAATCACCAGCGCCCAAAGCTTCGTCACCGGTATTTGCAGAACCCAATCCACCAGTGATATCAACATCAGCTGTATCAGCGAATGCTGACATTGCGCTTGTGACTGTCATAACTGCAGCAAGCGCAACTGCGAAAATTTTCTTTTTCATTTCAGAAAATTCCTCCTTCAATAATAGTTTGATTCTTTTTTGTTAAAAAAAGATGTACATATAACTGTACGATAATTTGATTCTTTTTCATCTTACTCTGTTTTGCCGAAGTTGTCAATACATTCTTCACATTTTCAACATACTTTTTTTTGTTAAAAACCACTACTTTTTCCTCTGTAAAAATATGTTTTTTATACATTTCACCAAAAGATTTTAGCGCTTTTTCAAATAATTCTGTTGTCATCGCACACATTTTGTTTTAAAATAGAAGCAGGAAGGAGATGATATTTTGGATTCATTTGTAGTTTCAACAGATTCTACCTGTGATCTTCCGGCTGATTATCTGCAGAAGCACCGGATTCCGGTGATTCCGCTTTTGTACCAGCTGGATGATATTACATACGGGGCCGGAACGGAATTGGATGCTCATGAATTTTATGAAATGATGCGGAACGGTAAGATGCCGACGACAATGGCTGCTAATCCGGAATCCGTCCGTTCCATACTGGAGCCGATTCTGGCAGAGGGGAAAGACGTCCTGCATCTGGCGTTTTCTTCGGGATTAAGCAGCAGTTACAGTGCGGCTGCCATGGCTGCGCAGGAATTGTCCGAACAGTATCCGGACAGAAAGGTGATCGTCATTGATTCCCTGTGTGCTTCTCTCGGAGAGGGATTATTTGTTTATAAAGCAGTTGAAAAACGGGACGCAGGCATGTCTATTACCGAAGTGGCGCATTGGCTGACCGCGAATCGTCAGAGCTTTTGTCACATTTTTACCGTGGACGACCTGTTTCATCTGTTCCGGGGCGGCAGAGTAAACCGCGCCACGGCGATCATCGGTTCTCTTGCCAGCATTAAGCCGATCCTGCATGTGGATTTTGAAGGTCACCTGATTCCCATCGGGAAGGTACGGGGCAGGAAGAAATCCCTGGCTGCTCTGGTGGATCGAATGGACGAGCTGGCAAAGGGATTTGAAAAAGAAAACACAACCGTATTTATCAGTCACGGAGACTGTCTGGAGGACGCGCAGTATGTGGCGGATCTGGTACGGGAGAGATTCGGTATTCAAGACATTATGATCAATATGATCTGTCCGACCATCGGCGCCCACTCCGGTCCCGGGACCGTTGCCTTATTCTTTATGGGACAGCACCGGTAAAATAAAAGGAAAGGAAAATAGTATTCATGAACAATCAGATCAAGATTCCTGCAGCGATCAATCCGCAGGTTGTACTTAAGGTTATCCCGGGGCACTTTGCGACTGCCCATTCTCATATCAATTATTATCTGGATATGACGACGATGAAATCCCGTGCCAGCGAAGCGGAACAGGTCGCACGGGCCATGGTGGATTACTATAACATCGGCGGCAAGATCGTTGATACCATCGTCTGCATGGACGGCTGTGAAGTCATCGGCGCGTTTCTGGCCAAAGAGCTGAGCAAAGCAGGAATTCTTTCTACCAATCAGCATAAGACTATCTATGTGATCAAACCGGAATATGACCCCACGGGGCAGATCATTTTCCGGGATAATATCGCGCCTGCCATCCGCGGCAAACATGTTCTGCTGCTTCTGGCTTCCGCTACAACCGGCAAAACCGTGAAACGCTGCCTGAATGTGATCCGCTATTATGGCGGCACGGTAAGCGGCATTTCCGCTATTTTCAGCGCTGTTTCCGAAGTAGACGGACACCGGGTTGATACGATCTTCTCTTCCCGGGACATCCCCGATTACGCCAGCCATCCGATGCAGGACTGCCCGATGTGCCAGCAGCATCAGAAGATTGACGCCATTGTCAACGGATTCGGCTACAGCCGCTTATAAGAATATAATAGGAAACCCAGATACAGAAAGAGGGCATCCCTCAAGTCATTTCAAATGACTTTTGGGATACCCTCTGTATTTTTTCCTTTATAACAGATCAAACCGTATCTCCGGCATCGGAAAATACATCATCCAGACTTCCGTCTTCCAGTGCGTCGCCAAAGGCGTCAGCGACCTGAGAAAACATCCCCAGCAGGTCTTTCAAAGCAGTCGCTTTCTCCGGTACGGATACCGTTTCCGTCTGTCCTTCCTTCACTTCCATGGTAAACGCAGTCGTTACCGTCTGCGCCGTCATATCCATCGACAGAGCCACAACCCGGTTTCCTTTTTCTCCGGTCACACCGAAAGAAAGATCTAGGCTGGTATTGTCCATCTCTTCTGCCGCCTCACCGTCGGATGCTCCCGCTTCGGCGCATTTCTGTTTCAGATCTTCTCCGTTCTTCTGCAGATATTGATACAGCGCATCATTTTCACCCTTTTGCTCTTTTAATCTGGTCATATAGGTATCGATCAGTCCCGGCAGTTCGTTCTTCATAAACGCGGTCAGATCATTTTTCAGCGTATCCGCATTGTCTGCGCCTATGTGAACCTTCACGGACTTCTCCTGAACCGTCAGCATACTTCCCAGCGCATTGACTACTTTTTCTCCGCCGACATCCAAAGCCAGAGACGCCCATGCCAGAATATCCTCCTGTGTCACATTTTCAAAGCCCTCAATGTTTCCCAGCATACTCGGCAGCTGATCTCCCTGATACTGCTCCAGCAGATTCTGCATCGCGTCCAGATTATCGCCCAGCAGATCCTGCAGATCTTCTTTGGTAAAGGAAAGGTAGTCATTTCCGACAAGACCTTTCATTGCGCCGTATTGCCCGGCAGCCGTCGGATCGATCGTTTCCATAACGGCAGTCAGCGCATCGATCAGCTTGGTGGTATTTACATAAACCGTACCGTTTGCCCAGATCACTTCCAGCGCTTCCGCAGGGGTTCCTTTCAGATCTAATGACAGCAGCAGCTTTCCGCTGTTGTCGCCGGATGACACAACCTGATACTGCAGCTTAAATGCGTCTGAACCCAGATAAGTCTGTGCCAGCGTCTTCAGATTTTCACCGCCCAGCGTAATGCTTCCGGAAACAGAACCTGTTTTGAGATCACCCAGATCTGCCGCCAGCGCGGAAATCTGTTCCTCGGGTGAAACCGTCGGCGTCTCCGGAACCGCACCGGCATCTTTCTCGTCTCCGCAGCCTGCCATCAGCATGCCTGTCATAATGACGCAAAGTAAAAGTGCCCAAACTTTTTTTAAACGTTTCATTGTTTCCTCCATTTCTGATTGTTTTCACCAACCCATTACATAAAGTATTGTACTCCGGATTCGAAAATTTTCAAGTCCTGTTCTCCTGTAATATTTTTGGCAACACTGCTTCCTTTTCGTTCCACATGCGCCATTTTTCCGAAGCATCTGCCGTCCGGACTGGTAATCCCTTCGATTGCGGCGTAGGAGCCGTTGATATTCCACTCTTCATCCATCGTCGGGTTTCCGGCTTCATCCACATACTGGGTCGCCACCTGCCCGTTGGCAAATAACCGGTCGATCCACGCTTTGTCCGCTACGAACCGTCCCTCGCCGTGAGACGCCGGATTTACATAGACGCCGCCCAGCTTTGCCAGCCGCAGCCACGGAGACCGATTGGAAACAACCTTTGTATAAACCATCTTGGAAATATGGCGGTTAATGGTATTGTAAGTCAGCGTCGGTGCGCTGGCGTCCTGTCCGGTAATGGCGCCGTTCGGTACCAGTCCCAGTTTGATCAGGGCCTGGAATCCATTACAGATTCCCAGCGCCAGACCATCTCGTTCCTCTAACAGCCGGTGCACCGCTTCTTCTATTTTAGCATTGCGGAACGCAGTGGCAAAGAATTTGGCTGAGCCATCCGGTTCGTCGCCTGCGCTGAAACCGCCCGGGAACATGATAATCTGCGCCTGGTCGATGCAGGCTTCAAATTCATTCACGGAATCCCGGATATCTTCTGCCGTCAGATTCTTAAACACCTTAGTCACAACCTGCGCGCCTGCCTGTTCAAAGGCCTTCGCTGTATCATATTCACAGTTGGTACCCGGAAATACCGGAATAAATACTGTGGGCTTTGCCACCCTGTGCTTACAGATGTATATATCCTTTGTATCGTATACCGGCGTATCCAGCACAGCAGTGTCCTCACTGCTTCTGGTCGGAAATACCTTTTCCAATGTCTGCGTCCACGCTGTCAGCGCTTCTTCCATCGGAATCGTAACATCACGATATACAAAACATGCCTGATCGGTTACAGACGCTACTTTCCGGTACGGCACCGAAATCTCAGCCAGACGGTCTGCCGGTACTTCCGCGATCAGATTCCCGAACTCCGCCGCAAACAGATCTTCCGCCGCAAGGTCAGCTTCCACCGTCACGCCCAACTTATTGCCGAACGCCATCTTGCTTAACGCTGCCGCCAGACCCTTGGAGTCCAGCGCATAGGCAGATCGGATCACGCCCTTCTGGATCAGCTGGCGGATTGCGTCATACAGCGCCATCACCTGTTCGTAATCCGGCTTCTCATAGGCATCCCGTACAATGTCAAATTTTACGATCACGTTGCCTGCCTGCTTTAATTCCGGCGTGATGATATCCGGTTCCTTTGCCACATCCACTGCAAAGGAAACCAGTGTCGGCGGCACGTCAATATCGTTAAACGTACCGGACATACTGTCCTTCCCGCCGATCGACGGCAGGCCGAAGCCTATCTGTGCATCGTAAGCGCCCAGCAATGCCGCAAACGGCTGACTCCACCGTTTCGGGTCTTCCGTCATTCTGCGGAAATATTCCTGAAAAGTAAAGCGGATCTTTTTATAGTCGCCTCCGGCAGCCACGATCTTAGCAATCGACTCTACTACTGCGTAAATCGCGCCGTGATACGGGCTCCATTTCGATAAATAAGGATCAAATCCATAGCTCATCATGGTAACGGTATCGCATTTTCCTTTTAATACGGGCAGCTTCGCGACCATGCTCTGCGTCTCGGTCAGCTGATACCTGCCCCCGTATGGCATAAATACGGAACCCGCGCCGATAGAACCGTCAAACCGTTCCACCAGTCCTTTCTGAGAGCAGACATTCAGGTCGGAAAGCGTCTCCAGCCATTTTGCCCTGACGTCGGAGACTGCCTCCCTGCGGAAATAATTCTTCGCTTCATCCGGCATATCTACAGAAACTGCCGCTTCCTGATGTGCTCCGTTGGTATCCAGAAATGCTCTGGAAATATTAACGATCTCTTTTCCTCTCCAGTTCATCACCAGTCTGGGTTCTTCGGTTACGACCGCAACCGTTACGGCTTCCAGATTCTCTTCATTGGCATATGCCAGGAACTGATCGACATCTTTCGGCGCTACTACAACCGCCATACGCTCCTGTGATTCGGAAATGGCAATTTCCGTACCGTCCAGGCCCGCATACTTCTTCGGAACCCGATCCAGATCGATGCGAAGTCCGTCCGCCAGTTCGCCAATGGCAACAGACACGCCGCCTGCGCCGAAATCGTTGCATTTCTTGATCAGCCTGCTTACTTCTTCTCTTCTGAATAACCGCTGTATCTTACGCTCTGTCGGCGCATTTCCTTTCTGTACTTCCGCGCCGCAGGTCTCTATGGACTGTTCGGTGTGCACTTTAGAGGAACCGGTTGCGCCGCCGCAGCCGTCACGGCCGGTCCTTCCGCCCAGCAGAATGATCCGGTCTCCGGGGTCCGAAGTCTCGCGGATCACCGCGCGCCGGGGCGCCGCTCCCATAACCGCGCCGATCTCCATACGCTTTGCCACATAATCCGGATGATAAATCTCTTTTACCAGGCCGGTTGCCAGCCCGATCTGATTGCCATAGGAACTGTATCCGTTGGCAGCGCCGCGCACCAGCTTCTTCTGGGGCAGCTTGCCCTTTAATGTCTCTTTCATGGAACGGGTCGGATCAGCCGCGCCGGTGACACGCATAGCCTGATAAACATAAGTACGGCCCGACAACGGGTCACGGATCGCGCCGCCCAGACAAGTGGCGGCACCGCCAAACGGCTCGATCTCAGTCGGATGGTTATGCGTCTCATTCTTAAAGTTCACCAGCCATTCTTCCGTAACGCCGTCTATCTCTACCGGCACTACGATCGAGCAGGCGTTGATCTCATCGCTCTCCTCCTGATCCTCCAGTTTCCCTTCTTTTTTCAATTTTCGCATTGCCATCAGCGCCAGATCCATCAGACAGATGAATTTATCTTCTCTGCCCGCAAAGATCTCCTGATGCGCCGCTACATATTCTTCATAGGTCTTCTGGATCGGAGTCCGGTAATATCCTTCGTCAAACGCTACATCTGTCAGTTCCGTCTGAAATGTAGTATGGCGGCAGTGATCTGACCAATAGGTATCCAGTACCCGGATCTCCGTCATGGACGGGTCCCGGTCTTCCTCTTTCTTATAATAATTCTGAATGTGCAGGAAATCTTTAAAAGTCATGGCCAGATTCAGAGAATCATAGAGCGCTTTCAGGTCTGCCTCTGCCATTGTGCGGAATCCGTCAAAGATGATCACATCCGCCGGATCTTCAAATACCGTCACCAGGGTCTCCGGTTTCTCCAGTCCGGTTTCTCTGGAATCCACCGGGTTAATGCAGAAGGCCTTAATGGCAGCCAGCTGTTCCGGCGTCACTTCCCCAATAATCACATAAGTGGTCGCTGTCCGGATTACCGGCTCCTCGTCCTCTTTTAAAAACTTGACACACTGCTCCGCGGAATCCGCGCGCTGATCAAACTGTCCCGGCAGATACTCGACACTGAATACCGCGTCCTTTTCCCCGCAGGAAAACGTCTCCTCATATACATCATCTACCGGCGGTTCGGAAAATACGGAAGTCAGCGCCTGCCGGTAGGTCTCCTCGGATAAATTCTCCACGTCATACCGTACCAGGACCCTGACATCTGTAATCGTCTTAATATCCAGATAATTCCGAATCTCATGCCGCAGTTCCTTTGCCTTTACCGCATAAGGTTCCTTCTTCTCTACGTAAACTCTTTTAACCATATATTCTGTTCCTCCACTTGTGCCGGTCCGCCCGCTTTTATCATAATCGGACATCCTTCATTTATGGCTACATTCTACCGTAAAGTTTTGTGTTTGTAAAGTGCCGCGGAGACGATTTTCAGAATCGCCTCTGACGGATGCGCCTTATTCAGCCGACTCCCAGAAGGTTTTCAGCACTTCCGTTATATTTCCGCTGTCTGCATACTGCAGATCCGACCACTCTCGCGGAAACAGGCTGCGGTTGGCCGCTTCCCGGAACCGCTCGTCCAACAGCCCGATCACGCCGCGGTCCTCCATGGTCCGGATCACCCGTCCGGCCGCCTGCTCCACTTTATTAATTCCCGGAAAACGATAGGCAAAATCAAAGCCATTCCTGCCCTTCCGGTTAAAATATTCCTTTAAGATCTCCCGCTCCGGACAGATCTGCGGCAGTCCGGTTCCCACAATAATACTTCCGATCAGACGATTTTCCGTCAGGTCGATCCCCTCCGAGAACACGCCGCCCAGTACGCAAAGCCCTACCAGCGTAACGCCGGTATCCGTCTGCTCAAACTGTCTGAGAAACGCTTCCCGTTCCGCCTCAGTCATCTCATTCTGCTGCCTGGCGATCTGAAGCTGCGAACCGCTCTCCTCCTCCCGAACCGTCTCCTCCAGTCTGGCCGCCACAGCTTCCAGCATCTGATAAGACGGGAAAAATACCATGTAGTTTCCGCTCTTTGCCCGGCAAAATGCAGCAATATAATCCGCGATCCGCCGATATTCCGCTTCTCCCCGTCTGGCATATCTGCTGGTTACGTCTGTGGCAGCCACAATACACCGATTTTCCCGCGGAAACGGAGAATTCACATAAATCGCATAATCCTGCAGATCCCCGCTCAGCAGTTCTTTATAATAATTCACCGGAAGCAGAGTGGCAGAGAAAAATACGGTGCTGTTACCCAGCTCCATGCATTGTTTTAAATTATGGGAAGGGTTCATGCAGAATAATTTTACATAAAACGTCTCTTCCTCCAGATTCGTATAGATCTCATATGCCTCGTCCATCTGCTCCGCCGTCGCCAGAAACTGATGCACACTAAAATAAAATTCCAGCCACAGCTTCCGCTCCGGAAATTCCGGATGATTCTCCAGATATTCAGCCAGCAGCGCATCCAGTCTCATACAGTGCAGCAGTAAGGACTGGATCTCGTCCCGGACCGCATAGCCTTCGCACTCCCGCTTATAATGCAGCATATCCTGCCCGCATCGGCAGACTGCCTGAAAGATCCGGCGGTCTGCCCGCTCTGTCACGGTTTTCATCAGATCAAACTGTTCTTTATATAAAACAGCGCTGTACATCTCCCGGGCACGCTCTACCAGATTATGCGCCTCATCCACCAAAAACAGATAGCCGCCTTTGCTGCCGTCTCCGAAATACCGCCGCAGCTTTACAACCGGGTCAAACACATAGTTATAATCACAAATAACCGCGTCCATAAAAGCGCTGATATCCAGCGCAAACTCATACGGGCACACCTGATGCTTGTCAGCGTAAGCGCTGATCACTTCTCTGGTCAGCATGGATTCGTGAATGATGATATCGTAAACAGCATCATTTACCCGATCGTAATGGCCCCGGGCTCTGGCGCAGACCACAGGGTTGCATTCCGCCGTTTCTTCCGTGCAGACCTTCTCCTTTGCCGTCAGTACCATAGCGGACATCCGAAGTCCCTGCTCCTGCAAAAGCAGAAGGCTTTCACAGGCCACGCCTCTGGTAATGGTTTTGGCTGTTAAATAGAAAATCTTATCTCCCAGGTTCTCCCCCACCGCCTTTACCGCCGGGAAGAGCACGGACATCGTTTTTCCGATCCCGGTAGGCGCCTGAATATAGAGATCCCTGCCCTGCGCGATCGACTGATAAACGGAAACTGCCAGATTCCGCTGTCCCGGCCGGTACGGAAACGGAAACTCCAATCCGGCAATGGAAGCCTTACAATTCCGCCGATGCTCAAACTGCCACAACGCCCATTTATGATATTCTGTCATCAGCTTATCCATAAAAAGCGTCAGCTCCTGCAGAGAAAACGATTCCGAAAACCGGCGGATCTCCTCTGTCTCCAAATTACAGTAAGTCATCTGTACCGTGATCCGGGGCAGTTCCCTCTGCATCCCGTAAATATAGGCATAGCACATCGCCTGTGCCTTGTGCACAGCCACAGGTTCCTGCATCAGATGAATGTTGCGGTAAACGCCCTTTATTTCATCTACAACCGGTTCCTGTCCTTCTTCCTCCAAGATCCCGTCGGCACGCCCTTCCACTACGATGGAAAACTGTTCATAGGGAAACTCCATAGAAAGAGAAACTTCCGGCGTATACGCCGCCCCCATCCGTCCCTGCAGTTTTCGGTGCAGCCGGCTTCCCGCCTGCATGGCATCTCTGTCCGCCGCCGTCGTTCTTCGGTTATCGAGGTCACCCGAACGCAGGATAAACTCCACCAGATTCCGTACGGAAATATATAATTTATCATTCTTCCACTGTTCCATCGCTATGTTCTGAACTCCGTCATATTTTTTCGGTACCAGTTCGGCAGCATAGTCCGCTGACACCGGGGATTCCTGCGGCTCTCTATCTCTATCGTGTTAAAAAAGGTCTTCCACAGCTTCTCATAGTCGCCCTCCCGCTCCAACTGTTCCGACAGGGCCGGATCTGCCTGTATCTGACTAACCAGTCCCCATTCTCCGCCTGCCGGATGAATGGCGGCGAGCTTACGCCTCTCATCATAGATCGCCCAGTGTTCACCGGGAAACCGATCCGCGAAATCATCGCCCAGCAATGGCAGCACATTGCACTTCGGTTCGATCCGGCTCACCAGAACCCCGGAAACATCATGAAACCGCACAAAGCCCCGAAAGAGATGCGTCTCATTGGAAACCTTCCGGGACAACGCAAGCAGCCGCGCCACATGCGGATTCCCATAGTCGTCCATAATGCTGCCGCCCTTTTGATACGCCAATGTCAAAAACAGAAAGATCGCCTGTGCCCGATCCGGAGCAAAATGCATCGCAGCCTGATAAACGGCAATATGCGCCCGCTCTGAAATCTTCTTCCGGATAGAGGCCGCCACTTTTACCGCTTTCTCCAGATCTGCCGCCACAGTCTGATATTCGCTGAACAGATCCGCGTCAAAGGGCTGCCCTACCGTCAATTCTACCACTCTGCCCTGATTCCGATATCTCCATCCATCATACACCGCAGTCATGATACTGTCAAAAGAATCCTCACAGATCAATACCAGTTTACAACTGTCCATACGCTGCGCTCCTCTCTGATTCCACATCCGGTTCCGCAAAAAAGCTCCGGTCATCAAACAATGACATCTGCCGAAATGTGATCCCGTCTTCCACAGGCGGCAGCTCCGTCCGGCCATCTGCTACCAGCTGTCTGGTGATAAAATCCTCCTCTATCTTTGTGGCATACAGCATCTTTCCCTGACAGGTCAAAAAATACTGCGCCCGTTTCAGCACCACGCCCATCCTCCTAAGATCCGCGAACTCCAGTTTCCCATGTTTCCTGGCAGCCACAATGCGTCTGGCTGAACGCACGCCCAGTCCCGGTACCCGCAGCAGGGTATAATAATCCGCCCGGTTTACCTCTACCGGAAACTGCTCCAGATGCCGCAGCGCCCACTCACACTTAGGGTCAATCAGCACATTAAAATTCGGCTTTTCTTCAGAGAGCAGTTCATCTGCGGCAAAACCGTAATAACGCAGCAGCCAGTCCGCCTGATACAGCCTGTGTTCTCTTAACAGCGGCGGACTCGCCATCCCCCGCTTCTCATAGAATCCGTCCGCGCCGCCGGTCTCCCGCAAAAGACTGTCCGTCAGCTGCGGCAGCTGATGGTTCACATCCACATAGGCAGAATAGAAAACCCGTTTTAATTCATATCCCTGATACAGAGACTCCGCCACCTTCATGATCTGAAAATCACTCTCCGGCGTAGCGCCGATGATCATCTGGGTACTCTGGCCCGCAGGCACAAAACGCCGCTTAAATCCCACGTCCGCCCGACGGTCCGGACAATACCTGCCATGGCAGTCCGCCAGTTCCAGCCGCTGTTCCTGAATCCCCTGCTGGATCTGCCGCATCGGTCTCAAAATCGTCTTCCGCGTCTTGTGCGGCGCCATCTGCCGGAGTCCCTCTCCGGTCGGCAGTTCCAGATTCACACTCATCCGATCGGCCAGATGTCCCACCAGATCGATCAGCTCCGGAGGCGCGCCCGGGATCGCCTTCACATGGATATAGCCCTGAAAATGGTACTGTTCCCGTAGCAGAAACAGCGTCCGGTACAACAACTCCATCGTATGCGCCGGGCTTTCGATCACGCCCGAGCTTAAAAACAATCCTTCTATATAATTCCGCCGATAAAATTCCAGAGTCAGCCTTACGACCTCCTCCGGCGTAAACGCCGCCCGGGGCACATCATTCGACGCCCTGTTGATGCAGTATTTACAGTCGAATACGCATACGTTCGTCAATAAGATCTTTAACAGTGATACGCACCGGCCGTCGCCGGCAAAGGTATGACAGATCCCGCAGGCGGCCGCGCTTCCCATATGCGCCCCGTCTCCCCGGCGCTCCACTCCGCTGGAGGTGCATGCCACATCATACTTGGCGGCATCTGTCAGGATCCGCAGTTTCTCTTCAAGCGGCATTACTCCCTGATGCGAAAAAACGGCTGCCTTTTTCGGCAGCCGGGTTATTGTATGCTCTGATTCCATCCCTGTCATGCCTCCTTCTGTCTGAAATTCGAACTTTTGTTCTGTTATCATACCACAGAAGCAAGTCCATGACAAGTATTTTTCGAACATTTGTTTGTTTTTTTATTTTACCGTATTCTTCACGTTCCGGTTAATATATTTACTCTTATATTTGGAATATACGATCGTCTGTTCATCATACAGTCCGTAATAACCGGACATCGCATAGCTGATCGCTACGATCAGCAGGATAAAATGGGACGCCTCAAAGCCGAACACTTCAAAGCCGATCAGGATCGAAGTAACCGGACAGTTGGTAACGCCGCAGAACACGGCGATCATTCCCATTGCCGCGCAAAGCGACGGCGACAGCCCGACAAGCTGTCCAAATACACATCCGAAAGTAGCGCCCACAAAAAAGGACGGTACGATCTCTCCGCCTTTAAAGCCGGCCTCAATGGTGATAGCAGTAAACAGGATCTTCAGGGCAAATGCCGGCGGATTTGCCTGTCCTTCCACAATCGCGCGGCTGATGATATCCGTTCCGGCGCCCAGATAATCCCGGCTGCCCACCAGAAAGGTAAGCCCGATCACCAGAATACCGGCAGCAGCAACCCGAAGATAAGGATTTACCAGATATTTCCGGTACAGTTCTCCCGTCTTGTGCAAAAAGATACAAAAAATAATGCTCAGTCCCGCACAGAGGATCCCCAGAATAATGATCTCCGTTCCGCTGAGCAGCGTCATCTTCGGAACCGACTGAATCGGAAACGCCTCCGCACGGACTCCCATCCATCCGGAAATGCCGGCGGCAATCAGTGCCGACAGTACACAGGGTACCAGCGCCGTATAGTACATCACACCGACACTGACGATCTCCATAGAGAAAATGGCGGCTGCCATCGGAGTTCCGAACAGAGCGGCAAACGCCGCGCTCATACCGCACATGATCAGCAGATGCATATCCGCTTTTTCCAGATGAAAGATCTTTCCGAAAAAATTACCGATGCTGCCGCCCATCTGCAGCGCAGCGCCTTCCCGGCCTGCAGAACCTCCAAACAGATGCGTCAAAATCGTGCCGATAAAGATCAGCGGCGCCACCCGAAACGGCGTCTCCACATTCTTATGCAGAGAAGAAATCACCCGGTTTGTCCCGCCGTCGTCCTTATATCCGGAAAACCGGTACAGCGCGACAATGGCAAGTCCGGCAGCAGGCAGCAGGAACAAAAGCCAGCTATAGGCATTCCGCATGTCGGTCGCCCAGCGCAGGCAGAGTGCGAATACACCGCCGATACTGCCCACGACCACGCCGGACAGCACGGCAAATCCGATCCACTGCAGCAATACCTTCGCATTCCGGTACGCGCGCCTCATATAGGAATGATTTAATAAAAATCCTGTTTTCCCGTGATTCTCTTCCATGGTGGTTATTCTGCAGCCGTTGTGGTATCTCCTTCTGCTTCCGTGGTATCTCCTTCTGCCGTCGTCTCATTTTCTGCCGTTGTTTCACTCGCCGCAGTCGTCGTCGGATCTTCCACAACCTTAACATTATCTGCGATCAGATCGAAGACCTTATTGGATAAAATACTGTATTCAATTTCATCTTTCCCATACAGGGACTCTAATTCTTCTACGGAATTGGCGCTTTGCTGCGTCGCGTAAATAGACGCCTGTTCCTTGTATTCATCTTCACTGATGGTCCAGCCTTCCTTCTTGGCAATCTCCATCACAACCATCTTTTCCTTGGAGGACGCCTGCGCCTGTGTCAGAATCTGGGCATCCCAGTCTTCCTGACTGATACCCGCGTTCTGCAGATAAGTAGAAACGTCGCCGCCCGTGGTATAGTAGATCTGATATTCCATATAGCTGCTGATCCGTTCCTGCATGGAAGCCACATCTTCGGAATCATAACTCTCTACTTCTACTGTTCCGAGATAGCTGTTCCAGACAGAATTGATAATCTGGTTCAAACGCAGCCGTTTCTCAATATATTCCCGGAATTCCTTCACATTCTTACAATCGGTGTAATCAAAATACTTGGTAACAAATTCGTCATTCACTTCCGGAACGATCTTCTCCGTCACCTTATTTACCGTAATATCAAATGTCGTCTCCTTGCCTGCCAGATTCGGATCGTTGCTGTAGTTCTCCGGAAATGTAACCTTGATCTGGAAGGACTCGCCTTTCTTATGTCCGACCAGCTGATCTTCAAATCCCGGAATAAATGAACCGGAGCCAATCTCCAGATCATAACCGGTGGCTGTTCCGCCGTCAAACGCGGTTCCATCCAGCTTGCCCTCATAATCGATATTGACCGTATCGCCTTCCGCGATCTCGCCGTCCTTTTCCTTGGTCGTCGCATTGTCTTCCGCAGCATTCTTCATCTGCGTATCAATGTCTTCATCCGTTACTTCTACCGTAGACTGATATACCTCCAGCCCTTTGTAATCCGGCAGGGACTTTAATTTGCCCTCTGTTGCCGCCGGCGTCGTATTCTCGGAACCGGAGTCGCCGCAGCCGGTCAGCACGGTACCGGCCATACACATACACAATAAAGCGACCGCTAATTTTCTTCTAATCATTTTTCTAACCAAACCTTTCTCTTAATCCCGTATCAGATCCTGAAATCTGCACGTCTGCTATCATAACACATTTTTTTCTGTATGAAAAGCATTTTAATGAAATTCACATACTTTTCAATCTACCTATCCTTTTGTAAAATACGGAACAAAATCCACTTTATGCGGGCTGTCCGGGAACAAATGCCGGTAAACCTCCAGGAAATAATCGTCCGTCATACTGGCAATATAATCCACTACGATCTGATTGGGCTCCGTCTCCCGGTAGGACTGTCTGCTCCCGTAATATCCCCGCTGCTCCTCCACAAACCGGATATGATGAGAAAAAATAAGCGCGTCTTCCTTGCCGGTTTTCAGCTGCGCTAACAGTTCCCGATAAAGTTCCTCAAACATAGGGGCGATCTCCGTCTGATACAAATGATCCACCCGTTCATTCTGATAAATATAGCGGTAATTTTCCCGCTTCGCCGTTTTCAGATCCGCATAGTATTCCTCATCCATCAGAATATAATCCCTGCCATAGCTGTTTTCTATGATATTTACCGTCAGATTATTGACGATCTCCGCATTATTGGAGCCCAACGCGGTTTTGGAAAAACAACCGGTGTCTTCCAAAAGTCCTGCCTTTACCGCATCCTGCCTGTCCTTTCCCAGATAAGCGATCATATCGGAAATCCGCACGACGCAGGCTTCCAGCGTAGACGGCACCAACCTGGAAATCGCGTTCTCATCCGTATAACATTCCTCCATACGGGCATCAAACGCAGCAAAATCCATATGGGGAACCGGCTTATATTCTTTCTGTTCAAACTCTCCGTTATGACAGAGAATCCCATCCAGCGTCTGCAGGCTGATATTCCGGTCAAACATACCGTCCAGCACCCGCACGCTATGTACATTGTGATTAAAATAGCGCCCGGTATGTTCCTGATACAATCGGCTCAGGATCCGCTCTCCCGCATGTCCAAAGGGCGTATGCCCGATATCATGTCCCAGCGAGATCGCTTCGATCAGATCTTCATTCAGTCCCAGGACCCGTCCGATATTGCGTGCGATCCGTGCCACCAACTGTACATGCAGCGCCCGTCTGGAAATATCGTCATTCTGATAAAAAGAAAACACCTGCGTTTTATCCGTATAACGGTTGTAATACGGGCTGTGGATAATCTTTTCAACATCCCGTACATACGCGGGGCGCCACAGATTCGCCTTGTCCCTGTCCTGCCTGCGTACCACTTCTTCATCCCGGCAGGCTGCCGGATTCTTCCAACCCCTGTTTTTATCCTCTATGATCCTCTGCTGCAGCTGTTCTGATAATTTATGATAATGCACTCCCATACGCTCTCCATTCCGGAATCTTTTTCCTAGCATTTTCCTGTTATCATACCACGGTTTTTTGGTAAGGACAAGCCATTTTCCAATTGACAATACCACTGTGCTATTTTATAATAAGCGGTAGAAATTTTTTATTTAAGGAGATGGAATTATGGCAAAATTTGTATGTAATGTCTGTGGTTATGTTTATGAGGGAGATACCCTTCCCGCTGATTTCACCTGCCCTGTCTGCAAGGCACCGGCAGCCAAGTTTACCAAACAGGCTGATGAGATGACCTGGGCTGCCGAGCATGTAGTCGGCATTGCACAGGGTGTCAGCGAAGATATTCTGGCTGATTTAAGAGCAAACTTCGAAGGCGAGTGCACAGAAGTCGGCATGTATCTGGCTATGGCAAGAGTTGCACACAGAGAAGGCTATCCGGAGATCGGTATGTACTATGAAAAAGCCGCTTATGAAGAAGCAGAGCACGCTGCCAAATTCGCTGAATTACTGGGTGAAGTTGTGACCGACAGCACCAAGAAAAACCTGCAGTTAAGAGTAGATGCTGAAAACGGTGCAACCGCAGGTAAGACCGATCTGGCTAAGCGCGCAAAAGCCGCTAACCTGGATGCGATCCATGATACCGTACATGAAATGGCCCGCGACGAAGCCCGTCACGGCAAAGCCTTCAAAGGATTATTAGAAAGATACTTTGGTTAAGCTACAAGCCATGCAATGACAAAAACATCAACTGCTGCGGGAGCTTGCTCACAGAAGCAGTTGATGTTTTTTGTTATTATACGGCGACAGCCGTCCAGCGAAAAATGCCCCACATTTTGAGCGGGCATGGCTTGTTCTCCTTAAAGGAACGCTGGACCGCGCAAGCTCGCTTGTCAAGAGGACAGTTTTTTTGTTATTATACGGCGACAGCCGTCCAGCGAAAAATGCCCCGCATTTTGAGCGGGCATGGCTTGTTCACTATAATGTGACAACATGCCGTCTCAGATCCCATACAGCCGATACATTTCATTCCTTATCTTGATATCGTCCGCTGCCGTTACAATATCCGCTGTCCTGCCGTCTTTCTTTAAACGCAAAATCAGCTGAGCCAGGCGATTTTCTCCTTCTTCTCTGCCTTCTGCCCTGCCGCGGGTTTCGCCTTTTATTTCCGCTTCCGCAAGCAGCATATCCATTGCCAAACACATATCGATCTCCTCCTCGTCTTTCCTGTATTTTAATTTCGTATTGGTATGGCTCTCGATTACCCTGACCGCATCCGCACTCACTGTCTTTGCATAGGCGCCTTCTCTCACCATTCGATACAGTCGGTCTTTATCGTTTGCGTATTTCATCCATTTCAGAACCAGGCCCAGATCCGTCTGAAACAGTTCCAGATCGGCCTCCGACATCCGATGCGGATCGATCAAATGAATCTTAAAATCCTGTACCCAGTGCCGCAGTTCCAGATCCTCGATCTCCAACATATCATACAGTCTCAGCGGACCATCCCACGGTTTTGACGAAAGATTCACAACTGCGGTGATCACAGGCAGCAGTTTGTCGTCCCGATGCAGTCCGGACAGAAATTCTTCCGAATCCTTTCCGTAATCATGTTCCTGCCTGTACCGCTCCCTGATATCCTCTATCTGTTTCACATAAGATAAACTGTCATACAACATATTCCGAACCGGCATGGCAAGATGGGGTTTACTCTGTGTATCAATACCCAGCAGCAAGTATGCGGCGGTTCCGTCCTCTTTTGACGAAAGCAGTTTGATATTATCCCGAATCCGCTCCAACGCCAGCATATTCCCCGTTTTTCCATAAGGCGCCGCCACTTCCACGGAATCCAACGGACTTAACTGCTCCGGTCGGATCCGCTGCCGTCCATGATAAAGCAGGACATTAAACGCATCCGCAAATACCGCATTCTTACCCATGTATTTTTTAGCGTAAATATCTTTCTCCGCCATATCTTCACCTCCATTCTACTCTTTTTGATTTTCTTTTTCAATAAATATTTTTATTTATTTTGTTAATTTTAAAATTTTATATTGTTTTTATTTCTTCTATTGTCTATGTATTATTATCATATTGTTTATTATATTTCGTATATGAAATTTTGTCAATTCTTTTTTATATTTTTACAGATAAAAAGAAGCCGTAACCCCGTCGGCTTCTTTTTCTGCTACCCTTCCGATATGTATGTTAATCCCGGATGCGCCAGTGCTCTGCCGGCAGACCCAGATAAGTCAGATAGGCGGCGGCTACCTGCATATTCCGCTGCCGGGCAATCGGGAATACCTGTCCGGATTTCATTTTAACCTCGCCGTTTTTTAACTGCCTGATCTCTTTGGGATTGACCGCGATCCGCTGCGTACAGCGAATCAGCAGCGTCTCCATCCCTTTCAGAATATGTTCCGCACTGTCCCGAAAGGAAATCCGGAAATCCCGGCCGTGCACAACGATTTCTCCATTGATTCCTTCAATCGCGATCAATTCTTTCATTTCTACACAGATAATTTTTGTCTTTTCAAAAAACAGGATCCGATCCTGCATAACTTCAACTTTCATTTTACGTTCGATACCTGATACTGCATTCAGGCTGTATCGGTATCTTCCTCCGTATGTATATTATCCTGATGCCTCTACTCCCCGCATATCTTAGTTTCATAAATTTAAAAAAATGTGAACAAAAGGGGTTGACATTTAATGCCTTATGATGTAGTATCAGTTTACCGTAACGTAGTTTTTAAAACTACTTGTTGTAATAAGTGCATTTAGAAAGGAAGGTGTCTTATGATTCACGCAAAAGATCCGGGCAGTGCAATCACCCATTTTATCGGAATGCTGATGGCAATTTTTGCCGCAACCCCACTAATGATCAAGGCGGCGTTGATGCCGGATAAGATTCATTCTATTTCGCTTGGCATTTTTATGATCAGTATGATCCTCCTGTATGCGGCCAGTACCTTGTACCATACGCTGGATCTGTCAGAGCGGGCCAACCGCATTTTCCGGAAGATCGATCACATGATGATCTTTGTCCTGATCGCAGGTACCTATACGCCCGTGTGTCTGATTGTGCTGGGCGGTACCGGCGGACTGATACTGTTTTCCATCGTCTGGGGCGTTGCCATTGCCGGTATTTTGATCAAAGCCTTTTGGATCACCTGTCCGAAATGGTTTTCCTCACTTCTGTATATCGGTATGGGCTGGCTCTGCGTTCTGATGTTTACACAGATCATCAATAACCTGTCTCACGCCGCGTTCGGATGGCTGCTGGCAGGCGGCATCATCTATACGGTCGGCGGCGTTATTTATGCTCTGAAGCTGCCGCTGTTTAATTCCCGGCATAAAAACTTCGGTTCCCATGAGATCTTTCACCTGTTTGTCATGGGCGGAAGCATCTGCCATTTTATCTTTATGTACGGATTTGTCGTACAAATGCCGTTATAACCTGTCATTTTACTGCGAGTAAAAGCGGGCCGCCGGAGTTTCCTCCGGGCCCGCTTTTCTGTTATCTTCTGTCTGTCCCATTTTCTATGGTTCCAACATCTGTTTGATATTTTTTTCTTTTTTATTGATCGTATCGATTGCCAGCGTATGATCGGGATCGACCGGTTTCTCCGCGTGATCCCTGTGCGCGATCCACGCGTCATACAGCTTATTGAACAGATCCTTCAGCATCGGCGCGAAATACAGCGACGCGATCATCAGGATGACCGCCGAGAAATTCAGATCCACCAGTTCCAAAATATGCTGTCCCACGATCATGCAGACCAGATAGGCGATCTGCATACTATAGATCACAAATTTCCGATACGGCGTCATAGGCGAAGAATACAGTTCCTTTAAGGTCAGCATATACAGCCAGCCTGCGATCAGCACAGCAACCGTTGAGATCATGGGCCGGTCACAGCCCAGCCAGGTCCCGATATAATTAATCGCGAAGATCACCACCGCAATGGTCGCTCCGGTCGGAAAGGCGTTGCGCATGACTGTGCGGAGAAATCTGGGGTTGATCGCCTGATAGTTCGGCTCCTTTGCCAGCAGGAACGTAGGAATCCCCACCGCGCATCCGTTGATGATTGATAATTGGATCGGCTCAAACGGATAGGAATGTCCGATCAGGATCGTCTCGATCGCCAACAGCACAGAAAACACCGTCTTGATCAGAAACATGGACGCTGCCATGCTGATATTGTTAATGACCCGCCGCCCTTCATTTAAAATATGGGGCATAGCATTAAAATTGGAATCCAAAAGCACCAGATTCGCCGTATTCTTGGCCGCTTCGCTGCCGGACGCCATCGCGATGCTGCAGTCCGCTTCTTTCAGCGCCAGCACGTCGTTGACTCCATCGCCTGTCATAGCCACCGTATGACCGTGACCGCGCAGCGCCGTCACCATCTGTTTCTTCTGTTTCGGCGTTACCCGTCCGAACACATTGTATTTCTCAACCGCTTCCGCAATCTCTTCCTGCGTCTTTAAAGTAGTCGCGTCCACATAAGCCTCCGCGCCTGCCATGCCTGCTTTCACGGCAATGGCGGAAACCGTAACCGGATCATCTCCGGAAATCACCTTGCAGCACACGCCCTGTTTCGCGAAAAAGCCCAGTGTGGTATTGACGTCCTTCCGCAGCACATCCGTCATCAGAATAACCGCATGCGGCTCCAGACCGTCAGGAATCCCATCCTGATCCGTTTCCTGACTGCTGCGGCCTACCACCAGGATCCGATACCCCTTCGCCGCGTACTGCTCACAGACAGTCTTAAGTTCTTTCTGGCCCTCCGGAAACAAAAACTGTACGGCGCCCATCAGATAGGTACCCTGTCCCCGGAACGAAACGCCGCTGTACTTCCGGTCGGAGGAAAACGGAATCACATGCCCCGGCGTCATATCCTTTGCCTCACCGAACCGCTCTTTTAACGCCATGAACGTTACATTGTCGTCATGCAGCGCATATACCATATTCGCCATGACGCTCTCCAGCGCAGCCGTCTCCTTCTGATCCTTCGTCAGAACCTTTTCCACCTGGATTCTGCCTTCTGTCAGCGTTCCGGTCTTATCCAGGCACAGCACGTCCACCCGCGCCAGCGTCTCAATACAATACAGCTCCTGCACCAGCGTCTTCTGTTTCGCCAGTTTCATCACGCCCAGCGTCAGAGAAAGACTTGTCAGCAATACCAGGCCTTCCGGAATCATTCCCAGCAGAGCCGCTACCGTGGAAAGAATCGATTCCGAATAAGAATTCCCTGCCATATAAAATTGCTTGCAGAACAATCCGATCCCGATCGGCACAATGATAATACTGATCACCTTTAAAATCTGGTTGATCGCCTTCTTCAGCTCCGAACTGTGGCGTTTGAACATCTTGGCCTCTTTGGTGATCTGCTCCATATAATTGTCTTTTCCGACCTTCATCACCTTGCAGACAGCCTGTCCCGAGGTAACAAAGCTTCCGGAAAACAGTTCGTCTCCCACATCCTTGGATATCGCGTCGGATTCCCCGGTCAGCAGCGATTCATTCGCCTCCAGATGTCCGGAAACCACCACGGAATCAGACGGGATCTGATTGCCGCTCTTCAAGATCAGCAGATCGTCCAGTACGATCTCCTCCACCGGAATCTGCTGCCGTTTTCCATCCCGGATCACCGTCGCCTGACTGGCCGTCAGGATCGCCAGGGAATCCAGCGTCTTCTTGGCGCGCAGCTCCTGTACGATCCCGATCACCGTATTGATGACTATAATAAAGATAAACAGCGTATTTTTAAATGATAATACGCTCAACACCATAACCAGCAGGATCACGTTGATAATATTAAAAAATGTTATCGTATTCCCCAGAATGATCTGCTTCACCGAACGGCTGGTATTGTCCTCCGTTTTATTGATCTGTCCCGCTCTCCGCCGCTTCTCAACCTCCGCAGCGGTCAACCCCCGTAAATCAGCCATACTTACCTCCAAATTTTCAGTCATTGCAAAACCGTTCTTTACATAAATATAAGTATATCGGATAACCTTTGCCATGTCAAACCGATTTCCGAAAGTTCATACAATATTTGTATTTTACATAAGGAGGTTGCCTTGTCTTCCATAAAAATCTGGATCCTGCTCCTGACCCTGGGGGCCGTCTTCGGACTGGCTTACCTGTGGGGAAGCCGTCAGGACATCTCTTCCCACGAAGTCATACCGCTCGGAAAAACCATTGAACTGTCAGACGCGACCGGCCGGATCCGCATGGATATCGAAGAATTTCTGCCGCTTACCGTTATGGCGGTATGGGATATTGACGACAATGACGAACTGATCAAAATGCAGTTTGTGATCATGCGGACCTGGCTGCTCTTTCAAATGCAAGACAAGCAGAGCCTGTCGCTTTCTGAAACCGGCGGCAGCGATCAGATTCCCTGGATTTCCTATAAGGAATTAAAGGAAAAATGGGGTTCCCGCTATGTGGAATCCTATGACCGTCTGCGCTGGCTGCAGGCTTCCACCGCTCATGAAGTCCTGCTCCAAAATGACAGCCTGATCATTCCCTATTTCCATGCCGTCAGTGCCGGCGCTACCGTAGACGGAAAAGCCGCTTACGGAAAAGCGTACGAATATCTGCCTTCCGTCGAAAGTGCCTGGGACCTGACGGCGCCCAACTTTCTCCAGGTCCGGTGTCTGCCGCTTGCCCCTCTGCTTGCCGCCTTATCGGATACTCACCCGGAGATCACCACGACCGTCACAGATTTTTTCGATGCTTTTTCCATTGAAAAAAAAGACGATACCGGCTATGTGCTCTCCGTCAGGCTGGGAAATGTTTCTGTTTCAGGCGCTGAATTTGCCCGATTATGCGGCTTCGCTTCCCCCTGTTTCACCCTAGAAAAATATCCGAACGCCGAAGTATGTACCGTCCGGATCACCACCAAAGGAAACGGCAGCGGACTGGGGGTCAGTCTGTATGGTGCCGCCGCCCTGGCCGATTCCGGAAAAAATTACAAAGAAATTTTAAATTATTTTTATAAAAATGTGGAAATCGGGGAACAATGACAAAAGAGAAATCTGCAAGAAAAGGAAGGAGTACTTATCGTGAAAAATTTATGGCAAAACAAAACATTCTGGGGCATCTTAATGCTGGCACTGGTTGCAGTTACTGCGATCACCGCCACAATGATCGTCTCAAGCAACAAGGATAACCCCGAAATCGTAGATCTGGACGGACCGGGCAATACGGTTTTGGAAAATACCACGGCTCCGCTCCCGGAAGAAGCAACTACAGAAAAAGAGCATCCGGTCAGCTCCGTTACCATAACCGAGCCTGCGCCCGCAGAAACCACCACACCGGTACCTGAAACTACTGTTCCGGCGCCGACAACGCCTGCCGCCGAAGCAGCCGCCCCTGTAACCGCCCTACACTTCAATGCGGATTCCACACTGGTATGGCCTGTAAACGGCCGGGTCATTCTGGAATACAATATGGACAATACCATTTATTTCCCAACTTTGGATCAGTATAAATGCAATCCTGCCGTCGTGATTCAGGCGGATAAAAATATGGAAGTACGGGCAGCCTGCAGCGGCATAGTCGCAAAGATCGGCAGCAATGAAGAAATCGGAAACTATGTCACGCTAAATATCGGCGACGACTACACGCTGACCTACGGACAGCTGGGCGAGATCAACCTGAAATCCGGACAAGCCGTAAAAAGCGGCGACATTATCGGCACCATCGGCGAGCCCACCGCTTACTATGAAAAAGAAGGGTACAACCTGTATCTGGAATTGCAGCAAAAAGGAAAGCCGGTAGATCCGTTAGATCATCTGGATTACGAAACCGAATAAAAACCTTTTAAGAAAGCGTATGCAAAAAACAGTCCCGGAAACGCAGAAGAAATTCGTTTCCGAGACTGTTTTTTAACAAATTTTCATGCAAATTTATTTTACTTTGGTCAGATAGGAGAGCACGGATTTCCGGGTGACGATCCCGATAAAATGTCCTAAGTCGTCTACCACCGGCACAAAATTCTGCGCCAGGATCCGTTTGCTCAGTTCTTCGATATCTTCATTGATTCCGACGGAATTGTAACGGATGCGCTTCCGGATCCGGTCAATCCCGATATGTTCCATTTCATGCATGTCAAAATCATTGACTTCCAGTATAAACCACAATAAATCCCCTTCCGTCAGGGTGCAGACATAGGTGCCGTCCCGGCGGATCACCGGGATGGCGGAAAATCCATATTTATGGATTTTTTCCAATGCCTGTCTGACAGAAACATCGCTGTAAATATATTTCGTATTCTCTTTTGGCGTCAGCAATGTTGCAATATTCATTATTCCTCCGTTCCGGAGCGCTTCCGCCCCGTTCCAATCGTCTACTTCTCAATTTTAACCTTATCCAGATGCCAGATCTCATCCACATATTCCTGAATGGTTCTGTCGGAAGTAAATTTGCCTACATGCGCTACATTCAAAATCGCGGATTTCGCCCAGCCCTGGGTGTTGCGGTATGCGGCTTCCACACGCTTCTGCGCGTCCGCGTAAGAGCGGAAATCCTTCAGGATAAAGTAGGTGTCCGCACGGTCGGAGCTCTTGGTATTTAACAGAGAATCGTAGATTCCTCTGAACCGCTCCGGATCATCCGGCGCATAGAACCCGTTAATGAGCTGCATCAGCACCTGTCGGATATCCATATCGTTATTGAAGATATCCATCGGATAGTAGCCGCCCTCGTTCTCGTACCGGATTACTTCATCAGAGCTCATACCGAAGATAAACGCGTTCTCCTCGCCTACTTCTTCCACGATCTCCACATTGGCGCCGTCCATGGTTCCCAGAGTCAGCGCGCCGTTTAACATAAACTTCATGTTGCCGGTACCGGAAGCCTCCTTACTTGCAGTGGAAATCTGCTCGGAGACATCGGCTGCCGCGAAGATGATCTCCGCGTTGGAAACCCGGTAATTTTCAATAAATACCACTTTGATCTTGCCATCGATGGACTTATCGTTGTTGATCACATCCGCCACGCTGTTGATCAGCTTAATGGTCTGCTTTGCCCGATAATAGCCGGCTGCAGCCTTCGCACCGAAAATAAAAGTTCTCGGATAGAAGTCCATTTCCGGATGCGCCTTAATCTGATTATACAGATACATAACGTGCAGGATATTCAGCAGCTGACGCTTGTACTCATGCAGACGCTTTACCTGTACGTCAAAGATAGAGTTCGGGTCAACCTCGATGCCGTTGTGCTCCTTGATATATTTTGCCAGGCGCAGCTTGTTCTGGTACTTGATATTCATAAATTCCTTCTGGCTCTTTAAATCGTCCGCGTAAACGGCCAGATCCGCGATTTTCGGCAGATCGGTGATCCACGCGTCGCCGACCTTATTCGTTACCCAGTCAGCCAGCAGCGGATTTCCGTGCAGCAGGAATCTTCTCTGCGTGATGCCGTTTGTCTTGTTGTTGAACTTCTGCGGCATCATCTGATAGAAATCTTTTAATTCCTGATTCTTTAAGATCTCCGTATGCAGTCTGGCAACGCCGTTGACGGAGAAGCTCGCGCAGATTGCCAGATGCGCCATCTTAACCTGTCCGTTGTAAATGATCGCCATCTTCTCTACCTTGCGCATATCGCCCGGATACTGACGGTGGATCTCTTCTACAAACCGGCGGTTGATCTCCTCAATGATCTGATAACATCTGGGCAGCAGTCTGGAAAACAGCTCGATCGGCCATTTTTCCAAAGCCTCGCTCATAATGGTGTGGTTGGTGTAAGCGCAGCAGTGTGTTGTGATCTCCCAGGCTTCATCCCACTCCAGATTATACTCATCTAATAAAAGCCGCATCAGTTCCGCAACCGTCAGAGTCGGGTGCGTATCGTTCATCTGAAATACCACCTTCTCCGGCAGCTTGTGCAGGTCGTCATGCTTCTCCAGATACTTGCGCAGCGCGCGCTGCAGGCTGGCGGATACGAAGAAATACTGCTGTTTCAAACGCAGCTCTTTGCCCGCGTAATGGTTATCGTTGGGGTAGAGCACCTCCACAATGGTCTTCGCCAGATTTTCCTGTTCCAGCGCCTTCTGGTAATCGCCCTTGTCAAAGGAATCCAGATTAAAGTGCTGCAGGGGCTCCGCATCCCAAATTCGCAGGGTGTTGACTACATTGTTGTTGTAGCCGACGATCGGCAGATCGTACGGTACGGCACGGATCACCTGATAATTCTCCAGGGAATAGTGATTTCTGCCGTTCTCGTTGACTACTTTGACATAGCCGCCGAACTTGACCTCACAGGCATACTCTTCCCGGCGAATCTCAAAAGGATAGCCGTTCTTTAACCATGCGTCCGGCACTTCTTTCTGATATCCGTCCCGGATCTCCTGCTTAAACATTCCGTATTTGTAACGGATCCCGCAGCCATATGCCGCATATCCCAGGGTTGCTAAAGAATCTAAGAAGCATGCTGCCAAACGGCCCAGACCGCCGTTGCCCAGCGCCGGATCCGGCTCTTCATCCTCAATCGCGTTCAGATCCAGTCCCAGTTCATCCAAAGCCTGCTTGATCGCATCTCTGGAAGAAACATTGATGATCATATTTCCCAGCGCGCGGCCCATTAAAAATTCCATAGACAGGTAATAAACCGTCTTTACGTCCTGCTCTTCATACGCCTTATGGGTATCGATCCACTGGTCTACGATCAGATCCTTGACCGCATAAGAAACTGCCTGAAACAGCTGCTGATTGTTTAATTCATCCAGCGTCTTCCGAAACAGCATCTTCGCGTTGTCAGATACTTCCTTCTTAAATTCTTCCTTTGTCACTGTTAATAAATTTTTATCCGTCATCTCGGTCCTCCTTACCGCTTTACGCCTAACGTAACCTGTTCGCCGTTAATGTTCCATTCCTTTGTATAACCGTCTTCACCCAGTACAAGATCCGCCGCCATTACTTCTTTCAGGATCAAATCCCGGTTATGAAGCAAAATCGTGCGGATTCTCTCATTGTCTCCGACAAATACCGTGATCCGGTCCATTACCTCAAATCCGGCTTCTTTCCGCATGGTCTGGATCTTGCTGATGATCTCTCTGACAAAGCCTTCCTCGATCAGCTCCGGCGTCAGATTGGTATCCAGTACCACTGTCATTGTGTTATCGTTCTCCGATACATAGCCTTCCTTCTTCGTCATATCGATCAGCAGGTCTGCCTCGGTCAGTTCCACCTTCTCACCGTCATAGTCAAAGACAAGTTTTCCTTCGCGGGTCAGGGTATCCATTGCCGCGTTGCCGTCCAATTCAGACAGCGTCTGACGGATCCTGCCAAGCAGCCTGCCGTACTTCGGCCCTACAGTCTTTAACTGCGGCTTAAAGGTGTATGCGGTAAACGCGGATACGTCCTGCGTAAATACCACCTGCTTCACATTCAGCTCATCTGCGATGATCTCCACGAAATATTCGGGCAGATCCATATCGGCTTTCACATACATCGTGCCGATCGGCTGCCGGTTCTTGATCGCGGAAGTGTTCCGGCACGCGCGGCCCATAACGACCACCTTCAATACCTCTTCCATCCGCGCTTCCAGTTCCGTATCGATCATCGTCTCGTCTGCAGAAGGGAAGTCGCACAAATGCACGCTTTCCGGCGCGCTGGGATCAACCCTGCACACCAGATTCCGATAAATATCCTCCGTCATAAACGGGATCATCGGCGCGGCCGCCTTGGAAATCGTTACCAGCGCCGTATACAATGTCATATAGGCATTGATCTTGTCCTGCGGCATATCCTTGCCCCAGAATCGGTCGCGACAGCGACGCACATACCAGTTGCTCATATCGTCCACAAATTCCTGCAGGACTCTGGCAGCCTCCGGAATCCGGTAATTCTCCAGATGATCGTCTACCGCCCGGACTGCAGAATTCAGTTTCGACAGCAGCCATTTATCCATCACAGACAATTTATTATATTCCAGACTGTGTTCTGTGGGATTGAATTCATCTATATTCGCATATAAAACATAAAATGCGTAGGTATTCCACAGTGTACCCATGAATTTCCGCTGCCCTTCCTGTACGGCCTTGCCGTGGAAGCGGTTCGGCAGCCAGGGCGCGCTGTTGATATAGAAGTACCAGCGGATCGCGTCCGCGCCGTATTCTTCCAGCGCTTCCATGGGATCAACCGCGTTGCCTTTGGACTTGGACATCTTCTGTCCGTTCTCATCCTGCACATGTCCCAGTACGATCACGTTTTCATAAGGCGCTTTGTTAAACAGCAGCGTGGATTCCGCCAGCAGAGAATAGAACCAGCCTCTGGTCTGATCCACAGCCTCGGAAATAAACTGCGCCGGGAACTGCTGTCTGAACAAGTCTTCATTTTCAAACGGATAATGATGCTGCGCAAACGGCATAGCGCCCGAATCGAACCAGCAGTCGATCACTTCCGGCACCCTGTGCATTTCCTTTCCGCACTTCGGGCAGCGGATCGTCACGGCGTCGATAAACGGGCGGTGCAGCTCGATATCGTCCGGACAGTGATCCGACATTTCCTTCAACTCCGCAATACTTCCAATCGCATGCATATGGCCGCATTCGCATTCCCAGATATTCAACGGCGTTCCCCAGTAACGGTTCCGGCTGATGCCCCAGTCCTGCACATTTTCCAGCCAGTCGCCGAAGCGTCCCTTGCCGATGCTCTCGGGAATCCAATTGATCGTATTGTTGTTGCGAATCAGGTCCTCCTTCACAGCAGTCATTTTAATAAACCAGGACTCTCTCGCGTAATAGATCAGCGGCGTATCGCAGCGCCAGCAGTGCGGGTAATCATGCTCAAATTTCGGCGCGTCAAATAATTTGCCCTCTTTTTCCAGATCCTGTAAAACCAGCAGGTCCGCATCTTTGACAAAAGTACCCGCATACGGGGTTTCCTTGCTCATTCTGCCCTGTCCGTCCACAAACTGGATAAACGGCAGGTCATAATTACGCCCTACCCGGTTATCGTCTTCACCGAACGCCGGCGCGATGTGTACGATGCCGGTACCGTCACTCATGGTAACATAACTGTCGCATACCACATAGTGACCTTTTTTATGCTGTCTGGCCGTCTCCTCACCCGTACAGGCAAACAGCGGCTCATATTCCTTATATTCCAGATCCTTGCCCACATAGGTTTCCAGCACCTCGTAAGCGGGACTGCCTTCCTCGGCAAACCGGCCCAGAACGGTATCCAACAATGCCTGTGCCATATAATAGGTATAACCGTCCGCTGCCTTTACCTTACAATAAGTTTCCTCCGGATTCACGCACAGCGCCGTATTGGAGGGCAGCGTCCAGGGCGTAGTGGTCCATGCCAGGAAATAGGCGTCTTCCCCGATCACACGGAACCGGACGATCGCCGAACGCTCCTTCACAGTCTTATATCCCTGCGCCACCTCCTGCGCGGACAGCGGTGTTCCGCAGCGCGGACAATAAGGCACGATTTTGAAGCCCTTATACAGAAGCCCTTTATTCCAGATCTCCTTCAGCGCCCACCACTCGGATTCGATAAAATTGTTGTCATAGGTCACGTACGGATTATCCATATCGGCCCAAAAGCCGACGGCGCCGGAGAAATCCTCCCACATGCCCTTATATTTCCATACGCTTTCCTTACATTCATGAATAAACGGCTCCATGCCGTATTCTTCGATCTGTTCTTTTCCATTCAGACCCAGCTTCTTCTCAACTTCCAGTTCCACCGGCAGACCGTGGGTATCCCAGCCGGCCTTTCTGGGCACCATATAGCCCTTCATCGTCCGGTATCTGGGGATCATATCCTTGATCACCCGCGTCAGCACATGGCCGATATGCGGCTTGCCGTTCGCGGTCGGCGGACCGTCATAAAACGTATAGGTCTCACAGTCCTTTCGCTGCTCCATACTCTTTTCAAAGATATGGTTTTCTTTCCAGAACTGTACCGTCTGTTTTTCCCGTTCAACAAAGTTAAGATCGGTCGATACTTTGTCGTGCATACTTGCCTCCATTCCTTTCATAAAAGAAAAATCTCCGCCCTGTAAAAGGACGAAGACATACTTCGCAACCACCTGTTACAACATACCATCATATGCGCTCCCTGTAACGGAGGAAATCCGTCAGTCCCTACTGAGAAGCCCGAGGCTTCCGTTCAGTCTGAAACTCCGGAGTGATCTTCCCATCCTGTCCCTGCGCCCGGCTTTCATCGTCCCGGACTCGCTGTGGCAGCGGGCAGAAGGTACTCTCTCCTTCTTCGTCTGTCTGATATTCTGGTATTTACAATACGCATAGGATTCTAACATAAAATCCCGAACTTGTAAAGGTGTCAAATGGAAAAGTTTTTCCTTATCTTTACCACAAAGCATGGAAAAAGGTCTGGAAAGGGGTAGGGCGGCGCCCTAAACGGACGCCGCCCTGTTATTTGAAAAAAAGAATCGAAGATGTCATTTTAAATCACAGTACACGATTGTTCTTCGTGCGCCGCTCCAATTACAGGTAAACAGCGCCATATCGTGACCTGCATCACGGACAGCCTGTACCTCTGTCGGTTCGGCCTCCGTTATATCCGCCACCTGATAGGTATAACGGATTCCCTCTATATCGGTAAATGTAACCGTACTCCCGATCTCCAGACCGGAAATTCTGCCGAACTGGCTTCTGTAGTTATGCGCACCCAGAATAAAGGTACCGTTCCACGGACAGCCATCCAGACAGCCCGGCGTGTATTTTAAGGTATCCAAAGTACAGGAAGATGAAATCGGCAATTCCAACGACAGATCCGGAATCTCCAAAATCCCGATATACCCATTTTCATCTGCCGGGCAGGAGTCCGGCCGTTTTGCGCCGGCATTCAGATTCTGAACGTCCTCCATAACGGCAGGCTGCTCGCTGCGAATATCGGATATGATATCCTGCATTCCCACAGCCGCTTGTCTTTCCTCCATCAGGGTATGCCCATACATTCCGGCCACTGTTCCAAAGCAGCAGATACCGGCAATCAGCGCGATCCCCATGACTTTGGTCTTTCTGGGCCGCCTTCGTCCGGCTCCCCATGCTGTGATTAGCATGATACAGCCGATTCCGATCAAAAGCTCCAAAACCCAGAGACGCATTCCGGTCTGCGGAAACCGTTCCCCTGAAGGTGGGTTGGGCGCAGACGGAACCGTTCCCGGCTCGGGAGATGTCGGCTTCTCCGTTGTTGGTGTTTCCGGAGATTTTGTCTCTGTCTCTCTGGTCTCCATCGAATGCTTTGGCGTAATAGACACCGTTTCCTGCCGTATGCCGCTTTCATCCAAACCGGGCAGGAAAAACAGAGCCGGTACAAATTTATAAACTTCCGTTTCTGTTTCAACGGAATCGATCACAAACAGATACAGTCCGTCGGTCAGACCGGAAACCAGATAGTTTTCCGTTACATTTACCCTATGAGCCGTACCGGAAATCTCTTTATCTTTTACATAAGCAGCCAGCGTTTCCGCCAACTCCTGCTGTTCTGACGCATTGGCATTTAAGAACAGTTCCGGCTGCGTTTCATAGGCTTCAAACTCTTTTGTAAATACAAGCTGCGAATTTTCATCATATTCCGCCACCTGATAACAATAGAGATCCGTATCCGGCTGCTCCGGAGAAAAATCACACGCCTTGAAATTGACTTCTACCGCTGTCTGCGCTTCTTTTGCGAAAACGGGACAGGCAGCAGCCGTCAGCAATACCAATGATAAAATACCGCAAAGCATGTATTTCCATCTACGTGTCATAAATCCTCCTTCCCTAAATCTGTTCGCTTTCTATTTGGCAACGTTCTGAAAAGTGTCCATATAAAATAAATCAAGACAACAGGTACGATTGCAAACGGCAGCAGCAGCGTCTTATCCAGAAAAACCGCGTCTGTTTCTGCCAGCAGCCCCTGTGCTTTTGCTTCTTCATATGGAATCCTGACCCCTCTTACCAACAGACGGTGGGAATTAATCCCATACGGGGTACAAGTCAACAGTGTTACATAATCTTTTCCTTCCACAATGTGCATATCGCCGGTATCGTCGGGTTCCACGATCTTAATCTGGTCCACCTGATAGACCAGGACTTCATCCAGGACCGTGATCTTAAAAATGTCGCCTTCTCTCATTTCATCCAGATCTGTAAAAAGTTTTGCCGACGGAAGGCCGGTATGGGCAGACAGCACGCAATGGGTTCCTTCCCCACCTACCGGCAGAGAGGTTTCCGGTAAATGTCCGACTCCGACCTGCATGACCGCATCCGAAGTCCCATGGTAGATTGGCAGGTGGATATCGATCCGGTCGATATCCAGCACTCCCATCACGCCGTCACCCGACAGATTTAATATACTCTGATATGCCGCATTCTGTTCTATTTGCGCGGCTCCCTCCGCAGAGAGCGCGGGAAGCACCTCTGTGTTATACGCATGGGCTTTCTCCATTTCCTCTGCTCTTTCTGCTTCTCCCGCGCTGTCTATCATCTGCTGATAGTTTGCGATTACATCGGACTGCCGCCCTTCGTTCATATAGTTACTGATTGCGGGATAGAGCATAACCGCTCCTCCGCCGATGAACAGCAAACCGATCAGCACATTCAAGATAATTTTTTTCATAAGATCTCATTTGGCTTTAGTTGGAACCGGATGTCTTCTGTGCAGACCGCTTCTTTACTACAAGAAGAACAACCGCACCCGTGATCATAACCAGACCGCATACATAGAAGATTGTCGTACCGATACCACCTGTGATCGGAAGAATACTGCCCTTGCGGTTTACGACTGTTAATACAAATTCTCCAGATGGTGTTTCCCCTGTCACTCCGGCAGGCCCATTTTCTAAAACCTGATATGCCCATTTACATTCTTGTGATGCTGCCGCCGGATCTGCAGGCGGAGTACATTCAATTTTAATCTGAAACGGCTTGGACAGCGGATTATATCCATCTGGAGCTTTCGTCTCTTTAATCGTATACGTTCCTGCTTTTAATCCGCTGATTGTAAGCTCACCACTACTGCCTATAACTGCTGTTATATTCACTTCCGATGAATCGGCATCTGCATCTACCTTATATTCGCTTGATACACCGTCCGATTTTAGTTTAAGTTCTTCTCCAGTAGCTTCATCTGTGATTGTAAACTCTGCTCCCGGAAGTATGGCATTGCTGCTATCAACTTTTTTAATCTGAATTTTTGTTACATAAGTTTTTGTGACAGACTCCGGGGTTTCTCCATAAGTTGTTCCATTCCATTCTACTTTTGGATCATTCGAAAATTGAAGCTGTGCCGTATTCTCATTTCCTGCTGTACCAATTACCGCTTGCTCCGTTACTTTTGCGGAATAAGTGATAATTAGCTTACCATCCTTATGTCCCCATGTCTCACTGATTTTTTCAATTTTCGTAGGATTATCTGCACTTTCTGCTTCTTCAATCTCGTCTGTCAGATCAATCGTCAACGTCTTTCCGTCAACTTTAACTGTATAATCTGTGCCTTTTTGTAAGGTATGATCTTCATGCCCAGCCCCGGTACATCCCTGGATTGTGATGGAAAACTCTTTCAAGTCGCTGCCGTCCATTACAAACTCTAAACCATCTGAAAGTGTATCGGTGATTACATATTTATATCCTTTTTCATAACCGGTTGTATCCGGAATAGACGCTGTAATCTCATATTTTACCGTTTCGCCAATTAAAGCTGAATTATAATATTCCTTGTCTCCGGAATCTACAATAATTTTTTTCTCCAGCGTAGGCATATCCGTTTTTAACTGTATTTCTTTTGGCGTTCCATCTATAGATGCCAGAATCGGAGCAGTTGTAACATGCGGAGATCCGGGAACTGCAGCATGGCTATTGCTTACTTCAACAATTATGTAGTATCCATAAGGCAGTTCCGCTTGCCTTGATCCATCAGAGGTGCCGTCAGTCCAAGCAACTGTCTGCAACGTAGTTGCGTAATTTGATTTATTATTTATTACTTCATCTTCAAGTGCAGACGCCAGTTTACGCAAGGTTTCATTTTCACTTACATGTGTTCCTTCACTTAAAACACCCGTTAAGTTTCCAATCCATTCAGCAATGTCCTGCTGCGCGTTTTCTTTGGCTATTGCTTCATCAGAGCTTAAACCAGAAGGGCTAGTAACCCAACGCTCATTATAAACTATATCTGAAGTATGATAGTCATTATATTGTTCACATAAAAACTTTAGCCATGCATCTTTTACCGTATACTTATAAGCTGTAGTACTGGTCATTTCTAAGTCAAACAGTGCATATACTTCAACGGTTCTATCGGTAAGAACCTGACCATCATCACCCTTAGTAACTGTAATTGTTCCTTTGTCCGTAGCGGCGGCTGCGGCTTCTGCTCTCGGCGCCCCTGTCACCATTGTCATACACAAGACAGCGATCAATGCAACTGCCTTTTTCATCCATTTCATTTTCATAAAATAACACCTCTCTTATTCTTTATAAATGTTCCTGCCGGGTTTTTCGCCCGGTCAGGGCTAATAAAAACATTGCCAATAGTATCATCAGCAAACTGCCTGCTATCATATAGACGATTCCGCCTCCTCCTGTGCTTGGCATCCGGATGTTATAGAGTTCGTTACGGAGATTGATTGTCAACAGATTTTCCGTTCGATCAAAGGAACTGCCCTCATAAAATCGATTATCGGTTTTCTCGAGCGTTTCACCTTCCGCATCCTGCAGCGTTAGATCGGTTGCTTCATCATACAAAAGCCCGCCCGAATCTGATCTGACAGTGAAAATGATTTCCGTTCCGTCACGCTGATAGCCCAGTGCCGCATGGGTTTCAACCAATTTATAGGTTTTACCCACTTCCAACGGCTCCGTGAGCTGAATCTCGCCTTCTTCATCCGTAGAAATCCGCTCCTCCAGTATTTCCCATTCCGGATCCACACCTGCGACTGCTATATTTTGATATAGGGCGAATGTCGCACCTTTAATCGGCTTTGCCGAGACCGCCGTGCCCGTGGGATCATACTCTGTTTTTACGACTTTCAGGATATATTCCGTATCGACATGCAGCCTATTTGTAACCGTCAGTGTCTGGGAATTATCCTCAAAAGCATCTCCGTCCGTGTCCTCAAACAAGTATGCTGATGTTGGTCCGCCGCCTCCTCCGGGATCTATTGAAACCGTATGTTTGGGACTATACGATACATGATAGCTAGTCGTCGCATCCTGTGGTGTATAGTCAGTCTCAACACCGCAATAAATGTATTTTTTACCATCGATATCGTACAGCGGCAAATCCGACAACTTATAACTCCATAAGTCTCCAGATACTTTTTCTTCCCCTTCGTAAACGCCGTCTCCCTTAAAAGTAAGGGTTTTATACAATTCAGGCGTTGTGATCGAGCCGCCCGGCGTATCCTGCTTCCCTCGGTAAATCGCAATCGTTGCGCTTCCATCTGGCGGGATGGCCGGATACCACTCCTTTTTCAGGTTCAGTTCCGTCAGCGGCGTGTTCACGATCTGGATTCGGTAGGTGAGACCGCTGTATTCAAACGGATATAAAGAAACATTTTCCGTCCCGCCGCCGCTCTCTGTAACCGTTTTTGTTACCGGATATACCGGTGCAATCCGATTACCGTTAATATCTGTGTAGTAATACTTAGTACTGTATCCGCCATCTTGAACCGTAGAATCCGAAACAACTTCTCCGCTGATATAATAGGTCAGCAGATAATTATGCCCTGCAATCGGGATACTGTTCGCCAGATTCTCCCAAATATGCTGCCACTCATTTGTATTATCTAACGCTACATCCTCATAGATCTTTTGAACTGTAGTCGTTAAGGTAATCGGCGTGTCCGTAAAAGTGATCGGGCTGATAACTTTATTATTTGTACCATTAAATGGAACCTGATCTTTCTTACCGGTAGCAACCATGCTGATATAATAGTTATCGATATCCGTACTCTCCTTAACCGAATAATCGGTAAGTGCATGTCCGGTACCTCCAAAGTTATCAGCAACTAAATACTTATCCGCATCAGACGAAGTGTTTAATACCTCCGGCATATCCAGCAGACCGTTCCAGACATCTCTCAAATAAAACAACGGCCGGATTCCTGGGTTACTTGTACTTTGGCTTACATCTGTTGAGATTGTTACTTCGTCCGCTTTGTTTACGGTACAGATCGTAAATAAATGCTCTGTTGTAGCTCCATTATAGGCATTACTTGGATTATCAATAAAAATAAATCGGACATCTGAACCGTTAGACAATTCTGCTGCATCTTCTACTTCCGTTGTATTTCCGGCAGTCAGATTGTCTTCTGCAAGTTCTGTTCCGTTAAGCGGATAGGACTCCAGCAGCCAGCCGTTTGTACTTACAATCGTCCATCGATCGGTTGTATCGCCACTTTCCTGCTTATGGTCTGAGGATCCTGCCAGCGTAGTTGTAACTGCTTTGAACGAGGCCGTCACCCTTGTACCCGGTTGAACCGAAAGATATCCGTTTTCATCGGGTTCAATGGGGTCAGCACCGTTTGTGATCTGCAAACTCAGATCGTCTTTAAAAATGTCATAAACCGTCTTCGTCAGCTTGATTCCGTTTAAGGTCAGAACAAGGGATTTTGTATCGTCCCCCACATCGACATCCACACTGACAGGATCATCAGGTTCCACCGATACCGTATGATCGATTTTTTCACCACTATTGTAGACAGAAGAACGAACTGTCATCTTATCATTTGTAACCTCAGCCGGTGTCCCGACTGATGCATCTGTAACCATCTCTTGATAGAGGTCTACGGTTACCTTACCGCCTTCATGCTGCTGAAACGCATGATCGGTCCAAAGTTTCTCCACTTCCCGATTTGTATTTTCCGCAAATGAAAAGGCAAGTTTAAAGTTTGAACTGTTTAATCCACGTTCCATATAGTAGATCGACAGATCCAATGCCAATGTGCCTGCGTCATCGCCGGCGCCGCTTGTAATGCCAACGGCCTCTTTTACATTTTTCAGAACGAAAGCTACTTCCTTTTCTTCTCCGGAATTAACGATTGTCTTCTTTCCGTCGGCAGTTGTAATTTCCCCCTTCAGGGTAACAATATAGCGATTATTGGCTTCATCAACTTCTGCTTTATATTGACCGGAAGCCGCATATTTATCATCAAAGAAACTGGCCGCCGGAACATCTATAAAATCGCTTGTTGCGTGTACGCCATCCATAGTAGCAATCGCAAACGCCGCCTTCTCTATATCCGTAGCAGCTTCCTTCATTGCATTTCCTTCATTATCGGTGGATATATCTCCCGTCCCGCTTTCATAGGTCGAGCCGACAACCGCATATCCCGTCTTCATATCCAGCACCCCTCCGGTCGCGCCGTGGGTACCGCCGATATCCAATGCAAGAGCACCATTTGTAACAGAGCCGTCCGCCGCTTTTTCTCCAATGAAGATCCATACGTCATCATCTCCGGAAAATTTAAAAATTCCGGACCGGTTTTCCGCATTTTTATATGTAACGATCGGAATATCCAGCTTCATGCCAAACATCAGATTTTCATTATAGAAGGTTTCGTTAGCGGCAGTGGAATTAAACGGATAAAACTGATATGTCGTTCCACTGCTTTGGTCTGCCTTAGTTACGCCATTCCCCGTATACTGCATATAGTAACTGTCTTTTTGCCTTGTATTTCTGGTGAGCCTTGTCGCATATTCCGCCTTGGTACTGTCATACTCATAATAACCGGTGCTCTCATTCAATTTAAAATCAAAAATAACATCATTATATACTTTTCCGTAAACCGCATTTTTTTCGTTGCTGCCTTCCAAAAAGTCCTGATTAAAATAAGGAACTTCTTTCGTAGAATTTTTCAATTTGATCTGTTCATTATTGCTGTCTTCTGTTAACAGTCCCGAAACACCTCTGCTGTTAGAAAATCCATGAGAAGGATTATCGAATCCCGTTTTTAAATTATTCAGATATTCCCTTTCTTCCGGGCGCCGATAGAACCAATATTTTTTGTCACCATCATGTTCCCAAGTGATATATTGTTTATATCCTCCATCACGCCAGTCAAATATTGTAGTGCCATACCGGTCTGACTCATTATATCTTCCTTCCCCGGTAAACCAACTGTTGGAGCCAAAATATAACGCATCTATATTTGGATCATTATAATAATCACCAATCGCCTGATTCCACAAATCCCCCTGATATGCGTAAGAAAGTGTATTTGACCCTTCTGCATAAGTTACAAGCGCATTGTTGTGCCCGGTCTGGGAGGTTCGATATGTCTGATCGTTTTCGTTTTGTGTATAGTATTCTCCTTTTCTCTCATTCAGCTGCGTCCCGGTCAATTCCCAATCCGAATAATAGTCATAAAATGTTGCGGTTGCGCGATACGTCTTACCGGTAAACGTGTTAAGGATTCCATCGGTTTCCGCATAAGAACCCTCAGCACCGGCTGCCTGACTGTCATTTCCAACTGTATTGCAGTCATTTACTTTGCCGCATTTTCCTTCCATTGTATAGGTATATCCTGTAAAAGTTCTGTTCGTTCCGTCTTCCGGAGCTACAAAACCGGAGGTAACCGCATAACCGTAGGAGGTTACCTGAATATCTGAAACAGTAATGCCCCCGCCTTGACAATCAATATAATAGACTCCGCTCGTATCAAAATAAAGCGTATATGTTGTTACTGTAGCAGTGCCGCCGGAAGTGGAAGAAACAGTTTCTTTTTCCCCATCAACAATTTTAAAAAGGCGAAGATTCCTTCCTGAATTTCCTTTACGCACCATAATCGTTACATAGCCCGATCCTCCTGCAGTAAATCTGATAGAACGTTCTAATCCCGGATAATTTTTGCTGCTTCCCCGCAAATTTATATATCCATTTGAATCAATTCGTACATCAGAATTTTCTGCTTCTGTTCCGGCAATAATAGTAAATTTTTTATTCTTATCCAGGTGTTCTCCTGCCTCTAGAATTACTTCTTTCTCTTTATCTCTTAAATTGCTCGTATCCATCTTATCCGTAATCATCGGATAGATAATCTGGATTTTACTGATCTCACTTCCCTGTAATTTATACGAAAGACCGGTATGTACCGTATATGTGCCCTCTGTTCCTGCGGTCAATTCATTTTCTTGATCGTCCGATAAGGAACTTACGCTTCCGGTAACCGATAATTCTCCCAACGCACTGGGTGTAATCGTTATCTCTGCTGTCTCCAAGGTAATCCCGGAGGACTGTATCCGAACCTGTGCGTCTTTTTCTATTACATATTCTGTTCCGGTATCTGAATCCTTATAAGAAACCGGTTCCGAAAGAGTCCCGACTCCGGTCCCTGTCTGAATACAGTCAGATAACTTCACTACACTGCTTTCATCCTCGTCTAAAATCTCAATATCATAAATATAAACTGACTGCGTTCCTGCAAGATAATATTCTGTATCTGCTATAACCGAAAAATCATATACTTCAATATCCTCTGATAGAGGTTGCTCACCGGTACCGCTTAATACCTGCAGTTTATTCTCAACTTCGGTACCGACCGCGGAGCTTGCATACACGCGCAGTTTTCCGGCTGTCTTTGGAATAATCTGAATTGCATTTTCCGTACTGCTTCCTGCTCCTGCAGTTTTCAGCTTCATTGTAAGCGTTACTTCCGGGCTTCCTGCGGCAGGTGTATAGATATTTGTCTCTTCTTCATAGGTAATCGGCGCGTCCTCCGTTCCGATAACCCGAAATTCATCCGCTGCAGAATCTGTAAAAGAAATCGTTTTGGTAAAATCGTTGTTCAGATAATTATATTGTTTAAGGCAGTCTGCCAGATTCAAAGCAACTGTTTTTTGCTTACTTGCCTCTAAAATATCTGTCGGCTGATAATCTGCCCACTTAACATTTTTAATAAAATCATTCCAGACTGTCTCTCCATTTACCGTTTTAGAGCCATTATATTTGTACTGCATTGCCAGCGCGGGCGCATAGTAGCAATCCCAGTCCGCATTGATCTTCTGGGGCGCACTGGTCCATACAAAATCCTCATAGTCATAGCCCCATTCACGGCTGGCGCTGTTCGGCTGATAGTTACTTGTGGTATCATATACCGTTCCGCTGTCGGTTCCTTTGAAGATGATTTCCTCTCCCGGCTCAATCTCTACATCCGTCACATAGGTATAGGCCGGATTGATATGCTCCGCTTCGGTCAGACCAAGCGCTTCCAAAGCAGTATTATCCAATCCACTCGAATACTTTTCAGACAACAGTTGCATCTCCGTGTAACTCGTTCCGCCGTTCGTAGAATATTCCACTTTATCATAGCCTGCCAGACCGTTATCAAAAAAGATAAATTTCGCTTCTCCGGCTGCGTGCGCGGGAACAAGGCAAAAATAAAGTACCGGTATTCCTACTGCAATCGCAAAGAACATCGCTGCCATCTGTAAAATATGCCGTTTTCTGTTGTTTCGGATAAACCGGCTGCGCAAAGCAGTCTTCCTTTCTTTCTCCACGAAAACTACACCTCCCCGTTATGCAATCGGGCTCAGCTTATTAAATGGCCATACGCGAAAAAGAACCGTTCCGACCACCTTATCTTCGGTGATCATGCCGATCGATTCACTTCGACTATCCATAGATGTTGTTCTTCGGTCTCCCAGTACAAAATATGCGTCATTTGGTACCTGGACCGGAAATGTTATGTCACAGGGTTCCAGGGATAACGCCAACACATATGTCTCCGTCTGCGGTTCTCCGTTAACGGAGACAACGCCGGCGCTGTCAATATTAACGGTGTCGCCCGGCAATCCCAATACCCGTTTGACCAAAATTCTGTCATTATTGTAAAAAGCGATCACGTCGCCCCGTTCCACTTTTGAAAAAATACTGCTGCACAATACGACTTCATCGCTCTCTATCGTAGGCTGCATACTGGTTCCCACGATCTTTAAAACCGGAAACCAGAGATTTGTTGCAAGAATAATCAGAGCTGCTGCAAGAAGGGCGGCGATCAGCACATAGACAACGCCGTTTCTTCGTTTGTGCTTTATCCTCAGGCGATCCAGTTCATTCTCAATTTCCGGTATCGTCGGACGGTTTTCTCTCTGTTCTGCCTTCAATTTCAACTCCACCTTTTGTTTCCGGTCTGACTGAGTTCACATATAAGTTCGCCGCGCGCTGCGCTGCTTCAAAAATCCCCGACAGCTGCAGGGCCGCTTCCGCAATAGAACCCGCTTTTTCCATGCGGATTTTCCGGACCGTAACCTGTTTCCTGAGTTTCTCATTTTCTGCCGTCAGCCGTTCGATCTCCTTTTCCTGTTCCAAAAGCAGCTCCATCAGCTCAATCTTTCTCATTCGCCGGAGTCCCTGTCCCATATCGCCCCTCACTTCAAGAAACTTTATCCAAATTTAATTTGTTTTATCATAGCGCAATTATATTTTTTTGTCAATAATGTTTTATTTCCACATCACTGCCAAAATTTGTTTTGGCAAGTTGTACAAATTTTATTTGTTTTTTTGTGTAATATATCAGATGCAAGCGCTAAATCTATCGTATTTTCGTATAAAATATCCGGCACTTTGCACAAAAGTGTTTTCACCTTCTTTTCACACGCCCGTGGTTTTTAATCTGTTTTTTCGTATATAAATAAATATAATATCGCCGGCATTTTTTCTGCAAAAAATAAGGCAGAAATCACGCCGCTGCGATTTCTGCCCTGCCCTTATTTTCCACTATTGTTTTTAGTTTCCAAACTCTTTTTTCTGTAACTCCAGCACAGTCTCCAGCGGCAGCTTCAGCTTCCGGGCGATTGTTTCTGCATCCAGCGCATCCAGTAACGTCTTTGCAATTTCAATGCACTTTTCCTGTCTTCCTTCGGCAAGTCCTTCCTGTCTGCCTTCCTCTTTTAGATCAATCATTGCCTGACACATATCCACACGTCCTCCTTCCTTCTCAATATACTTTAATCCCGCATTGGTATACAGATTCACCAGCTGCGCCGCCTCCCGGCTCATGTTATGAAATCCCGGGTCCGTCTCCGCGATCGCTCTGATATTCGCAAGATCCCCCGAAAACCGGATAAGCGACTGCGGCTCAATCCCCAGGATCAAATACTCCTGTCTGCCGTCGCACATATGCGACAGCAGCTTGAGTCCGTCCCGGAACCGCTGCGCGGCAGGCACGCCGTTCTCCGCTGCATCCTGCAGCAGAACCTCGTTCGTATCCATTTCCGTCAGGTCCTCTGGAGAGACGCGCTGTTCTCCGCCGTAGAGCGCTACATTGACCAGATCGGCAAAGACCGCGTTGTCCCGCAGGTATGCCTTCGCTGCGATATCTTTTCTACCCATACATTTACCTCCATTATAACATGAATATTTTATTTTTCAATATAAAGTTCTATTGTAAGATTTATTTTTTACTTTTTTCTTGCTAATATTTCTCTCATACGCTTTTTCTATTCGCTATCTTCATTTTAATTATTCACACATTGTTTATTCATAAAATATCATATTAGTCTCTTTTTGTCAATCATATTTTATTAAAAAACGGGAGGAGCATATTGCCCTTCCCGTTTTCCTCTTACATTTCTATTTCCAATTATTCTGCCGCCATATCGCAGGCTGCAGCCCTTTTACAGATTCTCATTTCGCAGCGCATCCATAGTATTTTCCTTTTCCTCCTTATGCATTCCGTACAGCATGGTGGCAAACACTACGCCAAACACGCAGATAACAGAAATGGTAAGACTCTTCCACGGAAACAGATACGGCATCATTGCGCCCGCATTGATGGCCCGATACATCAGCCATGTGGCAAACAGCGCTGCCGGAATTCCATACAGAAGTCCCTTGCTGCCGTACAGCAGACATTCAAAGTTCATCATTTTCCGGAAGCCTTTCCGTGTCATTCCTACGGAACGCAGCATTGCAAATTCCCGCCGTCTGAGCCGGATATTGGTAGAAATAGTATTGAATACATTTGCCAGCGCGATCAGAGAAATCAGGACGATAAAACCATAGGCAAATACGGTAACGGCAGTTACCAGCGCCCAATTGGATCTGATATTTTCCGCCCGATTAGAGGAGGAATAGTCGATCCCCAGAGATCGGAGCACCTGCTCCGCCTCCTGCTGCGCCAGCTTCGCATCCTCTGCCTGGATATAAAAATTCCCGTAGTTTGCCTTCGTACTCACGCCCGGTTCGTATTCCTTTCCCAGCACAGTTCCGATCGCGCTGTAAGGATACATCAGAAATACGGTTCCGTAATCGATTCCCATAAACCATGGTCCCCGCTCCACACTGGTTCCGATTTCCAGGCTTCGTTCCTCTTTTATCGTTTCCATTTCTTCATCCATACGATATAGCGTCGCCGCTGCCGGAAACCGGCTGATTCCCCGATAATTGATATATCGCTGCTGTTCGCCGCTCCATAACTGTACAAAATCCATTGCCACCGCTTTCGGCTGCTCCGTACTCATATATACTGCTTCATCCAACCCCTGTTCTTTCAGATATTCCCGGTACACCCCATCTTCGATAAAGATCAGTTGGGCAAACATCCGGTTTTCTCCGGGATCCGGCGACGCCTCCAGGAAATCCGGCTGGCCCTGCTCCGCCAGATAGGTCGGATCCACGCAGTCATTATCCAGATATACGCTATAACCATTGCTTGCATCCGCATAAATATCGTAAGTGGATGCTTTCACATGCTCGCACCGCTCAAGCGCACTGTTCAGATCATCCAATGTTTTGATCTTATTCAGACTGTTCCGATGAATATACAGACTCAGATCATAGGACTGCCCGTTGTCAAAAAAGTCCTGGGAACGCAGCATATAAGTACAGAAGCTGTCTGCAGAAACAAACAGGACGATACTCATGAACAAAGACAGCACGGTAGCCCGGTAACGCCGCTTGTTGCGTTTATAATTTTTGCTTGCCAGCATCCCCTCAAATCCGAAGAGCGTCCGGGTCAGCTTCGCGGTTTTCACTTTCTTCCCTGTAATCTTTACATCCGCAGTCTGCCGGATCGCGCTAATCGCGGAAATCTTCACTGCTTTCCTCGCCGGCAGCCACGCGGAGATCAGAACCGTGACCAGACTGACGACAACCGCAATCAGCACCGCCCCGAGTGAAACATGGATCTGCAGTTTGACGGTACTGTTGATAAATTCCTCAAACAGAGATCCTACAAAACGGAACGTAATGCCGATTCCGCCGATCCCTGCCAGTAGTCCGAACGGAATTCCCACAGCACATAGCACCAGTGCCTCAAACAATACGCTGTGTAGGATCTGCTTTTTCGTTGCGCCGACAGATTTAAGAAGTCCGAACTGTTTCACCCGTTCACTGACGGAAATGGAAAACGCGTTATAGATCAGAGAAATCGAGCCGAACATAATTAACGCCATTAAAATGGCTCCCATTCCGTAAAGCACGTGATTAAACCCGGTCTCGTCCGAAGCGCCGTTCAGCCGAAGCAATCCCATGTGTACTTCACTGTCACAGTCCGCAAATTCTGTGTTCAGCCAGTTTTGAATTTCACGCATTTGATGCAGGCACACATATGCCTCATAAGAAGGCTCGGAATCTTCTTCCGGCAGCGCCGCGATCCCGTTTCCGGCCGAACCGGTCAATGCTGTATAGCCCGGCGCCTCATAAGGTTCAAAGGATGGACGTTCGCAGAATCCGACCACCGTATAGGTCTCAGTCCGTTCCACCTCCAGGGTTTCTTCCCGGTCCAGATAACCGCTGTCCTGTCCCAGTATTTCGCCGTCTGCCTGCCGTTTCCCCACGTCCAAAGTGAGCCGATCCCCCAGCTGATATTCCGCCTGTCCGCCGGTATATAAATGTTCCGGCAGCAAAATTTCTGTGTCCGTTTCGGGCATTCTGCCCTCCGTTATATGAATCGCAAGCAGGTCTCCGGGATCTGTTTCCAGTCCCATTAAAAACAGATATGGTTTCTTGGCATCCACATTTTCAATTTTCGCATACCCGATATTTTGAAGAATTGCGGCCTGTTCTACCGCTTCGTCCGCTTGAATCCGGCTGATCTGTTCTCTGTCCGCCGCTTTTATATGGCCCTGCCAGGTTCCGTCCGCTTCGATTTCCACCTGCAGCACAAAATTCTGCATACTGGAAATGCTGGCCGTCACTGCCGTAAACATCGCCACTGACAGCAAGATCCCCACAATCGTCACCAGTGTCCGTGTTTTATTTTTCTTTAGATTCTGAATGGTTACCCGATTTAAAATGTTCATAACCGTATAACCTCATCTTTCACGATTTTCCCGTCTTCTATGGAAAGGATCCGGTCCGCCTGCAGCGCAATGTTCTCATCATGGGTAATGACAATCAGCGTCTGATTATATTTTTTATTGGAAAATTTCAGCAGCTCCACAATCTCCTGACTGTTTTTAGAGTCCAGATTACCGGTGGGCTCATCAGCCAGTACGACCGCCGGCGCATTCATCAGCGCCCGTCCGATAGATACCCGCTGCTGCTGTCCGCCGGACAGCTGATTAGGCAGATGCTTTTCCCTTCCCCGCAGTCCCAGGATCTCCAACATTTCTTGCAACCGTTCTTCATTGACCTCTCTGCCGTCCAGCAGCACGGGCAGCGTCATATTCTCTGTCACATTCAGTACCGGAATCAGATTGTAAAACTGATAGATCAGTCCCACCTGCCGCCGCCGAAATATGGCAAGCTTTTCTTCATTCTGTGCGTATACGTCCTGCCCGTCCATGAATACCCTGCCCGAAGTGGGTTCGTCAACGCCGCCCAGAATATGCAGCAGCGTCGACTTGCCGGAACCCGACGGTCCGATGATTGCCGCAAACTCCCCTTTTTCTACGGAAAAAGATACATGATCCAGCGCCGTTACCTGATTTGCGCCGGTTCCGTATGTCTTTACCAGATTTTCTACTCGTAAAATCTCCATATATTCTCCAATCCGAAGCGTTTCCGTATCATCACATCGCTTCATTTCTGTATGATTTTGTGATGTCTCCTTCACACTACCATATCCGGGTGACACGCAAATGACTTTTTGATTACAATTTTGTAAGGTTGGGGGGGATTTAGAATTTTTCAAAAATTTTTATATCTTATCAAACGCCCTTGGTTTGGGAATTAGAAATGCTTGCAGAAAACATAACTTTTTATAGGTTTTCGCATTTTCTCATTGAACGTG
>CANQSA010000021.1 GCA_947626415.1 uncultured Lachnospiraceae bacterium
TATCCCTATGTTAAAAGGGGGATGCTGGGAGGTTTGTGGCCTCCCAGCAGAGTTATGAAAATGTTAAGTAATATACCCTCTGAACGAGGATACATAGTTATCATATCAATAAATTGTGTCTAAAATGTGTCCTTACTAGAGAAGAATATAAAAAATTTCACAGAAATTTTACAAAAAACTACAAGCATCGCCTTGTCGCATCCTTATTTTACCGGTTTGTATTTCTGTGTAATAAAAAAGAATCTCGTCTGTGAGACTCTGAATATCAATAAAGGGGGTGCCTAGTGTCTATAGGGGGAAGACACTAGGCGTGAGTATGAAAAAATGATATAACTAACATAGGGGGAGTTAGTTATATGTAGCACTATATTGCGATGAGTGCTTTCATAGCATACTGTTTAAATGTGAAAAACGTGTGAAAAAATAAAGAAAATTCTTGGAAAGTCTTAGAAAAATATTTGAAAAAAGCTATAGATAATATTCTGATTTTGAAGTATAATACAAACTGAGATGTTTTTTGGAGGAGTCTGTATGCTAGTAACAGATATTGGAATTGATTTGGGAACGGCCAGCGTGCTGGTTTATATAAAAGGAAAAGGCGTTGTTTTAAAGGAGCCGTCTGTCGTTGCGTTTGACAGGGATTCCAATAAGATCAAGGCGATCGGAGAAGAAGCCAGACTGATGATCGGAAGAACGCCAGGGAATATCGTTGCGGTGCGTCCGCTGCGGCAGGGTGTGATCTCGGATTATCAGGTTACGGAAAAGATGGTCAAGTATTTTATCCAGAAGGCTGTAGGAAAGAAGACGTATAAGAAGCCGCGGATCAGTGTCTGCGTACCCAGTGGGGCGACCGAGGTTGAGGAGAAGGCGGTGAAAGACGCGACTTACGAAGCGGGCGCGAGAGAAGTACAGATCATTGAAGAACCGATTGCGGCTGCGATTGGAGCGGGAATCGACATTTCCAAGCCCTGCGGCAATATGATCGTGGATATCGGCGGCGGCACAACGGATATTGCTGTGATCTCACTGGGCGGTACGGTGGAAAGCGCTTCTATTAAAGTGGCAGGCGATGATTTTGATGAGGCCATTGTCCGCTATATGAGAAAGAAACATAATCTGCTGATCGGAGAGCGGACCGCGGAGGAGATCAAGATTCAGATCGGAACGGTATACAAGCAGCCGGAGGTCAAGTCGATGGAAGTGCGGGGCCGGAATCTGGTCATCGGGCTTCCGAAGATTATTACGGTGACATCCGAGGAGGTAGAGGAAGCGCTGCGGGAGTCTGTCAGCCAGATCATCGAAGCGATCCATGGCGTGTTGGAAAATACGCCGCCGGAGCTGGCTGCGGATATTGCGGACCGGGGGATCGTCCTGACCGGCGGCGGCTGTCTGCTGCGGGGACTGGAGGAACTGATCGAGTCGAAGACGGGGATCAATACGGTAACGGCGGAAGATCCCATGACAGCGGTTGCCATCGGTACCGGCAGATATGTGGAGTTTATGAACGGTACGTTAGAGTAGGAAGGTTTTGAAGGTACATGGTAACAGTTACCGGATACGTAGACAGAATCGTTTTCCGGAATGAGGAAAATGGATATACGGTTTTTAATTTCATAGAAGGACAGAAAGAACATGTATGTGTCGGCGTTCTGCAGTCCATTAACGAGGGTGAATACGCACAGATCTCCGGAGATGTGGTCATTCACCCTGTTTATGATGCGCAGATCCGGGTTTCTTCCTATGAATTGCGGATGCCTGAGGACAAAGAGGCGATTTTGCGCTATCTGGGGTCCGGCGCCATTAAAGGGGTCGGCATGAAGCTGGCGGACCGGATCGTGCAGAAGTTCGGGGAAGAAGCGCTGCGGATTGTGGAAGAGGAGCCGGAAAGGCTGGCGGAGGTCCGGGGGATCAGTCTGGCCAAAGCGATGGATATCGCGGAGCAGCTGGAAGAAAAACGGGATATGCGTTCGGTGATGATGTATCTGCAGAAATATGGGATCACGGCTACGATGGGTCTGAAGATCTATCGGCAGTACGGAAACCGGGTTCAGCAGGTATTGGAAGAAAATCCTTATCGGCTGGCAGAGGAGATACAGGGGATCGGCTTTCGGATCGCGGATGAGATCGCCAGACGGATCGGCGTTGCGGCGGATTCGGATTTTCGGATTCAGAGTGGGATCAGTCATGTGCTGCTGCAGGCAAGCAATGACGGGCATACCTATCTGCCGAAGGAACAGCTTCGGCTTCGCGTGTGTGAACTGCTGAATCTGGAAGATTTGGAACTGGAACCGCATCTGATGGATTTAAGCATCCAGAGAAAGATCATAGTAAAAAAAGAAGAAGGCAATGACCTTATTTATGCTTCTACCTATTATTATACAGAATTAAATGTGGCGCGGATGCTGTTAGATCTGAACCATTCATTTGAAGAATCCCAGGATCAGGTAAACCGGCTGTTGCCTGTCATAGAGCGGGAACTGGGCATGACGCTGGAAGAAGAACAGAAACAGGCGGTTCTTCAGTCGGCAACACACGGGATCCTGGTGATCACAGGCGGACCCGGTACCGGAAAGACGACTACGATCAACGCGATCATCCGGTATTTTGAAAACGAAGAGAAAGAAATCCGGCTGGCGGCGCCTACCGGACGCGCGGCAAAGCGTATGACGGAGACTACCGGATATGAAGCGCAGACCATACACCGTCTGCTGGAATTGTCCGGCGGAATGGAGGAAGGCGAACCGATCCGATTTGAGCGGAATGAAATGAATCCGTTGGAAACAGAGGTGCTGATCATCGATGAAATGTCGATGGTGGATATTTTCCTGATGCATTCCCTGCTTCGGGCGATCTCTGTCGGAACCCGCCTGATCCTGGTAGGAGACGTGGATCAGCTCCCGTCCGTGGGACCGGGAAGGGTACTGAAAGATATCATTGATTCCGGCTGCTTTCCGGTTGTTAAACTCAACCGGATTTTCCGGCAGGCAACGCAGAGCGATATTGTAACAAGCGCGCATCAAATCAATCGGGGCGAAATGGTAGATCTGACCAGGGCGAAGGATTTTCTGTTCATCAGACGGGAAGAGGCCAGCCGGGTCGCGGGCGTGATCGTTACGCTGGTCCGGGAAAAACTACCGAAATACGTACAGGCCGGCATCGCGGAGATTCAGGTGCTGTCTCCTACGAAGAAAGGGAACCTGGGTACCGTAAGCCTGAACCGGATTCTGCAGCGGGAATTGAATCCGCCGGAGCCGGGAAAAGAAGAACGGGAACAGGGAGATGTGATTTTCCGGGAAGGCGACAAGGTCATGCAGATCCGGAACAATTACCAGATCGAATGGGAAAAGCGCGGCAGACACGGAATCGTACTGGAACGGGGAACCGGCATTTTTAACGGCGATATGGGGATCATACGGATCATCAACCCGACGACTGAACTGATGGAAGTGGAATTTGACGATAACCGGTATGTGGTATACAGCTTCAAAGATCTGGAAGAACTGGAGTTAGCCTATGCGGTGACGGTACATAAATCCCAAGGGAGCGAATATCCGGCAGTGGTCATTCCCGTATTATCAGGTCCGTCTATGCTGATGAACCGAAATATTCTGTATACGGCGGTAACGCGGGCCAAAAAATGCGTCTGTCTGGTCGGGATTGAAAGTACGGTAGCCGCAATGATCGAAAACGCGGGGGAACATAAGCGCTACAGCAGCCTGCAGAACCGGATCCGGGAACAGCAGGAGGAAGGAATGCGGATTTGGACAGACGGGAATTGAAACGAAAACTGCTCCTTGGAAAAGAACTGCTTATCCGGGCCTGTTATCCGCTGACTTGTCCGGTGTGCGGGAAAAAGCTGTCGCTGGGAACCGTTGTGCATGAAGCTTGCAGAAAACAATTGCCGGTCATTACAGAACCCTATTGTCTGCGGTGCGGAAAACAACTGGAATCAGAGACGGAAGAATACTGTTATGACTGTCTCGCACACAAGCATTATTATAAGCAGGGGGTGGCGGCATTTGCATATGACCGCTGCATCCGGCAGGCAATATATGACTTCAAATATAAAAATAAACGGGAAAATGCAGCGTTTTTCGCGAAATTTATGGCGGAAGCGATGGAAAAGCGCCGCCCGTTCTGGAAGGCAGAGATTCTGGTTCCGGTACCGATTTATAATAAGAAGAAAAAGCTGCGGGGCTATAATCAGGCCGAGCTGCTGGCGGACGCGATTGCCTTGGAAGGCGGATATGAAGTGCGGAAGGATCTGATCTATCGGATCAGAGAGACAAAGCCGCAGAAAGAGATGAGCAATCAGGAACGCCGGGAAAACTTAAAGAACGCGTTTGCGGTGGACGCGGAGAAGTGCGCGGCAGTGTCGAGGGTGATTCTGATCGATGATATTTATACGACAGGCAGTACGGCGGACCATTGCGCGAAGCTGCTGCGGGCGGCGGGCGTACAGGAAGTTTATTATGCGGCGATCGCCATTGGCAGCGGTTTATAGCGATTTACAGGAGAAATCCGGAAATAAATGAAAAAAAAGATTGACTTCTGCCCGTTAGCTGTGATATAGTATGGGAGCGATGGAAGAAGTCTTTTTTTTATGCCTATTTTTAGGAGGCATAAAACACACAAAAAATATGGAGGTGGAAGGTTGTGCGCGTAAAGATCACATTGGCATGTACAGAATGTCAGCAGCGAAATTACAATATGACCAAGGATAAGAAAACCCATCCCGAGAGAATGGAGACCAGGAAATATTGTAAGTTCTGCAAGTCACACACATTACACAAGGAAACCAAGTAACAGGAGATCATGGAGGTAGTCAATGAGCGAAGAGATTACGATCGAACAGGTCGCGAACCAGAAAAAGCCTGAGACAGCCAAAAAGTCCAAAAAAGGTAATAAAGAACCGAAGAAGAGCTTCTTTAAGGGAGTGAAAGCCGAGTTCAAAAAGATTATCTGGCCGGACCGGATGTCTGTCGTAAAACAGACTACTGCAGTTGTCGTTATTTCCGTATTGTTGGGTGCAGTCATCAAGGTTTTGGATATGATCATCCAGTTAGGTCTGGATCTGATCGTTTAATCCCTAATGGTTGTGTAGAATGGAGCAGATGATTATGGCAGAAGCACACTGGTATGTAGTCCATACTTATTCAGGTTATGAGAACAAAGTAAAAGCCAACATTGAAAAGACAATCGAGAACAGACACCTGGAAGATCAGATCCTGGAGGTTTCCGTACCGCTGGAAGATGTAGTGGAAGTGAAAAACGGCGTATCTAAGGTATCCCAGAAGAAACTGTTTCCGGGCTATGTCCTGATCAGGATGTTCATGAATGACGATACCTGGTATGTTGTAAGAAATACCCGCGGTGTGACCGGGTTTGTAGGCCCCGGTTCCAAGCCGGTTCCCCTGACCGAACAGGAGATGGTGAACCTGGGTATTTACAAGGAGCCTACCGTCGTGATCGATTTCGCGATCGGAGATTCCGTCACCGTTGTAAGCGGCGCATGGGCCGGTACGGTCGGGATTATCCGCCGGATCGATGAGGACAAAAAAACTGTCACGATTTATGTTGATATGTTTGGCAGAGAGACCCCTGTAGAGCTGAGCTTCGCAGAGGTTAAGAAAATGTAGCAGAGTGGGAGGATACGTCTTTCCGATATTACCACAAGGAGGTGCCGAAAATGGCAAAGAATGTAACAGGATACATTAAATTACAGATTGCAGCTGGTAAGGCAACGCCAGCACCGCCGGTTGGTCCTGCATTGGGACAGCATGGCGTTAACATTGTACAGTTCACCAAGGAATTCAACGCGAGAACAGCGGATCAGATGGGTATGATCATTCCGGTCGTTATCACAGTTTATAATGACAGAAGTTTCAGCTTCATCTGCAAGACTCCGCCGGCAGCAGTTCTGCTGAAGAAAGCATGTAAGATTGAATCCGGTTCTGCCGTTCCGAATAAGAACAAGGTAGCAACGATTACCCGGGCAGAAGTTCAGAAAATCGCAGAGACCAAGATGCCAGACCTGAATGCGGCTTCTTTAGAGGCAGCAATCAGCATGATCGCCGGTACGGCAAGAAGTATGGGCATCCAGGTAGTTGATTAAAGGAGGTCTTACAATGAAAAGAGGAAAGAAATACGCAGAGGCAGCCAAAAAGATTGACCGTGCTGCTTTATATGAAACAGCAGACGCGATCGCTTTGGTTAAAAGCGGAGCAAGCGCAAAATTTGACGAGACTGTTGAACTGCATATCAGAACGGGTTGTGACGGACGTCACGCAGACCAGCAGATCCGTGGCGCGGTTGTACTGCCGCACGGAACCGGCAAGCAGGTAAGAGTTCTGGTATTCGCAAGAGGCGATAAGGCAGCAGAGGCAGAGGCAGCAGGCGCAGAATTTGTCGGCGCGGAAGAATTAGTTCCGAGAATCCAGAATGAAGGCTGGTTTGATTTCGACGTTGTCGTAGCAACACCGGATATGATGGGTATTGTAGGACGTTTAGGCCGTGTATTGGGTCCGAAGGGCCTGATGCCGAACCCGAAGGCAGGAACCGTTACAATGGACGTAACCAAGGCTGTTAAGGATATTAAAGCCGGTAAGATCGAATACAGATTAGACAAGACGAATATTATTCACGTGCCGATTGGTAAAGTTTCTTTCACCGAGGAACAGTTAGCGGACAACTTCCAGACCGTTATCGATGCGATCATTAAGGCAAGACCGAGCACATTAAAGGGACAGTATTTAAGAAGCATCACCCTGACCTCTACGATGGGACCGGGTGTGAAGCTGAATCCTGTCAGATTTGCTTAATCCGGATTTTTTGGTTGACATCATATATTTTATGTGCTAGAATGCACATGGACTTGAGATAAGTCCACATCGCCGAAGACAGCAGGTGTCCATTCAGGACGTAACGGGTTCCAACCTGCCGAGGACATTAGATTTCGTAAGCTGATTATGAAGATTAATGTAACCCTCTCTGCTTCGGCAGAGAGGGATTTTTATTGGGAACCTAGAATAAAACAGGAGGCAGAACGAATGGCTAAAGTAGAATTAAAACAGCCGATCGTACAGGAGATTTCTGATCTGTTAAACGGCGCTGCGACAGCAGTACTGGTTGACTACCGTGGATTGACTGTAGAACAGGACACAGCGCTGCGTAAGGAATTACGTGCAAACAACGTTGTGTACAAGGTCTACAAGAACACACTGTTGAATTTCGCCGTAAAGGGAACAGAATTCGAATCGCTGAGCCAGCATTTAGAAGGACCGACCGCATTGGCAGTCTGCAAGGATGACGCAACCGCCGCTGCAAGAGTTCTGGCTAAGTTTGGCAAGGACGCGGAAGCATTGGAGATTAAGGCTGGTATTGTGGAAGGTACTTACTATGACGCGGCAGGGATCGCGAAGATCGCAAGCATTCCTTCGAGAGATGAATTGCTTTCCAAGCTGCTTGGCAGTATCCAGTCACCGATTACGAACTTTGCCCGTGTTATTAAGCAGATTGCTGAGAAACAGGAAGAAGTTGCGTAAACAATATTTTTTAAATTATTTTGGAGGAAATTAAAATGACGACTCAGGAAATTATTGAAGTAATCAAAGGTTTATCCGTATTAGAGCTGAATGATTTAGTAAAGGCTTGTGAAGAAGAATTCGGCGTATCTGCAGCAGCAGGTGTTGTCGTTGCAGCAGCAGGCGGTCCTGCAGCAGAGGAAGAAGAGAAGACAGAGTTTGACGTTGAGCTGACAGAGGTTGGCCCGAACAAGGTTAAGGTTATCAAAGTTGTTAAGGATGCAACAGGCTTAGGCTTGAAGGAAGCAAAAGATGCTGTTGACGGCGCTCCGAAGGTAATCAAGGAAGGCGTTTCCAAGGCAGAGGCTGAGGAATTAGTAAAGGCTCTGGAAGAGCAGGGCGCAAAAGCTACGATTAAATAGTTATCGCATCAGGAATGAATGCGCTGCGCGTTTGAAAAGGGAGAGTTCTCATCCCGGTATGTCTGCATATCGGGAGATGAGGGCTCTCTTTTTTTGCAGATCTAATTGGTAAGAAAAGGGTTTGTATGATACAATAAAATACAGGATCGGTGTTAGAGTTTGAAAATGACCGGTGTATCTTTAACAGATCATGAAAAAACGTAAGAATGGGGAAGAATACCGATGATTCAGGGAAGACAATGGCAGATTCGGAAAAGAAAAAGGCGTGAGTGGATTAAGAGAATCCTGCTGGTTACAGCGGGAATGGGGATTGTTTTGTGCATGGAACAGGGGAAGCGGTTATGGGACGGAATATCTGCGCGGGACACCGAGGAAATGGGGGAACAGGAAGCAGTGGAAGCAAGCGCGGATCTGTGGGAGGAAACTCCTCAGGAAGCGGAAACGACGACCGGAAGAAATGTGATAGACGGGTTTCCCTGTATCCTGCAGACGCCGGAATATCCGTCGGGGTGTGAGATCGCGGCGATGACCTCTCTGTTGAATAATTACGGATATCCGGTAACGAAACAGACGATGGTAAACCGGTATCTGCCGATCCAGGAAGAAATGACAGGCGGAAAAAATTTCCGGGAAGCCTATCTGGGGTCTATTGACGATGAAAGCGCTTGGGGCGGCTGTTACGCAGAAGTGATTGCGGAAGCAGCCAATCATTATCTGAACGATTATAACGGCGGGATGCGCGCAAAGATTATTTCCGGAGCTTCACCGCAGGAGCTATACGAATATTTGGAAGCGGGAACTCCTGTTGTAGTGTGGGTCACCATTGATATGCAGAAAACGGAGATCATGGAAGTGGGAGAGGATCGAAACGGCGATCCGCTGATCTGGCATAAGAAGTCTCATACCGTAGTGCTGACCGGATATGACAGAAATATCGGCATGGTATATGTGGCGGATCCGTTAAAAGGGAATACGGTTTATCCGATGAGCAGCTTTGAAACAGCGTATGAAGCAATCGGAAGGGAGGCAGTCATACTGGACAATTTTTCCTGAAATAATTGAAAAATTTGGTTGACAACACCTTGACTTGTGTGATATGCTTGACAATGCGTTACTGTCCGATACTATGCAGTATTAGGCTATACGCTTTATAGATACGACATATAAGTAAATTTGTCAAGCGGTTTACTTAAAATTTCAGAAAGACGGGGTGAATTGTCAGATGGAGAAAAGCAGGATGCGTCCGGTAAAAACAGGAAAGAGCCTCAGAATGAGCTTTTCCAGGCAAAAAGAAGTTCTGGATATGCCCAATTTGATTGAGATTCAGAAGGACTCCTATCAGTGGTTCCTGAACGAAGGACTGAAAGAAGTTTTTAGGGATATCTCTCCAATTGAAGACTATAGTGAGCATTTGAGTTTGGAATTTGTGGATTTCCAGTTGTGCGAGGATGAAGCAAAGTACACGATCGAGGAGTGCAAGGAGCGCGATGCGACTTATGCTGCGCCTTTGAAAGTGAAAGTGCGCCTTCACAATAAGGAGACCGGAGAGATCAGCGAATATGAGATTTTTATGGGCGACCTTCCATTGATGACAGCGACCGGTACATTTGTCATTAACGGTGCGGAACGGGTTATCGTAAGCCAGCTGGTCCGTTCGCCCGGCATTTATTATGGGATTGCCCATGATAAACTGGGAAAGACACTGTATTCCGCTACTGTGATCCCGAACCGTGGCGCATGGCTGGAGTATGAGACGGATTCCAATGATATTTTTTATGTGCGTGTAGACAGGACCCGTAAGGTTCCCATCACTGTTTTGATCCGTGCATTGGGCATTGGAACGAATGCGGAGATCCTGGATCTGTTCGGAGAAGAGCCGAAGATCCTGGCGAGCTTTGAGAAAGATACGGCAGAGAATTATCAGGAAGGTCTGCTGGAATTATATAAGAAGATCCGTCCGGGTGAACCGCTGAGCGTAGAGAGCGCGGAGAGCCTGGTCGCAAGTATGTTCTTTGATCCCCGCCGTTATGACCTGGCGAAGGTAGGCCGTTATAAATTCAACAAGAAACTGGCATATAAATACCGGATCCGGAACCGGGTTCTGGCAGAGGATGTTGTCGATACGGCAACCGGTGAGATTCTGGCAGAGGCCGGTACGACAGTGACGGAAGAAAAGGCGATTGAGATTCAGAACGCTGCGGTTCCGTATGTCTGGATCCAGACAGAAGAGAGAAATGTAAAGGTAATTTCCAACATGGTTGTCGATATCAGCAAGTATGTTGATTTTCCATGCCGTGAATTAGGAATTACGGAGAATGTCTATTATCCGGAATTGGTAAAGATTTTGGAAGAGAATCAGACGGAAGAAGAACTGAAGGAAGCAATCGCAGCCCATGTTCTGGATCTGATCCCCAAACATATTACGAAGGAAGATATCATTGCTTCTATAAATTATTGTATGCATCTGGAAGTTGGGATCGGGAATTCCGATGATATCGACCATTTGGGCAACCGCCGTATTCGTGCGGTCGGAGAACTGCTGCAGAATCAGTACCGGATCGGTCTCTCCAGATTGGAGCGGGTTGTGCGGGAACGTATGACCACACAGGATCTGGAGGGCGTTTCCGCGCAGTCCCTGATCAATATTAAGCCGGTTACCGCTGCGGTAAAAGAATTCTTCGGAAGCTCCCAGTTGTCTCAGTTTATGGATCAGAACAATCCGCTGGGCGAGCTGACGCATAAGAGAAGACTGTCGGCGCTGGGCCCCGGCGGTCTCTCCAGAGACCGTGCGGGATTTGAAGTCCGTGACGTGCACTATACGCATTACGGCAGAATGTGTCCGATTGAGACGCCTGAAGGTCCGAATATCGGCCTGATCAATTCCCTGGCATGCTATGCCCGAATCAATGAATATGGATTTGTGGAGGCGCCTTACCGTCTGCTGGATAAGAGCGATCCGAACAATCCGGTCGTTACCGATCAGGTAATGTATATGACAGCGGATGAAGAGGATAATTATGTTGTCGCGCAGGCCAATGAGCCATTGGACGAAGAGGGACATTTTGTCAATAATAATGTATCCGGCCGTTTCCGTGAAGATACTTCTCAGTTTGAGAAGAAAGCGGTCGATCTGATGGATGTATCTCCGAAGATGGTATTTTCAGTTGCGACGTCCATGATTCCGTTTTTGGAGAACGACGACGCAAACCGTGCCCTGATGGGATCCAACATGCAGCGTCAGGCAGTGCCGCTGATGATCACCGAAGCACCGGTTGTCGGGACCGGAATGGAAGCAAAGGCAGCGGTTGACTCCGGTGTAACTGTAGTTGCCAAGAGAGCCGGTACTGTTATTATGTCTTCCGCAAAGAAGATTATTCTGAAATATGACGACGACAAGAGTACAGAGACTTATAATCTGATCAAATTCGCAAGAAGCAATCAGAGTAACTGCTATAATCAGAAGCCCATTGTGGATAAGGGCGATCATGTGGAAGCCGGAGAGGTGATTGCGGACGGCGCGTCTACCTATAACGGCGAGATTGCACTGGGTAAGAATCCGCTGATCGGCTTCATGACCTGGGAAGGTTACAATTACGAGGACGCCGTTCTGCTGAGCGAGCGTCTGGTACAGGATGATGTATATACTTCTATTCATATGGAAGAATATGAAGCGGAAGCCAGAGATACCAAGCTGGGACCGGAGGAGATTACCCGCGATGTGCCGGGCGTCGGCGATGAAGCCCTGAAGGATTTGGACGAAAGAGGGATTATCCGGATCGGTGCGGAAGTCCGTGCCGGAGATATCCTGGTCGGCAAGGTAACGCCGAAAGGAGAGACGGAGCTGACCGCGGAAGAGCGTTTGCTGCGCGCGATCTTTGGCGAGAAGGCAAGAGAAGTCAGAGATACTTCGCTGAAGGTACCGCACGGCGAATATGGTATTGTTGTTGACGCTAAGGTATTTACCAGGGAAAACAGCGATGAGCTGCCCCCGGGCGTCAATGAATCGGTCCGCATTTATATTGCGCAGAAGAGAAAGATCTCCGTCGGAGATAAGATGGCAGGTCGTCATGGAAATAAGGGTGTCGTTTCCCGTGTATTGCCGGTAGAGGATATGCCGTATCTGCCGAACGGACGTCCGCTGGATATCGTGCTGAATCCGCTGGGCGTGCCGTCCCGTATGAATATCGGACAGGTGCTGGAGATCCATTTGAGTCTGGCAGCCAAAGCGCTTGGAATTAACGTGGCAACGCCGGTATTTGACGGTGCCAACGAGTTTGATATTATGGATACGCTGGAACTGGCCAATGATTATGTCAACACAGAATGGGAAGACTTCCAGAAGAAGTATGCGGATAAGCTGCATCCGGAGCTGATGCAGTATCTGGGCGAGCATCTGGATCACAGAGAAGAGTGGAAGGGCGTTCCGATCTCCAGAGACGGAAAGGTACAGCTGAGAGACGGACGGACCGGTGAATACTTTGACAATCCGGTTACCATCGGATTCATGCATTACCTGAAGCTGCACCATCTGGTTGACGATAAAATCCATGCGCGTTCCACAGGCCCGTATTCCCTGGTAACGCAGCAGCCGTTAGGCGGTAAGGCGCAGTTCGGCGGCCAGCGTTTCGGAGAAATGGAAGTTTGGGCGTTGGAAGCATATGGCGCTTCTTATACCCTGCAGGAGATTCTGACTGTAAAATCCGATGATGTCGTAGGACGTGTAAAGACCTACGAAGCGATCATCAAAGGTGAGAATATTCCGGAGCCGGGAATTCCGGAGTCCTTCAAGGTGCTGTTGAAGGAGCTGCAGGCACTGGCATTGGATGTCAAGGTTCTGCGCGAGGATGATACGGAAGTTGAACTGAAAGAGAATATCGAAGATATCGATACCAATATCAATGCGATCATGTCGGACAATACTTCTTACGCGGGTTCTGATGAAGAACTGGGACGTTATGGCTACAGCCAGAAACAGTTCGAGGGAGAAGAATTGGTAGATGTGGTAGAAGAAAACGGTCAGGAAGATGACGGAGAAGAGCAGTAGAAAGGAGTACCGATTATGTCAGAAGGAAATAATCAAACTTATCAGCCGATGACTTTTGATAAGATTAAGATTGGATTGGCTTCCCCCGAGAAGATCCGCGAGTGGTCTCACGGAGAAGTAACCAAGCCGGAGACGATCAATTACAGAACTCTGAAACCGGAACGTGACGGTCTGTTCTGTGAGCGTATTTTTGGACCGAATAAAGACTGGGAATGTCATTGCGGCAAATATAAAAAGGTACGGTATAAAGGCGTTATCTGCGACCGGTGTGGTGTAGAGGTTACGAAAGCCAGTGTTCGTAGAGAGCGTATGGGCCGTATTGAGCTGGCTGCTCCCGTTTCCCATATCTGGTATTTTAAGGGAATCCCGAGCCGGATGGGGCTGATCCTGGATCTGTCCCCGAGAACTCTGGAGAAAGTTCTGTATTTCGCGTCCTATATTGTGCTGGACGCAGGGGAAACCGATCTGGTATATAAACAGGTATTGTCTGAGAAAGAATATCGGGACGCCGTTGAAAAATGGGGTTACGACGCATTTCGTGTCGGCATGGGCGCGGAAGCCATTGACGAACTGCTCTGTGCCATTGACTTAGACAAGGAGTCCGAAGAATTAAAGGCAGAAATGGAAGCCTCCACCGGACAGAAAAAGGTTCGGATCGTAAAACGTCTGGAGGTTGTAGAGGCATTTAAGAACTCCGGGAACAGACCGGAATGGATGATCTTAAAAGTAATCCCGGTGATTCCGCCGGATCTGCGGCCGATGGTACAGCTGGACGGCGGCCGGTTCGCTACATCGGATCTGAACGATCTGTACCGCCGGATCATCAACCGGAACAACCGTCTGCAGAGACTGCTGGAGCTGGGCGCGCCGGAGATTATTGTAAGAAACGAGAAGCGTATGCTGCAGGAAGCGGTAGACGCGATCATTGATAACGGGCGGAGAGGCCGTCCGGTAACGGGTCCCGGCAACAGAGCCCTGAAATCCCTGTCCGATATGTTAAAGGGCAAGCAGGGACGGTTCCGTCAGAACCTGTTAGGAAAGCGTGTGGACTATTCAGGCCGTTCTGTTATTGTGGTAGGGCCGGAATTAAAGATCTATCAGTGCGGTCTGCCGAAAGAAATGGCAATCGAATTGTTTAAGCCTTTTGTAATGAAGGAACTGGTTGCCGCAGGGACCGCGCATAATATCAAGAGCGCCAAGAAAATGGTGGAGCGGCTGCAGCCGGAGGTATGGGATGTACTGGAAGAAGTCATTAAGGAACACCCGGTTATGTTAAACCGTGCGCCGACTCTGCACCGTCTGGGAATTCAGGCGTTTGAGCCGATCCTGGTGGAAGGCAAGGCGATTAAGTTGCATCCGCTGGTATGTACGGCATTTAACGCGGACTTCGACGGTGACCAGATGGCTGTGCATCTGCCGCTGTCCGTAGAGGCGCAGGCGGAATGCCGGTTCCTGCTACTGTCCCCGAACAATCTGCTGAAGCCTTCTGACGGCGGTCCGGTTGCGGTTCCGTCTCAGGATATGGTGCTGGGGATTTACTATCTGACCCAGATGCGTCCGGGTGACAAAGGCGAAGGCAAATATTTTAAGGATATCAGTGAAGCGATCCTGGCATATGAGAATGAGATCATTTCCCTGCATTCTGCAATTAAGGTGCGCAGAACCGTGACCAACGCTGCGGGAGAGACCATATACGGTACGATTGAAACAACGCTGGGACGTCTGATCTTTAATGAAATTCTGCCGCAGGACTTGGGATTTGTAGAAAGAAATACAGACGAGGATTATCTGAAGCTGGAGGTAGATTTCCATGTAGGAAAGAAACAGCTGAAGAAAATCCTGGAAAAGGTTATCAATACACATGGCGCGACTAAGACGGCCGAAGTGCTGGACGATATTAAGGCAATGGGATACAAGTATTCCACGCAGGCAGCCATGACGGTTTCCATTTCCGACATGACCGTGCCGGAACAGAAGAAGACGATCTTAAAAGAAGCAGAAGCAACGGTGGAAAAAATCACCAAAAACTTCCGCCGTGGTTTCATTACTGATGAAGAGCGGTATCAGGAAGTAATCAACACCTGGAAAAACGCGGATGATGAGATTACGGAAGCGCTGCTGTCCGGTCTGGATAAATATAACAATATCTATATGATGGCTGATTCCGGCGCCCGTGGTTCCGATAAGCAGATTAAACAGCTTGCCGGCATGCGCGGATTGATGGCGGATACGACAGGCAGAACGATCGAGCTGCCGATCAAGTCGAACTTCCGTGAAGGCCTGGATGTATTGGAGTACTTTATTTCCGCGCACGGAGCCAGAAAAGGTCTGTCCGATACAGCGCTTCGTACCGCGGACTCCGGTTACCTGACCAGACGTCTGGTTGACGTATCCCAGGAACTGATTATCCGGGAGATCGACTGTTGTGAAGGAAAAGAGATTCCGTATATGGAAGTGCATGCTTTCATGGACGGCGAGGAAATGATCGAAAGTCTGGAAGACCGGATCACGGGACGGTTTGCGGCAGAGACGATTTATGACGCAAACGGTGAACTGATCGTAAAGGCGAATCATATGATCACGCCAAAGCGCGCGGCAAAGATCGTTGCGACCGGTATGACATCTGTAAAGATCCGTACGATCTTGACCTGTCATTCGCATGTAGGCGTCTGCGCGAAGTGCTATGGCGCCAATATGGCGACCGGCGAAGCGGTACAGGTCGGCGAGGCTGTCGGTATTATCGCGGCGCAGTCGATCGGTGAGCCCGGTACACAGCTTACCATGAGAACCTTCCATACAGGCGGTGTTGCCGGTGACGATATCACCCAGGGTCTTCCCCGTGTGGAGGAATTGTTTGAGGCAAGAAAGCCGAAGGGTCTTGCAATCATTACAGAATTCGGCGGAACTGCAGAGATCCGGGACACCAAGAAAAAACGAGAGGTTGTCATTACCAATTCGGAAACCGGAGCTTCCAAAGCATATCTGATCCCTTACGGTTCCAGAATCAAGGTTCACGACGGCGATGTTCTGGAAGCCGGCGACGAGCTGACAGAAGGAAGTGTAAACCCGCATGATATTCTGAAGATCAAGGGCGTGCGCGCCGTACAGGATTATATGCTGCGTGAAGTGCAGCGTGTATACCGTCTGCAGGGCGTGGAGATCAACGATAAGCATATTGAAGTGATCGTGCGCCAGATGCTGAAGAAGATCCGGGTTGAGGACGGCGGAGATTCGGAATTCCTAGCAGGCACTTCCGTAGATGTGCTGGATTTTGAGGAAACAAACGAGCGCCTGATCGCGGAGGGCAAACGTCCGGCAGAAGGCAAGCAGGTAATGCTGGGTATCACGAAGGCCTCCCTGGCGACAAATTCCTTCTTATCGGCAGCATCCTTCCAGGAAACGACGAAGGTATTGACGGAAGCCGCGATCAACGGTAAGGTCGATCCTCTGGTAGGCCTGAAGGAAAATGTGCTGATCGGTAAGCTGATCCCTGCGGGAACCGGTATGAAGGTTTATCAGGATGTGAAGCTGGATACCGAGGAAGCGGATTCCCTGATGCTGGAAGAGCTGGAATCCGAGAACAGCCGGGCAGAAGAGGAAGAAGATGAAATGATCGCTCTGGTAGAAGAGAATGAAGACGAGGGCGATTATGAAGATGAAGACGAGGATGAAGAATTCGACGAGGATGAAGAGTTTGAGGATGCGGAAGCCTATTTGGAAGATGCAGACGCGGAAGAGGACGGTATCGAAGAATAATCCATCCGAATCGGATAAAAATTTTCTTGACATTTGCTTTGATTTGGATATAATTAGAAAGTGCGCGACCCGATACGGGGAATTTGTGCGCCCATTTGCCGGCAGGCAGATGGAAAGAGCAGTGATTCAGAATCACGTTCTAAACAATATTTTTACAGGAGGTGAAACAGAATGCCTACATTTAACCAGTTAGTAAGAAAAGGAAGACAAACTACTGAGAAGAAGTCTACTGCACCGGCTTTGTTAAAGAGCTACAATTCTTTGAGAAAGAAGAGCAACGATTCCAATTCTCCGCAGAAGCGCGGCGTTTGCACGGCAGTTAAGACAACTACCCCTAAGAAGCCTAACTCAGCTCTTAGAAAGATCGCCAGAGTTCGTCTGTCTAACGGTATTGAAGTAACAAGCTATATCCCGGGTGAAGGACATAACCTGCAGGAGCACAGCGTTGTTTTGATCCGTGGCGGAAGAGTTAAGGATCTGCCCGGTACCAGATATCATATCGTTAGAGGTACACTTGATACAGCAGGTGTTGCTAACAGAAAACAGGCTCGTTCCAAATACGGCGCAAAGAGACCGAAAGCAGCTAAGAAATAGGAACAGGGCAGATTTTCATGATTTCACAGGTTGAATGAAAGTACCCGGATTAGAAATATTGTTTAGAAGTGTTTTTAATACGGCGTGCGGACACAGTTCCATGTGAGTACCGATGAATAATTTTTATGATTAGGAGGGAAGCAACGTGCCACGTAAAGGACATACGCAGAAAAGAGAGATTTTAGCAGATCCGTTATACAATAACAAAGTGGTTACCAAGCTGATCAACAGCGTTATGCTGGATGGCAAGAAGAGTATCGCGCAGAAGATTGTATACGGAGCATTTGAGCGGGTGGCTGCCAAGACGGATAAGCCTGCTTTGGATGTATTTGAAGAAGCAATGAATAACGTGATGCCGCAGCTGGAAGTCAAGGCAAGACGGATCGGCGGCGCTACCTATCAGGTGCCGATCGAAGTAAGACCTGACAGAAGGCAGGCATTGGCGCTGCGCTGGCTTGTAACCTATTCCCGTCAGAGAGGCGAGAAGACGATGGAAGAAAAGCTGGCAAATGAGATTATGGATGCAGCGAACAATACCGGTTCCGCTGTAAAGAGAAAAGAAGATATGCACAAGATGGCAGAAGCAAACAAGGCTTTTGCGCATTACAGATTCTAATAAGGAGGAGACAATCTTGGCTGGAAGAGATTACCCATTAGAGAGAACCAGAAACATTGGTATTATGGCGCATATCGATGCTGGTAAGACAACATTGACAGAACGTATCCTGTATTATACCGGTGTTAATTATAAGATTGGTGATACCCATGAAGGCACTGCGACCATGGACTGGATGGAGCAGGAACAGGAAAGAGGTATTACCATTACTTCAGCGGCTACAACGTGCCACTGGACTCCGCAGGAGCAGAATAAAGCCCTGCCGGGTACTCCTGAGTACCGGATCAATATCATCGATACACCGGGACACGTAGACTTCACCGTAGAAGTTGAGCGTTCTCTGCGTGTATTGGATGGTGCTGTAGGTGTATTCTGTGCTAAGGGTGGTGTTGAACCTCAGTCTGAAAACGTATGGCGTCAGGCTGACAAGTATAATGTTCCTCGTATGGCTTTCATCAATAAGATGGATATTTTAGGAGCTGATTTCTACAATGCGGTAGATATGATCAAGACCCGTCTGGGGAAGAACCCGGTTGTTCTGCAGCTGCCGATCGGCAAGGAAGACAGCTTTAAGGGTCTGATTGATCTGTTTGAGATGCAGTCCTACATCTATAATGATGAAAAAGGTGAAGATATAACAATTACAGATATTCCGGATGATATGAAGGAAGAAGCCGAAGCATATCATACCGAGCTGGTCGAGAAGATCTGTGAAACAGACGACGACCTGATGATGGAATATTTAGAGGGTGAAGAGCCTTCTACAGCAGATTTAAAGAAGGCTTTGCGTGCCGCAACGATCGCAGGTACGGCAATCCCGGTATGCTGTGGTACAGCTTACCGAAATAAAGGCGTACAGAAGCTGCTGGACGCAGTGATCGAGTATATGCCTGCGCCGACCGATATTCCGGCGATTGAAGGCGTAGACGAAGCAGGAAATGAAGTGGTACGACACGCTTCCGATGAGGAACCGTTCTCCGCACTGGCATTTAAGATCATGGCTGACCCGTTTGTCGGGAAGCTGGCGTTCTTCCGGGTATATTCCGGTACTTTGAATTCCGGTTCTTATGTGCTGAATGCGACAAAGGGCAAGAAAGAACGTGTCGGCCGTATCCTGCAGATGCATGCGAATAAGAGACAGGAACTGGATAAGGTATATTCCGGTGATATCGCGGCAGCAGTCGGATTTAAGACAACGACGACTGGTGATACGATCTGTGATGAGATGCATCCGGTTATCTTAGAGTCCATGGAATTCCCGGAGCCCGTTATCGAGCTGGCGATTGAGCCGAAGACCAAGGACGCGCAGGGTAAGATGGGTGAAGCGCTGGCAAAGCTGGCAGAAGAAGACCCGACCTTCAAGGCGCATACGGATCCGGAGACAGGCCAGACGATCATCGCCGGCATGGGCGAGCTGCATTTGGAGATCATCGTAGACCGTCTGCTGCGTGAATTTAAGGTAGAGGCCAACGTAGGCGCGCCGCAGGTTGCTTACAAGGAGACATTTACCAAGGCGGTTGATGTTGACAGTAAGTACGCGAAGCAGTCCGGCGGTCGTGGCCAGTACGGTCATTGTAAAGTGCATTTTGAACCGATGGACGCCAATGGAGAAGAACTGTTTAAATTCGAGTCTACGGTTGTCGGCGGTGCGATTCCGAAGGAATACATTCCGGCAGTCGGCGAAGGAATTGAAGAAGCAGCGAAGTCCGGTATTCTGGCAGGATTCCCTGTATTGGGCATCAAGGCCACGGTATTCGACGGTTCTTATCATGAAGTCGATTCATCCGAAATGGCATTCCACATTGCCGGTTCCATGGCATTTAAAGACGCGATGTCAAAAGCAAATCCTGTCCTGTTAGAGCCGATCATGAAGGTTGAGGTAACGATGCCGGAAGATTACATGGGCGATGTTATCGGCGATCTGAACGCACGGCGCGGCCGGATTGAAGGTATGGAGGATATCGGCGGTGGTAAGATGATTAAGGCATTTGTTCCGCTGGCAGAGATGTTCGGCTATTCTACAGACCTTCGTTCCAAGACACAGGGACGTGGCAACTATTCCATGTTCTTTGAGCGTTACGAGCAGGTTCCCAAGTCTGTACAGGATAAAGTAGTAAGCGCGAGAAGCAAATAAAATAAAAAGTAAAAATAGGCTTGCAATATTTACTAATTTGAAATATAATTAGCAATAGCCTATGCGAATATGAAATTGATATTTTTTAAGGAGGATTCAAAAAATGGCTAAAGCTAAATTTGAAAGAACCAAACCGCATTGTAATATCGGTACCATTGGTCACGTTGACCATGGTAAAACAACCTTAACAGCAGCGATCACCAAGACACTGGCTGGAAGAGTTGCCGGTAATGCAGCTGTAGATTTCGAGAATATCGACAAGGCTCCGGAAGAGAGAGAAAGAGGTATTACAATTTCTACCGCTCACGTTGAGTATGAGACAGAGAAGAGACATTACGCACACGTTGACTGCCCGGGACATGCTGACTATGTTAAGAACATGATCACCGGTGCTGCTCAGATGGATGGCGCTATCCTGGTAGTAGCTGCTACCGACGGTGTTATGGCTCAGACCAAGGAGCATATCCTGCTGTCCCGTCAGGTAGGTGTACCTTATATCGTTGTATTCATGAACAAGTGCGATATGGTTGATGATGAAGAACTGTTAGAGTTAGTAGAGATGGACATCAGAGAGTTACTGAATGAATATGACTTCCCTGGTGACGACACTCCGATCATTCAGGGTTCTGCTCTGAAGGCTCTGGAAGATCCGAGCGGCGAGTGGGGCGACAAGATCATGGAACTGATGGATGCTGTTGATACCTGGATCCCTGATCCGCAGAGAGCTACCGATAAGCCGTTCCTGATGCCTGTAGAGGATGTATTCTCTATCACAGGCCGTGGTACTGTTGCTACCGGTAGAGTAGAGCGTGGTGTTCTGCATGTATCCGAAGAAGTTGAGATCGTTGGTGTGAAGGAAGAGACCCGTAAGGTTGTTGTAACCGGTATCGAGATGTTCCGTAAGCTGTTAGACGAGGCTCAGGCCGGTGATAACATCGGTGCGTTACTGCGTGGTGTTCAGAGAAATGAAATCGAAAGAGGACAGGTTCTGACCAAACCGGGTACGGTTACCTGCCATAAGAAGTTTACCGCTCAGGTTTACGTTCTGACCAAAGATGAAGGCGGACGTCATACACCTTTCTTCAACAACTACAGACCGCAGTTCTATTTCAGAACAACGGACGTAACAGGTGTTTGCGAATTGCCTGCAGGTACAGAGATGTGCATGCCTGGTGATAACGTAGAGATGACTGTTGAACTGATCCACCCGATCGCTATGGAGCAGGGCTTAGGCTTCGCTATCCGTGAGGGCGGCAGAACAGTTGGTTCCGGTAAGGTTGCTACAATTGTTGAGTAATCTTTGCACATTGGACGCGTGCATAGTACGTGTTTAATGAGAAGATAATTAAAATCAGTTAAAATCAGGACTTCCGGGTTTTTGTCCGGAAGTCCTTTTTGCGTGCGTGGCGGGAAGAAAAGGAATGAGGGAAAGCCGTCGCATTAAAATATTTGATTGAAATTTTGATGTAAATAGATTTGAATTATAGAATGCTTGCATTTTCAAATTGTCTAATTAATAGTTCGATGATATAATGTAATAAAAGCGTTATATATTACTCGTAACTTTCAATAGCATGAAATGATGGGAAGGAGACTGTATGGAAAACATAAATGAAATAATACAATCAGATCAAACGTTGGATTCATTGATTACAAATTCCATAGAGTTAATCCAATATGCCAGACAGTTTGCTGCAAAACAGGTAAATCTGATACAGCTTATGACGTATTATTCTCTTGGCAGATGGATTGTAGAGGTGCAGCAGGAAGGACAGGAACGTGCCAAATATGGGAAAAAAGTTATAACAACTTTGTCTGAGCATTTAACCGAAAAGTTTGGCAGAGGTTTTTCTGCAACAAATCTGGAATATGCCAGAAAATTTTATATGACATATGCAGATCGAATTTCCCAAACACTGTTTGAGGAATTTGCTGTTAAAAAAACCCAAACAGTGTTTGGGAAATTGGAAGAAAATCCGCCATTTATGGTTTCATGGTCGCATTATTTACAGCTTATACGAATCGATAATAAAGAGGAACGCAGTTTTTATGAGATAGAATCAGCAAAGTCTGGCTGGGGAATACGAACATTGCAAAGGCAGTATAATTCCAGTTTGTATGAGAGATTGGCACTTAGCAGAGACAAAGATGCGGTAATGCAATTGGCAAAAGAGGGAAATCTGATTGCCAAGCCGCAGGATATTGTAAAGCAGCCTACTGTATTAGAGTTTCTTGGATTGGAGGAAAAAGCGGAATATTCCGAGAGTGATCTGGAAACAGCCATCATTAACAAGCTGCAAAAGTTTTTGTTGGAATTGGGAAAAGGCTATCTTTTTGAAGCGAGACAGAAGCGATTTACATTCAATGAAGATAACTACTATGTGGATCTGGTGTTTTATAATCGACTTTTGCGTTGCTATGTTTTGATTGATTTAAAGGTGGACAAGCTGACGCATCAGGATATCGGACAGATGCAGATGTATGTGAATTACTATGACCGATATGAGAAACTTGCCGAAGAAAATCCGACAGTTGGCATCTTGATGTGCAAAGAGGCGAACGATGCATTAGTGGAGATTACACTTCCGAAAAATGCCAACATCTATGCTTCTCAATATAAACTATATTTGCCTGATAAGAATCTGCTGCAAGAAAAGCTTAGGCAATGGATTGCAGAAGAGGAGTCATGAGCAAAACAGTTACTACAGCATGGGAGATAAATTTATAAGGAGAAATAGTGTGAAAAATCAAACTGATGTGCTGATTTTTCACACAGCTATTTGTGCCGGAGCGTCTCAAATAGCCATGATGGCAAACGAGAAATCGCCTTCGCGAATTTCTCGTCGCCTCCTTCGCGTAAACGCTTCGGAATGGAGGTTAATATGCGGCGCAGAGACAGAGAAGTAACAGATTTTGAAACGATATTAAGTATAATTGATGAATGCCATGTGCTCCGGATCGGGCTTTCAGACGGGGATTTTCCCTATATTGTGCCGCTCAATTTCGCCTATGCGTTGTCGGGAGAGCAGCTTTCGTTTTATGTACATGGCGCTATGGCGGGCAGAAAATATGAACTGATGTGTAAAAACCGGAAATGCTCGTTTGAAATGGATATTCCGCTTGAGATGGACTGTATGGCGGATCGAAAAGATGTGACAATGCGGTACAAATGCGTGATGGGAACGGCGGAGATTACCTTCCTGGAAGGGGAGGAAAAGCAGAATGCCATTGATCATATTATTATGAACCGGTATGAACAAACGCGCAATTTTGCGTATAATAAAGACAGAGTCGCTGCCACAGCGGTTGCCAGACTGACGGTGACCGGCCTTACCGCCAAGGTCAATCCGGTCAGAGGCGGGGCGGACTGAATTTATCCTAAGCAGGTGCAAAAAACAGATCAGGACACATAGGAGATTATGATGAGCGGATATATCATGGAACTCAGAAAACTGGTAGGACACCGGACGCTGATACAGTGCGCGGCGAGCATTATTGTTGTAAATGCGGAGGGAAAGCTGCTTCTGGGAAAGCGGACGGATAACCATATGTGGGGTTACGCAGGCGGCTCGGTGGAAATAGATGAAAAAGTTGAGGACTGTGCCAGACGGGAACTTTTAGAGGAAATGGGGATCGTGGCGGAGGATCTGGAATTTTTTATGGTAAATTCCGGACCGGAGGTTCATTATATATATCCGAATGGAGATGAAGTCTCCAACATAGAGATCGTATATATCTGCCGGCACTACCACGGAGAAATCACGGCGCAAAAAGAAGAAATAGAAGCACTTGCGTTTTTTGATCCCGCCCATATTGAGATAAAAATGATTTCGCCTCCCATACGGCCGGTGATTCAGAGGTATATTGAGAGTTATTTATAAGCAAAGGGGCATAGAAATGTGGCTTATCATGGCAGTGCTGTCTGCCTTCTTTTCCGGTTTGACGGCGATTCTGGTAAAATGCGGGATAAAAAAGACGGATTCCGATATTGCAACGGCATTAAGGACAGTTGTCGTTCTGCTGTTTTCCTGGATTATGGTGTTTCTTGTGCAGTCGGCAGATACGATCACACAGATTGAAACAAAATCCTTTGTTTTTCTGGTGTTGTCCGGCCTGGCGACAGGCGCGTCCTGGATTTGTTATTTTAAGGCGCTTTCTCTCGGAGATGTCAATAAGGTGGTACCGATCGATAAGTCCAGTACGATCCTGACGGTGCTGCTTGCTATTATTTTATTTGGAGAGACTGACCGCCTGGCTGCAAAATTATTCGGAACCGCACTGCTGGCAGTCGGAGTATTTCTGATGATTGAAAAGAAAGCCGAGGGGCATCAGACGGTCAAACGCACTTGGCTGCCTTATGCGGTCGGCTCGGCTGTCTTTGCCGCGCTCACTGCGATTCTTGCAAAAATCGGGATTACCGGCGTAGAATCAAATCTGGGAACGGCAATCCGTACCGGCGTCGTACTGATCATGGCATGGTGCATTGTTTTCCTGAAAGGCAAGCAGTCTCTGTTAAAAGGAATCGATAAAAAGGAGCTGTTGTTTATCTGTTTGTCCGGGATAGCCACCGGCGCGGCATGGCTGTGCTATTACTATGCGATTCAAAACGGAGTGGTCAGTATCGTAGCTCCGATTGACAAGATGAGCATACTGGTATCAATATTGTTCTCATACATTGTATTTCACGAGAAACTCAATCGGAAAACCTTTTTCGGATTGATACTGATGACTGCCGGAACTTTGGTGATGACAATCTGGGAATAAGAGAATGGAGGTCAACATGATTTTTAAATATTGTGCGGAATGCGGCACAAAACTGGAGGACATCCGGTGCGGCGATGACGATTGTAAAATCTGTCCTGCCTGTAAGAAAATCTATGGCAGCAGTCCGGTACCGGTCATCGGGGCGCTGATAGTCAATGAGTTTCACGAGATCCTGTTGTTGAAGCAGGATTACATATCCACAAAAAAATGGACGATCGTCACCGGTTATATGACGGATGGAGAAAACGCAGAGGAGTCTGTTGCCAGGGAAGTAAAAGAGGAAACCGGACAAAATGTCTTGAAATGCCGATATGTATCCAGCTATTATTATGAACCGAAGCAGCTCATCATGCTGGGCTTCATTGTTTCTGTCCGGAAATCCGCATTTGCAAAGTCAGCCGAGGTTAATGCATTGAAGTGGTATCGGTTGGAAGAAGTGGATGCGGTGATTGCCAGGGAAAATAATTACTCGGGAATTCTGTTTGACAGTTGCCGTACTATGCTGGAAAAAGGGGAATGGTAAAATTCCAGTTTTCAAATGTGAAACAGTTAGGACCGGAATCCTGCAAGAGGACTCCGGCTTCTGTTATTTCTATCATTCAGCTTTAGTCCGTGACGAATAGCTGTACCCAGTAATAGGTACCGCCGGTTATATATACACCCACGGCGATGCCTGTAAAGTCTGTTTTAAGAATATTGGCACGATGTCCGTCGGAATTCATCCATCCATTCATAACTGCTTTGGCAGAAGGGTATCCATATGCGATATTCTCACCCCATCCCCAGTATCCGGTCAGCTTTAAATCATCAAAAATGGTAAAGCATGAGCTGCCGTTCGGACGGGTGTGGCTAAATGATTTTACGATTTCCTCTGCGCGGATATCGGCAGCTTTCTGAAATTCAGAACCGTACCGCAGCGCGGGCAGACCTTGTTTTTTCCGCTCTGTGTTTACGAGCTGAAATACCTCTTGCTGCAAGCCGGCAGTTGTAACAGCAGGCTTTTTCGTCGTGGTCTGCGGCTGAGTTGCGGCAGGTTTTTTGGTTGTAGTCGTTGGCTGTGTAACAGCAGGTTTTTTGGCTGTGGTTGTCGGCTGTGTAACAGCAGGTTTTTGGACCGTAGTCGTTGGCTGTGTTGCAGCAGGCTTTTTGGTTGTGGTTGTTGGCTGGGCTGCAGCAGGTTCTTCTGTAGTCGTTTGTTTCTGTGTTGTTATCTGCTCCTTGGTTGTAGTGGGCGGTTCCGTGGTGGTAACCGATTCTGTAGTCGGAACAGCAGTTGGTTCCGTAACAGATACGGACTCTGTCGTTTTATCAGAGGGGTTCCCGATTCCCGGAGTCTGTATCGATTGTTCCGGAGTTTGGGAGGAACAACCGGTCAGCAGCAGTAGAGATAACAGAAATGCAGTGAGTTTATACCAATGTTTCATAGAATACCTCCAGTCTAAAGTACCTGATTTGTTTCTGCTATAGCCAGTATAATGCATAGAACAGTCAAATGTCGATATAATTTTTCTGGTAAAATTGAAAAAATCGCTTTAAATCCATCAAAAGCGAATAAAGATTGACAGAAAACGAATAATTTTTTATGATACAGTAAAAAAGATTGGAGAATAGTGTGAAAAATCACACCGATGTGCTGATTTTTCACACGGCTATTTGTGCCGGAGCGTCCCAAATAGCCATGATGGCAGACGAGAAATCGCCTCCGCGAATTTCTCGTCGCCGCTTTCGCGTAAACGCTCCGAAATGGAGGATACTATGCAGGCATATTTAGAACAGATTGACCGTGTGATCGAACAAGGAATATATAAGGATAACTGGAAATCGCTGCAGCAGTATCGGGTTCCGGAATGGTACCGGGCTGCCAAATTCGGGATATTTATTCACTGGGGCGTTTATTCGGTTCCGGCATTTGGAAGCGAATGGTATTCCCGGAATATGTATATCAAGGACAGCCCGGAGTTTAAGCATCATGTGGAAACCTATGGACCGCATGCTGTATTTGGCTACAAGGATTTTATTCCCATGTTTCGGGCGGAGAAGTTTCAGGCCGTTGAATGGGCGGAACTGTTTCAACAGGCGGGCGCCCAGTATGTGGTGCCAGTTGCGGAGCACCATGACGGGTTCCAGATGTATGACAGCGCGCTATCGGACTGGAATGCGGCAAAGATGGGGCCGAAAAGGGATACGCTGGGGGAACTGAAACAGGCGTGCGAAAAACAGGGCCTGTCGGTAGGCGCATCCAGCCATCGGGTGGAGCATTGGTTTTTTATGGGGCATGGCAAAGAATTTGATTCCGATATCAAAGAACCGTTAAAGCGGGGTGATTTTTACTGGCCTGCGATGCCGGAGCCGGATCATCAGGATCTGTTTTCCGAACCGGAACCGTCCCGGGAATTTTTGGAAGACTGGCTGTGCCGATGCTGTGAGCTTGTGGACCGCTACCGTCCCAGACTGGTATATTTTGACTGGTGGATCCAGCACAGCGCCGTAAAACCGTATCTGAAAAAATTTGCGGCATATTACTACAACCGGGCGGCGGAATGGAAAGAGGAAGTAGTGATTACCTATAAACACGACGCGTTTTCATTTGGAACGGCTGTACCGGATGTGGAGCGGGGACAGTTTGCGGATGTGAAGCCGTATATCTGGCAGACCGATACTGCCGTTGCAAAAAATTCCTGGTGCTATACGGAAGGAAACAGTTATAAAACCGCCAGACAGATTGTACAGGATCTGGTGGATATTGTCAGTAAGAACGGAAGACTGCTGTTAAATATCGGACCGAAAGCGGACGGAAGTATTCCGGATCAGGACCGGGATATCCTGCTTGCAATCGGAAACTGGCTGGCAGTCAACAAAGAGGCAATATACGGAAGTAAACTCTGGAGAAAATCGGGAGAAGGGCCGACGCAGGTGACGGAGGGACAGTTTGCGGACGCGGAAGAAAAACCCTATACCTGCGCGGATATCCGGTTTACGGTAAATGGAAATTATCTGTATGCGATCTGCTTAAATATGAACGGGAAAAACCGGATTACCGTACAGTCGCTGGCAGAAGCGGACGCGGCAGTAAAACCGAATTTTCATGGCATTATCCGGAACGTCAGCGTACTTGGAATGCCCGGAGAAGTCCGCTGGCACAGAGATTCCGAGGGCCTGCATATCAAAACGCCGAAGCCGGGCGGTGAAATGCCGGTCGTATTTAAAATCCTGGTGGATTAAGCACAGCGTAGTATAAGAGAGGAGTGAGAAACCGTGGCCGGTACGATTACCCATCTGGTCATTGCGGACCGGGTTCTGGCAGGACTGCCGGAGAAAATAGAAAATAAGATACAAAACAAATCCCTGTATTACTGCGGCAATCTGGCACCGGACGCGATCATGGCGCGGAAGAATTATGAGCGCAGTATGAAGCGGCATACGCATTTTAAAGACGATATCCGGTTAAACGAGCTGCATGAACCGGAGAAATTTGCCTGTTACCGGAAGCGGCTGCAGGCATTTGCGGAACGTTTTTTGCTGACGCCGCATAAGGATTACGAGCTTTATTTCGGTTATGTGGTGCATATGCTGGCGGACGAGATTTTTATTTTGAACGTACGGGATGCCCATGTAAAGCGCCTGCTGGCGGAGGGAAAGAATCCGGAAGATCCGGCGTACTTCCGGCAGTTCGGAAAGGATGTAGATTCCAACGATTTGCGTCTGGTGCGGGAATATCCGTTTTCCTGTGATATTTTACAGATGATACAGGCGGAAAACGCATATGAGATCGAGGATTATATTACAAATGAGGAGCTGATTGACAGTAAGCAGTTTATCATTCAAAAAAATTTTTTTTCGGAAAAAGAACCGGAACCTGCTGCAACTTTGACATTTGAAGAAAATATGCGCTTTATCCTGGAAGCTGCAGATATGATTCTTGCCGATATCCGAAAAGCATCATGTTCGTAAAATAAATCTTTGCCGGATTTGAATAAATCAGCTTTGATCGATACATAATAATGTTTGTAAACGTATCATTAAGGAGGATATTTAAGATGGCTAAGAATGAAAATTATTCAAATGCAAACAACAGCACGAGCAACAGCACTTCCAAGAACTCTGCATCTAAGAATTCCACATCCAAGGATTCTGCATCCAAGAATTCCACATCTAAGAATTCTTCTTCCCAGAATTCCAATTATCAGGATTCTTCTTCTCAGAATGCGTATGATGCAGACAACTGCAGCAACAATCAGTAGTCAGGGGACTGACGGCTGAAACCGGGAAAAAGGGTGTCTTTTACAGGCACTCTTTTTTCTTTTCCCTATTATAATATAAAAAAGGGGAGAATGAGTTTGCGAGTTATGTTGGAAATGATCTCTGCGCCGCAGCTGGACGAATATGCGCAAGGCCGCGGCGTTATTATAGATTTGCGGGAACCGTGGCAGTACCGGCAGAAGCATATTGCCGGAGCCGTCAATATCCCGTTTCAGAATATCGATTATTCGGTATTCGAAAAATATCGGAACCGAAAACTGGTGCTGTATTGTGAGCGCGGCGGAGCCAGTATGATTGCCGGAAAGGAACTGGCAAGGGCAGGCTATCAGGTGGCGTCGGTGATCGGCGGGATCCGTGCATATCGAGGAAAAAGATTGACAAGATGAAGAATACCAATTAAGATAATACTGTTATGAGAAAACGATACAGGAGGAAGCATGGAACGGTATACGCTGGTAGCGCCGTGTCATTTTGGGATGGAAGCGGTGCTGAAACGGGAACTGACAGATCTGGGATATGAGATTGCCGCCGTAGAAGACGGCAGAGTTTCCTTTACGGGTGATGCGGATGCAGTCTGCAGATGTAATGTTTTTCTGCGCAGCGCGGAGCGGATCCTGCTTCAGGCCGGCAGATTTCATGCGGTGACATTTGAAGAACTGTTTCAGAATATCAAGGCGCTGCCGTGGGAAAACTGGATTCCCAAGGACGGAAGATTCTGGGTGACAAAAGCGGCTTCCGTAAAAAGTAAGCTGTTTAGCCCGACTGATATTCAGAAAATCGTGAAAAAGGCGATCGTGGAACGCCTGAAGGAATATTATGGGATCTCCTGGTTTGCGGAAACCGGCGCGTCGTATCCGATCCGAGTATTTTTTAATAAGGATGAAGCAGTGGTAGCATTGGATACCACTGGGGATTCCTTACATAAGCGGGGTTACCGGAAGATGACGGTAAAGGCGCCCATTTCAGAGACCTTGGCGGCCGGGCTGTTAATGCTGACGCCCTGGAAGGCGGACCGGGTTCTGGTCGATCCGTTTTGCGGGAGCGGAACCTTTCCGATTGAGGCAGCCATGATGGCATGCCGTATGGCGCCCGGAATGAACCGAAGTTTTACCGCCGCTCAGTGGCAGAATCTGATCGGTCAGACATACTGGAAGCAGACTGCCGAGGAAGCGAATGACTTGCTGATCCGGGATGTTTCCACAGATATTCAGGGATATGATATAGATCCGCAGGCGATTTCCTACGCTAAAAAGAACGCGCAGGACGCCGGCGTGGATCATATGATCCATTTTCAAGTGCGGGATGTGAGCAGACTAAGCCATCGTGCCCGCTACGGATTTCTGATCGCCAATCCGCCATACGGGGAACGGCTGGAGGAGAAGGAAACCCTGTCCGAATTGTATCGGACGCTGGGCGAACGGTTTCGGGCGCTTCATGACTGGTCCGCGTTTATTATTACCGCCTATCAGCAGGCGGAGCAGGATATGGGAATCCGGGCGACGAAGAACAGAAAATTATATAACGGTATGATACAGACTTATTTTTATCAGTTTATGGGTCCGAAGCCGCCGAAACGGGAGAAGGCGCCGGACAGAGAGCAGGAAGGCAGAATATGAAGAAGATCATTGTAGCAACGGGAAACGAAGGGAAGATGCGGGAGATCCGCATGATCATGAAAGATTTGGATGTGGAACTGGTTTCTTTAAAAGAAGCCGGCCTGGAAGTCGATATTGAGGAAACCGGGACAACTTTTGAGGAAAATGCGGTGATCAAGGCGAAAACCATTATGGAGATGACCGGTGCCGTGGTAATGGCGGATGATTCCGGTCTGGAAGTCGACTATATCAACAAAGAGCCCGGCGTATATTCTGCCCGTTATATGGGAAAGGACACCCCCTATTCCATTAAGAATCAGAATATCATTGACCGGCTGGCAGACGCGAAAGGAGAAGAACGCAGCGCACGGTTTGTCTGCGCGATCGCGGTAGCGTTTCCGGACGGCAGGATCCTCACAAGCAGAGGAACTATAGAAGGCGTGATCGCGTATGAACCCAAAGGAACTAACGGATTCGGATTTGACCCGATTGTCTATGTGCCGGAATACGGTATGACGACCGGAGAAATGGATCCGGACTTTAAGAATTCCATCAGCCACAGGGGACGGGCGATTGCCGGGATGACAGAGCAGTTAAAAGCACTGAAGACACTGTAAGAAAATTGGAGATTAGAATGAGAGTTTTGATCGTAAGCGACACGCACCGACAACATAAGAATCTGGAGCAGGTGCTGCGGAAGGTAAAGCCGCTGGACGCCCTGATCCATCTGGGAGATGCGGAAGGATATGAAGATTATATCCGCTCCATTTGCGAATGTCCGCTTTATATTGTCCGGGGAAACTGCGACTGGTTTTCCGATCTGGATCGGGAAATGACGCTGGCTCTGGGAAAATATACGGTATTTCTGACGCACGGACATCTGTATTATGTATCGGTTGACCGCAATTTTATCGTGGAGGAGGCCCGTGCCAGAGGATATGATGTGGTGATGTTCGGCCATACGCATGTACCGCTGCTGGAGTACCACGGGGACGTAACCCTGCTGAATCCGGGCAGCCTGTCATTCCCCAGACAGGACGGAAGAAGACCGTCCTACGCGATGATGGAGATTGACCGGGAAGGGGAAGCGCATTATACGATCAGCTATTTGTAAACTTGCGTAAATAAAGGAAAAAAAGAGTTGACAACCGAACACTCTTCATATATAATGAGTTTTGCCTTGTGAAAAATCACCTTTTCGGGGTGTGGCTCAGCTTGGCTAGAGTGCTTGATTTGGGATCAAGAGGTCGCGTGTTCGAATCACGTCACCCCGATTTTTCCATCTCCATCATGCGGGTGTAGTTCAATGGTAGAACACTAGCCTTCCAAGCTAGATACGTGGGTTCGATTCCCATCACCCGCTTTGTGTGCGATTCGGTGTGCTGAGGACATGACCGGCGGTGATTTCACACAGCAATTTGTGTTCGTAGCTCAGCTGGATAGAGCAACGGCCTTCTAAGCCGTGGGTCGGGGGTTCGAATCCCTTCGGGCACAGTAGGGGATTTCCCCAGGCAAAAGCCTATGGTGGATATAGCGCAGCTGGTTAGCGCGCCAGATTGTGGCTCTGGAGGCCCAGGGTTCGAATCCCTGTATCCACCCTTTTACTAGCCTATAGTTAAATACGGTGGGCTATCGCCAAGCGGTAAGGCACAGGACTTTGACTCCTGCATTCGTTGGTTCGAATCCAACTAGCCCAGCTTGGTTATGAACAGCATAACTGTTGTTTTATGAAATATGGAGCATTAGCTCAGGCGGTAGAGCACTTGACTTTTAATCAAGTTGTCCGGGGTTCGAATCCCCGATGCTTCACTGATGCGGATGTGGCGGAATTGGCAGACGCGCCAGACTTAGGATCTGGTGGGAGACCGTGGGGGTTCAAGTCCCTTCATCCGCACGTCGAAGAAGGATACGGACCCCGGAAGTTCGGTTGGATAACAAGCCTCGTTTCTGTATGGAAACGAGGTTTTATGATATGAGAAGCGATAAAACGCTTAGAGGATCGGAGGAAAGGATGAAGAACAGAAAGATCAAAAACACATTGCTTGCGCTGGTGATCGCGACCGCCTTTTCGGCAGGACTTACGGGCTGCGGGGATCAAAAGCAGGAGGAGACTACAACGGAGCCCATTACCGTAACAGCGAAAGAGGTGCTGGATCAGAGCATGAAAGCAATGGATCAGATCGATCAGCTTGCCATGCGGGCAGGCTATCTGCTGGATACGACAGCTGCGATCCTGGATACGTCGGTGCCGTTTAAAATTGAGCAGAACGCGCAGATGCAGGTTGACGCGAAAGGCAACCGGTATGTAGAGGCCAGCGGTTATACGGAATACAGCGGCCAGAAGACAGAGCAGAATACGAAGCAGTATGTGATATTAAACGGTACAAAAGCAGAAAGTTATTATTGTGTTGACGGAGAATGGGGCTTTGAGATCTTTGAATCCGCAGAGGACGACAATCCGATCGACAGCCAGAGAAACCTGCTTGGGAAACTGCAGGAAACGCCGGAAAAGATAACCGTCGATGCGGTGGAAGAGACAGAAGGGAAATCCTGTTATCGGCTTACCGGAACGGTAGGAAGTGAATTTTTAGACGACGCGCTGGATGCGGCCGGCACCGATAACGGGGATCTGGGTCAGTTTACGGAAGCGCTGAAGGATCAAACGATCCCGGTTTCTCTCTGGGTTGATAAAAAGGAAATGATTCCCGTAAAACTGGTGCTCGACCTTTCGGCTGTGATGGAACAGGCGATGAATGAGGCGACCAAAGATCAGGGCATTACTTATGCTATGAACAAAATGGAGGTATCCTTTGTCTATACCGGGTTTGCGGTACCGGAGGTAGTCGTGCCAGCAGAGGCATTGGAAGCGGCAAAGTAAGCGATATTACGGGGCCGGTTGTTCCGATAAGCGGCTGTTCTGATAAGCGGGATCTTTCGTTACATCAGATCCGAACCAGTCAGGCGCCTGGAATGCCAGCGCTTCTTCCTCAGATTCAAATTCCACTTCCGCCAGCAGCAGGCCGGCGTGTACGCCGGAAAATACGTCCAACTCAATGGTATAAGTCCGGCCAGGAGCAGGCAGCGGAATCAGATAGCGTTTTTTGGTAATTCGGTTACCATCAGCTTTTAAAAGAAGGTGATGGTAACTTTTTTCTGTCAGGGGCAGATTATATTCTTCCCGTACCATCAGGCCACGTCCCTTATAGGTCAGATAATAGTCGTCATTGTCTTTGCGGATCCGTACGACCGGCTCCGTGCAGAGGTAAGCCTGTTCAATGGTGCGGCAGGGGTATTGGGTCAGATTTTCAGGCAGCTTTTTGATTAAAAATTTTCGTTCGATTTCCATGCAGACGATTCCTCCGTTTTATTGAAATGATTGATTTTTTTTCCACTTTCCTGTATCATAAAGGATAATGAGAAAAGTTGCAATCACGAATTTGAATGGAGGTAGAAATATGCAGGTATATGCGTTTTTAGCAGATGGATTTGAGGAGGTAGAGGCCCTGACGGTCGTAGATCTGCTGCGGCGGGCAGGGATTGCAGTTCGGACGGTTTCTGTAACGGGAAGGGAAGTTGTAACCGGCGCCCATAAGATCCCGGTGACGGCGGACTGCAGGATTGAAAGTCTGACGGAAGAGGCGGACGCGTTGTTTTTACCGGGCGGCATGCCCGGCACGTTGGGGCTGAAAGCCTGTGAACCGTTAGCAGCCATGCTGAAGAAATATGCGGCGGATCCCGCAAAATGGGTAACGGCAATCTGCGCGGCGCCCAGTGTGTTGGGAGAACTGGGCCTGCTGCAGGGAAAACGGGCGACCTGTTATCCGGGCTTTGAGGAGCAGCTGCGGGGAGCCAGAGTCAGCACGGATGCGGTCGTACAGGACGGTAACGTGATCACGTCCCGCGGCGTGGGAACCGCCATTGAAATGGCGCTTACCATGATTGCCTGTCTGACCGGGGACCGCAAAAAAGCGGACCAGATTGCTGCCGGTATTATGTATCGGCAATAAAATTTGGTAAATAATGGAACTGTAGGGAAGCAAAGACAAGAACGGAGTAAAGTATGGACGTACAGAAAACGGCGGACGCGTTAAGCGGTGCGGTCGGCAAAGTGATCTTAGGAAAGGAAACCGTCGTCAGACAGATTATAGCGGCAATCCTGGTGCAGGGTCATGTCCTGTTGGAGGATGTGCCGGGAACCGGTAAGACCATGCTGGCAAAATCCTTTGCGAAAGCGATCGGCGGCACCGCCAGGCGGGTTCAGATGACGCCGGATTTGATGCCGGCGGACCTGACCGGAATCAATTATTATAATATGAAAACATCTGAGTTTACCTTTATGCCGGGAGCGGTCTTTACCAACATTCTGATCGCGGATGAGATTAACCGCGCCACGCCAAAGACACAGGCGGGTTTATTGGAAAGCATGGAAGAACGGCAGGTGACGGTAGACGGCGTTACCTATCCGCTGCCCCGGCCGTTTCTGGTTCTGGCGACACAGAATCCGGTGGATACCCAGGGGGTATTTCCGCTGCCGGAAGCGCAGATTGACCGGTTTCTGATGAAGCTGTCTATGGGGTATCCGGATCGGGAAACAGAAGCGCAGGTAATGCTGCAGCATATGGATATGACTGCGGAACCGGATGTAAAGCAGGTGGTTACGGAAGCCCAGCTGCAGGAAGCCATGCAGGCGGTCAGCCGGGTTTCGGTGCATCCGGATCTGGCGGATTATGTAGTGCGGATCCTGGAGGCCAGCAGACGGCACAAAGATGTCCTGCTGGGGATTTCCACCCGCGGCGGACTGGCTTTAATGCGGGCAAGCCGCGCATGGGCTGCCATGGCAGGCCGGGATTATGTGCTGCCGGATGATATCAAAGCGATGGCGGAGCCGGTGCTGGCCCATCGGCTCGTATTAAAAAATTATCTGCAGATGCAGGAGGATTCTCCCCAAAAGACAGTTGCGGAAATCCTCGAACAGGTGGCGGTACCGACCGAGTAAAGGCAGAACAAAGAAAAGGGAATGCGGAAATGGCGGAGTATGTAGGAATCTTTACATGGATCGTAGTTGGAATACTGAGTTTTCTGGTACTGCTTGTGATTGCCGCGAGAGTGCTGTACGGGCTGATGAAAATTGTGTGCATCCGTCAGATGGAATACCGGCGGTATTTCAGCGAGGAGGGTGTATATGAAGGTGAAACGGTCTATCTGGTCGAGGAGCTGAAAAACCGCTCACTCCTGCCGATGATCGGCATGGATATCGAATCCCATATTACGGCCAGTGTAGCATTAGAAGGCTGTGATCCGGATGAAAAAATGATGCAGCATTTTATCAGCCGTTTTACTGTGATGCCGTTTACGACAGTGGTGCGGCGGCACCGTGCGGTCGCGAAAAAGCGGGGATATTATGAGCTGGAGACAGCCAGGGTTTCTTATGCCGGTATGGATATTTATCTGGATAGCAGGGCAGATCTGGCAGTTTATCCCAGAATGCTGGAATTTGAACAGACCCGTCAGATGAACCGGTTTTTAAGTTATGACAGCGCAAGCCGGACGCCGCTTCTGACCGATGCGTTTTCTTTTACGGGAATCCGGGAATACACCGGAAAAGAACCTTTTTCCAATCTGAATTTTAAGGCAACCGCAAGAGCCGGTCAGTACATGGTCAATCAAAAAGGATATCTGCTTGGCAGGCAGATCCAGTTATATGTGAATTTCCAGATGCCGCAGAAGCCGATGGAATCCGCCGTTTTTTCGGAACTGATCGAACAGGCGCTTTCTCATGTGGCGTATGCAGTGGGAATGGGCGTACAGAAAGGATACCGGATCGGACTGTGTACGAACAGCCGAATGGTAAACGGCGCATATTTTCTGCGGTTTCCGAGACAGACCGGGATCGTGCATTATCAGGAACTTCTGCGCCAGATGGCGCGGATTCGTCTGATGGCAGGCAACAGTTTTGCGTCGGTGATCGATATGGATATCCGGGAACAGATCACCGGATGTGAGATTTATATCCTGACTACTTATCTGGATGAGAGTATAGAAGAGAGGATTGCGCGGCTTGGCGATTTGGGAAATGCGGTTCGCCCGGTCGTACTGGGAAGCTGAATATGAGAAATCTGAAACGCTTCTGGTTTTCAAAAGAAGATTTTTGGGTTACGCTGCGGGCGCTGTTCTGGATGCTGCTGTTTGCCGTGTGTCACCTTGGCTATCTGGCCAGTGCGGATATGTCTGTCTGGCATAAGGTATGGAGCGTCGGGCGGATCGCCTGTCTGGTGTTTGTATTGTTTACCTGCAGGCATTTCCTGACCGGAGAACAGGGGGCGATCCGGCGCGCGGGCCGGCGGCTGAAAGCTGCGTTCGGCGGATTTGCGCTGCGTCTGTTTACCTGGTTTTCCGGCTTGAAAGGAAAACGGAACAGATCCGGTGTGCGCTTGAAAACCGGCGGCTATACGGATGAAGTACACAGATTGAAACGGAGCGGACGAAAGCGGACGGAACAGAGATTCCGATATCGGCAGTGGAGCAGGCTTACGGATGCGGAGCGGGTCCGGTATCTGTATGAGAAACAGGTATGGAAATGGAAAAAGGCTGACGTAGAGGTAAAAGAAAGCAATACGCCTGCGGAACAGCTATTTGCCGCCAGGCAGAAGCATGAGGCGGGAAACGACAGTGAAGCCGTGGTGCAGGGGTATAACTGGGTTCGTTATCAGACCGAGCTGCCGGAAAACTTTGCGGAAAGTCTGGGATTCCTGAAAAAATTTGAAAAAAAAGAGTGACAAGGAAAAATGTGTATGTTATAATAATATACTGTCGCGAAGCGTCTGTATGAAACCGGCGCGCGCAAAAGAGGAGTAATCAGGTACATACCTGTCTATATAGCAAGGAGGAAGTTTAAGATGAATCTACAGAATGTGGAAAGATTAGAAGGCAATAAGGCGAAGCTGACCGTTGAAGTCGGCGCCGATGTGGTTGAAAAGGCGCTGCAGAACGCTTATCAGAAGCAGAGAAATAAGATAAACGTACCCGGTTTCAGAAAGGGTAAAGTACCCCGTGCTATGATCGAGCGTATGTACGGCGCCGGTATCTTCTATGAAGACGCTGTCAACGCGATGATTCCGGAGGCTTATGCGGACGCGGCGGTAGAGAGCGGACTGGAGATCGTTGCCCGCCCTGACATTGATATTGTTCAGATTGAAAAAGGCAAACCGTTTATTTTTACGGCAGAGGTTATTCTGAAGCCGGAAGTAACCCTGGGCGAGTACAAGGGAATCGAGGTTGAAAAGACAGTCGTTGAAGTGACAGAGGAAGAAGTAGACCAGGAAGTTGAAAGAGTCAGAAATCAGAATGCCCGTATGATTCCTGTGGAAGACGGCGCGATTGAAGATGGGGATGAGGCGAAGATCGATTTCGAAGGCTTTATTGACGGCGAGGCGTTTGAAGGCGGTAAGGGCACGGACTATCCGCTGACCATTGGTTCCCACAGCTTTATCGATACATTTGAGGAACAGCTGATCGGTAAGAAGACCGGCGATGAAGTGGATGTGAACGTGACATTTCCGGAGGATTATAACCAGGAGAGTCTGCAGGGCAAGCCCGCATTGTTTAAAGTAACCATTAAGGATGTGAAGCGGAAAGAACTGCCTGAGGCAGATGATGATTTCGCGCAGGACGTTTCCGAATTTGATACTATGGATGAGTATAAAGCCGATCTGAAGAAGCAGATCACGGAGCGGAAAGAGCAGCAGGCAAAGAATGAAAAAGAAGATAAGATCTTAGAGAAGATTGTTGCGAATTCCCAGATGGAGATCCCGGATCCGATGATCGATACGCAGGTTCAGAACATGCTGCAGGATTTCGCGCAGCGTCTGCAGGCACAGGGGCTTAACATGGATCAGTATATGCAGTTTACCGGAATGACGGCAGACAGTCTGCAGGAACAGATGCGCCCGCAGGCAGTAAAGCGGATCCAGACCAGACTGGTATTAGAGGCGATCGCTGCGGCTGAGAAGATTGAAGCGACCGACGAGGAGTATGAGGCAGAGATCGAGAAGATGGCTTCCATGTATCAGATGGAAAAAGATAAGCTGATGGAAATGATCGGCGAGAGTGAGAAGACCAACATTACAAGCGATATCGCGGTACAGAAAGCAGTTGATTTTGTAGTGGAACACGCAAAAGAGGTATAGCAGTTAAAAACGGGAGTGTTGCGGCGTTGCCGGGCACTCCCTGTATGTATCAGAGCGGAGAACAATGCTCCGGACAGGAGGAAGAAATGGCATTAGTACCTTATGTGATTGAGCAGACCGGAAGAGGAGAACGTTCCTATGATATTTATTCCCGTCTGTTAAAGGAGAGAATTATTTTTCTGGGAGAAGAGGTCAATGACGTAACGTCAAGTCTGATCGTATCTCAGATGTTGTTTTTGGAGTCGGAGGATCCGGGAAAGGATATCCATTTGTATATCAACAGCCCGGGAGGATCCGTAACAGCCGGTATGGCAATCTACGATACCATGCAGTATATTAAATGTGACGTATCTACAATCTGTATGGGCATGGCTGCCAGCATGGGCGCGTTCCTTCTGGCAGGCGGCACAAAGGGCAAGCGTCTGATCCTGCCAAATGCGGAAGTGATGATTCATCAGCCTTCCGGCGGCGCACAGGGACAGGCGACAGAGATCCAGATCACGGCGGAGCATATCCTGAAGACAAAGAAGAAGTTAAATGAGATCTTGGCCAAGAATACAGGAAAACCGCTGGAGATCGTAGAGGCGGATACGGAGCGGGATTACTGGATGTCGGCGGAGGAAGCGCTGGAATATGGTCTGGTAGACCGTGTAATCGAGAACCGCCAGTAGAAAAGGGAGCTTGGAATCATGCTCCGGAATGGAGAATAATATGCCGAATCGAAGAGATTTTACAGAAGATCTGCGCTGCTCTTTTTGCGGCAGATTTCAGTCACAGGTCCGGAAACTGATCGAAGGGCCGAACAATATTTATATCTGCGATGCCTGTATCGATCTGTGTCAGGAACTGATTGATGAGGAATTTGGCAGAGAAGAAGCCGGAGAATTGGAACCGTTTGAGATCAATCTGTGCAAGCCTATGGAAATGAAGGCGCTGCTGGATGAATATGTGGTTGGGCAGGACGAAGCCAAGAAGGTGCTTTCGGTAGCGGTTTATAACCATTATAAGCGGATCACCGCAAAGCGGGATACGGATGTGGAACTGCAAAAGAGCAATGTGCTGCTGTTAGGCCCTACCGGCTGTGGTAAGACTTATCTGGCGCAGTCGCTTGCGAAGATCTTAAATGTACCGTTTGCCATTGCCGACGCCACTACACTGACAGAAGCCGGTTATGTGGGCGAAGATGTGGAGAATATCCTGTTAAAGATCATTCAGGCAGCGGATTATGATATCGAACGGGCGCAGATGGGAATCATCTATATCGATGAGATCGATAAGATCACTAAAAAGTCGGAAAATGTGTCGATTACCAGAGACGTATCCGGCGAGGGTGTGCAGCAGGCGCTGCTGAAGATTCTGGAAGGAACGATTGCCAGCGTTCCGCCTCAGGGCGGCAGAAAACACCCGCAGCAGGAACTGATCGAGATCGATACGACCAATATTTTGTTTATTTGCGGCGGCGCGTTTGACGGACTGGAGAAGATCATAGAACACCGGATGGATAAACAGTCCATCGGCTTTGACGCCTATGTAAAGGATAAGCGGGATCATCTCCTGGATGAGATGTTTGCGCAGGTAATGCCGCAGGATCTGATCAAATTTGGTCTGATCCCGGAGTTTATCGGCCGTGTGCCGGTGACGGTTGCTTTGAATTCTCTGGATGAAGAAGCGCTGATCCGGATCTTAAAGGAGCCGAAAAACGCGTTGGTGAAGCAGTATAAGCGTCTGATGGAATTTGACGGTATCGAAGTGGAATTTACGGATGATGCTTTAAAAGAGATCGCGAAACAGGCGCTGGAACGGAAAACGGGCGCAAGAGGACTGCGTTCTATTGTGGAAGAGACTATGCTGGATATCATGTATGAGCTGCCGTCCAATGAAACGGTAGGCAAGTGCGTGATCACGAAAGATGCGGTACTGAAGCTCCAGCAGCCGCAGCTGATCGATAAGGCAAGCTGACAGACTGCCGAATTTTTAACATGAGAATAAGAATGGGCTGCTGCAGACTGCTTTTGACCGGATAAGAGTCCGAAAGCATTGCGGCAGCCTTTTCAGGCACATGGATATATACATGGAGGATTTAGGATGGAATATGAAGATGGAATTCTGCCTGTGATACCCTTAAAGAAAAATACCATGCTTCCGGGTATGCTGCAGCATTTTGACATCAATGAAAAAGAGAGCATTAAGGCGATTGAGACAGCAATGGCGGGCAATCAGATGATCCTGGCTGCCGGTCTGCGGGAATCAGAGCAAATGCCACATACGTATGAATTGCAGAAGATCGGAACTATCTGCAAGATCAGGCAGCTGGCCCGTTTGCGGAAGGGAACGATAAAGGTACTGCTGGACGGCGTGCGGCGCGCCGGCTGGACGGAGCTTACCCGAAATACGGAGGGAATAACGGAGGCTGCGGTCTGCATCTTTAAATCGGATGAAAAATCCGGGGAAGAGGAACTGCAGGACGTTATGTTTCCCATACTGGATGATACCGATGAGGAGTTTGTGCCGAAAAGCCATCGGATTGCCTATATGCGGATCCTCAAAGATCTTCTGAAACAGTATTGCGACGCAGATCATGTGGTTGAAAAGGAACTGGAAGAAAAACTGCTGGGTATACAGGAGCCGGAAACCTTTGTGGAACGGCTGTCCGTGCATCTGCCTCTGGATTACAGACAGCGGCAGAGTTATCTGGAGGTGTCGGGACTGACCGGCAGATATGAACTGCTGTGCCGTCTGATGCAGGAAGAGATTGAAATCTGCATCGTGAAAAACCGTCTGGAGGAGAAAGTAAAAGAGCAGATAGAAAAAAATCAGCGGGACTACATACTGCGGGAGCAGATGCGCGTTATTCAGGAAGAACTGGGAGAGAGCAGTCCGGCTGCAGACAGTGAGGTATATCTGGAAAAGCTGAAAGAGATCGATCCGCCGGAAGAAATTCGGAAAGGACTGGAAAAAGAGATCAGCCGTTTCCGCGCCCTTCCGTCCAACGCGCCGGAAAGCAGTATTTTGCGCACCTATCTGGAAACGGCACTGGAGATGCCGTGGAATCGGAGAAGTGAGGACAATCGGGATCTGAAAGCGGCAGGCAGGATTTTGGAAGAAGACCATTACGGTCTGGAAAAAGTAAAGGAACGGATTATGGAATTTCTGGCAGTCCGGGTTCTGACGCAGGCTAAAGGCGACAGCCCGATCCTCTGTCTGGTGGGGCCGCCCGGCGTGGGAAAGACCTCGATCGCAAAATCCGTTGCCAGAGCGTTAAATAAAGAATATGTACGGATTTCCCTGGGCGGGATCCGGGATGAAGCGGAGATCCGCGGACATCGGAGAACTTATATCGGAGCGCTGCCCGGAAGGATTGCAAACGCGCTCAGACAGGCGGGGACCAAAAATCCGGTTATGTTGTTTGACGAGATCGATAAGATGGGAAACGATTATAAAGGCGATCCCGCTTCCGCCATGCTGGAGGTTCTGGATTCCGAGCAGAACAGCCGGTTCCGGGATAATTATATGGAACTGCCGATCGATCTGTCGGAGGTGCTGTTCATTGCCACTGCCAATGACGCCAATACCATCCCGAAACCGCTGCTTGACCGTATGGAACTGATCGAACTCAACAGCTATACGGTAAATGAAAAGGTTCATATCGCAAAAGACCATTTGTGGAAAAAGCAGTTGGAGCGGCACGGACTGCAGCCCCGCCAGCTTTCCATTACGGAAAAGGCACTGGAGAAGCTGATCGATGGATATACCAGAGAAGTCGGCGTGCGAAATCTGGAACGGAAGATCGGACAGATCTGCCGAAAGGCAGCCAGAGAAATCGCGGAAAACGGAAAGAAGCAGATCCGGGTGACCGAGCGGAATCTGACCGATTTCCTCGGAAAGGTGATCTATCTGCCGGACGAACAGAACAGACAGGATGAGATCGGCGTGGTTACCGGGCTGGCGTGGACCAGCGTAGGCGGCGATACACTGCAGATCGAAGTCAATGTGATGGAAGGCAGGGGCGAGATCCAGATGACCGGCAAGCTGGGAGATGTGATGAAAGAATCCGCCAGTACCGCGCTCAGCTATGTCCGGAGCATTGCGGACGATTACGGGATTTCCGCCTCGTATTTCAAAAAACATGATCTGCACATTCATGTACCGGAGGGCGCGGTGCCGAAAGACGGCCCGTCTGCCGGAATTACCATGGCGACGGCAATGTTGTCGGCAGTCGCGAAGAAACCGGTATCCGCGGATGTGGCGATGACGGGAGAGATCACGCTGCGCGGCCGGGTACTGCCGATCGGCGGACTGAAGGAAAAAATGCTGGCCGCGAAGATGACCGGTATGAAAACCGTGATCGTACCGGAAGCCAACCGGCGCGATGTGGAAGAGATTGATGATGAGATCAAAGAAGGCTTATCGGTTGTGTATGCAGGCAACATGGAAACCGTAATTGAAAAAGCACTGGTACAAAAATAGAAACGGAGTTATAATGATTATAAGAAATGTTGAACTGGAAACGGTGTGCGGCATCACCAGCAAACTTCCGGAGAATACGCAGCCGGAGATTGCCTTTGCAGGGAAATCCAACGTAGGGAAATCTTCCCTGATCAACGGTCTGATGGATCGGAAATCCCTGGCGCGCACCTCGTCGCAGCCAGGGAAAACCCAGACGATTAACTTTTATCATATTAATCGCGCATTTTATTATGTTGACTTGCCGGGGTACGGGTACGCCAAAGTGTCCCAGAGCGTACAGGCAAAGTGGGGCGCTATGGTAGAACGGTATCTGCATCATTCAAAACAGCTGAAAGCAGTGTTTTTGCTGATCGATATCCGGCACGCGCCCGGCGCCAATGATAAACAGATGTATCAGTGGATCGTGCAGAACGGATATGAGCCGATTTTGATCGCGACTAAACTGGATAAGCTGAAGCGCAGTCAGGTGCCGAAACAGCTGAAGCTGATCCGGGAGGAACTGGGCGCCCTGCCGAATGCCCGTCTGTTCCCGTTTTCGGCGGAGACCAAACAGGGCAGGGAAGAAATTTGGGCGCTGATCGAAGAACTGGTCGCCGACGGTACCAATGAGGAAACTGTCACAGAATAGAAAGGACGGTGGCGGATATGGCAATGGATTCTTCCACGCTGTATAAGCTGGTAATTTTATATATGCTGAACCGGGTGGATTTTCCGCTGACAAATTCACAGATCTCCGGTTTTTTTCTGGAAAAGAACTATACCAACTATTTTACGCTGCAGCAGTCTCTGAATGAACTGATCGAAGAAGATCTGCTGACAACGAATTCGGTAAGAAATACGACCTATTATTATGTGACGACAGAGGGGTATGAGACGCTGGGATATTTTCGCAATAAGATTCCCATGCCGATCATTGATGATGTGGATACCTTTCTGATGGAGAATAAATATGAGCTTCGGAACGAAGTGGGAACCATTTCGGATTATTACCGGAACGCTAATCAGGAATATATAGTGCACTGTCAGGTGAAGGAAGGGAAATCCACCCTGATCGAATTGAATCTGGC
>CANQSA010000022.1 GCA_947626415.1 uncultured Lachnospiraceae bacterium
AATGCAACCCTCGCAGCTTTGGGTGGTGGATCCATAGCCGCTGGTGGTGGTGGAATGGCACTTGGTACAGCTGTGTTAGGTGGTGCAACATTGGGTGTAGGACTTCTTGTAGGTGGCATCATTTTTAATGTAACAGGTTCAAAATTATCTGATAAAGCTGATGAAGCATATAGTCAAGCTAAAAGAACCGAAAAAGAGGTAAATAAGATTGTTGGATACTTTGATGAGTTAACATCTGTGGCAAAGCTGTTTAAGACTTCACTTACGGAAATTGAGAAACAATATAGAAAGAGACTTGCCACATTAGACCAGGTTGTTAACTCCTCTGAAAAAGTACAGTGGTCGGATTTTACTGACGAAGAAAAAAAGATGACAGAAAATGCAGTTCTTCTTGTAGGTCTTTTATATAAAATGTGTAAGACAAGCCTGGTCCTTAAAGACCAGGATGGTGATGACCTTAATATGGTAAACAAAAATGAAGTAAATACTATGGTGGATGATGCCAATAAAATATTAGATGAAGTTAAAGATGCGGCATAGAAGAAGGAGGAAATAAAAATGTTTTTAGGACAGTTATCTGAAAAAGAAAAAAATGCTTTTATTAGTTTAAGTATTCATGCATCAAATTCAAATGGCATATTTGCAGATGAAGAAAAGGTGATGATTCAGGAGTATTGCAAAGAGATGGGAATACCTTTCTTTGACGCGGATAATGCAATTTCAATGGATGAAGTAGTTGCGGTGTTCATGGAGTCTGAATTACGAATTAAAAAGATTGTTTTATTAGAAACTCTTGGCTTGCTATATTCAGATGGTGAGTTCGATGATTCTGAAAAGGGTTTTATTAATGAATATGCAAAGAAAATTGGTTTGACGGATGAGGATATTGAAAAGCAGACAGAGGCAATAAAGGAATATCTTGTCGTATTAAAGAAAGTTGCTGAGGCTATTTCATAATGGTACAGTTACAAATATCGACTTTTATAAGGTGGGTTCAAAGGAACCCACCTTTTTCTATAATAAAAAGGGTTCATCGTTGAATTGTATCAAAATCATTGTCCCAAGGAACCGGTACGGGCATCCGCATCCGGAGACGCTGGAGCGCCTGGCGGCAGCCGGCACCCAAGTTATGAAAACGGAAGACTGCGGAGCGGTTACGCTTACCCTCCCGGAAGTCAGAGTCGATTTTTTTCAGAAATCGTCAAATAAGGATTTTCAAAGTGCCGGCTCTGTGATAAAATAGCATCATCAGAATAAAAGAGCGGAGAATCAACTGTGAAGAATGTCGCGAAGGATATCAGAGAAAGAACCTTTAAACCGGTGTATCTGCTTTGCGGAGATGAGAATTATCTGAAGACAAACTGTAAACAGCAGCTTAAGCAGGCGATCATCGGAGAAGACAGTATGAACTTTCATTATTATGAAGGAAAAGGCATATCGGTGGAGCAGGTCATTGACGTGGCGGAAACCATGCCTTTTTTTGCGGACTATCGGCTGATCCTGATGGAAAATACGGGATTTTTTAAATCCGCCGGGGGGACTCTGCCGGAATATCTGAAAGAGAAGCCGGAAAGTACGATTTTTGTCTTTGTGGAATCCGAGGTGGATAAACGGAATAAGCTGTATAAAACGGTGAAGGAGATCGGGTATGTCTGCGAGATGAATGTGCCGTCCCGGAATGAACTGCAGCGCTGGCTGCTGGGAGGGATCAAAAAGGCCGGAAAGCAGATCGACCGGGAGACCCTGAACTTGTTTTTTAATCTGGTTGGCGAGGAAGATATGCATACGCTTTCCAATGAACTGGAGAAAGTGATCAGCTATGATCTTGACAATCCGGTAATCACCAAAGAAAGTATTTACGCGATCTGCAGCAGACGGATCGAGGTACGGATCTTTGACCTGTTTTCCGCTATGGCGGAGGGCAATGTACGGCGGACGATGGAATGTTATTATGAACTGGTGGAAAATAAGGAGCCGTATATGCGGATCCTGTTTATGCTGGGACGACAGTTTTCACAGATGCTGTCGGTGAAGAGTATGAGCAGTGAGGGACGGAGTCCCCAGGAGATCGCCGGACGTCTGGGAATACGGAGCGACTGGGCGGTGCGGCAGCTGCAGCGGCAGGGAAGCCGCTATTCGGAGGCGAGGCTGAAGCAGGCGGTTGCGGACTGCGTTGCCAATGAAGAGGCAGTGAAGACCGGCAATCTGCCGGAGCAGGAGGCAGTGGAAATGATTCTTGTAAAATATGGAAAACTGAGAAAAAGGCAGGAAACAGCACGATGAAGTCCAGAAAAGAGATGAAGCGGGAAGCAAGACAGGTATTCAAACGCCATTATTGGAAGTTTGTGATTATTTGCCTGTTGTCTGCGATAATCGGAACGGAATTTTCCGATTCCATGATTCTATTTCAAACCTTTCGGCTGAATCCGCAGAACGCGGATAAGGGAACCGCATCGATTACCACATCCAATATCAATTCCAGATTTTCCGATATCCTGCTTTTGGCGGCAACCGGCAAACTGGAAGAAGGAAAAACGCTGGCGGATGCCTATACCGAGGGAGTCATTCAGGAATCCAAAGAATCCAAAAGCGAGATACTGGGGAGAAGTCAGGGATATCTTTCGGCGATCATCAACGGGATCACTTCCGGCAGCTATCTGATTTCCATCGTAGTCGCGATCCGTTCGATCGTCGGGTCGGACAGCGCGGCGGTGATGATTCTGATCGGGACCGCTTTGCTTCTGATCCTGGCGGTCTGGATCTTTGGCGTCAATCTGTATCAGGTTATCATGCGCAGGATGTTTCTGGAAGGCAGATGTTATGAAGAAGTCCATGCGCAGCGGGCGCTGTATCTGCTGAAGGTGCGGAAGTGGTTTCAGGCAGCCCGCACGATTTTGTTAATGACGGTATTTCAGATACTCTGGAGTCTGACGGTGGTCGGAGGCGTGATTAAGCGGTATTCCTATTATCTGGTGCCCTATATTGTGGCGGAGAATCCCGGTATCGCCTCCAGAGAAGCCATTACGCTTTCCCGCAGGATGATGGATGGGCATAAGCTGGAATGCTTTGTCCTGGAACTGTCCTTTTTGGGATGGCAGCTTCTCGGCGTCCTGGCCATGGGACTGCCCAGCATTTTCTTTGTTAATCCGTACAAGACTGCCACGGCTGCGGAGTATTATGCCGAACTGCGGCAGCAGGCGAAGGAAAAGGAGATACCCGGTGCGGAACTGTTAAATGATACCTATTTGTTTGAAAAAGCAGAGCATTCGGTTTTGCGGGAATGTTACGCGGATGTAGCGGCAGTTAACAGCGATGCGGTCACGGAACCGGATGAATGGAAGGGAGCGCACAGAGTATTCGCGAAGATATTCGGCGTGACACTTTGGGAGAGCCCGGCGGAAAAGGCTTACGAGGAAAATCAGGCCAGACTGATCCAGTTTGCTTATGACCGGGAAGCGCTGGACGGTATGATCTATCCCACCAGGCTAAGCCCGATCCCGGAACGGAATAAACGAAACTGGATCAGCGGACTTCATTATATTCGATATTATTCGATCTGGTCGTTGATCCTGATGTTTTTCATTATGTCTTTCATTGGCTGGCTCTGGGAAGTGAGCCTGCACCTGCTGGAAGACGGCGTATTTGTCAACCGCGGAGTTTCCCACGGGCCCTGGCTGCCGATCTACGGCGCGGGCGGGACGCTGATCCTGCTGTGTTTAAACCGGTTTCGGAAAAAGCCGTGGCTTGAATTTATAACGGCGATTGGGCTGTGCGGGATCGTGGAATACGCGACCTCTTATGTGCTGGAGATCATGTATGACGGAACCAAATGGTGGGATTATACCGGTTATTTCCTGAATCTGAACGGAAGGATCTGTGCGGAAGGCCTGCTGGTCTTCGGCCTGGGCGGTATGGTGATCGTTTATGTACTGGCGCCGATCATGGACGATATGATCCGGCGGATCCCCATGAAAAAGCTGGTAACCGTCTGCGCGGTGCTGGTGTGTGTATTTACGGCGGATCAGATCTATTCCGTTAAACATCCGAACCAGGGAGCCGGGATCACGGATTATGAAACGGTAGCATGGGCGGAGGTGCCATATGTGGTTCCTGCCCGTGATCTTTAGAGAACCGGAAATGAAAAAAGACCGTACAGATTCTGTACGGTCTTTTAAGGTCTGTAGCCAATTAAGCAAGTTTATTCACAGCTTTGGTCAGACGGGAAACCTTGCGGGAAGCGTTGTTCTTGTGATAAACGCCCTTTGTGCAGGCCTTGTCAATCTCAACGGTCGCAGCCTTTAATGCAGCGGCAGCGGCTTCCCTGTTGCCTTCCGCAACAGCAGTCTCTACCTTCTTGATCGCTGTCTTCACCTTAGAACGGATTGCCTTATTTCTTGCAGCCTTTGTCTCGTTGACCAGAATTCTCTTCTTCGCTGATTTAATATTCGCCATGGTATCATACCTCCAACTATATGAGCACTTCCGTAAGAGAGTATTGGAAATGCCAGTATATAGTGACTGCCCTGTGTGAGGGGTTAATGCGGACGTCCCATCACAAGGCAATCCTATTTTAGCGAAAGAATGGCGCCGTGTCAATACTAAAAATGGTAAAATTCGCTATCAACTATATCTAGTGCTTTTTTGCAAAAATTTTTCAATATCTTGTAGACAAAATCAATATATGGTGCTATAATCGATTTTGCAAAATAAAGAAGAAAACACGGCCGGAGAAGAACAACAGAGAAAACAAACAGTAAACGGACCGAATAACAACAGAGAAGAAAAACAGAAAGAAGAACGAAAGAAGAACAAAGGAGGCGTTTTACCATGAAAGTAATCAAACGGGACGGAAGAGAAGTTGATTACGACCGCAACAAGATCGTGATTGCCATACAGAAGGCAAATAACGAAGTAGAACCGCAGGATCAGGTTTCCGAAGAGAAGATTTATAATATCGTCGCATCCATCGAGAACCGGGGCGCAGAGAAGCTGCAGGTGGAAGATATTCAGGATATCATTGAGCAGAAGCTGATGCAGGAAAAGAAGTTTGTACTGGCAAAGACCTACATCATTTATCGGTATACAAGGGCTCTGGTCCGGAAGTCCAACACAACCGACGATTCCATTTTAAAGCTGATCCGGAATGAAAATAAGGAACTGAATGAAGAAAATTCCAATAAAAACGCCGTATTGGCATCTACCCAGCGGGATTATATCGCCGGCGAGGTTTCCAAGGATTTGACACGCCGTATGCTGCTGCCGGAGAAGATTTCCAAGGCACATGATTCCGGCGCAATCCATTTCCACGATGCCGATTACTTTTTACAGTCGATCTTTAACTGCTGCCTGGTTAATATCAGCGATATGCTGGATAACGGTACGGTTATGAACGGGAAGCTGATCGAGTCTCCCAAGAGTTTTCAGGTTGCCTGCACGGTTATGACCCAGATCATTGCCGCGGTAGCCAGCAGCCAGTATGGCGGACAGTCCGTTGATATCAAGCATCTGGGCAAGTATCTGCGCCGCAGCCGCGATAAGTACCGCGCGCATTACAAAGAGGTGTTCGGAGATCAGGTTGCGCCTGAGATCCTGGAGCGGTTTGTGCACGACCGTCTGATCGCGGAGCTGAAAACCGGCGTACAGACCATGCAGTATCAGATCAACACCTTGATGACCACCAACGGCCAGTCTCCGTTCGTAACGCTGTTTTTGCATATTGAGGACAACAGCGAATATGAAGAAGAAGTTGCCATGATCGTAGAGGAGATCCTGCGGCAGCGTCTGGAAGGAATTAAGAATGAGAAGGGCGTATATGTAACGCCGGCATTCCCGAAACTGGTATATGTACTGGATGAGAACAACTGCTTAAAGGGCGGCAAATATGATTATATCACCCGGCTGGCAGTTAAGTGTTCCGCGAAACGGCTGTATCCGGACTATATTTCCGCGAAGAAGATGCGGGAAAATTATCAGGGCAACGTATTTTCTCCTATGGGCTGCCGCAGCTTCCTTTCCCCGTGGAAAGACGAGAACGGCAACTATAAGTGGGAAGGCCGGTTCAATCAGGGCGTTGTCAGCCTGAACCTGCCGCAGATCGGTATTCTGGCGCAGGGCGATATGGAGAAGTTCTGGGAACTGCTTGAGGAGCGTCTGTCCATCTGCTTTGAAGCCCTGATGTGCCGTCACCGCGCGCTGGAGGGAACCCGTTCCGACGTGAGTCCGGTTCACTGGCAGTATGGCGCGATCGCGCGGCTGAAGAAGGGCGAGACGATCGACAAGCTGCTGCATGGCGGTTATTCCACCCTTTCCCTGGGTTATATCGGCCTGTACGAAGTAACCAAGCTGATGACCGGCGAGAGCCATACAACCGAGAAGGGACTGGAATTTGCCCTGAAGGTTATGAATCGGCTGCGCAAGGCAACCGATACCTGGAAAGAAAATACCAACATCGGATTTGCGCTTTACGGTACGCCGGCTGAATCCCTGTGCTATCGGTTCGCGGAGATCGACCGTCAGCGGTTTGGCGATATTCCGGACGTAACGGATAAAGGATATTACACGAATTCTTACCATGTAGATGTACGGGAGAAGATCAGCGCATTTGATAAGTTTACATTTGAGAGCCAGTTCCAGAAGATCTCTTCCGGCGGCGCGATCTCCTATGCAGAGATCCCGAATCTGCGCCACAACCTGGAAGCACTGGAAGAAATGGTGAAATTTATCTATGATAACATTCAGTATGCAGAGTTCAACACCAAGTCGGATTACTGCCATGTATGCGGCTATGACGGCGAGATTGAGATCAACGACAATCTGGAGTGGGAGTGCCCGCAGTGTCATAACAAGGATCATTCCAAGATGAATGTTACCAGACGTACCTGCGGATATCTGGGTGAAAACTTCTGGAATGTAGGGAAGACGAAGGAAATCAAAGCCCGCGTACTGCATATTTAGGAAGGGTTATCATATGAATTATGCAGATATTAAACAATTTGACGCAGCGAACGGACCGGGCGTTCGGGTATCCGTATTTGTAAGCGGATGCACGCACCAGTGTCCGGGCTGCTTCAATGAGGAAGCCTGGGATTTCAATTACGGGAAACCGTTTACCGAGGAAACCATAGAAGAAGTGGTGGGATATCTGTCGGCTTCTTATTATCAGGGTCTTACGCTTTTGGGGGGAGAACCGTTTGAGCGCAGCAACCAGCAGGGTCTGCTGCCGCTGCTGCGGCGTGTCCGCGCCGAGTATCCGGACAAGTCCATCTGGTGTTTCAGCGGCTATGATTTTGAAAAAGATATCATGGGCCGGATGTATCAGGAATGGCCGGAAACAAAAGAAATGCTGTCTTACATTGACGTGCTGGTGGACGGAGAGTTTGTGGAAGCACTGAAAAACATGAATCTGTTTTTTAAGGGATCCTCCAATCAGCGTACGATCATGGTGCAGGAATCCATTGCCGCCGGCGAAGTGGTATTGTGGGAGCCGCCCGCGTATGACTATTAGAAAGGAACCGTTATGATTACAACTGTGCAGATTAAGAAACTGGATCCGAAAGCAACGATCCCGACTTACGGCAGTCAGTATGCCGCGGGAGCGGATCTCTATGCCTGCCTGGCGGAACCGGTTCTGCTGGCGCCCGGCGAGACAAAGCTGATCCCGACCGGATTGGCGTTGGAAATACCGGAAGGCTATGCCGGACTGATTTATGCGCGGAGCGGACTGGCCAGTAAAAAAGGATTGGCGCCGGCCAATAAAGTAGGCGTTGTGGATGCGGATTACCGCGGAGAGGTCCTGGTGGCCCTGCACAATCACAGTCTGGCTGCGGCGGAAGTAGAGCCGGGAGAACGGATCGCTCAGATGGTGATCACACCTTTTATCACCGCCGCGTTTACAGAAGTCGATGAACTGAGCGAGACCGTCCGGGGAGCCGGCGGTTTTGGCTCCACCGGTAAGAAATAACGGGATCGGAATATTTACGTACTTGCCATATTGATTTAGGAGCCGCTTGGCAGCGCCGCTAGGGTGACAGTACCTGATGCAGCAGTTCTGCCAGCGGCTCCATTGCGTTTAATTCTTCCTGCAGGGTGTTGGTCTGCGCGCCGACTTCGATCAGCATGGCTTTCGGCCGCATATCCAGATTATATTTATAAGCGTTCAGATAATTACAGCGTACAAAATCCGGATAGGTCTTTAAAGCGGCCAGACGCATCTGCAGGCTCATGGCAAGGTTTTCGGTAAGGTAGGGATTGTACAGGCCGTCTACGTCTCCCAGTCCCTGAATCCTCGACAGGCCGTTAAAAAACATAATTTTGGCAGTCTGTTTTCCGTTGATCTGGGTAACCAGACGCACATTTTCCCCGACCCCGTCTCTGTGCACATCCAGTACCACTTCCACGGAAGGATTTTCCCGGAGAATCTGACTGATCTTTTCCCGGGCGTAGTCGTAGGCTTTATTCCGGTCCAGTTTTCCGTTGACCAGATCATAGGCAGTCGTATCGTGGATCACATTATAGTGATATTTTTCGGTCAGAAGTTCGGTCAGGTAATTGCCGACGCCGATGATTGTGGTAGAAGGGTCGCCGGCAACCGTATCGGTAAATCCCTCCTGAGAATGGGTATGATAGATCAGAATCTGCGGTTTTTTGCGATTGGTCTGTTTCAGCGTCATATCCATTTGCGACAGCTTCAGCATATCTACATCCTGTTTGGTGATATAGGTCGTTCCGGATACCACGTAATAATTGGAGATCATATAGTTAAAGTCCGAAAGCTGCTTTTTCGCCAGTACGATCCCCTTCGTGGTCTGCGCGTTGGCGCTGTCGGCGTTAGATGACGCAGAAGCGGTTTCTTTTTGCGGATTCGTTTTAGAAGCGGTTTTCTGTTTCGTTTCCGCTTCTTTTGTCTGTTCAGAGGATTGTTCGGCGTCCATCAGCAAAACTTCTTCCCCGGCAGACATCCAGAAACTTTCTTTTTGCCAGAAATCTTCGTCTTCCCCATATTGCATGAGATACTGCTGAATCGGACTGGAGATCTCCTGGCGGACGGCTTCTGAATCCCAAAAACCGGCTTCGCTTCCCATTACATAGGAACGGATCGGATTTTCCGCTACGTTAAAATATGTAATCAGCGTTTTGCAGCCATTGGAAAGCCACACCCGGCAGCGATCCTGCACCCAATGGGTGTCACAGACGGCTTTCCCGAGCATGATCCCGAGAAAAAGCGCTGCCGCAAAAACGCCGATCCGCGGCAGATTCCATTGTTTCCTTTGTCGATTTCTGTTTCGCACCGTTTTCCTCACCTCTCCGCTATCATATATATGCCGGAAAACGGCGCTTGTTGCTCTGTTTTTTTACTTATCCGGCAAAAGCCAGATTCAGCCCTTCGGAAAGCGTAATGCTTAGCTGGTGTATCGTTTCATCTACGTCTTTTGGCGTAACATATAAGATCCCCAGATCGGGCTCCAGCAGTTCCCGGATCAATTCCTGCCGCTCCTGTTCCTGAAACTGCATCAGGGTTTCCCGGAGAGATTTCAGCTCCGTAACTTCTTCGAGCGCGTCCATCAGATTTTCCATGGTATCAGAAACGATCGCGGAAGCCTCCACAACCGTAGGAACGCCGATGGCGATCACGGGGATCCCCAGCGTTTCCTCCGAAATACAGTTTCTGTGGTTTCCGACGCCGGAGCCGGGAGCGATCCCGGTATTAGTGATCTGAATGGTGGTATTCAACCGCCTCGTGCTGCGCGCCGCCAGAGAGTCGATCGCGATTACCACATCCGGATGGGTTTCGTTTACCACGCCCTTTACGATCTCTGCGGTTTCCATTCCGGTTTTTGCCATAACGCCGGGGATCAGGCTGCTGACCAGTACGGCTTCGGAACTGTCGTTTTGTTCTTCGGAAAGATGCCGCGTAATGCACAGGTGATCCACTGCCAGCGGCCCCAGCGCGTCCGGCGTGACATCCTGATTGCCCAGTCCGACCGCCAAAACAGAGAGCCTGTTTTTCTTCGGAACCAGTTCCCGAATGTATTTTGCCAAAACGACGGCTGCTTCTCTGTGGTAATCTTCGTCCGCGTACTGCAGATTCTTAGCTTCCAGTGTAATATAGGTTCCGATGGGCTTTTGCATGGCCTTTGCCCCGGCCTGGTTTTGAATGACGACGCGGGTGACGGTGATGTCCCGTGCTTCATCCCGTTCTTTTTCTAAAATAACGCCTTTTACTTCGGTATTGGTTCCGGCAAAACGTTCCCGCGCTTCCAGTGCCAGATCTGTCCGAACCTGATATCCGTGCTCTGCCATAGTGTTCTCCATTCTTTGTTCATTTTCCTGAAGCTACCGTTAGTTTATCCCGGATCTCTGAAAATAACCGCTGTTTTTTCAAAAGCAGAATGATGGCGAAGGTTGACTTTTTTTTCGGAAACAACTATAGTTAGGTGAGAAAACCATTCTTAAAATCCGACAGGGAAGTGATGAGTTGAAAAGACGGCCGAGAATCATTTTGTTGTCTGTGATCGGGGCTGCGGTGCTTGCGGCAATCGGAATCGTTGGGATGAAACTGCAGGACTGGCTGCCGAGTGAAGAGGCGGGCACAGAGGACAGACTGACTTATGACAAAGTAATATTTGATAAAAACAAGGTGCTTTCCATCGATATTACGCTTGCGGAAACGGACTGGAACGCCATGCTGGAAGCGCCGTTGGATAAGACCTATTATCCGTGCAGTATCACGATAAACGGAGAGACCTTTACCAATGTGGGAATTGCTACCAAGGGAAACTCCAGTCTGAAGCGGGTGGCGGAGGAACCGGACCTGAACCGGTACGGTTTTAAGATATCCTTCGGACATTTTGTGAAAGGGCAGACCTGTCACGGGCTGGATAAGCTGCTGCTGAACGCCAATTACGCGGATGCCACCTATATGAAGGAGTACATTTCCTATGATCTGCATACCCGCATGGGCGTCCCGACGCCGCTGTTTTCTTACGCGGATCTGAAGATCAACGGGCAGCTGCGCGGGCTTTATCTGGCCGTGGAAGACATCGAGGAGAGTTTTATTCTTCGCAATTTCGGCAAAACAGAGGGACAGTTATATAAGCCCAGCTATCTGAAAGGCGAGAGCTTTTACGCCGGCGCAGACCTGAGCTATCAGGGAGACGACAGCAGCAAGTATGAGACTATTTTAAACAGCGCCCAGCTGGGAACGGCTTCCCAAGAGGACGCGCAAAAGCTGATCGCTTCATTAAAGCATCTGGAAGAACAGACAGAACTGGAAACTTATGTGGCTGTGGATTCTACGCTGCGGATGCTGGCGGTCAACGCTTTTATCATGAATGACGACTGTTATTTCGGCGATCAGATCCATAATTATTATATCTATGAAAAGGGAAATTGTCTGACGATGCTGCCTTGGGACTACAATCTGGCGTTCGGCGGATATACCAATCCCGCAAAAGCGATCACGGCATCGGACCTGGTCAACCGGCCTCTGGATTCGGTGACGCCGTTCGGCTCCTGGGAAAAACGTCCGCTGGTCAAACGGCTGTTGTCGGTGGAAGAATATAAAACAACGTATCATACTTACACGAAGCAGATTTTACAGGATTACTTTGAAGCCGGTGTTTTTGAAGCGGAGATAGACCGGCTGCAGACGCTGATCGATTCCTATGTCAAAGCGCAGACGGAGACGTTTTATCCGTATGAACAATTTCTGCAGGCGACTGCCATGTTAAAGAAAACCGGGATGCGCCGGGCGGAAAGTGTGGCAAAACAGTTCTCCGGCGAGCTGGGGATCACGCACGCGGAGCAGATCGGACAGCAGGAGAAACTAGTGGATACCGGCGATATTGATTTGAAACTGATGGGACATTACTGGGATTTCGGCGCGGCGTACGACACGGAGTAGACATTGTCTTTGTTGTGTGTTAAGATACCAGTGAAATAAAAAAAGGATAGCAGGAAGCGTATGGCGAAAACAGAACAGAACAGAATCAGAAATTTTTGTATTATTGCGCATATCGATCACGGAAAGTCTACCCTGGCGGACCGGATCATTGAAAAAACAGGACTTTTGACCAGCCGGGAAATGCAGGCGCAGGTCCTTGACAATATGGAACTGGAACGGGAGCGGGGGATCACCATTAAGTCTCAGGCGGTGCGGACCGTATATCGGGCAAAGGACGGAAAAGAGTATATCTTCAATCTGATCGATACCCCGGGCCATGTGGATTTTAATTATGAGGTGTCCCGGAGCCTGGCGGCCTGTGACGGAGCGATCCTGGTGGTAGACGCGGCACAGGGGATTGAGGCGCAGACGCTTGCCAATGTGTATCTGGCGCTGGACCACGACCTGGAGGTGCTTCCCGTGATCAATAAGATCGACCTGCCCAGCGCGGAACCGGAGCGGGTGAAGCATGAGATCGAGGATGTGATCGGCCTGGATACGGAAAATGCGCCGCTGATCTCAGCGAAAAACGGGATCAATATTGAAGACGTGCTGGAACAGGTGGTAAAACAGCTTCCGCCGCCGGAGGGAGATCCGGAGGCGCCGCTGCAGGCTTTGATTTTTGACAGCGTTTATGATTCCTATAAAGGCGTGATCGTATTTTTCCGGATTAAGGAGGGAACGGTGCGGCCCGGTATGACGATCCGGATGATGGCGACCGGCGCCGTTGCCAATGTGGTGGAAGTCGGCTATTTTGGTGCGGGGCAGCTGATCCCCTGTGAGGAACTGAGCGCCGGCATGGTCGGATATCTGACTGCCAGCATCAAGAATGTGAAGGATACCCGCGTGGGCGATACCGTAACGGAGGACAGGCGTCCCTGTGCCGCTCCGCTGCCCGGTTACCGGAAGGTAAATTCCATGGTATACTGCGGAATGTATCCGGCGGACGGTTCCAAATACGGAGACTTGCGGGATGCGTTGGAAAAACTCCAGTTAAACGACGCTTCTTTAAATTTTGAGCCGGAAACCTCAGCCGCTCTGGGCTTTGGATTCCGCTGCGGCTTCCTGGGACTGCTCCATCTGGAGATCATACAGGAACGGCTGGAGCGTGAATACAATCTGGATCTGGTGACAACGGCTCCCAGCGTAATCTATAAAGTGCACAAGACGGACGGAACGGTGATCGATCTGACGAATCCCAGCAATCTGCCGGATCCCAGTGAGATCGCTTTTATGGAAGAACCGATGGTTGCGGCGGAGATCATGGTAACGACGGAATTTATCGGCCCGATCATGGAGCTGTGCCAGCAGCGGCGCGGCGTCTACAAGGGAATGGATTATATAGAAGGAACCCGCGCCATGCTGCGGTATGATCTTCCGCTGAATGAGATCATCTATGATTTCTTTGACGCGCTGAAATCCCGTTCCCGGGGATATGCGTCCTTTGATTATGACATGAAAGGCTATGTGGAGTCCAAACTGGTAAAACTGGATATTTTGATCAATAAAGAAGAAGTAGATGCCCTGTCTTTTATCATTCATGCGGACAACGCGTATGAGCGGGGCAGGAAAATGTGTGTCAAGCTGAAAGAGGAGATCCCGCGGCAGCTCTTTGAGGTACCGATCCAGGCGGCAATCGGCAATAAAGTGATTGCCAGAGAAACCGTCAAGGCCATGCGGAAAGATGTGCTGGCAAAATGCTACGGCGGCGATATTACCCGTAAGAAAAAACTGTTGGAAAAACAGAAAGAAGGGAAAAAGCGGATGCGGCAGATCGGCAGCGTAGAGATCCCTCAGAAGGCTTTTATGAGCGTATTGAAATTGGATGATGAATAAAAACAGCTTTGAACTCTATGTGCATATCCCGTTTTGTAAACAGAAATGTTATTACTGCGATTTCCTGTCGGCGCCGGCAGATGCGGAACAGATCGCCGCTTATCGGGAAGCGCTGCTTGGGGAGATCCGGTATATGAGCGCGCAGATCCGGCAGGCAGAAAACGGGCAGACTGGGACAGTGCAGTCCGTGTTTATCGGAGGCGGAACGCCGTCGTATATCCCGGAAGCGGATATTGCGGCGATTCTTGCGGAAATCCGAAGACAGTTTACGGTGGAACCGGACGCCGAGATCAGTATGGAGTGCAATCCGGGCACACTGACGCAAAAAAAGGCCGTCTGCTATCGGAAGGCAGGGATCAACCGGATCAGCCTGGGGCTGCAGAGTACGGACAACGCCTGTCTTGCGCGGATCGGCAGGATCCATACCTGGGAAACGTTTCTGGAAAGTTATGCGATCTGCCGGGAAGTTGGCTTTGACAATATCAATATCGATCTGATGAGCGCGCTGCCCGGCCAGACCTTAGCGGAATATCTGGACGGACTGCGGTGGGCAGCCGATTTAAAACCGGAGCATATTTCCGCCTATAGTCTGATCGTAGAGCCGGGGACCGCATTGGAGACCATGCTTGCGAACGGCCAGGCGGCGCCGCTTCCGACAGAAGAAACGGAACGGGAAATGTATGAACAGACCGGAGCCGTTTTGCGGCAGCAGGGATATCATCGGTATGAGATCTCAAATTACTGCAGACCGGGAAAGGAATGCCGGCACAACTGCGGGTATTGGAAGCGGACGCCCTATCTGGGATTCGGTCTGGGCGCCTCTTCATTCTGGAAGGAGACGCGCTGGCAGAACGAAAGCGTGCTGCAGGCTTATCTGGCAGAGGCGGGAAACCGGGATATCCGGCGGAATCCGGAACGGTTGTCCGAAAAAGACCGGATGGCGGAATTTATGTTTCTGGGACTCAGAATGACCGCCGGCGTTTCTGCCGGGGAATTTCTGGCGCAGTTCGGCGTGCCGATGGAACAGATCTACGGTTCGGTGATCCGAAAATACCGGGACTGCGGTTTACTGGCGGAAGACGGAGACCGGCTCTGTCTGACCGAGGCCGGGATCAATGTGAGCAATTATATATTTTCGGACTTTTTATTGGAATAAGCAGAGAATGGAAATCAGAATGGGAACAGAAAACCAGACAGTTGTAGTGGGTATGTCCGGCGGCGTGGATTCTTCCGTCGCGGCATATCTCTTAAAAGAACAGGGGTACCGGGTCATCGGCGTGACCATGCAGATTTGGCAGGACGAAACGACAGCCGGGCCGGAAGGCGGCTGCTGCGGAGTCAGCGCCGTGGAGGACGCCCGCAGAGTGGCGGCAAGCCTGGAAATTCCCTACTATGTTATGAATTTTAAACAGGAATTTGAACGGGCCGTGATCGACTATTTTGTTTCGGAATATCAGAAGGGCAGGACGCCCAATCCGTGCATCGCATGCAACCGCTATGTCAAATGGGAATCCCTGTTAAAGCGGAGCATGGAGATTGGAGCGGATTATATCGCGACCGGGCATTACGCCAGGGTACTCCGGCTTCCCAACGGCAGATTTACGCTGCAAAAGTCGGTGACAGACGCGAAAGATCAAACCTATGCGCTTTACAATTTGACGCAGGATCAGCTTTCCCGCACGCTGATGCCGGTGGGAGACTATGATAAAGAATCCGTGCGCAGGATCGCGGATCGGATCGGGTTGGCTGTAGCAAATAAGCCGGACAGCCAGGAAATCTGTTTTGTGCCGGATCAGGATTACAGCGGATTTATCGACCGTTATACAGGGACAAAGGCAAAGCCGGGAAATTTTGTAGATACGGCCGGCAATGTGATCGGCCGGCACTGCGGCATTACGCATTATACGGTAGGACAGCGAAAAGGGCTGGGGCTGGCTATGGGACATCCGGTGTTTGTAACCGAAATCCGCCCGGACACCAACGAGGTGGTTATCGGCGGAAATGAAGATGTATTTACAGACCGGTTGTATGCGGATCGGCTGAACTTTATGAGTATTGGCCGATTGGACGGCGCAATGCGTGTCATGGCGAAGATCCGTTACAATCATAAAGGCGCGCCTTGTACGGTAAGAATGGTCGGGGAAGACCTGGCGGAATGTGTGTTTGAGGAACCGGTGCGGGCCGTTACGCCGGGCCAGGCGGTTGTATTTTATCAGGAAGATTTTGTAGTGGGAGGAGGTACCATAGTGTGAAAAATCACACTGATGTGCTGATTTTTCACACGGCTATTTGTGCCGGAGCGTCCCAAATAGCCATGATGGCAGACGAGAAATCGCCTTCGCGAATTTCTCGTCGCCTCCTTCGCGTAAACGCTCCGGAACGGAGGTTAGTATGAAATTCAGATTTGGAACCATCAAGAATATGAAAAATATGGTGCGGTTTTCGATTGCCCTGATCGCGATCACGGTTGCGGCTGTCATTATCCTGTTTCAGGTGAATTTATATCATATCGACCAAAAAGTATCTGAATACACATCCCGGTATCTGAATGATATTATTGAAGAAAGCAAGGATTCCATTGCGTTTGGGATCCAGAGTGATTTTTCTGTTTTGGAGACAGTTTCGGCGATGATCGCGGAGCATGAGAATCTGTACGGTTCGGCGGTTTCCGATATCTTAAAGGAACAGGCCAAGAAGAACGGAGCCGTGTACTATAATGTGATTTCCAGGAGCGGTGACGGGCTGCCGGATATTCCGGTCGCGGCGCAGATCCTGGATCAGAATTACATGAAGGAAGCATTTCAGGGCAACAATACGGTTTCGGACATTGTGGTGATGGCGGAGGAACAGGAGATCCTGTTTAATGTTCCGGTATATCAGAAAGGGCAGATCCGCGCGGTGCTGCAGTTTGGGTATAATCTGGAGAGCTTCGCGGGACTTTTTGAAAACAACGCATTGGGCAGGAAGGCGGATACGTTTGTGATCCAGACAGACGGGACACTGGTATCCAGACCGGGATCGGTAAAGGGCGGAATCAATCTGTTTTCTCTGCTGGAAAATCTGATCATGGAAGACAGCAGCGCCATTGCTGATCTGAAGACGGCGATCCGCAGCGGAGAAGAAGGCTCTCTGATCGTGGGAAAAGATCGGTATAAGCGCTACCTGTGTTATACGCAGATTCCCGAAAACGGCTGGTATGTAGTGACGATCATGTCGGCCAATGTGGTAGAGAATAATATTTATGACGTTTCCGAGCGGGCAGAGGCTTTGGGAGAAGGCGTAATCCTCATTTTCGTATTGCTGCTGATCGGCGTTCTTTATCTGTTTGTCCGTCTGTATTTCCATACAAAGATCAATTCCGAACGGTATCAGATCGTGGCGGAACAGTCAAGCAATATTATTTTTGAATATAACTATGATACGGAAGAAGCATACCACAATTACAAATGGTATGATAAACTGGGATATGAACCGATTTCAGAGAACTATATCAGCGGTATGACGTCCGGGGAAGTGATCGTTCCGGAAGATAAGGAAGTCTTTGAAAGTATTTTCGTAGAGCTGCGCCATGGCGCCAAGATGGTAGAAAAACGGGTGCGGATTTATGATAAAGATAAGAACCCCATCTGGTTTACGGTAAAGGCTTCCGGAATCTGTGACCGGAAGGGCAGGATTTATAAGGTGATTGGGCGGTATATCGACGTAGACCAGCGGGTGCGGACCATGACCTATTGGCAGGAACAGGCCGAGATCGACTGGTCTACCGGCCTGCTGAATAAAGAGGCAACCTTATTCCATATCGCGCAGATGATCAATCAGATGCGCTACCCGAATCTCTGCGCGGTCTATCTGATCGATATTGACGGATTAAACCAGATCAATCAAACTTACGGGCAGGAGTGCGGAGATGAAGTAATCGGCGCCCTGGTCAACAGTATGAAGCAGACCGGACGGGAAGATACGATGGTCGGACGTGCGGGAGACGATGAATTCCTGATGGCGCTGCCCAATGTGACGGACCGGAATATGGCGGAACAATTTGCCGTGAGCCTGCTGCAGAATACAGAAAAAATGGAGTTTCCGCAGTATCCCGAGGCAAAGCTGTGCGTCAGCATCGGAATCGTGCTGGCGCCGCTTCACGGACGGGATACGAAACGACTGCTGGAGCAGGCGGAAGAGGCGCTGCGGACAGCAAAGAAAAATGGCAGCAACTCTTACCATATTTTATAATTTGAAATCACCAGATTGTAGTTGGAAGGCTTGGAATAGGAAGGATCGTACAGATATTTCCCGTCCGGGCCTTTTGCTTTGATCTCGACTACATTCTGCGCGCTGCCGTCAGTCAGCGCGGACTTCGGGATGGAAACGGAAGCGGTACCGCCGGCTGCCGCGCTTTCTGCCTGTGTAGTGCCGTTGACCTGGAAGACTACAGCGGAAATAGAATCATCGGGAACCGAAGCCGTAATGGTAACGGAACCGTCCGCCTGTGTTTGAATATCGGAAACCGCTAATTGGGAAGACGGACGATATACATTCAGAGACGCGATAAACGTTTCCAGAGAGGTGAATTGTTTATCCATCCATTTTATGCGCTCCGTAATAAACTGCTTCATATGTTCAGTCGCTTCTTCAAACGGTTCTCCGCCATACTGCCGATAGGAATAGTCCCATTTTTCGTCATTGGCAAGGGCAGCATCCCGCAGATAAGCCGCATAGGTATCAATGGTGCCGCCGTCTTTGAGCATATCTTCGATCAGCGTCGGCCGGATTTCTTTATATTTCTCATAGGCGCGGACCAGAAAATACGGGTCGCGGATTAGCTGCGTATTCCACTGTACGGACTGATAATACTGTTCGTTAGTAAAGTAAGTACAGGTGGTATGCCATTCGGTCGGCACATTGGTGTCGATTCCGAACATATTCCGGTTGCCCCAGGCCCAGTCAAAATCCCACTGCGGTCCGATTTGCGCCGGCTTTCCGATATCTTTATAAAGGTGAAAGCTGTTTTTCATGCTGTCCCAGTTCATGGCAAACTCACAGAAAATAAAATTGTTCACCAGACTGTCCATATCAAAAAGCTGACTGTAGTGTTTCCCGTCATTTTCGGCGTCCTGATAATCGACCGGCTCAAAGGCAGCGTTGTCCCAGCCCCGTTCCCAGTCAAACCAGCCTGTCCGGGATACCTGATAATGCGGATCTGTATTGCGGAAAAAGAAATCATCGCTGTGCAGGGCATATTCAAAAGTAGTCACATAGCCCAGAGCGTATTTGTATAAGGACGTCCCGGAAAACGCCTTTGCGTCGACAGGTTCCGGCGTATTAAAGTACAACGGCTGCCGGTAAGGCGTCTGGGTGCGGGCCAGAGAAGGCTGCTGCAGAGAATAGAAATCCATCTCCAGAACAAAGCCGCCGTCCGCTTCGGGGATCACGACGCTGTCCGGAATGGTATAATCGGTTCCGTCTGCGGAGACGGTCCGGGTGTCAATCCAGGTATAATCCTGCTCCATGGCGTCTTCCAGCGTCTTCTGGAAGGCTTTGGGGTCTGTCGCGTCGGAGTTCTGCACGATTGCCAGAGCCGCCTCTTCGGCAATGTCGTCCCAATCCAGAATATCAATTCGCGTTTTGCCCACGCGGATATGCTCGCAGAGCTGATAAACGCCCATATAATCATTGTTGTAGTACAAATTAACCCAGGTAGATTCCATGTAAGATTCGGTTCCCAGAGCGCCGCTGAAATCCAGAAGCAGCTTGTTCCGCATCTGGGTGTGGTCGATATCGTTGGCAAGCAGGACCCAATGTTTGCTTTCGCCCATGCCGAACAGATCCGCTTTTTTCTCCAGCTTGATCTTAAAGGGGCGCTTGTCCCGCTGTGCGGTGGAATTGCCCCGCAGCTTGATTTCCAGATTGCCGGTATAATCGCAGGACACGCCTTTGTAGTCTGTTCCGCGGATGGAAACGGAGGCGTCCGTATAATTCTTGGTTACCTGCCTGTAATCAGTAGAACTGGTCAGACGCAGTTCCGGCAGCGGATTGACAGAATCTGCAGGTCCTGTTTGTGGTTCACCCTGTGCCGCTGTTGTTTCGTCGGACGGCGCGGCCGCATCGTCTGTCTGATCGCAAGCGGACAGGAAAAATACGCTGAGTCCAAACAGTACAAGGATTAAAATTTTTTTGATCCGATCTTTGTTCATATATACCTCCTCTTTATTACCTGCAGTATATCATAATTGTGTCTGTTTGAACAGAAATTTATCAACAAAGTCGTATATTTTTGCGGGGAAAAAGGCACATTAAACGGAGAAGAAAAATGAAACTGCAACAGGAGGTTGACATGGCAAAAGAGACAGAAAAGAAAGAGGAACAGATCAAAGAATCGGGACAGCTGTTAATGGACGATAACCGGCAGAAGCACAGGATCCATCTGCTGTCTATCATCGGAGAAATCGAAGGGCACGAATGTCTGGCGCCCAGTACGAAAACCACAAAGTATGAACATGTGCTGCCCCAGCTCGCGGAAGTGGAGGACAATGACACTTATGACGGGATGCTGACAATCATCAATTCTGTGGGCGGAGATGTGGAGTCCGGGCTGGCAATCGCGGAAATGATTGCGTCCATCAGTAAACCTACGGTTTCTCTGGTGCTGGGCGGCAGTCACAGTATCGCGATCCCGCTGGCGACTGCGACCAGGCGTTCCTTTATTGTACCCACCGGGACCATGGTAGTGCATCCGGTGCGGATGAACGGATTGTTTATCGGCGTACAGCAGACGTATGATTATTTTCAGAAGATCCAGGACCGGATCACCGGGTTTATCTGCGGGCACTGCAGGGTTTCCAAAAAGCGGCTGGAGGAACTGATGAGCGAGACCGGGATCCTGACAAAGGATGTGGGTTCTATTTTAGTGGGAGAACAGGCCGTAGAAGAGGGGATCATCGATGAAGTGGGCGGCATCCATGAGGCGATCACCTGTCTGCACCGGATGATCTCGGAACGGAAAGCGCGATCCTAGATAAAATTACAGGGAAAGTATTGAAATTTCATTGTGTTTGAGCTATACTGTAACAGGTATAAAACCGATGAATCTTAGCGAACAAGCAGATAGGAGAGATGACAAATGGAGAAGAAAGATATTGATTGGGGGAATCTGGGATTCGGATATCAGAAGACAGATTTTCGCTTTGTATCGGAATACAAAGGCGGTAAATGGGATGATGGAGTCCTGACCGAAGACGATAAGATCGTGATGTCCGAATGTGCCGGCGTATTGCAGTATGCCCAGACGGTATTTGAAGGATTGAAAGCATATACAACGGAGCAGGGCGATATTGTGACGTTCCGTCCGGATCTGAACGCGTCCCGGCTGGAGGATTCCGCGAAGCGTCTGGAGATGCCGCCTTTTCCGCAGGATCGGTTTGTGGAGGCTGTAAAGAAGACGGTTGCGGCCAATGCGGCTTATGTTCCGCCGTACGGTTCCGGCGCGACTTTGTATGTCAGACCTTTTATGTTCGGTAAGAATCCGGTTATCGGCGTGAAGCCGGCAGATGAATACGAATTTCGTATTTTCTGTACGCCTGTCGGCCCGTATTTCAAAGGCGGCGTGAAGCCCCTTACCATTTGCGTCAGCGATTTTGACCGTGCGGCACCGCACGGAACCGGTCATATCAAGGCCGGTCTGAATTACGCCATGAGTCTGCATGCGATCCAGACCGCGCATCGGAACGGATTTGATGAGAATATGTATCTGGATCCGGCCACCAGGACCAAAGTAGAAGAGACCGGCGGCGCCAACTTCTTATTTGTTACAAAGGATAATACGATCGTTACGCCGAAGTCCGACAGCATTCTGCCGTCCATCACCAGACGCTCCCTGATGTATGTAGCGGAGCACTATCTGGGTCTGAAGGTAGAGCAGAGAGAAGTCGCCTTTACGGAGTTAAAAGATTTCGCGGAGTGCGGTCTGTGCGGTACGGCAGCCGTAATTTCCCCTGTAGGAAAGGTTGTAAATCACGGAGAAGAAGTCTGCTTCCCGAGCGGCATGACCGAGATGGGACCGGTTACCAAGAAGCTGTATGATACGCTGACCGGTATTCAGATGGGAAGGCTGGAAGCACCGGAAGGCTGGATCTGCAAGATTCAGTAATTTCCGTGCCTGGGATTACATAATTTTGAAAGAATAAAGGAAATGACGGCATAGAAAGCAGACTGCTTTCTATGCTGTTTTTCCGTTCTCCGGCGAGAGCTTTTATTCGATATTCCGTTTATGACACAACGCAGAAAGAAGAGGTGAACACCGTGAAGATTGTGGAAAATAAAACATTTGACGAGGAACGGGCGCTGTATGGCAGCAGACAGCTGCTGGCAAGAAACTGTACGTTTGACGGCCCGGCGGACGGCGAAAGCGCGTTCAAGGAATCCAGCGATATTACAGCCAAACATTGTCTGTTCCGGCTTCGCTACCCGTTCTGGCATAACCACAGACTGAAGATCACAGATTCGGAAATGACCGATACCTGCAGAGCCGCGCTCTGGTATTCCGATCATATAGAGATCGCGCGCACGAAGATGCATGGGATCAAGGCGCTGCGGGAATGCGCAGAGGTCGTGATCCGGGACTGTGATGTTATCTCTCCGGAATTTGGCTGGTCGGTGCGGGGCGTTCAGATGGAAAATACGACGGCTGTCAGCGAATATTTTATGATGCGCTCGGAGAATCTGCGGTTTGTCAATGTGCATTTTACGGGGAAGTATTCGTTTCAGTATATCAAAAACGCGGTGTTTGAAAATTGTGTTTTTGATACCAAGGACGCTTTTTGGCACGGAGAAAATATCCTTGTCAGAAACAGCGTGGTAAAGGGAGAATATCTGGCATGGTATTCTGACGGGCTGACCCTGGAAAACTGCCGGATCAGCGGAACCCAGCCGTTCTGTTACTGCTGCGGTCTGAAACTGATCCATTGTGAGATGACAGATGCGGATCTGTGTTTTGAAAAGTCGGACGTAGACGCGGAGATCACCACACCGGTGATCAGCATTAAGAATCCGAGAAGCGGGACGATCCGGGTGCCGGCGGCAGGCGAGATCATTCGGGACGATCCGGAAGCAAAAGGCGAGATCATTTTATCGGACAGCCGGAACGGAGTTTAGAGTATGAGGCGGGAAAAGAAAGCGAATGCATCCGGTTTTCTGATGTGCGAGAGAATCTGGATCTATCATATCCTGATTATTGTCGCCGGCATATTCGGCGCCTATACCTATTTGCTCCGGGGAAATGTATTCTGCAACGCGCAGACCGGAAATGTGGTGCTCATGGGCATGGCGTTAGGCTCCGGGGAATGGGGAAAGGCAGGATACTACCTGATTCCTGTTTTCGCGTATCTGCTGGGTGCTTTTGTATCGGAACTGCTGCCAAACTCCGTAAAACATCACCTGCCGATCCGGTGGGATACCCTGCTGATCGCAATTGAGATACTGACGGTATTCGCACTGGGATTTGTGCCGCTGACAGCTCCGGTACAGATTGCGCAGGTAACGATCAATCTGCTTGCTTCCATGCAGTATAATACATTCCGGCAGGCAGAAGGGGTACCGGTCGCGACGACCTTTGTTACAAATCATATCCGGCAGGTCGGCGTAGGTCTGGCAAAGGAAGTAGAGCATTTTCACTCCGAAGATAAGGGACATCGGAAAAAGCTGCGGCGGCATTTTGCGATGCTGATGTATTTTCTGCTGGGCGCGGTGATCGGAACGGTCCTGTGTAATCTGGCGGCGGAAAAAGCGATCTGGGGCGCGATGGTTCCGTTGGCAGTGGTGCTGGGGACATTCCTGTACGCGGATTTGATAAAAGAGAAAGATCAGATGGAACAAAAACCGGCCGGACATTGATACCCGACCGCCTTCTTGTGTCGTAAACGACATATATTTGTCGTAGATAACACACGGCGCTTCTGTATTGGTATGTTATAATAAAATCGGTAACTTATAAATTAAAAAGAATCAGGGAGAATTTATGAAAGCATTATTTATTAACGCCTGTGTCAGAGCGGATTCCAGAACCAGAGAACTCTGTGAAGTATATATCCGGAGACAAGGGAGTACGCGCAGAATATTAAGAGCGCCGGAAATACGCTGCTGTCTCTGATCAACGACCTGATCAATATGATCCGGAACCGCGCGGAGAAAAAGAATCTTGCCGGAGCTACCGCGGCGTCCTGTCTCAGGAAAAGGTCAGAAGCGAGATCGAAAAAGGGAAGGGAACACAGTTTGATCCTGTGTTTGCCGAAATCATGATAACCATGATCGATGAAGATACGGAGTATAAGCTCTGTGAACATTAAACATAAAATATCGGCTGGCAGGAGCGAGTTTTCCTGTCAGCCGATATTTCTATAAAGTCAGGATTATTTTACGGAATCTCCGTTGACCGGGAAGCGGAAATAAGTGTCCGGATAAGGTTCATTCTCCAGTGTGAAATGCCACCATTCCGTATCAAGCGGCTTAAATCCGTTGTCTACCATGATCTTTCTGAGGATATTCCGGTTATCGATCTGTTCTTTGGTCAAATCTCCGGTATAATCCGGATGGGAGCGTTCTCCAAAGTAATCAAACACGCCTCCCATATCCAGTTCTTTTCCCGTCTTCATATCAAACAAGGTCAGATCCAGCGTGCTTCCCCGGCTGTGACCGGATTTGCTGGCGATATAACCCTGGTCGAATAATACGGACTTGTCAAGCTCCGGATAAAAGTATGCTTTCATGCGCGTGTCATCGAGATCTTCCGCCCATTCGATAAAGTTATCTACCGCGGACTGGGGACGGTAAGCGTCATAGATCTTCAGGCGGTACCCCTGTGCCTCCGCATCGGCTTCCGCTGCCTTGAGCGCGGCTGCGGCTTCTTTGGTAATCAGCGCGCAGGCTTCTTCATAACCGTCGACCCGATCTCCGACAAAATTGTAAGTGGAATAGTATCGGATCTCCAGGATTACGCCGGGCACCTCCTCGGCGAGGGAAATAAATCCGGATGCGTCGTCTTCCGCGGAAAGGGCAGTTGTCGGTGTCTGGTTCGCAGCGGGAACGGCAGTTGTCTCTCCGTTAGACACGCCGGGAGTGGCAGTTGTCTCATCCACGGATGCGCCGCAGGCGGATAACAGAAGCATCGCGGCAGCGGCAGTCAATAAGTTCAGAAATCGTTTTTTCATAGTTGGTTTCATCTTCTTTCTTTTCCGTTTCAGCCGGCCAATCGACCCTATCTACTATACCATAAAATCAGCCGGCGCGCAATCAATCTCTGAAAAATATGCAGGCTAAAACCGGAGCCGAAAATGATCTCTAATTTTGTGTTGCGATTCTGCTATGACCTGTGCTATAATCCAGTGCACCGGAAATTTTTCGGAAATTTCTTCGGAACTGCTTATCGGGAAGGAGATGGAACAGATGCATGAAAAGGGAACCGGCGCTTCGTTTTTATGGGGTCCGTTTTTGAAAAAACTGGCGGCAATTGCCATTCCGGTGGCCTTTCAAAATCTGCTTACGACGACGGCCAGTATGGTAGATACGATGATGGTCGCGCCGCTCGGAGAATTGTCCGTGGGAGCGCTTGGACTGTGCGCGCAGTTTTCCTCTCTGATGTTTTCGGGATACTGGGGATTCTTTGGCGGCGGGATGCTGTTTATTTCGCAGTACTGGGGATCCGGCGAAGAGGACGGCGTGGAGCGTTCTTACGGAATGACCTGGATGTGTATGATGACGGTGGCTGTGATCTTTGGCTGCTTAGCAATCTTCGCGCCAGGACTGGTGATGAACATATATACCGATAAAACGGCGATTCAGGAGATAGGCATTTCCTATTTGCGGATCGTGGGCTTTGCCTATATCATGCAGGTATTCTCCATGGCGATGAGCTGCCTGCTGCGGTCAACGGAGCGCGTGCGGATTCCGATGATCGCGTCGATCGTATCCGTTTTGACGAATTTGGGCTTAAACTGGGTATTTATTTACGGACATCTGGGAGTTCCGGCAATGGGAATCCGCGGAGCGGCGATCGCGACTACCTGCGCGGCAGCCGTCAATATGCTGACGATCTATCTGCTGGCATGGAAAAGCGGATATCCGTATCTGTTCCGGATCCGCGGCCATTTTCGCTGGAATCGCGGACAGTTAAAGAATTTTCTGACGAAATGCTTTCCGATCCTCTGCAACGAAATTCTGGTGGGGATCGGAAATATGCTGATCAATATTACGCTGGGACGACAGCCGGAGTATGTGATTTCGGCCGTGGCTGTCTTCCGTACTTTGGAAGGGCTGATCATCGGCTTTTTCGCCGGCTTTTCCAGCGCGGCTTCCGTACTGGTCGGGAAATGTGTAGGAGCGGGAGAACTCCGGACTGCGTATGAGCGGGCAAAGCGGCTTGTTTACCTGTGCAGCGGCGTCATTCTGGCGGCAAATCTCATTTTGTTTGCCGTACACCGGCCGATCCTTACGCGCATGAGTCTTTCCGGCTTGTCTTATGAGGCGGGCGTATGGATGCTGCTGATCTACGGCGTGGTTTCCGTGATCCGTATGGGGAATTGGATCCAGAATGACACTTATCGCGCGGCGGGAGACGCAGTTTACGGAACGGTGCTGGAGATCGTGTTTATGTACGTGCTGATGCTGCCCTGCGTGCTGGTCTCCGGTTTTGTTCTGCACCTGCCGTATTGGGCGATTTTCCTGTGCTGCTATGTTGACGAGCCGATCCGTTATATATTGATGCAGATCCATCTTTATTCCGGGAAATGGGTAAAACCGATCACGGAATCCGGAAAAGCAGCACTGCCGGAGTTTTTGTCCGGCCGAAAGCGAAAAGGCAGGCACTAGGAGCCTGCCTGATTGCAGATCCGGCGCCGCCGGATTCCGGTGTATTACAGAATCTCCAGATGTTCTAACAGGATCAGTGTGCCGATGGCAATGAGGATCAGACCGCCTGCCAGTTCTGACTTGGATTGATAGCGGGCGCCAAATTGATTTCCGATCTTGACGCCGGCGGCAGAAAAGAGAAAGGTCGTGCATCCGATCAGCAGAATGGCGGGGAGAATGGATACGTTTAAAAACGCAAAGGTGACGCCGACTGCCAGAGCGTCGATACTGTCGGCGATTGCCAGCGGGAACATCGCTTTTGCGGAAAAAGAAGCGTCCAGTGTTTTGACCTCGCCCTGGGATTCCAAGATCATATTGATCCCGATAAAAGCAAGCAGGCCGAACGCGATCCAGTGGTCTACCTGTTCAATCAATGAGCGGAATCCGGTTCCCAGAAAATATCCGATCAGCGGCATAAGCGCCTGTGCGCCGCCGAACCATAATCCGGCGGAGAGCAGATGTTTTTTCTCCACAGTCTGTACGGAAAGTCCTTTGCAGATGGAAATAGCAAAGGCGTCCATAGATACTCCGACTGCGATTACGATCAATTCCCAAAGATTCATAGCAATCTCCATTCCGGAGCGTTTACGCGTAGGAGGCGACGAGAAATTCGCGAAGGCGATTTCTCGTCTGCCATCATGGCTATTTGGGACGTTCCGGCACAAATAGCCGTGTGAAAAATCAGCACATCGGTGTGATTTTTCACACTAACCTCCGTTTTTTTCCTCAGAAAAAAGCATATAATGTCAAAATTAAAAAGTCAATCTCTTTTTGTGTTTTTTCATAGCGGCTCCTCACTGATAAAGCGAGGCTCGGTTGGTAATACTGAAAATGTGAGTGACGTGCTCGTTATTCGCCCATGAAATGTGCAATTCGGATTGACATTCGCCCATGTTTTGTGTAAAATGATAGTGAAAGAGTATTGCAGGAGGCGTGTACAGATGTATCTGAGAAGAAAAGTCGATGCCTTTTTAGACGAGTGGAAATCGGCCGGCAGCCGGAAACCGCTCATCATCAAAGGAAGCCGCCAGATCGGGAAAACCGAATCCATTCTGCATTTTGCGGACGCAAACTATGAAAACATCATAGAGATCAACTTTGTCCGAGACGAGAAGTATAAAGGAATCATTTCCGACGGTTACAGCGCCGCGGATATTATCAAGAACATTTCGCTGATCGACCCGTCAAAAAAGTTCGTACCGGGTAAGACTTTGATCTTTTTCGACGAGATCACGGAATTTCCGGAGATTTCTACGTCGTTGAAATTCTTCTGCACAGACGGGCGGTTTGACGTCATTTGCAGCGGATCGATGCTGGGGGTCAATTATAAAAGAATCGAAAGCAACAGCGTAGGATACAAAACGGACTATGAAATGTTTTCGATGGATTTTGAAGAATTTTTATGGGCAAAGGGCTATGGAAATGATACCGTCGAAAACCTGCTTGCCCATATGAAGGGGCTTGCGCCGTTTGGCGAGTTGGAGATGAACACGTTCCACGCCCTGTTTTTGGATTATAACATTCTCGGGGGGATGCCCGCCGTCGTTGCGGAATATATCGAACGCAGCACCTTTGAGGGTTCTCTGGATACACAGAAGCAGCTGATTGCGGGCTATAAAGAGGATATCCGCAAATATGCTTCCGGCATCGATCAGACGAGAATCATCAATGTGTTTAACCGGGTTGCGCCGCAGCTTGCCAGAGAGAATAAGAAATTTCAGATTTCCAAGGTCGCGTCCGGCGCACGGTTCCGTGATTACCGTGGATGTGCGGAGTGGCTCGCAGACGCCGGTATGGTAAATATTTGTTACTGTATGGAGTTCCCGGAACTGCCCCTCGGCGGAAATTACGAGCCTGATACCTTTAAGCTGTACTTTGCGGATACGGGGCTGCTGGTGTCTATGCTGGACGACGAATCCCAAGAGGATCTTCGAGCCAATAAAAACCTTGGCGTGTACAAAGGCGCTCTTTTTGAAAACATGGTCGGCGAAGCGTTGATCAAACAGGGATACAAGCTCTACTACTACCGAAAAGAGGATTCCACGCTGGAAGCGGATTTTTTCATTCGTTCGGCAGTCTCTCTGATCCCCATAGAGGTAAAGGCAAAAAGCGGGAGGGCAAAATCGCTGAAAACACTGATTGCATCAGAGCGTTATCCTGATATCCGATACGGCATCAAGCTAAGCAAAAACAATATAGGACACAAAGGCGGCATTTATACCTTTCCCTATTTCTGTGCGTTCCTGCTGAAACGGTTCATGGCGAATTTTCGCGCAGAGGAAGAAGCGGAAGGATAACTTGAGAATGCATGCCTACGGTTTCAATAAAAAGCCGCACAAAATGAGGAGTTTCAGGCGGACAAAGCTGACAGAAGCGCCGGCACTCTGAAATGTTATACGTGCGGCGGCACCGGCAAAAAGTAAGAATTTGAAATATCCCTCAACTTATGAAGAGCCCCTTTTGTTAGACAAAAGATAAGTCTAATGAAAGGGGTCTTTTTATGCCATCGGGAAAGAAGAAATATTCGGCTGAGAAGATGGTTTTTGATCGTTTAAAAGAAAAAACGAATAAAATAGAAATTTACTTGAAAATAGAAAAATTATATGGTATATTAAGGATAAGACGGAGCGGCAAGAAGTGGGAAAATGAAGACAGTAAAAAAGACTTACCATGCAGATAAGTCTTTTTATCAATACATTTGTAATTCCACTCTTGTGGAGGCTCCAAGGAGCGATTAGAATAAATTTTGATTTGAACTTGTAGTGTGAACTCATATGGTGGTAAACCGTTTGAGTTATAGATATATTACAAGAAAATGATGTATTTGTCAATAGAAAAACAAAAAATTAAGAAGTGAAAGGAAGGAACGAATGAGAGAACGAAACGATTATTATCTGGGATTTGATATTGGAACCAATTCCGTGGGTTGGGCGGTGACAGACGAGGATTACCGTATTCAAAAATTTAATGGAAAATTGATGTGGGGAAGCCGCCTTTTTGATGAGGCAGATACAGCACAGGAACGCCGTATGCACAGAACGCTTCGCAGACGCTTACAAAGAAGACGTTGGCGTATCAATTTGCTCCAGGAACTTTTTGCAGAGGAAATCAGCAAAACAGATATGGGTTTTTATCAGCGTTTAAAGGATGGAGCCTTACTGCCGGAGGATAAGAGAGAGAATCAGGCAGATACACTATTTCATGATGCGGATTTTCATGATGCGCAGTTTTATGAAAAATATCCGACAATCTATCATCTGCGCAAAGCGCTTATTGTGGAAACGGATAAAAAGGATATTCGTCTTATTTACCTGGCGCTGCATCATATCATGAAACATCGGGGGCATTTTTTGTATTCCGGAACAGTGGAAAATGCAACCTCGTTCCGTTGTGCATATGAAAATATGGTACGTTGTCTGGAAGATGAGTTTGGTATGGCACTAAGCTGTGATAATGAAGATGAACTGAGCGATATCGTCCGGGATAAGAAAATCCCAAAACGAGATAAGGTGTTGAAAATTTTATCTCTATGGCATTGCGAAGACGGAGACAGGCAGAAACAGTGGAAAGCAATTGTAGGAATGCTTTGCGGTTCAAAGGTTAAATTAGCGGATGTATTTGCTGACGATATGTTAAAAGATATCGACCATGCGTCTGTTTCATTTTCTGATTCAAATTATGATGAAATATATTCGGAGTTGGAAGAAATCCTTCAGGAACGCTGCGGTATTTTGGATCTGATAAAGGGTGTATATGATTGGGGAATTCTGGCAGATATTCTGAAAGGCGGGGAGTATCATGGAAACAGCTATCTTTCGATCGCTAAAGTTGAAATTTACGAAAAACATAAGCGAGATCTGCAGCGTTTAAAAGATGTAATACAGGATTTTGACAGAGCTGAATATCGTGATTTTTTCCAGAAGCCAGGGAAAGATAATTACTGTGCTTATATTGGAACAACGATGCAAAATGGGAAAAAGATTTCAGTAAATCGTTGCTGCAATTACGATGATTTTCGAAAGGCAGCGGAGAGAATTTTGAAAAAAATACCGGGTGCGGACAGGGATGAAAGGATTGCTTCCATTATAAAAGAACTGGATCAGGGATTGTTTCTGCCATTACAGGTGTCAAAGGAAAATAGTGTTATCCCACATCAAGTTCATACAATGGAATGCAAAGCGATTCTGAAAAATGCGGAAAAACACTACGATTTTTTACTGAAAAAAGATGAAAAAGGGAGGACAGTCAGTGAGCGGATCATTCAGTTGTTTGAATTCCGTATTCCATATTATGTCGGCCCGTTGAATACGACGCATGGAAAAAATAGCTGGATGATAAGAAAAGCAGGAACAAAAGGAAGAATTGATCCCTGGAACTTTGAAGAAATGGTAGATGTCAATGCTTCTGCAGAGCAATTTAAGCGACGGATGACAAATAAATGTACGTATCTTCTGGGAGAGGATGTACTCCCTAAGTATTCGTTGTTATATTCAGAATTTATGGTTTGGAACGAACTGAATAATGTAAAGATTAAGAGCGAAAAACTGCCCGTTGAACTGAAAACCAAGATATTTGAGGAAGTATTTCAGAAAAATAAAAAAGTAACCGGAAAAACTTTATTAAATTATCTCAAATGTGAGGGAATCGAAGCAGAAGGAAGTGACTTATCTGGATTTGATCAGACATTTAAAAGCTCTTTGACGTCTTATCTGGATATGAAAAAAATCTTTGGAGAAGAAATCAACAGATATTCATATCGGGAAATGGCGGAAGACCTTATTTTGTGGATTACTTTATATGGGGATGCGCCGAAAATGCTGAAACAGGTAATCCGCAGCCATTATGACGAGAACAGTTTGTCAGAGACACAGTTGAATAAAGTATGCCGTTTGAAATATCAGGGTTGGGGAAGATTATCCAAGGAATTCTTAAATGGTATGGAAGGCGCTTCGATTGAGACAGGAGAGGCGTTTACAGTGATTAAGGCTCTGCGGGAAACAAATGATAATCTTATGCAGATTTTGAGCTCCAACTATACATTTGCCAAAGAGATAGAGAAAAGAAACAAGGCACAGTTTCAAAATGATATCAGTTTCAATTATGATGCTATCATGAAGGAATTGGTTGCGTCTCCCGCAATTAAGCGTGCTGCATGGCAAGTGCTGCTGATTGCAGAAGAAATCCGAAAGGTGATGGGAAAAGAACCGTTAAAGATCTTTATAGAGATGGCAAGAGGTTCTGAGGAGAAGAAAGCGACGACATCCAGACAGCAGAGATTACTGCAATTATATGCAAAAATTAAGGATGAGAGCAGGGACTGGAAAGCAGAATTGGAAAATAAAAAGGAAAGTGATTTTAGGAGTATCAAACTATATCTATATTATACGCAGATGGGAAGATGTATGTACTCCGGAAAGCGTCTTGATCTGTCACAGTTGGCGAATATAGACGTATGCGACAGGGATCATATTTATCCGCAGTCTAAAACAAAAGATGACAGTCTTGACAATCTTGTGCTTGTTTTAAGTGAATATAATCGTGCGAAAGGCGATGGAATGATCAAGGCAGAATGGCAGAAAGAGATGATGCCGTTTTGGAAAATGCTGAAAGATAAGGGGCTGATTTCAGAGAATAAATTCAGACGCTTAACGAGAAAAACACCTTTGACAAATGAGGAAATGGCAGGATTTATCAATCGGCAGCTGGTGGAGACTCGTCAATCCTCCAAAGTAGTAGCGGAATTATTTCAGCGTTTGTATGGAAATTCACAGGTCGTTTATGTAAAAGCAAAAGCGGTTTCTGATTTCCGCAATGAAACTTTAGAGGCTGTAAAGTGTCGCTCCGTCAATGATTACCATCATGCACACGATGCTTACCTTAATATTGTGGTGGGGAACGTGTATCATGAAAAGTTTACCAGTAATCCGCTTCGATGGCTGCAGGAGAATAAAGATTATAACTATAGTTTGAATAAAATGTTTGACCATGATCTGGAAAAGAAAGGACGCATTATCTGGAAAAAGGGAAAGAGTGGAACCCTACAGACCGTTCGCCATTATCTGAAGCAGAGAGATATCCGGTACACACGCTATGCAACAGAAAAGAAACGGGGACAAAGTGGGGGACTTTTTGATTCACAGATTGTAAACAAGAATGCGAATGCTTCGATACCAATTAAAAAGGGAATGGCGGTAGAAAAATATGGCGGTTATAAAACGATAACGCCGGCTTATTTTGCCTTGGTACAGTCTGTAGATAAAAAAGGAAAAATCCAGAAAAGCATTGAGGCCGTACCGCTTTATCTAAAACAGGAAGTGGAAAAAGATCCGGAGAGATACCTGGAATATTGTCGGCAGGAGTACGGCTTGAAGGAGCCCAAAATTCTTATTTCCCGCATCAAGAAAGACTCATTGTTTCGAATCAACGGGTTTCCGATGCATTTGCGGGGAAGAACAGGCAACCAGTTAAGTATGCAGGGAGCAGTGCAGCTGATCCTGGATGAAGATTATATGGTTTATTTTAAGAAAATCGAAAGATATTTGCAAAGAAATCAGGATGCCGGCGGGAAAAAACGATTGGAGATCACAGAAAATGACGGCATTACTGCTGAAAAAAATTTGTGGATGTATGATGAATTTTGCCGTAAACAGAAAGAGACAATTTATGCCAATAGGCCGGCAAGTCAGTACCAGACATTGGTGAGAGGCCGCGAACAATTTGAAAAACTTCCCTGTGAGGAACAATGTATGGTGTTAAATGAAATCTTACATTTATTGCAGTGCAAACCGATCTCGGCAAATTTGGAACCAATCGGAGGGAGTCCTAACTCAGGGAAAATAAATATTAATAAGGTTATTATGAACTGTGAGGAAGCAAAATTGATCCACCAATCAGTTACGGGCCTGTTTGAACAGGAAATCGATCTTCTTGCACTATGAGCTGGCGGATTGTGGTAATTTCAAACAGTGCAAAACTGGATTACAAAATGGGATATATGATTGTCCGGCAGGAAACTATCACTAAGATTCATTTAAGCGAGATATCGATACTGCTTATTGAATCGACAGCGGTATCCTTAACAGCCAGTTTGCTCTGTGAACTGATAAAAAAGAAGATTAAAGTCATATTTTGTGACGAAAAGAGAAATCCTTTTTCGGAACTGACAGGATATTATGGCAGTCACGATACCAGTGCTAAGATCCGTAAACAGATTCAATGGAGCGAGGAGTCAAAAAGGCTGGTATGGACAGAAATCGTTTCGGAAAAAATACGAAATCAAAGACTGTTCCTTGACGAGATAGGAAAAGGGAAAGAAGCGGCATTATTAGGACAATATTTGTCGGAAATCCAGCCGGGAGATGAGAGTAATCGGGAGGGTCATGCTGCTAAAGTTTATTTTAATGCTCTGTTTGGAATGGAGTTTTCACGCACATTGGATCACCCGGTGAATGCCGCATTGAATTATGGTTACAGCCTGCTCCTGTCGGCGGTAAATCGTGAGATAGTTTCCTGTGGATATTTGACACAGCTTGGATTATTTCATGATAATATGTTTAATCCATTTAATCTTGGTTCTGATCTGATGGAACCGTATCGGATCCTGATAGACCGTAAAGTATATGAAATGAGACCGGATAAATTGGAACATGCAGAAAAGATGGAACTGGTGGATGTATTAAATCAGACAGTTTTGGTGGAAGGGAAAATACAGTATGTATCAAATGCAATTAAGCTGTATTGCCGAAGTGTATTTGAAGCCATAGATGACAATGATATTTCCCATATTTTATTTTACCGAAAAGAAGGATAGGATGAGTTATCGTTATATGAGAGTTATTGTGATGTTTGATCTGCCAATGAAGAATTCATCGGATATTAGGGAATATAATCAATTCCGCAAATATCTGGTCAAATCTGGGTTCCTGATGATGCAGGAATCTGTGTATTGCAAATTGGCATTAAATGTTACGGTTGCAGAGGCTGTCATTTCCAACGTAAGAAAGAATTGCCCGGAGCATGGGCTGGTACAGGCGTTTAGTATGACTGAAAAACAATTTTCCAAGATTGAGTTTATCACAGGAAAATCTTCTTCGGAAATTCTGGATACGGACAAAAGGCTGGTGATTCTATGAAACTGGTTCATCCCGATTTTTTCTTCCCAATAGAAATTTCAGAAACAGAAATCCCGATTCTGATTTTGGAAAATCCGATCTGCTTTCGTAAATTTATAAGGGAGTTGCGGGAGCAGGCGGAGGGCAGAGAGGGACGGTGGGTACTCTCGGAAGATAATGCTCCGCTTAAGATTGCGGCGACATGTGAACTTATTTTGGATCCTTTTGCATTGGAAGTAAATCAGAAAAAAATGCTGACTTCTTTATATGACCGGATCGAGAAAACTGCTGCATCTTCGGAATTGTTGTTGTCTTGGAATCAGGCGGAATCTTATTTTCAGAAAGTGACAGAAGAATTATTGTCGGCATCGGATGAATTTTCCCTGATTTACAGAAATGACATTTCTATTATAGATTTTTTGAAATTTATGAATGTACGGTTTGAAGAAGATACCAATGATGTCATGGAATATATAATCGATTATATGAGAATGTCAGCACAAGTAACAGGAACACGGTTGTTTGTATTGTGCAATCTGAAATTGTTTTTTGACAGTCAGGAAATTGAATATTTGTATGAACAGGCACAGTATGATAAATTTTATTTGCTGCTTGTGGAAGGGTATACTCCTGATCAGAAGAAAAAAGAGGAAAAATGGTTGATTGTTGACAAAGATAATTGTGTAATTATGCCGAATGGCATATAATAAAAATGAAGCAGCTATATGAATTCGCCCATATTGTAGTGGTATGTTTACTCGGTGAGAACTTATAACAGATGGTTTGTTGTTGATATTTGAAGTTTGAGGTTTGAGAGTAGTGTGAATTCATATGGTGGTAAAACTGTCTTCTGTATCTACTACAATGTAGTGGGTTTGAGAGTAGTGTGAATTCATATGGTGGTAAAACTTATAGGCGTCACATACTGCCCTCATAACCAGTTTGAGAGTAGTGTGAATTCATATGGTGGTAAAACCAGAATGGTATTTTTGTAGCCACTGTCTAAGTTTGAGAGTAGTGTGAATTCATATGGTGGTAAAACTTTCGGATTTAAATGATGAGTTAGATACGGGTTTGAGAGTAGTGTGAATTCATATGGTGGTAAAACATGACTTGACTACATGCTTACTAGGAAAAGGTTTGAGAGTAGTGTGAATTCATATGGTGGTAAAACTACATCAATTTGAGTACGCTGACAGCACAGGTTTGAGAGTAGTGTGAATTCATATGGTGGTAAAACATTGTACCACAGACGAAAGTTGAGTTATATGTTTGAGAGTAGTGTGAATTCATATGGTGGTAAAACACGTCTGGCGCGCGGCAACACGCAGGACCAGTTTGAGAGTAGTGTGAATTCATATGGTGGTAAAACCGTCATACCGCACAAACTGCACCCCATCCGGTTTGAGAGTAGTGTGAATTCATATGGTGGTAAAACAGTGGTTTGAATTATGATCTTACACGGTTGTTTGAGAGTAGTGTGAATTCATATGGTGGTAAAACTTAGAATGGTTAATGAAAGATTGGATAAACGTTTGAGAGTAGTGTGAATTCATATGGTGGTAAAACCTGCAAAGACTGAATTGAAGAATCCTGCTCGTTTGAGAGTAGTGTGAATTCATATGGTGGTAAAACTTTCTTCATTGGTGTATACTCCCATAAAGTGTTTGAGAGTAGTGTGAATTCATATGGTGGTAAAACTTTTTCTTCATGTATAATTGCTTCCGGCTCGTTTGAGAGTAGTGTGAATTCATATGGTGGTAAAACTTTAGATATTCCTGACGGTGTGCAGCATTTGTTTGAGAGTAGTGTGAATTCATATGGTGGTAAAACGTATTTGCAGAAAATCATAGAGCAAAACAAGTTTGAGAGTAGTGTGAATTCATATGGTGGTAAAACCCTAGACTTCACTAAAATAGCAATTATGAAAGTTTGAGAGTAGTGTGAATTCATATGGTGGTAAAACCAGGAGGTTAAATATGAGCAAAGGAATATTGTTTGAGAGTAGTGTGAATTCATATGGTGGTAAAACACCAACGATATTCTCTTTTCATCCCTTGTAGTTTGAGAGTAGTGTGAATTCATATGGTGGTAAAACAACTGCCATCTTGTGTTGTGTTAGATGTAGGTTTGAGAGTAGTGTGAATTCATATGGTGGTAAAACTTCCCTCTTTAGTACAAGAAAGAATGTTCTGTTTGAGAGTAGTGTGAATTCATATGGTGGTAAAACCAAAGACTTCCCATCACCCTGCATTCCGCAGTTTGAGAGTAGTGTGAATTCATATGGTGGTAAAACTTTCCTACTATGAATCCAGGTGTTGATCTGTTTGAGAGTAGTGTGAATTCATATGGTGGTAAAACTCTATTATTGACAAAAATATATAAATATGCGTTTGAGAGTAGTGTGAATTCATATGGTGGTAAAACTACCGTTTTCTTATTATTTGCAGAAATTTGAGTTTGAAAGTAGTGTGAATTCATATGGTGGTAAAACATTATCGACATCATTAGTGATGGTTTGGACGTTTGAGAGTAGTGTGAATTTATATGGTGGTAAAACTTTGCCGGCGCAAAATACTGCCTGTCTAATGTTTGAGAGTAGCGTGAATTCATATGGTGGTAAAACCTTTGCGGACATATTTGGTTCAATGTCATCGTTTGAGAGTAGTGTGAATTTATATGCTGGGAAAACAGTGGAATAAGTGATAACAGAAATCAGTACGGAACGCAATATATAACGTTGTTTCGCTCTGAGAATATCAATTTTGCGCAAAAAGGAACTACAAATTTGACGCCAGAAGAAAAAAGAATGGTGGCAAGAATTAAGAAAGATATGGTATAATTATCGTGGCAGAAGATAGTTTAGGCTGACAGAAGGCGTTGATAGACGGAGCATTGGTTCAATTCTGGTTGACTGCTAAGGGATATACCCCAATGGTATGTCCCATTTTTCCGTTAAAAGGCGTATAATTACGCTGCAGGTGAATCACTCTTTTTCCTAAATCAAAATCGGAGGCAACTAAAAATGCATTTAAAGATTGCACTGCTCCAGCTTCTCCCGGGAGACAGCTTAGAGAAGCAGTTTCAGATAGGAAAGGCCGCCTGCGAAAAGGCAAAGGCGATGGAGGCTGACATAGCGTTATTTCCGGAGATGTGGAGCGATGGGTATGTTATCCCGCAGGATGAAAATGCGGTAATGGATCTGTCGATTGATACCGGTCACGCTTTTATACAGGAATTCGGAAGGCTTGCTTCTGAATTACAGATGGCGATCGGGATTACTTTTCTTGAAAAGCATGTTCCGAAACCGTTAAATTCCGTGATATTGTTTGATCGGAACGGAAAGAAAATCCTGCATTATTCCAAGGTACATACCTGTGCGTTTGATTTAGAAAAGATGTTGTTGCCCGGACCGGATTTTTTTGTCGCAGATTTAGATATCGGCAGAGCTACGGTAAAGGTAGGCGCTATGATCTGTTTTGACAGGGAATTTCCGGAAAGCGCAAGGATTCTGATGCTCAAAGGAGCTGAAGTGATCCTTGCCCCCAATGCCTGCCCGATGGAAATTAACCGTCTTTCGGCGCTCCGTACCAGAGCGTATGAAAATATGATTGCCATTGCTACCTGCAATTATCCGGAGGGACAGCCGGACTGCAACGGACATTCTACTGTATTTGACGGAGTTGCGTGGCTGCGGGACGAACCGGGAACACGCGACATGTGTATTTTGGAGGCGCCGGGAGAAGAAGGAATCTATATAGCGGATATCGATCTGGATCTGCTGCGAAAATATCGCGCAAATGAGGTGATGGGGGATTCTTACCGCCATCCGGAGAAATATGGGAGTTTGGTTTCAAAACGGCGCACTGCACCGGATGCAGAAAAAGGGAGGGACAATTTTTGAATTATCAGGAAATTCTTCGGATTGCCATGGAGCAGTCTGCGGAAGACATGGGATGCAGAGCCGGCGATTTTCTGCGTTCGGAGAATGCAGCGGTCAGGCTTCGCCTTGGAAAGAATGCCAGAAAATATTATAAAGAGCCGATTTCCTGCAATCTGATATCCTATGGCAATAATATTGTGGCGGCTGTTTCAGAAGAGGTTTCGGATCTCGTGCTCGAATATATAAGCCGGTATGAATTTTACCATTGTTTTGAACCCCCTAATATGCACTGGCTGAATGAGCGATTGATCAAAAAGGGGCATAAGATTTGCTTTATGGCGGAATATTATCTTCCGGATGTAAATAAAATTCCGAATTCGGCATGTACCTATGAAATGCGTATATTTGAACAAAAGGATTTTGAAGAATTGTATCTGCCGGAATGGAGCAATGCGTTATGTGCAGACCGTAAGCATCTGGATGTGCTTGGAATCGGGGCCTACGATAACGGGAAACTGGTCGGTCTGGCAGGCTGCTCCGCTGACTGTGAGCGTATGTGGCAGATTGGTGTGGATGTTCTTCCGGACTACAGGCAGCGGGGGATTGCCTCTGCACTGACCGGCAGACTGGCCAGGGAGATTATGGCTCGCGGGAAAGTACCGTTTTATTGTTCGGCCTGGTCCAATATCCGGTCAGTCAGAAATGCGATTAGGAGCGGTTTTGTTCCGGCTTGGGTGGAGATGACCGCAAAGCCGACAGAAGTGGTAGATGATATGAATAAAAGAGATGGGGAAGAATTTTCGGTGGAGTGCTTTTATCCGGCAGATTGATTCTTCGTCCAAAATCGAATAATCCAAAATAGTCTTAAAATCAATCGCAAAAAAATACGATTGATTTTTTGCACGTTTCAAAGTGAATGACCGTATTACTCCGCAGCCTGATAATGCTTACTCCGGTTTTTGAAAAAAGCCTGAATTTAACGGAAGACGAAAGAGAAATATATAAGATTTTAAAAATGTATATATTCTTTGATATGGAAATCGCCTAATAATTAAACTTTCGCATAATTTAAGAATAAATTAGGTGAATTTGAGACAAAATATTGATTATTGCCTAAAACAGCGATATAATTAGGCGAAAAGAGAGGAGCTAGGCGAATGCGGATTTTTAATTATGCTAATTTAAAAAATCACAGATGGGATTCGGAAATTCTTGGATTGGTAGCACAGATCCATGAGTTTAAAGGAAAACAGGAATTATATCTTAAGCAGAAACCGGCCACATTGGAAAAACTGGTCGAGATAGCAAAAATACAAAGTACTGAGGCTTCCAATAAGATTGAAGGTATTGTTACGACAAACACCAGACTTCAGCAGCTTGTTATGGAAAAGACGACACCAAGGAATAGAGATGAAGAAGAAATTATGGGGTATCGGGATGTTTTAAATACGATCCATGAGAGCTATGAATATATTCCAGTTCGTTCCTCTTATATTTTGCAGCTCCACCGGGATTTATATCAATATTCACAAAAGGATATAGGGGGACGGTTTAAGAATACGCAGAATGTGATAGCTGAAAATCACCCGGATGGGTCGCAGACAGTGCGATTTACTCCTTTGGCGCCTTATGAGACACCGGGGGCAATCGATTCCCTCTGCGATAGTTTCAATCAGGCAATAGATGCCTGTATCGTGGATCCGCTGGTATTGATTCCGATTTTCATTAATGATTTTCTATGCATTCATCCATTCAATGACGGAAATGGCCGGATGTCCCGCCTGCTCACCACGCTCCTTCTATATCGGTGCGGGTATGTTGTGGGGAGATATATCAGCTTGGAGAGTAAAATAGAAAAGACGAAGGAAAATTATTACGATGTATTAGAACAGTGCGGAAATGGCTGGCATGAGAATGAAAATGATCCGGCGCCATTTATAAAATATATGCTTAGAATTGTGCTGGCAGCTTATAGAGATTTTGAGACCCGGATCAGCCTTGTGGAGGATAAACTGCCCGCAATAGAAATGGTCAGAAAAGCTGTTTGTGAAAAGATCGGTAAATTTACGAAGAGCGAGATCATGGAACTTGTGCCGTCCCTGTCTAAGGCTTCTGTAGAAAATTCGCTGACACAACTGATGAAGGATGGGTTTGTTGACAGACATGGAAAAGGAAAAGCGACATTCTATACAAGGGCGGATGTGTAGAAAAATAAAAGTTCGTCAAAAGAAATATTGGTAATAAGCGTTGCTTTTTGAAATATAGTAGAGTAGATTAAAGAAATGATATAATTTAGATAAAATCTTGGTAAGGAGTGAAAGATATTTGACAAAAAACGGATACGGTGCAATGGTGGTACTCAGTTTGGAGGAATATTCGAAGCTGACAGATGGGGTAGAAGCAGAATTGGATAAAGCGGACAAACTTGCGGCGGAAGATGCGGAGCGGATGAGTCATGAGGAAGTTTTTGGAAAATTGCGGAGGAAAATGAATGCCCAGTAAAAAGTATAGATTGAGTTATCTGCCGCTTTTTCGTTAGATAATGCACTCGATACTTTTGTCTGCCACGGCAATTATTTTAATGAGCAATTAAATACTGGAACAAAGCTGCTTGTCAGGAGACGATGGAGGTAATTTTGAAGGAGGGATAAGTTTGAAACTAAGAGGTAGCGGATAGAGTATAAAATTGAGCATCACAAATAAGCCATCATATGGTGGCCAAAAATTGAATATTAACGCAACACCTGATCAAGAGGC
>CANQSA010000023.1 GCA_947626415.1 uncultured Lachnospiraceae bacterium
GAAAATCTTTTGAATTTTCAGGGATGGTCTGTCAGTTGTTCAGTTTTCAATGTTCGCCTGCCGCAAGCGACAGCTTAATTAATATACCATTGCTGCCTTCATTTGTCAACTGCTTTTTTTAAAAATTTTCATTTTTCAGCAATTCTTTTGTCCTGCGATCATTATATTATAATGATGAAAAGTGAGGACAGTCATTCCTCACCTTTCGCAACGGAGAAGGAGGGATTTGAACCCTCGCGCCGCTATCAACGACCTACTCCCTTTCCAGGGGAGCCCCTTCAACCACTTGGGTACTTCTCCACTTATGGTTAAATCCTGTTCTACTATATGACTGCAGATAGTTCCGAATCTGCGAACGGAGAAGGTGGGATTCGAACCCACGGTCCCTTTCGGAATCACCGGTTTTCAAGACCGGCTCCTTAAACCACTCGGACACCTCTCCAAAGACTGCCCCAAATCAGCGGCACCTGTAATATTAACATGAATCAAAATTTCTGTCAACCGGATTTTCCGGCTTTTTACAATCTTTTTCCAGCAGGACTTTTGCGATCAGAAGATCCTCCGGCGTTGTGATTTTGATGTTTTCATAAATCCCCGGCACAATACTGACTTTATGGTTTCCGTAGCGCTCCACGATCATGGCATCGTCCGTGACTGCAGTGTCTTTCGCGTCAAAAAGTCCCTGATACGCCTGCCGGAGCAGGGCAGCCGAAAATGCCTGGGGCGTTTGAACCTGCCACATCTGTTTTCGGTCCGGCGTCTCCGTTACCGTCCCCGATTCATCCGCTATCTTAATCGTATCTTTTGCCGGTACGGCAACAATGCAGGCCCCGCAATTCATAACCTGCGTTATGGCTGCTTCAATCACCGGCGGTGTGATCAAAGGTCTGGCTCCGTCGTGGATCAAAACACAGTCGGCATCCGCCGCCGCCAATAATCCGTTATACACAGATAAGTACCGTTCAGTCCCACCGATAACAATATGCGCAATTTTTTCAAAATCATACTTCTTTTTTATTGTCTCGCAGACCGGCAGATAAGGTTCGGAAGTTACCAGCACGATCTCATCGACCGTGCTTTGCGAAAATGCCTGTAAACTGTAATAGATCACCGGTTTTCCGCACAGTTCCATAAACTGCTTGGGAATCTCCGACTGCATCCTGCTGCCGCTCCCCGCTGCCAGAATGATTGCTGTTATCTTCATGATCACCTTTCTCCCAGTTTCAGATTGGGAATCGCGTTCAGATCCCATCCGTGCCGGACGCCGTTCTGATATTCGTAATAGGCGGCCGACCCGATCATCGCCGCATTATCGGTACAAAAAACAGGTTCCGGACGGTAAAATACAATTCCTTCCTGCCTGCACCGTTCTGTAAATGCGCTTCGGATGGCACTGTTTGACGCTACGCCGCCCGCTATGGCAAAGCGGTTCATACCGGATTCCTTCACCGCCATGATTGCCCTGGTCACCAGCACATCCACCACTGCATCCTGAAACGACGCCGCCACATCCGCGGGATTCACGGGCTCTCCTTTCATCTCGCAGCTGTTTAAATAATTTAAGACCGCTGATTTTAAACCACTGAAGCTGAAATCATAGGGCGCGTCCGCCACATGCGCGCGCGGAAACGGAATTGCTTTCGGATTGCCCTCTTTTGCCAGCTTATCGATCTTCGGTCCGCCGGGATAGCCTAATCCGATTGCGCGGGCAACCTTATCATAGGCCTCGCCTGCCGCGTCGTCCCGGGTCCGTCCCAGGATTTCATATTTTCCATAATCGGTCACCCGGACCAGATGCGTATGTCCGCCGGAAACCACCAGACAGATGAACGGCGGTTCCAGTTCCGGATTCGTAATATAATTGGCGCAGATATGCCCTTCTATATGATGAACGCCGATCAAAGGTTTCTTCGCCGCAAACGCCAGAGCCTTGGCTGTGGCCACGCCTACCAGCAGCGCTCCCACCAGTCCCGGTCCGTAAGTCACCGCTACCGCGTCAATCTCCGCCAGGGTCACCCCTGCCTGCTGCAGGGCCTCCGAAATAACCTGATTGATCTTTTCAATATGTTTTCTGGAAGCGATTTCCGGCACCACGCCGCCGTACTGTGTATGCAGCGCAATCTGGGAAAAGATCACATTAGACAACACAGTCCTTCCGTTCTTAACAACAGAAGCGGCGGTTTCATCACACGAGCTTTCGATCGCCAGAATCAAAATATCTTCTTTCATTGGCTCTCTTCCTCCCCGTCTTCAAACCGCAATGTAGTGCTCATCCCGTCCCGGGCTGCTTCGATATACGGATAAATCTCCCGGATTTCCGGCAGATACTGCTCCGGGCGCACCAGAGAGGGGCTGTAATGCGTCAGCCACATACTGCCCGGTCTGACTGCCTGTGCGATCCGGGCCGCCTCCTGAAATGTCATATGCTTCTTTTCTTTTGCCTTTACCGCTTTTTCCTTTTCCCCGTACATGCCCTCACAGATCATCAGATCCGCATGGCCGGCATGCTCCAGGATACTCTGCGTGGGTCTGGTATCCGTACAGTAAGTTACCTTCAGTCCTTTTCTCGCAGCTCCCATAACCTGTTCGGGTTTATAGATCACTCCGTTATATTCAACTTCTCTGCCTTTTTGCAGCGGGTTCCAATACTGCACCGGAAGTCCCAGCATCTTAGCCTGTTCCACCTGAAAACGGCCCTGCCGTTCAATGATCAGGTTATATCCGTAACAGACTACCCGATGGTGAACACGAAACGCTTCGATCCGATAACCGTGCAGAGAAAGGATCTGGAACGGTTCCGTCAGTTCGATAAATCGAAGTTCAAACGGCAGATCCGCCGCGATCACGCACAGACTGCGCACAATCCGCTCCAGCCCTCTCGGTCCGATCAGCGTAAGGGGTTCCCGGCGCTCCGCATTGCCCATACTTAACAGCATCCCCGGAAGCCCGCCGATATGATCCCCGTGAAAATGGGTAAAACAGATCACATCGATGGGTTTCGGGCTCCAGCCTTTACATTTCATCGCAATCTGCGTGCCTTCGCCGCAGTCGATCAGTAAGTTGCTTCCATTATATTTTACCATCAATGATGTCAGCCAACGATTGGGCAGCGGCATCATACCGCCGGTACCCAGCAAACAAACTTCCAGCACAAATAACCTCCAGCTACAATAATTCTGTATTCTCTTCGATCAAAACCGGAATGGCAAATTCCCGGACCCAGCGGTCATAACAATCTTCGCACAAACAGATTTTGTGTGTTTCTCCGTCTTTATTGGAAAAATATCCCCAATGCAGCGTAATCTCCGCAACGCCTTCTTTTGCCATCTGATTTTCCGTTTTAATTTCTTTTCCGCAATGATTACAACGCATCTTCATTTCCTCCTTGGTACGAAATCGCCTTTGTCTGCTCCCATCTATTTTTAACATAAACGAGGTCAAAAAGATAGTGGTAATTATAGACTCCTTTTCCACATGATGCGCGCATCTTCTTTGGGTTTTTCATAAAATCCTTTTCGGATCCCCACCGTCACAAATCCCATCTTCTCATAAAGTGCGATTGCCGCCGCATTGCTGTCCCGTACTTCCAGCGTTACGGCCCGGATCTTACGCTGTTTTGCCTCTGCAAGCAGCGCTGCCAGGATCTTTGTCCCTACCCCTCGGCGAAACCATGCGCTGTCTACCGCAATATTGATGATATCCGCTTCATCCGGGATACAAAGCATGCCGCCATATCCGATGATCCGTTCTTCCTCGGCGACAACAAATACATAAGATTCTCTTTGCAGAGCCTCTGACAAACTCCGGGCGGACCAGGGCAAAGAAAAACTCCGGGCTTCCAGTTCCGCCACTTCCGGCACATCTTCCTGCTTCATCCGCCTAATGTTCATCGGATCCCGCTCCTTTTTCTTTCCGTTCCCGCTCTGCCTGCGAAACCCGCAGATATTCCGGTTTATGCTGCCAGGCTTCCTCCGGCGCGATCTTTCCCTGTCTGAGATAAAAAAGTGCGAGCGCTCCCACGCTCCCGGCGCGCTGTCTCGCCACATGCGGCGGCGCGACAAAAAACGGAACCTGCAGGTGCGCCTGCAGATATTCCATTTGTACCGGCACGCCGTCTCCGTTTAAAATAACGGGTTCCTTTCGCATATTGATCTGTTCTGCCAGCGCTTCCGCCGAGACTGCACATTGCGGCCATACGGTTTCAAATACATCCTGATGGAATCGGTACAAGCCGGTATACACCTGATCCCTTCTGGCGTCCATCAGCGGACAGATCAGCATCTGGGTTCCGAAAAAGTGGTACGCCATCGCGTCTACGGTCGGAACCGGCAGTATGGGGATTTCCAATGCCTGCGCTAAACCCTTTGCCGTAGCGCTTCCGATCCGCAGGCCGGTAAAGGAACCCGGGCCTGCCGCCACTGCGATCGCGTCCAGATCCTTCAGATCAAATCCGGTCATGGATGTAACGGCATCGATCATCGGCAGCAAGGTCTGCGAATGTGTCTTTTTAAAATCTGTCGTATATTCTGCCAGCAGCTTCTCCTCTGTTACGATTGCGGCGCTGGCAACCAGAGAAGAACTGTCAATCGCTAATATCTGCATATTACCTCCATACTTTCATACTTTACTGGATCTCGAGTTTCCGGTATGAAAATCCTTTTTCCAGATCCTTTTCTATCGTGATCCGCCTGGCCTCCGGCCCGATCAGATCCGCGATCAGATCCGGCCATTCTATCAGACAGACGCCGGAGCCATAGAAAAATTCTTCATATCCGATCTCTTCCATTTCTTCCGCATCACCAATGCGGTATACGTCAAAATGATAAAGGGGCAGTCTGCCCGAATCATAAATCTGCACAATGGTAAACGTAGGGCTGCTGACCGGTTCCGTCACTCCCAGACCTGCGGCAAATCCCTGCGTAAATACGGTTTTGCCGGTTCCCAGATCGCCGGCCAGGCAATAAATCTCTCCCGGTTTCGCCTGTACGCCTAACTGCTTGCCGAGGGCAAAAGTTTCCTCCGGGCTGTAAGTTTCATAAATCATATCGATTCTCCCCTGCGCTACTTGATCTTAATATAGGTTGCCTGTCTGCACTGCTTTGCCCAGATCCGCAGGTCCTCAAGCCTGTCCCCCAGCGCTTCTTTCGTCAGGATAAACGCATGGTTCTTTCCCGTATAGATCAGGACCGACAGAGAGGTACTGGTGATCCTGGTGATCTCTTCCGGCCGAAACAGCTTTTCGGCGTCCCCCTGCTTTACAAGCATGCCCTGTGCAGTGAGTTCATAAGTCATGGGAATCCGAAACGCCTCATTGCTCGCCGTCTGCCTTTTCGCGCGCGCATAGAGCATCAGCGGCTGAAATACGGTAAACAGCAGCGCCGCCAGCAGCAGAACTGCTTCGTTTGCCAGCGGCATCTTCCCCCAGGTTACGATCATGGCTCCGATCGCGCAGACACTGATCAGGATCCCGATATAACCCATAAAAGAAAAATATGCATGGTGCATCATAAAATTGTATACATGTTTCTGTGTCAGCGGTACCGTTATCTTAATCTCCATTTTTCTTCTCCTTTGCGCAGCCCTTCTGTAAAAACAAAAACGGCTGCAGATTCAATAAAGTCATTATAAACAACTTTAAGGAATCTGACAACCGATTTCTTTTATAAAATATACTCCCGAAACTGTCTGTTAATAGCACAAAACGATTGGATATCCAAATGCCGTAGTTAAGGTCTTGTAAACGCCGTTCCCCTGCGGTACGGAAGACTGCCATACCACATTAGTGGGAATTACGCTGCCGTTATCCAGTAAATACTGTGCAACTCTTACGACCCGCGCTGTCGGTTCCCGGTCAAAATTACCGTCCCAGGTACATGCATACTGTCCGCTCTGGAAGATAACGCCTTCCAGGGTATTCGGAAATCTGGGATCGTTCACCCGGTTCAATACAACGCTTCCGACTGCCAGCATCTGTTCTTCCGTACACCAATTTGCGCCGACCTCACCGCCGATCAGATGAGATAACAGATACAGTTCATCACTGGAATAACTGTCTGCCTCCTCTTGTGTCTGTCCGCTCTGAACCGTCTGAACTGCCTTTTCGATTACCGGCACTGCCTTTACGGTTACTTTGCAGCTGTAAGACTCTTTTCCGATGACAGCTCTTACATAACAGGTTCCTGCCTTTTCCGCCGTTACCTGAACGGACTGACTTGTTCCGTCAGCGATCGCTGCCACTTTTGTATCCGCATTGCTGTCGGTTTTCGAGGAGATATACCACTTAACGGTTTCCTTCTCGGCTCCGGTTATGCGAAGCGATGCTGATTCTCCTTCTGTAAGGCTTACATTCTTCTTGTCGTTTAAAACGATCTCCGGTTTCACCGTGATCTTACAGGTATAGAACTTCCCTTCTATTTCGGCGCGCACATAGCAGGTGCCTGCCTTCTTCGCAGAGATACGGACCGATCTCTTACCCTTCTTGCTGATGACCGCATTCTCTGTCTTTTTGTTCGTATCCTTTTTAGAAGAAATATACCACTTTACTTTTGAATCTTTATCTACACCGGTCAGATCCAGTTTAACTGACTCGCCGGTTCTTACGACTGCGGTCTTTCCGCCGTTCAGCACGATCGGTGCCTTTACCGTAAGTTTACAACTAACATATTCATTCCCAACCTTTGCGCTCACGTAACAAATGCCTGCTTTTTTCGCCGTTACGGTAAGCGTGGTTCCCTCTTTGCCGCTGACTTCTGCGACTTCTGTCTTTTCATTGTAATTCTCTTTTGAAGAAACAAACCATTTTACGTCTCCGGTCGCGCCTGTAACCTGAAAGGCTGCCGTTTCCCCGACCCGAACGGTCTTTTCTTCTCCGCCGTTTACCTGAAGCGGTTCAACGGCTCTTATCTCACAAGTGTAATCTTCGTTTCCAACTTTTGCATGCAGATAACAGATCCCTGCTTCTTTTGCATCTACCTGAACGGAAGATGCGGTTTCGTTGCTCAGTGTGGCTACTGATGTCCCCTGATTGGTATTCCCCTCGGCTGAAATGTACCAAGATGCTTCCTTGGCCGTACCGGTTATCTTCAGTGTTGCCGACTCTCCAACTGTGATTGTTTTAGTTTTCCCCTGATTCACTTCCACAGCTATCGTCGGAGTCTCCGAAGCAGCATCAACCCGAGTATTCGGTAATGCTGTCACGCTTAATACGGAAACAAGTCCCAGTACCAAGACTCTCTGTAGCTTGTTTGTTCTCATGATAAAACCCTTTCTTGTATCTATCCTTTGCAGGCATAGGTTGTGTTACAATTAAGGATTATATTACAAAATTGTTACAAAATCAAGGCTATTTTTTAAAAAATTTTATTTTTTATTACTTTTTCAAGTCGGAAATAAATAGGAAGCGTAATAACCCCGATAAAAATGCCCTTTATTATATTGACCGGTATAACCGCCAAAATGATAAAAGTGAACATATTGCTGATCAGACCGTTTACTTCCGTCCCCATTTCGATCAGCGCGGACACCGGCATCCCGCCGTAAAGCTGCGCAAATGCAGGCAGCAGCACAAATGCATTTACAAATCCTCCAAACCCTGCCATACATATTGTTCCCACAACCATAGAAAAAATCCCGTTTTTTACAGTGTGTTTTCTGCGGAACACAACCGTAGCCGGAATAACAAAGGCGCATCCTACGATAAAATTGGCGACATCTCCCACATAGGCAGTGGAAGTTCCTTTGATCAGGAGTTTTATAAGAATCTTTACAAATTCGGCCGTCACACCCGCTACCGGCCCCAGTAAATAGGAACAGATCATAACCGGCACTTCACTGAAATCAATTTCATAGAATGACGGCGCGATCGGGATCGGAAATTCCAGATACATCAAAATACCCGCAAGCGCGGAAAACATAGCGATCAGCACGACCTTCTTTGTCGGCTCCACCTCCCGGAGCAGGTTCCGCTTCCGCATCGCTTTTTCCGCCATAACCGCTATCACGAGCAGAATCGCAATAACAGCGACCGCAATCAGCAGAAAGCCGACCTCATCCTTGATCACATCCCAGAACTTCATTAAATTTTCTTTCATCATAATTCCTTTCCGATTCTTCTAAAAAAGAAAAGCTCCGGGAAAACTCCCGGAGCGTAAATGCAGGTCTACCATGATCGTCCATGCAGATCTTCTACCATCCAGACTATACTGTCGGTTCCGGAATCACACCAGATCAACCTGTTCATATCCATACAGGCTCGCGGACTGTACCGCCGGTGGGGAATCACACCCCGCCCCGAAGAATCTTTTCTTTATTTATTTTCCAAACTCTATCGTAGTACGTTTTTTCCTGACTGTCAACTGCTTTCTGAAAATTTATCGTATTTTTATTTCCGAAACAGATAGTCGATGACCGTATGCCCTTTTGCGATATAGTTACCGCTTCCTGCCGCTTCCTTTTCATTGTAATTCCAGGTTTCCCGCTTGGGATCGGTACTGTCATACAGCAGATACGGAACCGGTTCGCTGGTATGCGTCCTGACGCAGATGGGAGTAGGATGATCCGGCAGAACCAGCATCCGGTAATCCGCGCCGGCTTCCTCCATCGCTTTCTTTACCACGCCGATAACGCGACCGTCCAGATTCTCTATCGCCTTCACCTTGCGCTCCACGCTGCCCTGATGTCCCATTTCATCCGGAGCTTCCACATGGATATAGGCAAAATCATACCCGTCTTCCGTCAGGGCTTTGACCGCTGCAAGGGCTTTGCCCTCATAATTCGTTTCCAGCGTACCGTCCGCGCCCGGCACAATGATATTCTTCATATCGGCGCCTACCGCGATTCCTTTTAATAAATCTACCGCGGAGATCATAACGCCCTTTTTGCCCGTTTTCTCAAAAAACGAAGTGACGCAGGGTTTCGTCCCCGCACCCCAGAACCAGATGGAGTTGGCGGGATTTTTCCCCTCTTCCATCCGCTTTTGATTGATGGGATGATTGGCCAGGATCGCATAACTGCGCTCCATCATAGCCCGCAGCTTCGGTTCTTTCGGCAGATAAGTTCCGATTTCATTCCCCAGCACATCATGCGGCGCTGTCAGCTCCGCTGTTTCTCCCCGATTCCAGATCGTCAGGTGCCGATAACTGGTCCCCACATAAAACTGAAATTCTTCGGACTCCAGTTCTTTCTTTACCGCATCCAGCAAAACCGCCGCATCTTCGGTAGAAATTTCCCCGGAGCTGTGATCCAGGATTGTTTTCTCCGCATACGGCCTGTCGTCCGCAGACAGGGTTACCAGATTACAGCGGAGCGCAATATCCGTATCTTTCATCGCCACACCGATGCTCAGCGCTTCGAGCGGAGATCTGCCGGTATAATATTGTTTCGGATCATATCCCAATACAGACAGATTTGCCGTATCGCTGCCCGGCTTCATTCCCTCCGGTATCGTATGCACCAATCCGATCTCCGAACATTTGGACAACGCATCCAGCACCGGCGTCTCTGCCGCTTCTAACGGCGTCCGGTTTCCCAGCTCCGCTAACGGGCGGTCTGCCATCCCGTCTCCTAATACTATAATATATTTCATAATATTCACACTTTCTGCCAAATCAGGCTGTCTTAATGACCGATCCGGATCCTGCTAAGCAGGCCGTCTAACTGTCCCGCCGCATTCGCAAAGGTTTCCTCCGTCATGGGTTCCGTAACAAAAGCGAACTCCTCCGGCAATTCCGGAACCGTGATCTTTGCAACATTTCCGAATAAACTCTGTACATGATCGGCCTCATACTTCTTCACACGCACAAAGAACTGATTTTGTACTTTGTCAATATCCGCCAGAGACAGCGGTTTGCTGCTCCAGAAGGTCATGATATTGGTATTCAGGTGCTTGACGGCGTCCACTACGTCCGCTACGACCGCGCTGGCAGTCGGCAGTTTGCCGGCGCCGCTTCCGTAAAACATCACATCACCGATCACATTGCCGCGTACCAGGATCCCGTTCAGGACGCCCTCTACGCCAAACAGCGGATGGTCGTTTCCGATCATCACGGGGCAGACGCTGGCAAAAAACTGCTCCGGTTCTCCCTCTGTCTTCCGGCAGGTCCCGAACAGCTTGATCGCGGTTCCCATCGCTTTCGCGTACAGGAAGTCCCGATCCGTAATCTTTGTGATCCCTTCCGTATAGATATCTTCATAATTGACATTTTCTCCAAAGGCCAGAGACGCCAGGATCGCGATCTTTCGGCAGGCATCAAAGCCGTCCACATCCGCGGACGGATTGCGTTCCGCATATCCCAATGCCTGTGCTTCCTTTAATACCGCGTCAAAGCTCGCGCCTTCCCTTGCCATTTTGGTCAGCATATAGTTGGTGGTTCCGTTCAGGATCCCGGTAATTTCATAGATCTCATCCGCAGTCAGACACTGATTCAGCGGCCGGATGATCGGGATACCGCCTCCGACACTGGCCTCAAACAGGAAATTCCGGTTATGCAGTCTGGCGATCTCCAGAAGCTCCGGGCCGTATTTCGCTACCAGCTCTTTATTGGAAGTACAGACGCTTTTTCCCGCTTCCAGCGCCTGCTTTACAAATGTATAGGCCGGATTGGTGCCTCCCATAGTCTCCACGATCACTTCTACGTCCGGATCATGCAAAATAGTGGTAAAATCATGTACCAAAATCTTCTGAACCGGATCCCCGGGAAATTCCCGCAGGTCCAGCACATATTTGACCTGAATCTCCTGCCCGCTTCGCTTTGCGATACTGTCATAATTGGTTTTTAATACTTCTACAACACCGGAGCCGATGGTGCCATATCCTAATACTGCGATCTGAATCATGTCTTCTCTCCTACGACTTTGCTAAAATTTTTAAATAATGAACGCCCTTCTGGGCTTCGATCTCCTGGATCATTCCCGACATATCCTTGGAGGAAGACAGCACTTCCACACTCAATGTCAGAGACGCCAGCCCGTTGATCGGAATGGTCTGATGAATCGTCAGAATATTGGCATTGGATTCCGCGATTGTCTTTAACACACTGGATAATACGCCCGGTTCATCATCCATCTGCAGGACAAACGTAATGGTTTTCCCCCGTGTGTCATCATGAAACGGGGAAATATCATCCTTGTATTTATAAAAGGAGCTGCGGCTGATTCCCAGCTGTTCCGTCGCCTTCTGCACTGTCATGGCCGGATCGGTCTCCAGCATCCGCTTAGCTTCCACGACTTTCAGCAGCACTTCCGGAAGCGCCTTTTTCCTGACTACAAAATACTTTGTGTCGTCCTCCATTTTGCCCTCTGTCTTTCTATTATAACTGTACGGTTACAAAAATATCGTAAATTGCTTTGACTGCCGCTTCAAAATCCTCGTTCTTCACGCCGATGATGATATTTAACTCGCTGGAGCCCTGATCGATCATTTTTACATTGATGCGGGCGTGTGCCAGCGCGGAAAAAATCCTGCCGGCGGTACCTCTGGTTGCGCGCATTCCCCGTCCTACAACGGCGATCAGCGCCAGATCATTTTCCAGTTCAATGGTATCTGGGTTCACAACACGGTGCAGGCCGGCCAGAATCCGCTGCTCCTTCTGCGCGAAACCGTCTTCGTGCACAAATACGGTCATGGTATCGATACCGGACGGCATATGCTCAAAGGAAATGCCTTCCCGCTCAAACACCTCCAGCACTCTTCTTCCGAATCCGATCTCGGAATTCATCATATCCTTATCCACGGTAATGGAAACAAAGCCCTTTTTTCCTGCAATCCCGGTAATGGTATATTTCGGTCTGTGGCAGGTGCTCTCCACAATCATCGTTCCTTTATCTTCCGGACGGTTCGTATTCCGGATATTGATCGGGATCCCTTCCCTCCGAACCGGGAAAATCGCATCTTCATGCAGAACAGAAGCTCCCATATAGGACAGCTCCCGGAGTTCCTTATAGGTGATATAGTCGATCCCCTTCGGATCCGGAATAATCCTGGGATCCGCGATCAGAAAACCGGAAACATCAGTCCAGTTTTCATAAATATCCGCATGGACTGCCTGTGCCACAATGGAACCGGTAATATCGGAACCGCCTCTGGAAAACGTCCGTACCGTACCGTCGCTCTGCGCGCCGTAAAATCCCGGAATCACCACATAACCCTCATCGACCAGCCGGGCGCTTAACACCTTCCGGGTCCGCTCCGCATTCAGTGAGCCGTCTTTATGAAATACAATGACCGATGCGGCGTCAATAAAGGAAAAGCCCAGATAATCCGCCATCACGATCCCGTTTAGATATTCGCCGCGGGACGCCGCGTACTCTTTTCCCGCCTTTTGCTTAAAGTTCTCGGCAATCTTCGTAAATTCTTCCTGCAGGGAAAGCTTCAGCCCCAGCCCGTCTATGATCTCCTGGTATCGAGCCGCGATCTGCTCCAGCACTTCGCTGAAATCCTTCTCCTGTTCCGCCAGTTCATAGCACTGATACAGCAGATCCGTCACCTTGGTATCGCCGTCATACCGTTTCCCCGGTGCAGAGGGTACTACATATCTTCTCGATTTATCGGAACGGATGATCTCTCCTACCTTCCGGAACTGTTCGGCGCTTGCCAGTGAACTGCCGCCGAATTTCACTACCTTTTTCATATTCTCTACCAAGCCTTTCTTTCCTCGCTTCTGCGATGATTTCGTCCTTTTATCATATGTAAAAAGTCCGTAAATGTTTTTACCCGAAATACATTTGTCTTTGTCAGAAATACTCAACAGGTAGAATCTTATCACAAAAAAAAGGGTTATGCAACCCTTTTTTTATAAGCACTTTTAAAATGTAAATTTATCTGCGAAATACGCTTTCAGGTCCGCAATGGCGACTCGCTCCTGCGCCATCGTATCGCGGTCCCGGACGGTCACACAGCCGTCAGTCTCAGAATCAAAATCGTAGGTAACACAGAACGGCGTACCAATCTCATCCTGTCTGCGGTAGCGTTTCCCGATATTGCCTCTGTCGTCAAACTCACAGTTATAAAGCTTAGACAGTTCCGTATAAATCTTCTCCGCGCCTTCATTCAGTTTCTTCGACAACGGCAGCACGCCCACCTTGACCGGCGCCAGCGCCGGATGGAAATGCAGCACAGTCCGCATATCGCCGCCTTCCAGTTCTTCCTCGTCATAAGCGCCGCACAGGAACGCCAGTGTCACACGGTCGGCGCCCAGCGACGGTTCGATCACATACGGAATATATTTTTTCCCTTTCGTATCGTCAAAATACTCCATCGGTTCTCCGGATACATTCTGATGCTGCGTCAGGTCATAATCGGTTCTGTCGGCAATCCCCCACAGCTCGCCCCAGCCAAACGGGAATAAAAACTCGATATCGGTGGTCGCCTTGCTGTAGAAAGACAATTCTTCCTTTTCATGATCACGGACACGCATCTCCTCCGGTTTCATGCCCAGGCTCTGCAGCCAGTTGATGCAGAACTGTTTCCAGTACGCGAACCATTCCAGATCCGTATCCGGCTCACAGAAAAATTCCAGTTCCATCTGTTCAAATTCTCTGGTACGGAAGGTAAAGTTGCCGGGCGTGATCTCGTTCCGAAATGATTTTCCGATCTGTCCGATTCCAAACGGGATCTTTTTCCGGGATGTCCGCTGTACATTCTTAAAGTTGACAAAGATACCCTGTGCCGTCTCCGGTCTCAAATAAACCGTGTTCTTCGCGTCTTCCGTAACGCCCTGAAACGTCTTAAACATCAGATTGAATTCCCGGATCTCGGTAAAATTATGTTTTCCGCAGGTCGGGCAGGGAACCTGATGCTCCTCGATAAAAGCAGCCATCTCTTCATGCGACCAGGCGTCAATGCTGTTCTCCGGTACGATCCCATGCTCACTCATATAATCTTCAATGATCTTATCGGCGCGGAAACGTTCATGACATTCCTTGCAGTCCATCAGCGGATCGGAAAAGCTGCCCAAATGTCCGGAAGCAACCCAGGTCTGCGGATTCATTAAGATCGCGCAGTCCACGCCTACATTGTACGGGTTCTCCTGGATAAACTTAGACCACCACGCCTTTTTTACATTATTCTTCAATTCCACGCCCAGGTTTCCGTAATCCCAGGTATTCGCCAGACCGCCGTATATTTCCGAGCCGGGATATACAAAGCCTCTCGCCTTTGCCAACGCTACAATTTTATCCATTGTCTTCTCTGCTGTCATGATTCTTCGTCCTCCTTCACAGACGTATCGTTTTTATAAAAAATATAATTTACGGAATCCGCCTTAGTAACGGCGGCGCCGGTATCCATCGTTACGCCTTCCGAAACATAAACAATGGGATAATCAACCGTCAGTTTGCATGCCTGATTGGTAATGATCACTTTCAGTTCCGCATCCGCTTTTATGGTATCCGGACTGACCGTTTCATTGGTTCCCGCTTTTACAAATGCCGCATCCATATCGTAGCCCTGATTGGCAGCACCCTCTACATTTCCCTGGAACAGGATCACTTCTTCTCCGGTCACATACTTCTGATTATACGCGGCATATGCTTCCGGCGACCAGAACTGCAGCACAACCGTCATGAGTCCGTCCTTCAGTTCCAGGCTCTGAAGCGACGCCACATTTCCTTTGGCATTGACTTCTTTTAACTCCGCTTCCACATCAGCCCGAAACTGCTCCTGGTCATATTTTTCATCTTTGAATTCTTCCACAATCTGATCCGTTACCGTACCGTTCTCCGCCAGATGCAGCAGATGTTCCCCCGCACGTACCGCCACGGTCTCCGGTTCCGTCTCTTTATTTTCTTTTTCATCGCTGCAGCCGCAGAATCCGGTCATGCAGAAGACCAATACAAACGCAAGGATCCGCAGTCTGCCTGTCCGAAACGCTCCGTGCGCCTGATCTCTCTTTCTCATCTCATATCCCCTTCCTATGTATGGATAAAGCTACTGCATATTCTACAAAATTATTCCTGTTTTTTCAACTGTTTCCGTAAAAAAATTACTCCGCCGCCAGCATTTCCAGCATTTCCAGCGCACGCAGCGGCTTTTCCACATACCGTTTGATCAGCTGCCCGATGATCTGTTCCATCTGCGATAAGACCTCCGGCGTTACCTGAAAGGAAAACAGCTTTCCGATTGGGCTGGATACGATATACTGCAGCGCATATAAAGTGGAGTCCTTTAATTTCACCATTTCCTGACTCTGTGTCCTGCAGGAATCACAGAAGACTTCCATCCGGGCCGGATCATACCAGACCAGATCTGTTTTCCCGCCGCAGTGTCTGCAGGTAAAAAAATCCGGATATATCCCCTGCAGCGTCATCGTCTTCAATTCATAGATACAGCGGATCAGCGGCAGACGTAACGTCTCTTTTTCCATAGTGCGGAAGGTAAGATACAGCAGATTCAGCATATCTTTCCCGTCCACGCCTTCCCTTGAAAAATAGTCTGCCAATTCCAGGAAATAAAAGCCATAAGAGGTCATGGCAATATCCCCGGTCAGTTTGGGAAAAAATTCTGAAATATTCACTCCGGTCAGTCCATAGCTGTCTCTGCCCTCGAAGACCGTAAATGTCCCAAAGGAAAACGGACGGCTACCCGCTAAAAACGGACTGTTCTGCCGCCTTGCTCCCCTGGCGAAGGCGGATATTTTTCCTTTTTCCTTTGTCAAAAGAACCAGTCGCTTATCATATTCTCCGATGGGCATGGCTGACAGCACCATTCCCCTGACCTCTGTCTGATTCAAAGCTGCCTCCGTTTCCGCGTATCCGTGTATCCGTTTAATCCTGTTTTTGATATCCGAAATTGCTGAGCATAAGATCACTGTCCCGCCATTCTTTCTTTACCTTGACCCAGAGTTTCAGATTCACCTGACACTCTACCAGACGCTCAATCTCATAGCGGGCATTGGTTCCGATTTTCTTTAACATACTGCCCTGCTTTCCGATGATGATCCCTTTGTGGGAATCCCGCTCACAGATAATCGTGGCGTCAATATCATAAAATCCGCCGCCCTGCCGTTCCTTCATCCGGTCGATCACGACAGCGATCCCATGCGGGATTTCATCATTTAAAGCGTGCAGCGCTTTTTCCCGGATAATTTCCGCCACGATCTGCCGGACGGGCTGATCCGTAACCGTATCTTCGTCATAATATTGCGGACCGTACGGCAGATATTTGAAAATACAGGTAAGGATCGTCTCCGTATTCTGTCCCCGGATCGCGGAAGTGGGAATGATCTCGTCAAACGGGAACAATTTTCCATAAGCGGCGATGGATTCCGCAATCTCCTCCCGTTTCACCGTATCGGTTTTATTGATCACCAGGATCACGGGCAGATGCAGACCTGCCAGCTGTTCGGCGATATGCCGTTCTCCTGCCCCGATATAGGAGGTCGGTTCCACCAGCCATACGACCACATCCACCTCGCTTAACGTTTTCTGCGCCACATGCATCATGTACTCGCCCAATTTATTTTTCGCCTTGTGAATCCCCGGAGTATCCAAAAAGATGATCTGTCCCTCTTTGGAAGTATATACGGTCTGAATCCGGTTTCGGGTCGTCTGCGGCTTATTCGAGGTAATAGCGATCTTCTGACCGATCAGACGGTTCATCAAAGTGGACTTTCCTACATTGGGTCTGCCGATCAATGCCACAAATCCTGATTTATACGTTTGTTCCATACGGTCTCCTCATTTAAAATACCTGTTTTACTTCCGTAAACAGTTCCGCCTCCTGTTCCAGCCTGCTTTCATTGCCGATCACGCAGATATGCTGCTGCGCCAGAACCGCTTCCACCAGATCGGCCAGCGCCCGCACCGCCTCCGGCGTTGTATGCAGCACCTCCCCGCGCTCTTTTGCCAGCATTTCTTCTGTCACATGACAGAGATATGCGGAATAGGAGCGTCCGGCCCGGCTCGCGTTCGTCAGCGGCGTATCCATTTCGCTGAACGTTCCGATGATATATTTTACCATATCCCGCTCATCCGCCTGAAAGCTGCGCAGATACTCCGGTACCTTCCGATATACCTCTAAGGTACGGGACAGATGCGGATCCCGATAAGAAGTAAAATAGCAGTCGCCGGTTCTGGTATACTGGTTGCCGCACCCATAGGCGCCGCCCTTTACCCGAAGTTCATTCCACAGATAATCATAGCTCATGATCAGCCGCACGACACGCATCGTCCCGGTAAAGCGGTATCCCGCTTCTTTATAATTTCCTGCCATTGCCACATACTGTACCTGGGAAGCCGTCTGGAAGCCTTCCCGCTTCGCAATGACCGGACAGGTAATCCCGGTATGCGGGACAGGATCCGTAAACAGGCAGGCTTTAAACGTTTCGACGTTTGGCTCTAACCGCGCAAAGCCTTCTTCATCCGCCGCATAACTGATAAGCAGATTCTCCGGTCGGAATACACAGCGGATCACCCGTTCAAACTGCGCGATCAGTTCTTCATAACGAGCGTCAAAATGCGCCTTCAGATCTGTCAAAAACTCGTAAAAATCAATTCCGCGGAGCCGTTCGTTCACAGCAGCCGGTTCCGAATAATAGGAAAGGGCACGCATAGCCGCAGTGGAATTTCCTCTGGCAGCCAGCTGGGACTGCAGCCGGGAACAGTTCTCTTCAATCAGTTCCAGAATCCGCCGCCGGTTGTCGAACTTCGTATGACGCAGGATCTCTTCTACAATCTCAAACGGAAACGCGATCTGATCGTAAGTTACTTTAACACGGATCTCCATTACCAGCTTCCACTTGTCGGAATCCTGCGCATCCGAATATACCGTACAGCTGTTGCTCATTTCGCCGGTGTGGATATTGATCTCCTGATCCAGTTCCCCATAGGAAAAATGTTCGGTATCCAGCAGCCCGAAGAAATTATTATATACGCCCAGATAGGAAAGCAGTTCTTCCGGCAGATCTTTTATCACAAAAGCCAGCCGGAGATAGCCGATCCCGTTGGTAAAATAATTATGATGCAGCACAGTCGTACCGGCAATCGTTTTCTCTGTATTGTGGAACGGTTCCGGCGTTTTTTTCATATCGTTCAGGGAAAGCAGCGGAATGCTTTCTATTGCCTCCGGCGCATCCGGCGCTTCCTGATATGCTTTCAAATCCCTGGTCTGTCTGACGATCTCTGCAATCTCGCTCTCCTCCATGGCCGCTTTCTTTTGTTCCAGTTTTGCCGCCAGCTCCTGTTCCCGGACGGTCGCCAGTCCCGCTTTGGGCACCGCGGTCACAACCGCCTTGTGCGGATTCTCAAGAAAATAGGTCTGAACCAGATTTTCAAAATAACCGTTCTGCATTTCTGCCTTCAGATAATCGAAAACCGGATTGGTCTCTAATCCCGCAAACGGATTTTCCTTATCATACAGCCAGCTCTGCATCACTTCTAAACCAAACAGCAGCCCTTTGGGAAAATCTCCGAAATCTGCCTCCCGGGTATGGAACTCAATGACATTGAGCCCGGCCTGCAGCGACTTTTTTGCAAACCCTTCCCGGACAATACGCTCCAGGGTATCCCGGATCACGGTTTCAAAGGCTTCTTTCTGTTCCGGATTCGCCTTTTTTGCCACGATTGAGAAATACGGCTGCTGCTGTCCGTAATGATACTGTCCGTAGATATCCTTGCCGATCCCCACATCCAAAAGCGCCTGCTTTAACGGTGCGCCGGGCATATTCAGCAGGGCGTATTCCAGAACCTGAAACGCGATATTCAAATTGATATCTCTGTAATCTCCGACCACAACGTTATAGGACAGATAGGTGTTGTCCCGCTCCGGTTCCGACGCTCCGACCGGATAGAAAATGGTCTTTTCCCGCATTTCGGAAAAGGCCGGCTGCATGGCAATGGAAGAATCCAGTTCAATCGCCTCAAAATTACTCAGATATGCCTCATCCAGCCACTGCAGCTTTTCCGCCATATCCATGTCGCCATACAGATAAATGTAACTGTTGCAGGGATGATAATATCGCCTGTGAAAATCCAGAAACTGCTCGTACGTCAGTTCCGGTATATGAACAGGATCTCCGCCGGACTCATTGGCATAGGTGGTATCCGGGAACAGCGCATTCATAATCTCCCGGTCCAGCACATCGTCCGCCGAAGAAAACGCGCCTTTCATCTCGTTATATACTACGCCGTTGATCGTAAGCGGAGCCTCCGGAGATTCCATCGAATAGCTCCAGCCTTCCTGACAAAAGATCTCCCGATACTGATATATATTCGGATAAAATACCGCGTCCATATAAACATGCATCAGATTTTGAAAGTCCTGATCATTACAGCTTGCAACCGGATACATGGTCTTGTCCGGATAAGTCATGGCGTTTAAAAATGTATTCAGAGAACCCTTTACCAATTCTACAAACGGGTCCTTCAGGGGGAACCTTTTGGAGCCGCATAAAACAGAATGTTCCATAATATGCGGAACTCCCGTATTGTCCGGCGCCGGCGTCCGAAACGCGATACTGAACACTTTATTGGTATCATCCGTCTCCATCAGTACCAGCATGGCGCCGGATCGTTTGTGCCGCAGCAGATATCCCTTCGCATTGACCTCCTCAATCTGTTTTGTCAACAACAGTTCATATACCGTCAGCCTGTTTAAATCCGCCTGTTTCATTTTGTCAATCCTTTCTCTTAATAATCGGGCTGCTGCAAAACAGCGTTCTCTCTGAACGCATCCCGTTTTGCAACAGCCTTATACTATCCATTCTTCCAAATATTTCTGATCTTATACAATCTATGCCTATGCTTCTACTGTCACTTCCGCCTCAACCGGAATCTCCTCATCATAGCCTGCACCCGCGGGCATCGGTACCGCAAAGTTCGGGGTTCCATCCGGATTCCAATATAAGCGGACCAGAGACGCGTTTCTTCCCGCATCATATAACGGCTCATAACCCTGATCGATCAGATAGCGCTCCTCCTGTCTGACATGATAAACGAAAATATCGTGTCCGTCTTCATCAAACGTAAAGCTGTTATGTCCCGGTCCAAACTGCCCGTTCTGCCGGGAGGACTGGAATACCGGGAACGGACTCTTATGCCAGTTGGTCGCGTCAAGCAGATCCGCGTCCTCATCTATGGTCATCAGGCCGTTGCAGTAAAATGCATCGGTACCGCTGGCAGAATAAGTCATAAAGATCTTACCGTTCCTGCGGATGAATCCGGGTCCCTCACATACTTCAAATCCATGGCGTTCCCAGTTAAATACCGGGGATACGATCGTGGCGATCCGGCTGGAATCAATCGTAAGCGGATCGACCATTTTAGCGGCATAAATGCTGGATTCAATCGGGTGTTTCTCAGCCCAGAACAGATACAGTTCATCATTTAACTGCAGCACAGTATGATCCAGAGAGAAATCGGTAAACGCGATGTTGTCCTGCGTTGTCTTCCGGATCGGTCCTCTGTTCACCCATTCACAGGTCATGGGGTCGTCTCCCAGGCACTCCAGCGCATGGGGACGAATACTCCAAAGATCATGTTCATTGACAGCCGTCGTAAAATAAATATACCATTTGCCGCGAATATAATGTACTTCCGGCGCCCAGATATGCGGACTGCAGTTACCCGGCAGGGGATCCCTGTCAAATACAGAGATCTCTTCATATCTGCCGGAGCCGTCAGCCAGATCCTCCAATGTCGCCGCATGCCGCAGATAAACATGGCGGTACTGGTACGCGCCGTCCAGATTGTGGGTATCATCCGTATGGGAAGCCGTAAAATAATAGGTTCCGTCCGTATGCTTATAAATAAACGGATCCGCGCGGTGATAGATAAACGGGTTCGTATAGTGATGCTGATTCACATGTCCGTGTACGGTATAAGTCCCGGCTCCGGCCGACAGCTTGTCCGCATCTTCCCAGTATACCCGTTCTTCTTCCACGCCGCCGTTGGAATAATACACCTTTACACGCTCCGGCAGTTCCGCAGCGGAACTTACAGTCAGAACCGCCCGTTCCGTTCCGGTCACCGTGACCGGCTCCGGTTTTCCATATACTGCCTGCATGCCTGACAATACCGTTTCCGAAACCTCGATCATTCCGCCTTCTTCATACTGATAGCCGGCTGCTTCTGCGGCGGCGGCATCCATGCAGTCCTGCTCGTCATAGTGGATCAGATCCTGCGAAGTATATACAAATATCAGATTGCTGTCACAGGCATCTGTTCCATACAGTACAAATCCGCCGTCCTTCTGAACGATCATCGGCTTCTTCATCCGCCTGGAACCCGCCCTCGGAAAAAGTACGCCGTTTCCTCCGTTAAAGGCATACCATGTCGTCTTATCATAACTGTACTCCAGATGTAAGCTGTCAGATTCTTCATTATCCCAGTCCATTGTATAGGGTCTTACATAAAAATGCTTCTCCATCCTAATTTCCTCTCTGTTCTGCTTATTGGTAATCTTATCTAAATACTAACATACTTTTTCCATTTATGAAAGCACAATTTTTATTTTCCCTGTGAAATCCTGATAATATTCACGGAATACGGCGCCGCCTCATAGGTAAGGCTTCCGCCTACGGAAAACGGCTCTCCCACTTCCTCTTTGACTTCCTGCTTTTCTTTTGTATTTTTCACAGCGCCGCTCTTTGCGGATAAGGTGGTAACCACTGCCGTTCTTTCTTCTTCCGTTACCCAGTTCAGACTCATATCGACCGTTGCCTTTACGCCGCTTACATTTACCAGCTTAATAATAATATCGCCGTTTTCGGCAATGCTGGCGTTCTGATAAAGATCCTCTGTCTTGGGCGGGATATAGGTAAACATCAGACTGTTGTCCAGATAGCCCCGAACAGTCCCTTCTTTTACAACAACCTTGATCTGATATTCCTGATTCGTCTTTAAGGTAATATTTTTAACGGTTCCTTCTACCTGATCGCCTTTTACGCCGTTGGAAACGACCTGCAGACAACTTACGGTATTTCCCCAGCCGCCAATATTCCAGAACATACAGTTATCTGCGTCTTCAACCGCAATTGGGATCAGGAAGCCTTCATCGCCGCCCGTCTTGGTCGCCGTCACTTCCATGGTATAGTCAGTCCAGTCCGCATCGCCCACATAGGCCACGTCGCCGATATTCTGATTCTTCGGCGCACCGGTATTGGACTGCACCAGTTTGCCGCCTTCAATCGCAAAGTGCCCTGCCTGTACATCCCAGTCCTGCATGCTATCGGATTCAAAATCAGAACTGTAGAGGACATCCTTTGTGGTATTGGAAGTCACTGTCAGATTATCAAAAGTTGCGGAGGTCTGCCAGGTTCCCAGTCCGATCCTGCCGTTGATCAGGCTGCTTTCGCCTTCCGACTTGTTCTCCAGCGTGCTTGGAATTATATTCGTTCCTACATTGTTGGCAAACATCTTCTGTACATAGTAGTTGACAGAGCCGTAGACAGAGTCATTGCCATACCAGATCATATCCGGCTCCCACTGATTATTCTTATCGTTGGCAAACAGCGGCGCATAGCAGGCCATCTTTACGATATCCGCATTCCGCTCTACGCCGGTCAGATAAGCCGCTTCCGCAAGAGCCGCCTGCATGGTGTTGGATTTGGCGGCATATTCGCCCAGGAAAACGGGTACGCTGTCCCGCTCATAGCTGTCATAGCGGTCTACGTTCTGTAAAAACCATTCCGGCGTCTGATAATAATGCTCGTCTACCAGTCCCGCATATGCTTTCTTGTCGCTCTGCCGTTTAATCTTGTCCCAGGCAAAGGTATCGCCGGAATTCGGTCCGTTAGCAACGATAAATTCAATATCGCCATAGATATCCGGATTCTCTTTTTTCGCCTGATTCAGCGCTTCCAGGAACTTCTCATAGTGCTGATAGTATTCTGTCTGCCACTGCTCATTGCCTACACCCACATATTTTAACGGGAACGGCTCTTTATGGCCCATGGCGATCCGGACCGCGCCCCACTTGGTATCGGCGCCGCCGCGGCAAAACTCGATCAGATCCAGCGCGTCCTGTATGTATTGCTTGAATTCGTCGCTGTTGATGTTCAGACTGCGGTAATTCTGGCTCTGGATCGGGCAGGTCATACCTGCATTGACAACCGGCACCGGCAGGCAGTCCAGATCTTCACACAACAGGAAAAATTCATAAAATCCCATTCCATATGTCATATAGTACGGATCATTCTGAGAATTCTGCCAGATGTTCAGGTCATACGCACGGGCCGCTACATCTCCTACCGTTTTCTTACCGTTTACCGTCCATTCCAGTCCGTATCCGATGGATTGCTTCCAGTTATACGCATCTTCCAGTGTTTTGCCTTCGATCAGGCAGCCGCCCGGAAACCGCAGAAACTGTGGATTCAGAGCTTCCAGGTATTCTCCGATATCCTTCCGGATCCCGTTCTCCCGATTCTTATAGGTTTCTTTAGGGAACAGAGAAACGGAATCCACCCAGACCGTTCCTTTTCCGATCTTTACATAGAGCTTCAGTCCGGAATTTTTCGTTTCCGACGCCGTCAGTTCCACTTCATACTTCCACCACTGGTCGGTAATCCGGTCAATGGTGCCTTCGGCATAAACCGTTCCCTTACCGTCTTCTAAACTGACGGTAACTGCGTCATTGTATGTGCCTGCGCTTTTTAAGAACAGACTGGCCTTATACTTCGCGCCTTTTGTAATGGCATATCCGTTCAGATAACCGCTGTTTCCGATTCCCAGCTTTTCCGATGCGGTATTGGTAAGAACAGCGTAATGTGTATTATTTTCATTTAAATAACTCTTGTCCTTACTGCCGTCCGTCACTTCAAAGGTCAGCCCTGTTTCCGGCGTATTCCAGCCGTGCTTTCCCTGCTTGTTCGCCTGACTGCCATATTCAAAAGAACCGTTTTTCACCATCTCCGCATACATTCCGCCGTCTACGGCATGGTTAATATCCTCCAGAAAAATCCCGTATAAAATATCGCTGATCTCACTGGACGCATCCAGTTTCTCCGGATCTGCGTCGACCGTCATGGAATACTTTAATTCCGTTACTTCTTTCTGCGGCGTTACATCAGCCTGATGCTTCGGCGTCGCCGCTTCCGCCTGTGTTGCCTTCGTTTCTTCCGTGCCGCCGCATCCGGCCAGCGATACCGTCATCAGCGCCGACAAGCACAACGCTATCCCTTTTTTCCAATTTTTCACGACCATTACCTCCACATTACCTCCAAATTTTATATATAAATTAAATATAATATAAACAATGTCAGATTGCAATGGACTTTTGCCGAATCCTCCATAAAAAATGTGAACATTTTAAAATGCTATACGATGTCGCCGCCCAGAGAACGCGACATCAAGTTCTTCGGCTCCAGTCCTGCCGCCAGCCCCATCCATAATTTGACATATGCGGCTACCGGCGACATGACCGGCAGCGGCACGATCTGTAAGTCTTCAAACAGACTTGTACTTTCATAAGAAGCCCCCTCCGAAACTCCGCTCAGAAAAACAGGAATCTTCCGCTTTGCCGCCTCCGCAAAGAAACGCTGTCCGCTTTCCGATTTACTGTTAATCGTCCCAGAGTGATAACTGCCGTGCAGAATTGCTTTTACGCCTTCCGGGATCGCCGGATAGACAAGTCCGGGATACGGTTCAATCCGCAGGACCTCCGGACTGGTTTCCCTCAGTGAGGCAACCGAGATTTCTTCTGTCTCATCTGTTCTTTCCTGATAGGCCGGATTATAATGAAAAACAAACTGCTCGTCCAACCACCCATACGTCTGATTCCGCACACTGTAAAAACAATCCGAATACGCCTCACTTGCCAGCAGCCTGCTGCCTCTGTGTATCTGCAGATTTTCACCCGGATTCTGATAGGGCACCCAGACGCCTTTTTCTCTTTTTTCCGTAATAAACCGGATGGCGCCGTGCAGATTCGCCAGTCCGTTTGCCTTCGGCTGTTCAATAGGATAATTGCTGGATACCAGGCAGACAGGAATCCTCTTATTGCCAAGCGCATAGGCCAGCGCCGCCGCCGAATACTGCAGCGTATCCGTGCCGTGCGTTACCACGATCCCGTCATACCCGGAATGCAGGCAGGCCGTCACACAATCAATCAAAGCCTGTATCGTCTTTCCCGTATTGTTTTCACTCAGCTCCCGATAGGGTTCCAGCGTATCATATTCCGGCAGCGAGCCATAACGCCGCTCATACTCTTCCAGCAGACGGTAAGGCTTTCCCCTGTCTACAGAGATATAACTGCCGTCAAAGGTGCTGCCGATGGTACCTCCGGTAAATACAAATAAAAGTTTCATGGTAATCTCCATTCCGAAGCGTTTACGCGTAGGAGGCACGGTAAATCAAGTTTACCGAACGAGAAATTCGCGAAGGCGATTTCTCGTCTGCCATCATGGCTATTTGGGACGCTCCGGCACAAATAGCCGTGTGAAAAATCAGCACATCAGTGTGATTTTTCACACTATTTCCTCCAGATTCCATTACTTTAACTATAGCATGTCCGTTTTTTTTGTCAATCAAAACAAAAACCTGCGGAAATCCGGCTCAATGCCCTCTTTCCGCAGGTTTTACAGCAATCTTTTATTTTATGGAATGACAGGATCTTTTTCTTGTCCGGCAGCAGATACAAGCCGCCGCTCCGGCTGCCAAAAGCAGCAGCCAGAAGAATCCCGAATTCCGGTCACCGGTACCCGGAGCAGGAGTCGCAGCCGGCTGATTGCCGGCAGAGCCTCCGGATGTGCTTCCGGGTTCGGAAGGCTCATTTTCTTCAGCCAAAACATACAGGCTGAAGTGGTCAGTCTCAAATACGACAAATCCATCCTCTGCCAGAGAGTCCAATTTTGTTTTAACTCCCTGATCATCTATATGATATACGACTGTCCGCTCCGGATCATACCCTTCCGGCAGCGGGATCGTAACCTGAACCATCCCGTTGGGCTGTATTTGCGTGTTACCATCCAGCAGCTTAATATCAAAGATTTCAAACCGACTGGTTTCCAGTGCTTTCGCTACCAGGTCAAACGATGCGCCTTCTTTCACGGACTGCACTTCAAGTCTGCTTCCGGCCGGGATCACATCTTCATTCGCTGTCAATATAATACCGGTATCCGAATCTTCTGCCGCTTTCGGTACCTTACCATAGGATTCCGGAAATTTGTCAATACCTTCGAAAGAAATCAGTTTCCAGTTTTTCCCTGTCTTTTTAGCAGTAAACTTACATTTAATATGCTGAGATTCATCATTCATATCCAGGTTAGGATCCTCACCCTCGATCGTCTTGGAAATTTTACAATAAATCTCATATATATTTCCGGATACTGCCTGATAACCGGTAATCTCCGACACCCAAATCGGTCCGCCGCCTCCGCCGTAAGGCCGAATAAAGCTGTCTTGTTTTGCATCATACTTACCCAGCAGTACCGGCATGTCGATCATTTCTTTCATAGACGGCAGGTTTGCAAACAGTTTTTTCGCAAATGCGATCGCCTTTTGATAGGGAATCACATAAACATCTGTGCCGTCCTCTGCCTTTGTCAATTCATAGCCTACAGATATGCCGCTATAACAGCAATAAGCAAATGCATCTTCCGGAGACGGAGCTGTCTGAAAGAAATGCGCGTCTGCTTTTTGTCTGCTGGCACCGGGCTTCGCGCCGGACATTTCCAACTCACAGTCTGCCATATGGATTGCCGAAAGGTAGAGTGATATCATATCGTGCAGTTCTTCCTTAGTGACTGCATCCCCAAATGTATCGTTCTCCGTTACTGTCTCATTCGGCGGTTCCGGGGTTTCCTCTCCTACATAGGTGATGCCGGCAGCATCATAATCGCTGGTGTAGGTCTTTCCGTCCTTCCGCAGACAGCGGACAGTAAAGGTATAATTCGTTCCGCTCTCTGCATTTTCCCAGATATAATCGGTTTCTGCTGTATCCGCCAGCTTAACCCATTTTCCATCCTGCTGATAGAAGACCCGATATTGGGCTGCACCATATACTTTTTCCCAGGACAGTTTGATTCCTTCATTTACGCTTTCTACTTTGGAAAGTTTCGGCGTATCCCAGGTGATGGGCTGGAAGGTAATCGGATCTTCATTGCCACTATAACCCTTCCAACCATTAACAAATTCTTCCGCATAGGAACCTTCGATTCCTTTTACGACAAGGGGAATAAGACGTCCGCTTATCATAAAGACATTTCTAATTTCACATACACTCTCCGGTAAAATAATTTCCGAAAAATACGGTTTCGCCGGCCCAGAAACTATACTTTCCCCACAAATTGATTCAAATGCTATTTTCGTAACACCATCCGGAACCCGGAAAGTCGTCTCTGTATTTCCCAAAGCATACCGGATCAATTCCGTTCCCGCCTTATTATAGAGGTTGCCGTTTATGCTTCTGTAATACCGGTTCTGCTCTGATACTGTCACTTTTTTCAGGTTTCGGCAACAATAAAATGTACCCTCTCCGATTTTTGTTACACTTGCCGGAATGTATACTTCTTCTAATTTATCAGAGCCACTAAATCCCCCTTTTATCACTTTTAATGTTTTTGGCAGTGACACCTTTTGCAGATTTTCACAAAAACGAAATGCATCTCCAATTTCTATTACGCCCTCCGGTATTACAACTTCCGTTAACTCAGGGCACCAGGAAAATGTTCCATCACCAATTACCTTTACATCGGCCGGAACCTGTATTTTCCCAAGCATCTTCTCATCATCTGTATCGCATAAGATTCCATTTACAATCAGAAATTTGTCAGAGGCAAATTGATCGGAAAGCCACAAGGTTCCGTTAAATGCTGAACTTCCGATACTGATTACACTTTCAGGAATGCTGATACTGCTCAACTGACTGCAGCTATTAAAAGCACTTTCGCCAATACTCGTCACACCATCCGGGATTGTAATTGAAGTCAATCCGCTGCAACCATAAAATGCATAATCCTCTATGTCCGTCACACCTTCTGAAATAATAACCGAAGTCAGAGCGGTACAATAACGAAATGCATCCGATCCAATGGTTCTGATGCTCTCCGGAATGATCACTTTCTTCAGGCCATCACAACGTGCAAACGCACTATCTCCGATACGGGTTACTTTCTTTCCTCCCAGTGTAGCCGGAATCTCAACTTCTTGCTCCATTCCGTTATAAGCAGTAATCTCTGCGGTTCCGTCTTCTAACGTCGTATATTCATATTTCGGCAGTTTTTTCAATCCGATTATATGACCTTGCAGATTGGATTCATCAAAAGAATCCTGCTGTTGCAGCGATAATACATAAACAGTGCCCGCCTGCAAGCTGCATTTAAGTTCTTGAAGTCCTTCCTCACTTAGACTATATCCGGACTCCACGATTTCCCCGGTCTCATCAGAAACCTTCATCCAAACTCTACCCTTGTCAGAATCCCAGGTATCCTCAAACTGTACATAAAAACAATATTTTCCGGATTCATCCGGGATAAAGCTGTAATATTCTTCATATTGCAGTTCTGTTTTTTTCTTTTCTTCTCCGGCTGCAATCGGTTCAAAAAGCATTTCTACCGTTACAACATCGGATATGGTATCATCGAGATACTTCCCTGCTATTTTCAGGTTATAGGTGACGCCTTTCTGCAGCACTCCTAAGATCGGGAACAGATATTCAAAAATCCAATCTTCTCCAAAATGATTATATAATGTTAATGGGCTTCCATCTAAAGCCTGTACTGATATCTCCATATCTCCGCTTTGCCCATAATAGGAAGTATCATCAAATTGGTATACAGCAGTTTCCTCCGGTGTGAAATAAAGATTTACTTCTTCCTCCGGTGCAATCGTAATCTGTTTTTCTACTCCTAACACTAATTCATTTTCTGCCGAACTCGTATTGGCCTTTGTTGTTTTTTGAATTTGTTCAGCCTTCACTCCCTCTATTCCAGCATCCCCCGGCAGATATCCGCCGACCGGCGTGAAGCTGAATGTCAGCGCCAGCGCACAGATCCCTGCTAAGAACCTTCTTCCTTTTCTCATTGTCACAACCTCCTGTTTTCTCTGATTTCTGTTCAACTTTCCTAAATTTCAGAAACTGACGTTCTGTTTTCTATCAGATTTTACCACAAGGTATAGCAAATGAGAAGAATTTTCAAATATTACTATATATTTTTCTTTGATTTATTTTTTCAGCAATGCCTTATTCTCTCTATATTGTTGTAATTTCGTAAAAATATTAAGTTTTTTCAGATTTGTGCATATTACACAAAAACAAAAACCTCCCGGCTCACCACATGCGCATACGTTATGCCTCAGATATTTTACCCATACTCTTGATATAACCTTATATCTTTTTTCTTTTTAAAATTTTTTCCACTTCTTCTTTATCTTTTTCTGTCACACGGCTGATTTCTGCAGCGGTCATTCCATTTTGGTGCATCACCCAAATCAAATGTCCTTCTCCCTGACTGATTCCTTGACTGATTCCTTGACTGATTCCTTGACTGATTCCTTGACTGATTCCCTGACTGATTCCCTGACTGATTCCTGCCGTCCTCGCCTCTTCCATCATCATATCCAATGCCAGACACATATCTACCGCCTCCTTTTCTTTCTTTGCTTCCTCCGGAAACCGGCTGTTCGTATGGCTCTCGATCACGCGGATCGCCTCCCGGCTCACCGTATGCACATGCGTTATGCCTCAGATATTTTATCCATACTCTTTAAACTGTACCCCTTGTCAAGGACATTTTTTTCAATTTGTTCTAGGGAACATACGTTCGTTCTTTCTTTCGTTCACAATTCCCTTTAGGGGATATATTCCAGTTGTGATATATCCATAATACGCGTTAGGCGACAGCTTTGCCAGCTGCCACTGGTAACGCTCATTGTTGTAATAGTCCAGCCAGTCGTCAATGATCATTTTGACTTCCCGGTATTTTGTGCATTGGCTGACATCTATCTCGTCTTTCATGTGCCCAAAAAAGCTTTCCTGTGGGGCATTATCCCAGCAGTTGCCTCTTCTCGACATCGACTGCCTCAGCTCCTTATCGTGTACTAACCGGATAAAGCTGCTGCTTGTATAATGGCATCCCTGATCAGAGTGGATCAGGGTCTCCCTTGTCAGTTCGATCCCATGATCCCTCACCAGCTTATGGATTGTCTCCAGTACAAAATCCACTTCCAGGGAATCGCTCAGAACATATGACAATATCTGTTTTGTATAGGCATCCAGTACTGTTGAAAGATAGGCAAATGTCCCGTTATACGGAATGTAGGTGATATCGGTCAGAAGCACTTTCCTTGGGCCGTATTCCGTAAATTTACGATCCAGAAGATTATCTGCAGTATGGTTTGTTTTCAGTGCCATTGCCATCCTTCTGTACGGGTTTGCTTTCCTGATCGGGCACATCAGCCCATATTTATCCATCAGCCGTCTTATTTTCTTTATGTTCATTACAACAGGGGGATTCCAATGGATCATACACATATAGATGCCCCGCGCTCCTTTGCTGTATCCACGCTGGTTATATGCTTTCAGGATGAGCTCAAAATCCTCCCTGTCCTTCCTTTCCCTTTCTTCCCGGACACCTGCGGATTTTACCCACTTATAATATCCGGAGCGGGAAACACCAGCAATCTCACAGAGCATACATACGCTCAGCAGGTTGTCATCCTCCTGCAGCGTTTTCTGTATTACCTCAAACTTCCACCCTGTTCCCATCAGGATTTCCTCTTTGCTGCATTTTCTGTCCTGACAATTTTTTTTAAAAACTCAACCTCCTGGCGCAGATACTTTACCTCATTCCACAGATCTTCCAAGGCATCTTTCGATTCTGCAGAGATGCCTTCCGGCACCGACAGCTCCGATTTTTTCCGCCTGCTCCTGTCTGCCCCTTCCCGGAAACCGTTCCCGCTTTGTGCCTGGCGCTTAATGCTCTGGACAATACTGTCTATCTGTTTCTGCCCAAACATTCCCAGATCATATCCCAGATCCTGAAGGATCTTCCTTGGCGCAAACCCTGCCTGGTAAGCTGTCCAGAACGCCTCCTTAAACTCGATCGTGAAATAGAGTCTATTTTTTGTTGCTTTAAACGTATACGGGTTTGCCTTAAGTAATTTCATTTCCTTTGCCGTGTATTCATGCATAGCATCCTCTCCAATCTGTTATTTATTGTATCAAATGCCCTTGATCCAAAAAATACCAGAATGTCCACTTTCGGTATTTTTATGCCTCTGTCTGCTGTCTGCTTCAGGGGATTTGCTACCTTTCTCCACTGTCTGCTTCAGGGGATTTGCCACCTTTCTCTACTGTCTGCTTTAAGGGGCTTTTTCCTTTTTGTGCATGTCTGCCGTCTGGTAAAGAAGCAATTTCCTTCTATGTCCATTCCTTTGGGTATCTTCCTTTTACAAAGTGTCTGCGGCACGGGATCCGGATAGTTATTTCAGACCTAGCAATTATGTATTATTTTCCCTAGCGGTAATCAACATTTCAAGCAATCCCTTTCACTTGCCGTGTCCACCTTATAGGGTACATTATACTTGATATAAACTTACATCTTTTTTCTTTTTAAAATTTTTTCCACTTCTCCTTTATCTTTCTCTGTCACACGGCTGATCTCTGCAGCTGTCATTCCATTTTGGTGCATCACCCAAATCAACCGACTAACTCCTTCCGCCTTCGCCTCTTCCATCATCATATCCAATGCCAGACACATATCGACTGCCTCCTTTTCTTTCTTTGCTTCCTCCGGAAACCGGCTGTTCGTATGGCTCTCGATCACGCGGATCGCCTCACGGCTCACCGCATGCGCATGCCGGTCTCTTCGTACCGCCTCTTCCAGCTTCTCCCGGTCCTTCCCGTACCGGAACCACTTAAACACCATCCCTAAATCCGTTTGGAACAGATCCAGTTCTTCCTCCTTCATCCGGTGCGGGTCGATCAGGTGGATCTTATAATCCTGGATCCACGGTTCTAACCGCCTGTCCCGGATCTCTAACATCTCCCGCAACCTTACCGGGCCGTCCCACGCCTCCTGCGACAGGTTTAGGACTGCCGTGATCACCGGCAGGATCCGTTCTCCCCGGTGGATCCCGGACAGGAATTCTTCCGGACCATCTCCGTAGTCGTGTTCCTGCCTGTGCAGCCTCCCGAGGTCCTCCACCTGTTTGGTATAGGACAGGCTGTCATACAGCATGTTCCGGACCGGCATAGCGTAATGCGTCTTTGCCTGGGCGTCGATCCCGAGCAGAAGATAGGCTGCCTTTCCGTCCTCCCCGGAGGAGAGCACCTTGATCTGGTCCCGGATCCGTTCCAGGGCAAGCCCTTTTCCCGTCTTCCCGTAAGGGGCTGCAAGCTCCACCGGATCCAGCGGGGAAAGCTGCTCCGGGCGGATCTCCGGTCTGCCCTGGTAGAGCAGCATATTAAAGAGGTCCGCGAACACTGCGCTGTTCCCGATATACTGTTTTGCGTAAATATCCTTTCTGCCCATCCGTTTTCCTCCATTATAGCTGATTGTTTTATATATTGCAATATATACTTTCTTTTTATTGATTTATTATTGGCTCACTTATTATTTTTTATCTTTACTGTGTTGTATGCTATTATATCTGTTATATCTCTTTTTGTCAATCCCTATTTTATATCATTTTTATAAAATATCTTATTGTGTTGTTTCTCTATCCTCTCCCGGATTTTTCGCCCACAAAAAAACTGCCGCCGGGTCTGTCTTCTAACCCAAACGGCAGCTTCTCTCTCCTGTAAAAAACAGGATCCGCTCTTATTTTCCGTTATATTTTACTTTCTTCCCGGCCGTATTGTAACCGCTGGTATAGGCGCTTGCGTTACTGTTGATGCAGCGTACCGTAAAGGTATAGGTCGTTCCCTTCTTTGCCTTCTTCCATGTATAACTGGTGGATGTCGTATCTGTCAGTTTCGTCCACTTCCCGTTCTTCTTATAGAATACACGGTACTTCTGGGCGCCGCTTACCCTGCCCCAGCTGATCTTCACGCCGCCTTTTACATTGATCGCGCCGCTCAGCTTCGGCGTCGCTACCCGCTTGAATGCCTTGCCGGTCTTATTATAGGTACTGGAATCACTTCCGTTAAAAGCGCGGACCGTATAGGTATAGCTCTTCCCTAAGGTCGCGTTGATCGTGCAGCTGGTTCCGCTTGTCTCTCTTAACTGCTTCCAGCCTTTTGCCGTCTTGTAATATACCCGGTACTTAGCTGCGCCTGTTACCTTGCCCCAGGTGATCTTTAACCCAGAGTTGTTGGCTTCAAACTTCTTGATCTCCGGCTGCGCCAGATAACGGATGCTCTTCCCGGACGCATTGTAGCCGCTGGTAAAAGTCTTTCCATCGTTGCTTACGCACCGCACGGTAAAGGTGTAGCTGGTCCCGCTCGCCGCGCCTGCCCAAGTGTAACTGGTCCCTGTGGTATCGGCGATCTTCGTCCATTTGCCGTTCTTCTTATAGAAGATACGGTATTTGACTGCACCTGTTACCTTGTTCCAGGTCAGTTTCAGACCGCCGTTTGTATTTTCTATTTTAGAAATGGAAGGTGCCGCTATGTACCGGATGCTCTTCCCGGCTGTATTGTAATTGCTGGTATAATAACTTCCGTCACTGCTTACACACCGCACGGTAAAGGTGTAACTGGTTCCGCTCGCCGCGCCCTTCCAGGTGTAACTGGTTCCTGTGGTATCGGCGATCTTCGTCCATTTGCCGTTCTTCTTATAGAAGATACGATATTTGGCTGCACCTGTTACCTTGTTCCAGGTCAGCTTTACGCCGCCGTTTGCATTCTCTACTTTGGAAATCTTAGGAGTTGTCAATTGTTTTGGCTCATCTAATGCAACAAACTTAATATTATTTTCTTTTGCATAGTTTTGTGCATAAGAACCGCTATAACCTTTGATTGTTAAATTATCGCACCCATTAAATGCTCCTTCCCCAATAATTGTCACGCTTGCTGGTATCGTGATCTCACTTAAATTTTTGCATCCATCAAATGCATATGCATTAATTGTTTTTATCCCTTCCGGAATGCTTACTTTCATAAGGTTATTACAATTACTAAATGCATCTGGAGCAATCGATGTCACCTTCCTTTTACCAATTTTCAATGGTATTTCTATTTCTGTTATTTCTTTATCAGTACCTCTATAGGCAACCTCAGCTGATTCATCTTCTAATGCTGATTCATCTTCTAATAATATGTGAAAAGCCCATTCATCTGCATAATCAATATCCCGGAATAAAATGTAATTATACCGGGCATATTCTTCTGCGCAAGAATTACTATAACCATTAATAATTATATTGTAACAATCTCTAAATGCACTATCAAAAATTGCAGTTACACTTACCGGAATTATAATATCATTTAAGTTATAACACTCCTCAAAGGCGCTTCTACCTATTTCCGTTATACCATCTGGTATAGTAATATTTATCAAGCTGTTGCAACCATAAAATGTGAAATCTTCAATAGTTGTTATTTTTTTCGGTATGTTAATTGTTTCCAAATTTTCACAACAGGAAAATGCACTCATTTCAATCTGCGTTATGCTCTCTGGTAATCTTACACTTACCAAATTGTCGCAATAAGCAAATGCACCATTTCCGATTACACTTACACTATCAGGTACTACAAATGATGTGTTTTTATTTCCTCCTGCATACTGTATCATTTCATTTTGTTTTTTATTATATAAATTTCCATCTTTTGAACTATAATATTGATTTTCTTGTTCTACATTAATGTTAAGTAAACTGTCGCATCCATAAGTCAATCCTTGTCCAATTTCTGTTACGCTTTTTGATATCCTAATTTCTGTCAAACTGGTGCAACCCATGAATGCTTGATCACCAATACTTGCAGTCCCTTCCGGTATAATAATTTCTGTAAGACTGGTACAATCCATAAATGCTTGATCACCAATACTTGCAGTCCCTTCCGGTATAATAATTTCTGTAAGACTGGTACAATCCATAAATGCACCATTCTCAATCCATTCCACATCGCTCGGAATAGTAATAGATGTTAAATATTTGCAATATCCAAATGCACGTGGCAAAATATGAGTTACACCATTTGGTATTATAAATGATGTATTCTTTTTTCCTATTGCATACTGTATCAATTCAGTTTGCGTTTTATTATATAGGTTTCCATCTTTTGAACTGTAATATTGATTTCCTTGTTTTACATTAATGCTCGTTAAACTCGTACATCTTTCAAATGCCTGGTTTCCAATCCCTGTTACACTTTCCGGTATCGTAATCTCTGTCAGACTGTAACAGTGGACGAATGCCTGATACCCAATTACTTCAATGCCTTCTGGGATTGTAATTTCTGTTAAGTTACCACAATCAGCAAATACTTCAGGACCAAGACGTTTTACTTTCTCCCCGTTTATTTCTTTAGGTATTTCTATGATTCTGTCTGTTCCTGTATATCCAGTTATTTGAATATACCTTTCGGCTCCAGTCCAAATCGCCTCATATTCCCAGTCTCCACTTGTCTCAGCCTTCGCCTCCTCTACGCCGGCATCCCCCGGCAGATATCCGCCGACCGGCGTAAAGCCGAATGCCAGCGCCAGCGCACAGATCCCTGCTAAGAAGCTTCTTCCTTTTCTCATTGTCACAACCTCCTGTTTTCTCTGATTTCTGTTCAACATTCCTAAATTTCAGAAACTGACGTTCTGTTTTCTATCAGATTTTACCATAAGGTATAGCAAATGAGAAGAATTTTCAAATATTACTATATATTTTTCTTTGATTTATTTTTTCTGCAATGCGTTATTCTATCTATAATTGTTGTAATTTAGTAAAAATATTAAGTTTTTTCAGATTTGTGCATATTACACAAACCGTAACCTTACATCTTTTTTCTTTTTAAAATTTTTTCCACTTCTTCTTTATCTTTTTCTGTCACACGGCTGATCTCTGCAGCGGTCATTCCATTTTGGTGCATCACCCAAATCAAATGTCCTTCTCCCTGACTGATTCCTTGACTGATTCCTTGACTAATTCCCTGACTGATTCCCTGACTGACTCCTGCTGTCCTCGCCTCTTCCATCATCATATCCAATGCCAGACACATATCTACCGCTTCCTCCTTTTCTTTCTTTGCTTCCTCTGGAAACCGGCTGTTCGTATGGCTCTCAATCACTCGGATCGCCTCCCGGCTCACCGCATGCGCATGCCGGTCTCTCCGCACCGCCTCTTCCAGCTTCTCCCGGTCCTTCCCGTACCGAAACCACTTAAACACCATCCCCAGGTCCGTTTGGAACAGATCCAGTTCTTCCTCCTTCATCCGGTGCGGGTCGATCAGGTGGATCTTATAATCCTGGATCCACGGCTCTAACCGCCGGTCCCGGATCTCTAACATCTCCCGCAGGCTCACCGGGCCGTCCCACGCCTCCTGCGACAGGTTTAAGACTGCCGTGATCACCGGCAGAATCCGTTCGCCCCGGTGGATCCCGGATAAGAATTCTTCCGAACTCTCTCCGTAATCGTGTTCCTGCCTGTGCTGCCTCCCGAGGTCCTCCACCTGTTTGGTATAGGACAGGCTGTCATACAGCATGTTCCGGACCGGCATGGCGTAATGCGTCTTCGCCTGGGCGTCGATTCCGAGCAGGAGATAGGCTGCCCTCCCGTCCTCCCCGGAGGAGAGCACCTTGATCTGGTCCCGGATCCGTTCCAGGGCAAGCCCCTTTCCCATCTTCCCGTAAGGGACTGCTATCTCCACCGGATCCAGCGGGGAAAGCTGCTCCGGGCGGATCTCCTGCCTGCCCTGGTAGAGCAACATGTTAAAGAGGTCCGCAAACACTGCGCTGTTCCCGATATACTGTTTTGCGTAAATATCCTTTCTGCCCATCCGTTTTCCTCCATTATAACTGATTATTTTATATATTGCAATATATACTTTCTTTTTATTGGTTTATTATATGCTCACTTATTATTTTTTATCTTTACTGTGTTGTATGCTATTATATCTGTTATATCTCTTTTTGTCAATCCCTATTTTATATCATTTTTGTAAAATATCTTATTGCGTAAATTATCTGCATTCTTTCTGGATCCTTCTCATAAAAACCTGCCTCCCAGCTCTGTCTCCCAACCCAGACAGCACTTCCCCTCCCATATAAAAAACATTACAAACAACATATCCAGGTAATCCCAGACGTCTTTTTTTGCTTCCCTGAAGAAAAAAATTTTAAGGTAGCGCAATTTTTTTTAAAGGTTGAGTTGCCTCCGGGTTAGGGTATGGTGTATCATAGACGTCACCCGGGAAAAATAAAACCAATCAGGAAAGGATGGTTAAAATGATTTACAAAAAAATACTCAGTGAAGACAAACAAGAATTCTATCGACGCTGTATCGATCTGGCGTTTCACGGAAAAACGGAAGAACTGAGAAAAGAAATTGCTAATGGCGCTCCGATCATGGGATTGACCCCAGAACTCATTACCCATTCGCATGTTTTGCCAAGTCAATATTCGTCGAACTTGCCTTCCGTTTATACAACTGTGGAAGCGGCTGTTCTGGCAGGACAGTATGAGACCCTTTGCATGCTGATCGAAGAAGGAGAAAAGCAGCACACAAATGTATTTGATCTGAGAAACAGCTGCCTGCAGTACATAATTTTATACTGTAGAGATGAGAGGATCGTCAGTCTGGCACTTTCCAAAAGCAAATATCATTTTGAAGAATTGCTGAATATCCCACTGGATCGTCTTATTCAGGATAACGAGGTAATGATGTCTGCTCTGCGCGAAATCGGATATTTTGGGAATATGGATGCAGACGGAAATTATAGGTATAAGCCGGAATACGATTTAGAAATGGTATAGATCTATCAGATAAGAACAGTCCAGCGGTGATATGTCAAGAGTAAATTGAAATTGTTTTTGAATTATTTTCATATCATTTGCTGAAAAAAGGGTA
>CANQSA010000024.1 GCA_947626415.1 uncultured Lachnospiraceae bacterium
GAAAATCTTTTGAATTTTCAGGGATGGTCTGTCAGTTGTTCAGTTTTCAATGTTCGCCTGCCGCAAGCGACAGCTTATATAATATATCATCGCTGTCTTTATTTGTCAACTACTTTTTTTGAATTTTTTTCTAATTGCCGTCAAATTTTTTTCTTCTCCAAACAGCCTTATAAATACAAGGGAAACCGCTGTCTGCCGTCCTGTAAAACAGAAGGGAAAACAGCGGTTTTTACCTCTTCTTAATACATATTTTTAATTAAAAGCTCCGGTAGGTCCGCTTTCTGAAAGTTATTCCCATTACCAAGGCACTGACGCCCAACAGCATCAGCCACAAAACAACATGACTGTTGTCCGCAGTCTGCGGGGTATCCGGTCCGGTCGGCTTTGCTGAACCGGTCTGGTCTGTCGGCTGTGTTTGATCCGTTGGCTTGGTCGGTTCCGTTGGATCGGTCGGTTCTGTCGGCTTGGTCGGTTCCGTCGGATCTGTCGGATCTGTTGGTTCTGTTGGTTCGGTGGGGTCTTTCGTTCCCGCTGCCGCAATGACAGTGTCCTCCTTTTGGATTTCCTGTGTCAGCGCTTCATCCTTAAAGTATTTTTCACAGACACTGCAATACCAATATTCGATATTGCCTGCTTCCGTTTCGGAAGGCTCCTTTGCATTGACCTTCTTTGCGCTGTGCCCGAGCGCTTCGCTTGGAACGGCTTTACTTTCTGCGGTATACGTCTTTCCATTCAGAACAACCGCTGCCGTATAAACCGTTTCGCCCGCTTCGGTACAAGTAGGCGCTTTCACAGGATTGGGTGAAACTTCTGCAGCAATCACCTTTGTATCTTCGCATTTTTCGCAAATAACCGTTACATCACAGAACCTGCAGTCTTCTGACCACTCCCATTCGGCGGGTTCCGCCGCCCAGCTATGTCCGGCTGCAGGAACCGTCTCTGACTCCTCATGTCTGCAAACCTCGCAAACTCTGACAGTCGTACCGGCAGCTGTACAGCCTGCAGGAACGGATTTTATGGTATCAATGACAAATGCATGCTCTGCATATCCGCCCGCTTCATCGATTTCCGATTTCCGTATATGACATACGCTGCATTCATATGTTTTTTCGGCAAGACGGATACAGGTAGCCAGTGTGATTACGGCATCTCCGAATTTATGCTCCGGCGGCAAGATAACCTTATGCGGATCGGAAGAAATCGTCTTTTCTCCGGCGGAACCGGTTATGGTCAGCGTCGCAGTATAAACTGCCAGCCCTTCTTCCGTACAGCCTGCCTCTTTTTCTATTTCGGGCTTGCCGAGTTCTGCGGCAAACGCTTCTAAATGGTCAGGATCATTTTTACAGGTCAATATAACGGTTGCTGAGACTGTGCCTCCCTCTGCGGACCATTTCCACTCGGCAGTCCCGGTATCCCAATCATGCCCCTTTTTAGGCACTTTCGTCGGCGGTTCAATGATATCTCCGCATTCGGAACAATGTACGCCGCCGGTCCAGCCGTCCTGATCACAGGTTGCCGGAACCTCCTCCATCGGCACAGGAGTATGTTCATCACTCAGCATCTCAGCTCCGCAGCGCCGGCAATGCGCCCCTTTCATATGACCATCCCAATCATGTCCGATCGGCGCAATCAGCTGCTCCGGTACTTTCCACGTCCCGCAGATACTGCACACGATTCCCGCGGTATGACCAAATTCCGTACAGGTAGGATCTGCTGCTTTTGTCTCAACGTATGTATGGCCCGCTTCACACAGGAATTTGCCACATTCCGTGCAGACCCCGGTTTTATCGGGTTTATGACCTGTTTTCGTGCCTTCTTTTACTTCTTCAACAATATCTCCGCACCATTCACACTGTAAAATATCAGCTGCATCCGTTTCACAGGTTGCGGGTTTGCTTTCTTTCAGCTTATATTTGTGATCCACTTTACCGGAAGGATCCATTTTGGTTTCGGTTTTAGAACAGCGTTCACATGTTGCTGTCATTTCCCGTCCCTGACAGGTCTCCTCCCCGTCTTCGTATTCCATAAAGATATGTCCCAGTGCCGGAAGTTCCTCCTGATCGGAAAGAACGGTATTGCAAACCGTACACTTGACAAAATCGCGGGTACCGGCCGTTTCACAGGCAGGTGCTTTCCCTTCCTTATAATAAGCCGCATTGGTCTTATCAATGGTATGTCCCGTAGCCGGAATCACATGTCCTTCAGTAAGGGTCTGACCGCAGACTGCACATTCGGTACCCAGCGCATACCCGTCGGTTGTGCAGGTAGGCTCCACATCTTCTGTATGGCCCGGTTCCGAAACCGTAACAACACTCTTATGGGTGCAGACCGAAGCAACAACTGTAGCGCCGTAATTTGCTTTCTTCTTTTCTGCCTGCACTGTTTCCGGCAGGAACGTAACATTCAGCACAGCGCCGTCCTCGGGCTTCTCAACGGTAAACTTACCATCGGTCACCGAAATTGCCTTTCCATCCAGGGATACCGTATCTACCGCATAACCGGTTTTCGGCTTAACGGTAAACGTCTTGGTCTCGTCCGCAGTAAATTTAACATTGCCGTCAGCGCCGATCGCCGGAACCGTCTCGCTTCCCTTCTGATATTCCACTGTACCGTTCATATCGGAAACGACAACAACCGTCTTATCTGCAGAAGCAGCTTTTGTTGTCTGATCCGTCTTTTGAATCGCAACGATCTCAAACGGAGAGAACGCATCGCACATAATCACCATTCCGTAAGGCGTAGGAACGATCGTGATTTCATTTACGCTTATGATGTGTGAGCCCCACTGATGAGTCCGCTTTACATCATCCTTCGCCGCCTTTGTCTTGGCGTTTTCCAGTTCCTTTTTATATTCTTCACAAGGCTCATTTTCCGCGCAGCGGGTAAAATGATATGCCTTTAACTCAACCTTTCCGCTGCCTAAATCCTCATAAGTAATACCGGCAGGATAGCCTACCTGTACCCGCAGGGACTGTCCCTGATTGGGTTTTAATTTTACCATGGGGCAGAGACGGTTAAAGTTGATCTCAAAGACAGAGGAGGACAGGACTGTTCCGTTAAGTTGTCCGCTTTCCTCCAGGAAACCGTCAATCTTTTCATATTCCTCACGGCTGCCCGCGCCCTTGCTCTTATTTTCAACAACAAGCATCAGACGGCCGTTCAGACCGCTTTTATTGATTTCCGCATCCAAAGCCTCCAGCGTATCCTTATCTGTACCGCCGGCCTCTGCCATCGCGTGCAGATCCAGATTTTCAGGCGCATCTAAAAGGGTGGGCTGTCCCCAGAGGTTCCAGTCTATTCCCTGGCTTCGATAGCAGGCCGGGCATAAGCCGGGAACCATCGCGATCACCGAGAAATTGTTGGCATACTTTCCGGAACGGGAGCCTACAACGCCGTCAATCGAGAAATTGTATTCCGTGATATCGTCGATCCACTGATCAGAAGCCCGGAAATTAAACTCCACGCCGACGATCGGACAACCGTCCTCAACGGAACATGCTTTGCCGGATTCCGTATGATAAGCGTGATTCGGGCATTCTACACCGTGACCGCCAGCCTCCACAGGATCCGACTTATAGATCCACTTCAAATCTGCGGCGCTGCCGGCTTCCATATCAACGACTCCGTCACGGTCTTTATCAAAGGGCAGTTCGCCGGAAACCTGTGTCTGTACAACCGCTCCGCCGTTGTGCAGATCCTGCTGATTCGTCGTATAGCGGACCTGAACGGTCTGCTTTTTCGCTTCCTCATAATTGTCAAAAAAGTTGACGTCTGCAACAGAAGCGATTCCGCTGCGGGCATTCTCATCCTCAGGCAGAATGTGGTACAGATCGTCGTCAAAGGTAACCTTAAATCTGTATTCATATCCTGCCGTCGCGTTGCCGTTAGGTGCCGGCGTCTGCGTCAATACATACGGCGGCGCCTCATATTTGGAATTTACATTATAAAGCATGCCGGACTGGGCAATGATCTCGCTTTCCTCTCCATGGAAATAGCCTGCCTCATAGTTTCTGGAAAGATAACTCGTCTCCGGATTTGTGCTCCACTCTTCAAAATGATCGGGTTTGCGCGTCGTTACTGCGATCTCGACATATTCACAAGTCGCACTTGAGAACCGCAGTCCATCCGCATAATCGCCGAAATACGGGTTTTTACTGCTGAGCAGAAGCGTAGCGTTTACATAATACCATTCGTCCATTACATCGGAAGTCCCGTCCGGATGGTAATCATACATTTTCAGCATGAAGAAAAGTCCATGCTTTGCCGCTTCTTCCGCATTCATTCCCCTATAGGTAGCAGTGTAAACGCCCGCCGGAACGCCGTCCTCCTGCGAACTGCCTGTAGAATACTGTACTTTCAGCCCGTCATCACCGCCATAAGCGACAGTTCCCGAATAGGATGCCGTTTCAATGGTCGGATACTGGAATTCAAAATTGCCTGTCGAAACATACCCTGACGGACGCCAGTATTCGCCAACGAGCGACTGACCTACCATCAGATAGGTATTCGTTTCTTTTCCGTCAAGCCCGTTCGCAAATGTAAGGTCACGGGTTCCGTCCCAGTTCGCAGTCAGCGGATCATCCCAGGTTGCGTCTACGACATACCAGTGATCCTTCCCGTTTTCAGGAATATTGACCGCGTTCCACATATGATCTTCCGGCGTTCCCTTTGTCTGAACCCCGTGGATCAATACGCACTCCACGCCCAGTTTCTTCAGGCAGACCTGAAGGGTACGGGCATAGGCTTCACAAACGCCTTCATGCGTTACGATGCCGTACAGCGTACGGATATATCTGGCGTTCGCGTTCGCTGTGCCGTCAACCGTTCTGCACTCCGTTTCATACCGATAATGAATCTTCTTAATAATCTGATCATGAACCGATGTAATCAGCGTCGCTTTCTTATCCTGTTCGGAAAATTCCGTGCCGGCCTGTTTCTCGGCTTCCTCTAAGGCACGGCGCGCTTCGGCTGTGATCGCGTCAACAGCCTTGTCTGTCTCTGCAATCTTATCCTTAAGATCTGTAATCTCCTTGCCTGCCAGCAGATAGGTGTCGCCTCTGCCGGGACCGACCAGAACATGATATGTACTATTTTCTTCTGTTACCTGAAATGTGAAATATCCCGAATCCAGATACCAGAGTTCGGAATGATCCAGGTCAAGCGCGTCCTTGGCAGCGGCAAAATCATTAAAGATATCCTTATTGCCCTTCTTGTACGCCTCGACTTCTTTCTGACCGATGACTTCATTCCCGTTCTTGTCCCGAAGATTCATTAGATCGATGATCTTCGTACCGGAATAATACGTTTCCTTCTCTTCCCCTGTGAACGCTTCCAACAGCTTATCATAAATCGCTTTGCCCCGTTCGTTCAACTGGTTATAGAAGTATTCTGAGCTGGCCTCCTCCGTCTGTACGGCACTTTCCTCCGGAAAAGCAACTGCCGCGGGCAGAAGAGAAAGTACCATTACAACAGAAAGTACCAGAACCAGAAAGTTCTGTACCTTGTGTTTGATCTGTCTGCGTTTTGTAATTGTCATTTCCAACCTCCTGTATTGATTATTTATCACTCCCAAAGAATGTATAGTTCTGATTGTATTTTACCTTCTGTTCCAGCTTTTGTCAATTTTCCGCACTCCGGAATTTGCGACTTTTTCATATAGATTTCATTAAATTTTCGTTAAAATCTGCCTCTGGCGCCGCCGTGGCTCCTGCCGGAGGAACTGGTGTGCGTTCTTCCTGCGCTGTGCGAACCGGAACCGTGGGAGCCGGAGGATGAATTTTCCTTCGGTCTTTCCCGGCGATTGACCGTACGGTACAGGAACAGTTCTCCGCTGCCGGTCACATGCAGACTGCCCGGCGTCACATAATTCGCCGCCGCGCGCTGCGGCCGCACGGTTTTCAGCTGCCGCTTCATATAGGAAACCGTAACCAGACCTAAAACCAGTCCGATCACCAGCGCTCCGCCAAAATACTTAAAAAAAGGAAATCTGTGCGCAGCGTCATACCGTTCTATCTCCTTTTCAACCAGCCGGGCATATTCCATGAAAGCACTCTGATACCTGCCTGCGCTTAAATCCGGTCTGAACGAATCCTCAAGTTTTTCCAGTTCCCACTCAGAAAAAACGTCGATTGCTTTTCCGTAAGTGGTTATCACCCACTCCCGTTCCGACATGCTGATCAAAAGCAGGATCCCGTCGGCATCTTCCCCCATGCCGTATCCGTTATCATCATAGAAATCATCCGCGTACACCTGCGCGTCTTTTCCGCCCAGAGACGACTCCGTCACAATGGCTACGTCCATTTTCTGCTTCTCGCTGACCTGATCCAGATATTCCAATACCTGTTCCGCCTCAAACCCGTTCAAAAGTCCGGCGTTGTCCACCAGTCTGGGAAGCTGCCGCTCTTCCGAACCGGTTTCCGCCATCAGCTGCATCGGAGCAATCAGACAGAGCAGCAAAACCGCTGTCATAACCGATAAAATCTTATTTTTCCGCATCCTGCCCCTCCTTTATAAGACCCAGCTGAGGAAGCCTATCACAAACGCGAGCAGTCCGTATCCCACTGTCAGACCACCCAGCCATTTCCAATACGCGCCCTTATCTACAGGCAGATTGCCGACAAATTTACCGGTCTGCCCGTTCATGGCAAAGGTATATTGCTGTCCGTTCCATGAGGTCTGCATCAGCCACACCGGGTACAGGGCATAACGCGCCTTGCTGTTCGTCAGCCGGATATTGCATTTTTCCGGCGCCACGGTCGCATAGCCGGTTACGGTACTGTCAAACATCTGTCCGGTACTGACACGGATCCGTTCATTGGCCCGTTTCTGATTGCTTTCAGCCGATACGTCATACCGATCCGCCAGATAGCCGGACAGATATGCGGTCTGAAAATCGACCGCCTCTCCGATATTGTAGGGTTCAATGGATTCCATCAGTTCGTCCGCGATTCTGGAAGAACCGTCCGCCGGCACTCCCGCAAAACGCAGGGTTCCGGAACGAAGGACCAGAAAATGACTTACTTCATTATATATGTAATTTGAATCACTCCAGCTGCGAACCCGCGTCGCCCGATAGCGCATATCCGCTTCCGCGTCTGCGTCAAACAGCCAGAACGGTACATAAACGCCTTGAATCTCATCGATATGCGTTTCATTCTTAAATACTTTCGGCAGCAGATGTTTTCCTTTTAAATGGCGTTTAAACGCTTCTTTCGCAGCCTGTTTATCTAATTGGAAAGGAATGATGCAGTCCGGGCGCAGTTCATCCGCGAACTGTCCGCTCATAATGACCGGATTATCGCAAAACGGACAGCGTGTCGCCCCGGTCACCTCTTCCGCGATGATCTCTCCGCCGCAGGACTCACAGATATAAACCCGCATGCCCTCGGTTTCCCCTTCCTGCCAGCCGTTCTGCGCATCCGTATTCCATGTCATATCGTCCGGCTGTTCATTTTGAAGGACTTCATCATAGGCTTTCAGCGTCTCCGTTTCAAACTCGGTGTCGCAAAACGGACACTTCATTTTCTGAATCGTACTGTCAAATTCAATGCTTCCCCCGCAGCAGGGGCATTTATATTGAAGCTGCTCTGCCATACCTGTCTGCCTTTCTATCCGTTATCCGGTCTGGGTTTTCCGCACTCCGAGCAGAACTTTCCTTTATTTACAGTACCGCAGCTGCACGTCCATTCCTTCGCCGGCTTCGGTTTCCCACACTCCGAACAGAATTTACCGGTGTTTTCGGTACCGCACTCACATACCCAGGCAGTTCCTGCCGAGGCTGTCTGATTCTGTGTTTGGTTCTGTGCCTGATTCTGGGTCTGGCTCTGTGCCTGATTCTGCGCCTGCTCCGCCCTTTTCTGCTCACTCATCTGGAATAAGCCCTGAATATTATTGACGCCGCCTGCCTGGTTCGCCATACCCATGCCTAAAAATCCGGTAAAAGCGCCGTTTTCATTGGCTGCTGCCGCTTTCATAGCCGCTGCCTGTGCCTCTGTCAGCGTTGCTGCCGCCATACCCGGATCTCGCATGATCGCCGTACGCTGTGCCTGTTTGATCATCTCCGCGTCTTCCTCCGGCAGCGTAACCGGATTCATGGCGATGGAAACAACCTGCAGACCGCGGATCTCATTCCATTTCTGGTTCAGATTCTCATTCATCGCCTGACACAGTTCTTCCACATGAGCCGGGATCTGATTCGGGCGCACGCCCAAAGCGGAGATCCGCGCAAACGCCGGCTGCAGGGCGCTGATAAATTCCGTCTTTAACTGTTTTTCAATCTGATCCCTTGTAAACGCTTCCTCTACGTTGCCGCATACATTGGTATAAAACAGAAGCGGATTCGCGATCTTATAAGAATAATAGCCATTGCAGCGTACCGACACGTCAATATCCAGACCGATGTTCTGATCCAATACCCGAAACGGAATCGGATTCGCCGTCCCGAACGGATTCTCCAGCAATTCCTTGGTATTGATATAATAAACCCGCTGATCCTTACCCGTATCGCCGCCATAGGTAAACCGTTTTCCGATCGTCTTAAAGGTATCCAGAATGCTCTTTCCCAGGCTTCCCGCGAAAATACTGGGCTCCGTAGAGGTATCATACCGGAATTCTCCCGGCTCCGCGCACACTTCCACGATCTTGCCCTGCTCTACGATCAGCATGCACTGACCGTCCGCCACGGCAATGCCTGAACCGTTGGAAATAATATTGTCATTTCCCTTTGTATTGCTGCTTCGTGAGGAGACCCGTTTCTGCCCTTTCACCACCAGCACATCCTTCCCCATGGCGTCACAGTAGATAAACTCTTTCCACTGATCTGCCAGAGTTCCGCCCAGCGCTCCGATGCCTGCTTTGATCAATCCCATAACAAAACTCCTTTCAAACTTCAGATTTTTTTCCATTATAACTGATTTTGCGTATGATAGCAAATCTTCTTTCTTGAAATTCTATGCGTAATGCTTTATAATTTATCTGAGTTGGAGCATAACAGAGTTCAGAAATGTTCCGGGAAGGAGATCAGATGTTAGAATACAGATATGACACGCAATTATTAATTGAGGGAGAAGATTTAGACGAAGATGTGATCAGCGATTACTTCACAGAGAATTTTAAGGGCGACTGCCTGCTGGCGGTCGGCGATGAAGAACTGATCAAGATTCATTTTCATACCAATGAACCCTGGAAAGTTTTGGAATATTGTGCTTCTCTGGGCGAGATTTACGATATCGTAGTAGAAGATATGGACCGCCAGTCCCGCGGATTAAAGGGATAACTTTGTCTATATTTCCAGGATTTTCAATCCGCTGCATTCCTGCAGCGCCTTTTCATAGCCAACTACGCAGACAGCGCCGTCTTCCGCCATTTTCTGAAGAGCCCGCTTCCATTCCAGCAATGTTTCCCTATTGGCCGTCAGAATCTGCCGGCGGTTCTGTTTGCGTTCCTCATAGGAAATACCGGCAAACCACCAGCCGTCCGCGATCAATCCCATAGCGGACGGAGACTGCAGTGCGTCCGCAGCCGCAATTGTGGAAATAATATAATTATCCAATGTTTCATTACACCTGCAAAACTCCTGCAGATATTCGGCTTCTTCATCAAATGCCCGCAGAGAATCGGCAGGCGAGGGATCCCGATACGAATAATTAGTCAGGCTGCCGTTTTGTGTAACAGACAGTCCGCAGCCGTATGCGCCGCCCTGTACGCGCACGGTATTCCACAGATGGTTTAATGACAGTATATTACTCATCACCCATAGATCTCCCCGTTTTTCCATTTCACAGCACGACAGCAGACAGCCTTTCGCCGCGAAAGAAATCTGCGCGGGGATCCGGATCCCCATTTTCATTGGCAATTCCATGTGATATGCGGCAGCCTCTGCTGCCCGGCTGCCTGACGGAAGTATGGTGAGCAGTGCAGAAATATCTGCCGGCTCTGTCGCCGTAACGCTAAGGGTTAGTCTGGCTTTACAGATTATACGCTGTCTGGTACGTTCCATCAGGGAAAGCAGTTCCGTAATCTGCCCATCAAAGTTCTCCGACAGATTCCGTAACCAGGTTAAAAACGTATATCCGCCAATCGCTTCTTTGACTGCGGCCTGTGCCGTATAATGGGACTGTACGGCCGTCATCGCCAGCATCTGCCCGGAAGAAACCGGTATATGCCGTCCTTCTTCCGCAATCTGCAATATGATTTCACGGATTTCCGTGATACGGTCAAAACAGGTTTCCGTAAGGATTTCCCCAATTAAATCTTCCGCCTTTTCTTTATTTTCTGTCAGAAATTCTGCATGCGCCATCAATACCGGCGTGCAGACCTCCGGATTATTTTCTTTCGCAAATACTTCCAGTCCAAAGCCCAGGCTGCCGATGTAAGTTTTGATCTCCTGCTGCAGCTGTGCCGCGCTGTGTTTCGTTGTCGGCAATTCCCCCAGCAGTTCCGGCATAACAGAAAGCCTGGTTAAATCCTCCAGCGAAACATCCGTCATGGAAAAATACATAGATAATGATAGGATCCCATGCATCGGCACCGGGTGGTACAGGATCTTTACCCCATTCTGTTCCGTCTCCACTGTCTCAATCCGTTCCGGCAGCATGTTGACTTCACGCAAAGGCAGAACAGGCAGCGATGCCAGCTGCTCGGGCGTATCCGGTGTCCGCTGCCACAGCGTCAGATCATCGTTTAATTGCCGCAGATTGACCCAGTCCTTTTCCGTATAGGCTTCCAGCCTGGTTTTTAACCGGATATTTTCCGTCTTCCGCTGTTCTTCTCCCAGCGTATCAGAAGGAAGCATCCGCAAAATACAGACTCCCTCCTCCTCGATCAGCATTTCCCGCAGTAATTCTCTAAATCCGCCGCTTTCCGCCATCTGCCGCAGTTCGGTTAGTATCTGATTATGCAGCAGATACACTGCGGGATCTCCGCCATAGAGCCAACTGTTCATTGCTGCCGTGACACGGTACAGACCCTGCGGCTCCGGTTCCTGTTTTGTCCGGAATGCCATCCGGTTGATGGACGCCTGCAGCATTCCGACGTCCAGACCATCTTTCCATAACTGCTCCGCCGCTTCCCGGATCGTCCGGCGTACTGCTTCCTCCTGTCCGTCTGCTATATTCCGGACAACGATCATGAGATAAGGCTGCGCTACCCCGTCCATTACTGCCATTTCCAGATCCTCCGCCAGATTGGCAGACAACAAGGCCCGTTTCAGAGGCGCCTCATTAGAATCGGACAATGCATCGCATAAGATTCCGGCAGCCGCGATCCGCAGCCGGTCTTCCCAAGTACAGAGGATTTTTCCCATCGTCAAAATAGAACGGTTCTCTGCCTCCTCTTCTCCGGAAATCTCATAATATGCCGTTCCTTCCTTTGAAACCGGCTTCTGCATGACAATTTCATGATGGACCCTGTCTTTCCCATTCAGATAAGCATCTATCATCTGAAGCGTTTCCTCTAGCGGAACATCCCCGTCTAAAAAAAATCTCGCATTGGAGGGATGGTAGAATTGTCTATAGGCTTCCGTAAATTGTTCATAGGTCAGATCGGGGATCGATAGCGGATCTCCGCCATAATTAAAGCGATAGACCGTATCCGGAAACAAGAGTTTCCGCATTTCCTGCTCGATCCGCTCATCTGCCTCCGACATCGCGCCTTTCATTTCATTGAATACCACGCCTTTATAAGAAAATTCTCCATCCGCATCCTGTTCGATATGCCAGCCTTCCTGATAAAATATATTCGGATTCTTTAACAGTGCGGGCGCAAATACAGCATCCAGATAAACTGACGTCAGATTCAGAAAATCCCAGGTATTCCGGCTGGATACCGGGTAAAGTGTCATATCCTGATAAGTCATGGCATTTAAAAAAGTATTCATGGAGTTTTTCAACAGTTCTACAAACGGCTCCCGTACCGGATACTTTTCAGAGCCGCACAGGACAGCGTGTTCCAGGATATGAAATACCCCTGTATCATCCTGCGGCAGTGTTTTAAACGCAACAGCAAACAGCTTATTCTGCGCCTGATTATCCATAAAACACAACTGCGCGCCGCAGTCATGGCACATTTCTATCAGAGTGCCGTTCAGCTCTTCCAGCCGCCGCACCCGTTCTACCGTAAATCCATATATCCTCGTTCCAGCCGTTAAAACCATTTTATTGCTCCGTTCCAATCCATATCAACAGGAAATGAATTGCTTATTTTTCTTTATAGTACAGCATACAATGACAATAGCCTTCAAACTCAGGATCGGCGATCTGTTCCCGAAACTCCTTGCAGATACATTTATTTTCTTCGCTGATCTCCCGACGGCAAGGGCAGTATCCGCCCTTTTTCTTCAGGCCTTCCTGTACCATTTTTACAATTTCTTCATTTTCATTTAATCTGACTTTTCCCATACTGTCTCCATCATTTACTCTCTTCGCCGGCTTAAAAATCCGCTTTCGCGCCAAGTCCGCTGATCAAATTGCCGTATGCTTCTTCAATCGCATTATAAACTTCTTCATTTGTGGTGTATGCCCCATAAGAAAACGCGACATTTCCAACCAAATGATCCTGAATTCCCAGATAGAGATCATCTGTAGTATAATCGTGATTCTTGTCGTCTCTGATAGCCTGCTTGATCTCCTCTACCACTTCAGGCGTCGTGTCCGGATTTTCCGGGTCAAGGACAATAAACATAAGCTCGACATCATCCGTTCCGTCGGCATTCCAAATGCCTGCCATTGCGGAAACCGGAGTTCCCGTAAGCTCATCCTGTCCGGAGATCCATGATTCACAATCACTGGGGAATTCCACCGCCTGCTCAAAATAGTCGATCAGATTCTGCATGGTCCATTCATTCAAATCCTCGGGATATTTTGAGAGATCAATACCGGATCCGCCTGCGTTTTCCTGCGCTGCGGGCGTAGTTGTTGTCCCTGCGGACGCATCCTTGCTTTTATCCTGTTTCGGTGTGGTTGTTGCGGTATTGTTCGTATCCTTTTTCTCATCGCCGCAGGCAGCCAGGCCCAAAGACAATACCAGTGTCATAAAAATTACCAATAGCTTCTTCATCGTTTTTTTCTCCTTTTCTTAATATAAAATCTCAGCCAAAAGGCTGCGGATTTCCTCTCCATCCACTGCGCCTACTTCATGCAGCAGCACTTTCCCGTCTTTGTAAAAATACAGATCGGGAATCCCGTTAATATGAAACTGCTCCGCAGTGACAGGACACTGGTCTACATCCACTTTTACAATATTGATAAAAGGGAATTCATCCTCCAGTTCCTCTAAAGTTGCCGCCAGCATCTTGCAGGGGACGCAGGTCTGGCCGTAAAAATCCGCCAGCACAACTCCCTCGCTTACCAGCGCTTCATAGGTTTCATCCGTCGCATGTTGTGTCGCCATCTATTTATCCTCCTATCTCAATCTTCAGATTATCCCGCACATACATTTCCAGGAAATCCCATTGCAGTTCATATAATTCTTCTCCAACCGCCGTTTCCGGATCTATGCCATGTGCTGCCGCCAGCCAGAGCTGGCTCGCGATCTGCCGCTCCGCTTCTTCCCGGATAAACTGCTCCATCTCTTCCCGTGTACCTACACCCAATATTCCGAGCATCTGTCCTTTGGTCAGGGCGTCCGGCTCTGTATCCGTTTCCTCTTTGATTTCCTGCCTGATCTCTGCTTCCAGAGCGGCAAGCTCTTCGGGATCAAATTCCCAGTCGCTGTTGGTCAGTACATACGCTATGATCTCTTCCATTGTATGAAAAATGACCTGTTCACTTTCATCTTTACAATAACTGTCTGCTACATATTTCCGGTAGTCCGCTACCGTAGTGATTCCGTTTAATTCTTCTTTTCCTTCAGCATAAGCAGCCGCCATCGCATCCGTAGGCTCCGGAAAAACCGTACGGTTTGCCTGCTTTACCGTAACGGTAACCGACTCGCCCTGTACGCTTGCCGGAAAGGTTTCCCCCACTGCATGGCCTATGAGCTGTGCTTCCAGTTCTGCATCATACAAGCCCCCGCCAACCGTCACCGGTACCATGGGCCGGTTGAATTTAGGCAGCTTGCTTTCCAGTGTCAAAACCGCTACATCTCCCTTTTGCAAAACCGACACGGATTCCGTTTTCTTTCCGCCTCTGGTCAGTCGCCGCAGCTGCTTTTCCATATATTCTTCGGGACAGGAAATCACGACTTCCCGTTCAAAGGGTGCCTGACGATAATCTGCCAATGAATTGATCTTTGACTTCATCCTTCCTCTACCTCGCTTCCGATTTTATTTATCTGCGTCAATGAGTTGTTTCAGCGTCTTGCTTTTTGCCTCTACCTCTGCTCTTGTCCCTGCTGCTTCCAGCACGCCGTTATTCAGCACAATGACCTGATCCGCATATGCCAGCATCTCCATATTGTGGGAGATCATTACCGTCGTCCGTCCCTCCATTAACCGAAGCAGCGCTTTGGTGACGCTCTTTTCCGAGTAAACATCCATATTACAGGTCGCTTCATCCAACAGCAGATATGCCGGATCCAGCATAACGGCACGGGCAATTGCCAGCCGCTGCCGTTGTCCCGCAGAAAGCCGGCTTCCGTTTTCGCCAATGACAAAATCCAGGCCTTCCGGCAGTTCTCGGATAAATTCATCCGCACATGCCAGTTTGGCTGCCGCGACAATTTCCTCATCGGAAACCTCCCGATCCATACCATACGCGATATTGTCCCGGACGGTTCCGTTAAAAAGCTGCGGTTCCTGCAATACATATGCTATACTCTGCCGCCACTCCTGCAAATGAATTGCTTCTGCCTCTATGCCGCCAAACCGGATGACGCCGCTTTCCGGCGTATAGAACCGTTCCAACAGTTTAAATACCGTTGTTTTCCCGGATCCGTTTGGTCCCGCGACCACGGTAAGTTTTCCTTTCGGAATGGTAAAGCTGACATCCCGGAGTACCGGTTCATTCTCTTCATAGGAAAAACTTACATGTTCAAAAGAAATATCCGCATCCGGAATATCCATGCTTCGGCTGCGGCTGTAAACCTCTTCTTTCTCCGACATGAGATTCGCGATATAAAACAACTGCCCGTTGGAGTACATTAAACTGGTATAAATTCCCGGCAGGGAGCTTAAAGATTCATATACAATCAAAATATAACTCTGAAACGCAACCAGCTCGTCCAACGTAATACTGCCGCTATTTACTTTAGGCACGCCCATGACGAAAATAAAGATCGTCAGAAAACTGCTAATCGCGCTGCTTCCGATTACGCCAACGACCAGTGTTAAAAACGCCTGATAGAGATCGGCCCTGTAAAACCGCTGGATCGCCTGCCGTCCGCGCCTGATTTCTTCCTTTCGAGAATGCTGCTGTTTGATCTGGGTAATAAATCCCAGATGCTCTGCCAGATATGCGGTCAGCTCCGCAGACGCCCGACGTCCGCGCCGTTCCCGCAGAAACAGGAATTTTCCTTCCAGCCAGGTATCTGCTATAATATAGATCAGCAGAACCGGGACCGCATACAGCATCGCGGTATCAATCTCCGACATGGTATCCATACTCATATAAACAGACACCAATCCTGTCAAAAACCCTGCAATAGAAGTCAGCAGACCGTCCGCATAACTGCAGTCCTGCGTGATCCAGGAAACAAGCTGAGACGCGTTCTTCTCAAACGCTTTCATCGGCAGATGAACAGAACGGCTGATCAGTTTGTTCTGCAGATTTCGGGTAACAATTGACGATGCGTAAAAAGCGGGCACAGACGCAATGATCTGCATAACCACAGCCAGCAGCATATAAAACAGATATCCGGGTATCACGCCGTCTTCCAGCGTTCCCATTTTTAAACTGGTTTCATACGGAACATACAGCAGCGCGACTTTTGTACTGACCACTCCTAAGATAACCTGGAGAATATATAACGGCCACGGGATCTTTATATTGGTAAATAACCGAAGCGTACGCTTCCATACGCCTTTTTGTGTCTTCTGGTTCATTCTGCCGTCCTCCTTCCCGCAAGCTCTTTCAGGAAGGCATTCGTCTTCTGCGCTTCTTCGGGCTTTCCTTCAGCCGATACCGTACCGTCTTCGATAACGATTACCCGATCTGCCAGAGAAAGGACTGCCGCCGTATGGGCAATGATAATAATGCCGTGATCCTTTGAAAGTTCTTTGAACACTTTCATCAGCTCCGCTGTCGCAATCGCGTCCATAGAGGCAGACGGTTCATCTAAGATCAGATAATGCGCTTTCGATAACAATGCCCTTGCCACGCAAAGCCGCTGCCGCTGTCCGCCCGACAGGTTATTCCCGTATTCTTCTAATTGCGTCATTGCTCCCTGGGGCATAGCGTTCACAAACTCATACGCGCCAACACGCTTCAACGCATTTTCAAATTCTTCGTCCGTAACCGTCTCATTTCCATAGCAGACATTTTCTTTTACGGTACCGGAAAACAACATTCCGTTCTGGGAGACCATAGCAAAATGACTTCTGTATTCCTCCAGCGCATACTCCGATACCGGATTCCCTCCGACGGCAATCGTTCCCTCCTGCGGATCGTAAAGCCGCATCAACAGGTTCACAAGCGTTGTTTTTCCGCAGCCGCTCACTCCCAGAAGTGCCGTTACGCCGCAATCCGGGAATGTACAACTGATATCCTTTAAAACCGGCTTCTCTTCTTCATAGCCAAACCGCACATGCTGAAGTTCCAGATCTCCCTGCAGCATTTCACAGGCAATCCCGCTTTTCTCTTCTTCCGGCGCATCCATGATCTCTGCCACTCTGGCCGCGCCGCCCTGAATGATCTTAATATTATTCCAATACATCATAAAATCCGAGATCGCATTATTAAATACACTGGAGAACATGAAGAAAGAAATCCATGCGCGGATGGTGATTTCCTCTCCCTGCAGCAATGTAGCGCCCACAATGACAAGAATCACAGACTGGATCAGAGAAACTACGGTTTCCGACAAATTTTTAAACTGGTCAAGCCAACTGGACTTAATGTTCAGCCGATACAGTCTCCCGGTCAGTTCAGAGCCCCGCTCTACTTCCTTTTTTTCTCTGGCAAACGCCTTGGCAAGCGGAATATTGGTAACCATCTCCGCCAGTTTTTCCATCAGACCGGCATTGATATCCGCGTCCCGCTCACTGACGGAAAAATTCAGTCTTCCGAAAATAAACGCAATAAAAATCTGAATCGGCACAAAGGCCAGCATGATCGCCGACAGCCGCCAGTCGTATGTAAATACCCGCTGAAACACACTGAACGCCGTGTACCCTGCCGTAAAAACAGGAATCAGAAACAGCATGATCGTAGAATCGATCACAATGGCATTCTGCACGATCCGGTAAACCGCTTCTCTCGGATTCTCATTCTTGAAATAACTCATGGGCAGACGCATCACTTTATCAAGCAGTACATTCCGCATATTGCGGTTGATCCTCGCGCTGGTGACCGCTCCCACGAATACCAGCAGACTGCCGGCAAACAGATTTAATAAAATAACGCCGATCAGCTTGGTTACGAGCGCCGCGCTGGTATCCCCCGCAAACAGCTGTGCCGTATAATCCGTCTCGCTGACGCCGATATTGACCGCGCTTACATCCAATATGATATAGACGAGTAAAAACAGAACAGGTAAATGGCATTTGGGAAATAATTTGATAAACCGCAGCCAGGTACCTTTTTTTTGTTTAATCTTAAGTTGGTCGGGGTCTGTCTTTCGTTTTTTCACAGAATCATTCCTCCCGTTTCCTTTTCTCTTTGATTCGGCTAAATTATATAAAAAAGAAAAAAGACGCACAAGAACCGTTGTCTATCGTGCGTCAAAAAATGTCTAATATGCGCTTAAATTGTCCGGATTCCCAGCCGTTTCAAATGCTGCAGCATTTCCTCATACCGGTTGCGGGAAACAGGGACTGCTTCTTCACAATCCCGTACCACCGCCTCATAAAGCTGCTTTCTGGCGTCCCGGACTGCCTGGACCCGGTGCAGGGAAACCAGAAAGGACTGGTGGCACAGGAAAAAATCATGCTCCGCCAGCATTTCTTCCAATTCATGCATGGTATAGTTGGCAATCCGCAGCGTCTCCTTTGCCGTATGTAAATAATTCTTCCGGCCCAGCCGTTCAATATAACAGATATCCTTCACATCCAGGATCGTATACCCCTTTAGCAGCCGGAACATCAATCCGGCAGACTGCTGCCCCTTCTGTTCCTGTCCCAGCCGGCGGCGTACCTCCGCAATCGTCTGTGCCAGCTTCTCCCTGTTAATGGGTTTGGTCAAGAAATGCACCGGCTGAAAATCATACCCGTCGATGGCATAGGAAGAATGCCCGGTCAGAAATACGATCAGCAGGGACGGATATTCCTCCCGCAGCCTTTTTGCTGCGGCAAACCCTGTCTCTTCTTTTAATTCAATGTCAAGAAACAAAAGCTCCGCCGTTCTTTCCTGCAGGAACGCAAACAATTCCTCTCCGGCAGCAAACTCCCCCTGTATCTCAATTTCCGGATACTCCGCCAGCGCCGTACAGGCCGCCAGCCGGGAATTCTCATCATCATCTAAAATCAGCGTGCGAATCCTCATGCTCTTCTCCTTCCCGGGACAAATGCATCCGGTTCGGTATATTTACTACAAACCGTATCTTATCCTGTTCAAATTCCGGATAAACTCTTCCGCCATACCGTTTCGCCGTCCGAAGCACCATAGTAAGCCCGATTCCTTCATGGTTCTTTTTTGTAGAATATCCCGGTTCAAATACCCGGGCAATCCAATCCGGATCTCCGGTAAAACGGTTTTCCGACACAATTACCGTATTCCCTCGGCGCTTAAAGATACTGAGCCGAATCCCATATTGTTTATCTTCCGGGGTCTGCAGGGCATCGATGGCATTCTGCAGCAGATTCCCGATGATCTTGTTGCATTCAAATCCGTTACACAGAATATCCTCCATGTCATATGTAATATGATAGGTAATATCCGAGCCGCGCCGACGCGCTTCTGACCGCATATTATAAAGCATAGATCCCACAACGGCGTCGCTGACCGGCATGATATCGTTGATCTCGCCCGCGTCTTTTACCAGTTTCTGTATGTAAGCCCGGCACTTCACGGTTTCTCCGCTTTGAATCAACCCGGAAATGGCATGCAGGTGCAGGTTAAAATCATGCCGCTGGGAACGGATGGTATTCATATAGTCCTTGGACTCCTCCTGCCAGCGATTCAGATCTTCATTTAAATCCTTCGCGGCAAGGCGCCCCGCAACCTGATTTTGAAGCAATAAAGCAATACTGTATAATATCAAAAATGAAACCGTCATCAACATGGAAGACAGTACAGAAATCTTCCCGCCGGTCTTTTCCATCACGACTGCCGTAAATATCATTGCCTCCGGCAGCAAGACCATACAGGGAATCAGACTGATCAGCCAATATCGTTTTTGATTCTCTGTATACAGAGAATCCGATACCCTCCGCCATTTATCATTGGGAGCGAGTGCGAGGCATACCACAATTGCAGCCAGATACACCGCATAGCTCCATACTTCCTCACTGCATAGATATAACGGAAGCCACGTCATATCAAAACCGACATCCATACCCAACTCCGCCAGTAAAACTTCGCGTTTACTCCACACTGTTTCTGCCAGACAGGCTGCCTGTCCCAAAAGCAATGCAATGAAGAATGCCCCTTCCGTCAGCCTTCCCAGCGGAAAATACAGAAGACCTCCTGTAAATACCGCCAACAGAAGACGCACGGGGCCCGGCCACTTTCCCCGCAGCCGCTCATCCGTAAAAAATACGGAAGCCGGCAAAATCAAGATTAACGTCAGCCAAGCCCACATAGCGCTCCTCCTGTTTTACAAATAGGGACGCATATCTTCTGTCAGCTTCGCTTCCATGGAAATCAGCCGTTTGGCAATATCCTTAGACTGTTCATCCGCCGCCTGATACTGGTTCAGATACCGGCTTAGCGACTTCACGCCCATATTGCAGCCGTCTGTGATCAGATCCGCGATGGTCTGATCCGAAGAATCCATTCCCATCTTCATATTGGTTTTCATCCAGGACATTCCCTTTGCCATAGGATTCGGATTTTTTCCGTCATCATGATAACGGTCCAGCTGTTCCTGAATTTCCACCTTCAGTTCTTCATGCTGCGTCTTACAGTCGATCAGGCAGTCGCTTAATTCCGTATTTTTCACGGAATCCAGCACTTCGTCAATGGCAGACACACCCATTTTGATCCCTGCGTCACATTCCCGCAGCAGTTTAATCGTATCCCCTTCTATCATTGCAGGCTCTCCTTCCTTATCATTTAAGAATATAAGGATAGGATAACCCGATTTCACTTACAGAATACCGGTAGATTTTAACAGTATAAGAACGAGCATGACGGGCGCAATGTATTGGATCATCACCCGGTAAAGCAGCTTCCGTCCCATTTTGCAGCCGGTTTTCTCCACTTCCTCGATGACCGTTTTCGGCTTTAAGACCCAGCCGATCAGGATACAGGTTCCGATGGCGACAATGGGCATCAGCAGATTATTGCTGAAATAATCCAGAATATCCAAAAGCTGTGCCGTTGTTCCGTTCGGCAGCGCTGCTTCAAAATACAGCAGATTATAGCCCAGACAGACCAGGATTCCTACGATCAGCGTGATTCCGGTCACAATCAGAACCGCCTTTTTTCTGGACTGTCCGAACCGATCCATAAAGCTGGAAACCACCGCTTCCATAATGGAAACCGCGCTCGTCAGCGCCGCGAACAGCACCATAGCAAAAAAGGCAATTCCCACAAAGGGACCGACTGCTCCCATGGCGTTGAATACTTTCGGCAGAGTGACAAACATCAGTCCCGGGCCGGACGCGGACATCCCTTCTGTTCCCGCAAAGGTAAACACAGCCGGAATGATCATAACGCCTGCCAGCAGAGCCACCGTCGTATCAAAAATCTCGATCTGATTGATCGACGTCTTTAAGTCGGCGTCATCATGTACATAAGAGCCATAGGCAATCATAATCCCCATCGCCACGCTGAGGCTAAAAAACAACTGTCCCATGGCGTCCATTAAGATAGAAATAAAGCGTTCCAACGTCATACCGGTAAAATCCGGGATCAGATAGATCTTCAGACCCTCCAGTCCGTCCCTGGTTACGCCGCCATCATCCGTATGACTGATCGTCAGCGAAAAAACCGCAATCACAACGATCAGCACCAGCAGGATCGGCATCAGGATCCGGGACATCCGCTCAATTCCTTTATTGACTCCTTTATACACGACAAACGATACCGCAAGCAGGAAGATTACCAGCATGAACACCGGTTCGCCTTTCCCGGAAATAAAGGATGTAAAATATCCGTCCGCTGTCGTCGCGCCGCCCTGTCCCGTCGTGTACATCACCAGATATTTGACCACCCAGCCGCCGATCGCGCAGTAATAAGGCAAGATAATCGCGGGGACCAGACAGGCAAAAATTCCCAATCCTTTCCATTTGGAATGTAATTTCCCATATGCGGTGAGCGGACTCTGCTTCGTCTTGCGTCCAATCGCCACTTCCGTGATCAGCAGCGTAAACCCGAAGGTCAGCGCCAGGATAATATAGAGAATGAGAAAGGTTCCTCCCCCGTCCTTTGCGGCAAGATATGGGAATCTCCATATATTTCCCAGGCCCACCGCACTGCCGGCCGCCGCCAGCACAAACCCGATGGACCCACTGAATGAATGCCGTTTGGTCTGTTCCATAAATAATCTCCCTTTTCTAATGTTTCCGTACCTGTTTTCCTAAAAAACAGTATAACAAAAAACACCGGGAGATACAAGAAAAAGGTGACGCCGGTCAGCAATAAAAGGCACAAAACTGGGCGCTCTCTCCTGTATAGAGGCCGCTGTCCTTCCAAAGGCGCGATAAGGTAGAACGCAGTTCTGTAATAGACATTCCGACATAGTATTCGAAATCGTCCTGTAAATATGGATTGGAGTAACGGGCAACGATTTCTTTTACAGCCCCGATACAGTCTTTCATATCCTTCTGCAGAGCCTGATATTCCGGTAATGCCTCCAGATATTCCTTCAATCGGCTTTCCATATCCCCTTTAAACACAAGCGCGTTTACTGCCGCCGTGCCGTCTTTGCGCAGGATGCAGAAATTGTCATCTATCAGCTTTTGCAGGTTCTCTTTTTCAGCGCCGGAAAAATCCGCAGGGTTTAAACCGTCCGCAATCTGTTTGAGCGTTATATTAAGATGCAGGGCGGGCACATCATTTGCATATCTTCTTTGTTTGAATACCGGATCCTGCGGCACAGCCTGATAGCCACCCCAACAGATTTGATTCCACCCGTTTCCATTATTATTAAAGAATGCAGACGGCAAACGGCAGACTCCGCCCTGCTCAAATCCGATCATTCCCCAGCTTCCGCCGTCAGCCCGATTGAATTTTTCCCACCAATGGTCTGATAATGCGGAATTCTCAATTTTCTGTTCCAGATAAAAGGCAAAAAACATCTGCGCGTCTTCCTCACTGTAATCACCGGTTGTCACTCCCAGCGCAGCCGCTTTTTCCAGAGCTTTCTTCGCAAGCTGCCAGAACGCGGCAGCATGCCGTTCCGTAAATGTACAGATTATTTCATTTTCTTCGTTTTGACATTCCTTAGGTTCAATAAAAAAGTTCGTCAGATATCTGCCGTCATCCAGCTTTTTCAAAAGTTCCGCTTTAACCAGTATTTCCGCCTCTTCCTCCATATAGGGAGCGGCAATTCCCAGTTCCAGCGCAAGTTCCTGCAGCGTGCAGGGGTTATTATGCGCCTCACAAAGAATATTATCCGGAATCTTTCTTCCGACTGCCGACCACGGAAGTCCGGTCGGCTGATTGCCGGAAGCGCAAAATGAAATTTTTTCCGGATCATAACTTTTCTTTCCATATTCTCTTGCCATATCCATTCCTTCTTTCAATATTTTTCTCACACGGTACAGCTTAGACGTCACCGTGCCTTCCGGAACGCCGAGAGACCTGGCAATGTCGCTGATTTTTCTGTTCTGCATATAATAAGCCAAAACAATGTTGCGGTAATCCGATGCGATAAGCGATAACTCCCGACGGAGCAGCTGCAGCTGGTCGTCGCGGATCAGCACGCTCAGCAGATCGGCCGTCTGATCCTCAATTTCAAAATCTCCGATGTCAGCGCCGGCCACTGATTCGGAATCTCTGCTTTTTTTATCACACCATACGCTGTATCTGTTCCGCGCGATCTTCCATACCCAGGCCGGAAAATACCTTGGGACTACACCTTTCTTCAGCGAAGTAAGGATATTCAGCAAAATATCTGAGGTCAGATCTTCCGCTTCATTTTCGCTGCCTGTTTTTTTCAGGCAAAAATAATAGATCTTTTCCGCATAATTCTCTACAAGATCATAGATTAAGATATCGGTTCCAGAAGTGCTCTCTGCCATGCTCTCAACCTCCTTTCACCCATATAGTGCGGTAAATGCAAATTTCATTGCAGAAAAATTTGAAAATATTCGAAATAATAATTAAAAATATAATTTAGTATAAGAGCAATATGCTATATATTAGTATAAATGATATCCGGAGGATTTGTAATATGATAAAACATAAAACTTACGTGCAGCAGGTACACAGATACAAAATATTTCAGGGAAAGGACGGTCGATGGTATACATATATCTCTGATGATTCCAACAAATATGGACGGCACAAAATTGTAAAAAGGACAGAGTCTTTGATGTATGATTTTCTATATGAATATTATAGTCAAGATAATCTCGAGTCTGAATATACTCTTGAAAAAATCTATCCGGAATGGTTAAAATTTAAACTGCTTACCACTAATCGGAATAACACGGTACACAGGATCGATACTGATTATCATAAGTATTACATCAATGAACCATTATCTGAAAAGATTCTATCCACTCCCTTATTAAAATTGACAGTCGCTGATATTAAAGTATGGTCGTATACGCTGATTAAAAAATATAATTTGACACAAAAAGCGTATTTCAATATAACAACCATATTACGGCAGGTCTTTCAATATCTGATTGACAAGGAAGTGACTGACCGAAATCCATGCAAGCTGATAAAGATTCCTTCAACCGTTTTTAAACGAACTCCAAAAAAGAAAGCCGAAACTCAGGTATTCTTTCCGGATGAGGTCGCACTGATAATAGATTGTTGTAAGGAATTAGCCGAGCAGACGCAAGATGAAAGCTATCTTGCAATTCCCATTTTCTTTTATACCGGTATTCGGATCGGGGAATGTTTAGGTCTGAGTTATGAGGATTTCGATAAGGAAAATAACAGTCTTTATTTACATTGTTCCCTGATCGTTGACGATAAGATGAACGAAGATGGAACGTGGGAAAAAAGAAAATTTGTGCGAATGGAATATCTAAAATGTAATGAAGATCCCAGAGATATATTAGTCTGTGATAAATGTTTTGATATTGTAGAAAAAATCCGTGAAATTCAAATCAAGAAGGGGATTTCTTCTATGTTTTTATTCAATGACATTACCCCATCTAATGTTGCCTTGAAATTATATCGTATCTGTGAACAATTAAATATTTCTCGGCGCTCTCCGCATAAAGGACGGAAAACCTATATTTCAATTTTATTGAATAAAGGTGTTGATCCTGATTTTGTACGAGAGCAAGTAGGACACAGAGAATTGTCAACAACTTATAATTCTTATACCTACAGTACAACGAGAAGATCAGAACGCATAGAACAATTAAACAAAATCTTAGTTTCATAATGCAACAATATGTAACCAGTTCTCAAAATTCCTAAAAAGTTCTCAAAAAAAGCTTAAAAAAATCGGGAAAAGCCCATACAACAAGCCTTTCCCGGTTCCCACCGAAGCGGAGAAAGAGGGATTTGAAGCAACTGGAATATTTATAGAAACAACTGGAATATTTGTAGAAAGGAGTATTCCGGATATCATTCTAAAAGATGTTCTCGCAAAGTTCTCAATACTCTTAATACTACACAGCTTTTCTAAAAATAAATTTTCTATAGGCAAAATCATTTCTTGTCAAAATTTTATACCAAACATCCACCCCAAAAACAAGACCTTCTATATAAAAAATAAGAGGACAAGAATTTCTTCTTGCCCTCTGAACCGTTTTACTTATACTGGCTGAAATCCCAATACTTCACTGTCTTCGGATTGAATACGTTTTCTTCAGGTCCTGGCTGTTCCGGATATTCTACCCATTCACTGTCTATATATACGATTGCGTATTCGTGCTGCAAGTATCCCGCTGCTTCGCCTTTTGCATTATACCCCAATTCTTTCGCCATCTTACATAACAGCTGGGAAAAGGTGATACACGTTCCACGCTTACTCTTCCAATACGGCTTCGTCAAGTCGTTAAGGGTGTATACAAGGTAATCATTACCGTCGTTTAATTCGTACTTGAAGTTAGTGTTAATCCATTTATTCAAGTAATCGATTTTACCCCTTGCAGACAGATTCTTCAGCTTCGGAGATAATTCCTTTACTACGCTTTTTACCCACTTAGCTTCTTCAGTTTTGTAATCTTTTACAGTAATCTTAAAAGAAACCTTAGTCGGATTTACCTGGGAATCATAAGAATCCCCTGCGGATTCCTTTATATAGATTGTGTACGTTCCTGGCTTTTCAAAAGCACATGAATACAAATACCCTCCGTCTACTTTATAAGTAGACGTTGAACCTACATGGTTACCTTTTACGTCGGCATAGGTTAATGTTGAATAGGTACTAAATTCTCCAGTTTCATCTATAGAGGATTCAACTCCGATACTACCTTTACCTATATAAAACCCATTTGGATTATCGGTCTTAATGTAAATCGCTATTACCGAATTCGTCAGGCATTCTTCATTCAACACATATGCCTTGTAGGAATACCCTTTCTTTGCCTGCGTTGTTGCCTTTTCGGTCGGCTTCTTTGTAGTCTGCTGAACAGGCTTCTTTGTTGCCTTTTCGGTCGCTTTCTGCGTTGCCTTCTGTGTCGGCTTTGTTACCGTCTGTGTTACTTTTTTAGCAGTTGTTGCCTTTTCCGTTACCCTTTTAGCCGTTGTCGGCTGGGTTGCGCCTGTCGTTACCCTACTTGTTGTAGGCTGGGTTACCCCCGGCGCACTTTTTTCACTCCCTTCCGCCTTCGTTGTACCCTTCGTTGTACCGGTTACCTTTTCCGTTCCAGTTGTTCCATTCGTAACGGTTTCCTTCCCGTCAGCCCCGTCTACTACTTCCGCTGTGCTTGTTTCGCCTTTCTTCGTTTCGATCGTTTCAGTAGTTTCAGCGGTGTTAACTTCATTACCCTCGGTTTTAAAGGTTACCCCTTCACCAGAGGTTTCGATTACGTTTTCTATATGAGTAGTGCTCGCCAGTACCCTAACGGTCTCACTTTCTACCCTAGCTTCCGAACAGCCGGTGATACCGATTACGCTTCCGACTGCCAACGTACAAATCAATGTTGTTGCGATTGTTTTTCTCATACACAAATCACCTCCTTAGTATTTTTTTGTTTAAAATGGCATATAGGCTTGACATATTACCCGAATAATGCTAATATAATTGTAAACCATATTTGAGTAATATGTCAAGTTAAAAAAAGGAGTTTTACTTATAATTTTATTTGATTCACTATGGTAAGTGGTTTTATGTAGATCAAGGCAGATATCTACTGGAATTGCAATACCTATCTATAAGATTTTTACATTTTCATAAATAAAAACACCACCTATCCTAAGATAAGTGATGTTTTATAATTTCTTTCGAAACATCTAACTATTTAGCTGCTACCGTCTTTACGTTTGTAATCGTTCCGTTCTTTATATCGGTCTGAAGTGCGTTCCATTCGTATTCCGATTCTTCCTTCGTGGTTGCATTTATGAACTCGTGGCATTCTTTACAGAACGTTCCTAACCACAAATTCTTTTGCACTTTTTCTTCCTGGTAAGTTTCCGTTTTGGTGACCGCCGGGTGATCAATGTAAACTGGTTCTTCGATATAGTGACTTGGATATTTAGCATAAATGTATTCTCCCATTGTTGAATAGGAACTTCCTTCCTTGTGTTTATTATATACCTCTTTTTCCTCGGCTGTCAAGGAGTTATATCCACGGTTAACACATTTCCCATAAATATTGTTAGCCGTTTCATAATGTTTAATCACTTCACTAGGACTCGAAACAAATCCACATTCGTTGCACTGCCAAGCTGCAACACCGTCGGAAATTTTTTCTTGCCAAGCTTCCTTCACTATTACCGTTCGGGTTTTTGTTACCATCATATGCAGGTCTCCGTAGTATTCTAACCACGTGTGCGTATGAGCCTTCGTCGTTGCGGTTGTACTAGCCTTTTTAGTGGTTGCCGTTACCGCTTTCGTTGTTGCCTTTGTAGTGGCTTTCGTACCCGTTGTTGCTTTCGTTGTGTTAGCCGTTGCGGTTACCCTATTAGGTTTCGTATAAGTGTAGGCTTCCCTAGTCGGTTCTACATTTCCTGTCGTAACCCTACCAGTTGTTGCCTTCGTACTCCCTTCCGCCTTTGTTGTTCCCTTCGTTGTACCGGTTACCTTTTCCGTTCCAGTTGTTCCATTCGTAACGGTTTCCTTCCCGTCAGCCCCATCAACTACTTCCGCTGTGCTTGTTTCGCCTAGAGTCCCTTCCTCCAAACCTTCGGAAAAGATTGTCGTATTTTCTTCACTGGTCTCTGCTTTCATTATAGTTGCTTTATTATCAACTGCAATTTCCGTCTTTTCTGCACAGCCAGTCATACCGACTATACTACTTATAGCCAATATAAAGATCAAGGCTGTTGCAATTTCTTTTCTCATATAAATCACCTCCTTAGTATTTTTTGTATTTGATATATTCATTACCCAAATAAGGCTAATATGATTATAGACCACAATCGGGTAATATGTCAAGTAAAAAAGAGGTTTTTTATGATTTTATTTGATCCGTTATGGCAAACTTTAAAAAAGAAACAGATATCTCAATATCGGTTAATTAAAGATTATCATATATCTGCCGGACAGTTATCCAGATTGAGAGCAAACAACAATGTATCAACGTATACGATCAATACTTTGTGTTCTATACTGAATTGTAGAGTAGAAGATATCCTAGTCTATAAAAAAGATGATACTGAAAACTAATCTATATTCCATCAACTTTAATTAGTTGGTGGATTTTTTATGATTTTTTTTAGCCTTCAAGCCGGCTTAAATATCCGGATCTTAACCCATCTTTTATCCTGTCGGTAGGAAAAACACGTTTTTAGTAAAAGTAAACAAACATTTTCTTTCCCATATCCATATTTTCCATGAAATAGACAACCCATGAAAAAGTAAACAAATATTTTCTTTCCCATATCCATATTTTCCATCGAAATAGACAACCCATATAAAAGTTAAGTAAATTATTCATTCCCTGTTCTCTTTTTTCGTTAAAATAGGCAAGCAATAAGTAACAATGCGTTATCTGCTGACACAACAAACCAAGCAAGTTTTCCCTTCCCATATCCATATTTTCCATCAAATAGACAAATTATTCATTACCCTGTTCTTTTTTTCGTTAAAGTAAACAAGCAATAAGTAACAACAGCTTTAATGGCTTTACTTAAAGTACATTTTAAGATTCGTATTTTATCTCCATGAAAATTTTTTTTTAGAGTTTTCATGGAGATTTTTGTCTCATGAAGACTCGGAAAGGTAGGTCTTCATGAAAGAAGATAAAAAAGTAAATTTTAGTGAAAAAGGTTGTAGCAATAGGGAATTAGCAGATAGTTGGGATCAAATTCTAAAAAGGATTATAGCGCTTTATCCTAAAACAGCAATCGATCACACGAATCGGAACACTGCTAAATTTTTACAGATTTGTATGACAGTACAAAATATTTCAAAAAAAAGCGCCTATAAGTATTATGAGGCTAAAGCTCCGCTTACCTTAAAAATACTGCATGCTCTTTGTAAGGAAGATTCAATCAATCCTGATTATTTGTTAATGGGTACTTTTATCCCACTTAATGGGGCATACGATTTAAAGGTAGCCGGCAAAAAAGTTATGCCAGAAATTCCATGCTCTAATTCTATACCTGAAACGATTCAGAGTAATGAATTTAAATGTCCGGATAATCTTGACTTTGCAGAAATTGGAAAGAGACTGCGGAAAGTAAGAAAGGAAAATAGGTACTCGCTGGAAGCTTTGCAATCAACTAGTGGAATTGATCTCCGAACTCTTCGCAAAGCAGAACAGGGAAATATATTTCCATTAAAAGTGTTGCTTTTGTATATGCAATTCTTTAACCTGACGGCGATGGAATTATTATATGGTTTTCAGGCATTTAAAAAATTCGCCTAAAATGTCCTGTTTTTTCCATCTTTTTTGGAATATACTTCATGCATCAAAAGCAATTGATTTCCTTAAAACTTAGATAGAAAGGAGGTGAATATTTATGAAAGCAAAAATATTAGGTTACATTGTAACTCAGGCTAAGTCTTCAAAAAATATTGGGACTACCCTATATCTTGCTATAGATCAAGACGAATATCGGACCTCTAATGCTCTCGCTTTTGATGGCGAGGCTGTTGAGACAGAATATATTCGTGGCGATTATAGCGACACGATAAAAGTAGGAACGCTTGTCGACTTAGTTTATGGAAAAAACTATAAAGGAGAAGCGTTTCTAAAAGATATTCTTATTAATAATTAAAAGAATATTTTATTTTTAAGGAAAGGAGGTGAGCTAATGATAAAACTTCTATTAGGAATATTAATATTTCTAATCCTCACATATTTGTTGTGGTATTATGTTCTTCGCTTCGGCTGGGGGAAATCTCCGGTCGATACAAGAAGAACAATAACTACAACAATTCAAAAAGGTTGGAAATATTTAGATACTACGACGAGGATTAAACAGCTCCGGCAGACGGTATATTGTCTGCCTCAGGATTTTAATATGTTTGAAGATAGAGTTAATAAGACTCATATTTTCAGATATTTTAAATTCTCAAATTCCCAACGGTTTAATCAAGACATAGTTATATTTTATTTTTCATGTTGGGGATTAAATGGCGAGTATGCAGATAACCGTGACGAAGTAGCAAATCTCATATATAAATTATTTGCTGATTTATATATGGAGTGGACGGGCATATCCTATATTTCATTATATGTTGCTCTTTCAAAAGATTTGTTGGCTGTTTGGTTTCCGCTGAATGGGTATGGTGCTCTACAACTGAATTCAAAACGAGCACAGGTTAATAACAGAGCACTTTTACGTAGAAAGGAAATGGATAATAGCGATGATGATACCTGAACATAGTAAAATCAAAGTCGGATTTGATCTGGAAATATGGGAACATTATTCCTGTCAAATGGGTATTTATATTGATTTACATAAAAGCCTACACTGGCTTATAACCGGTAATAGTGGGAGCGGTAAATCCTATTTGGTACAACAAATATTAAGAAATATCCTTATGGAATATAAAGGAGATGTTAAGCTATGGATTCTTGATTTCAAGAATTCCTCTGATTATGCTTATCTATCCGGCTATCCCCTGTACTATACAGGGGAAGCATGTTCCAAGGGATTATCTGATTTTTATGCAGAGTACCAGAAAGTAAAAAATGGAGAGATAAAAGACGGTCGCCTCCGGCTATTGATATTTGACGAAATGGCAGGTTTCCAGATATGGCAAACTCAGCAAGATAAAAAACTGGCTGAGAAATATAGTAATTACCTGTTGGAAATCCTGCTGATGGGAAGGTCTATGCTTTGCGGCATTTTTTCTATAATGCAGAGACCGGATAGTAAATATATTCCCGGAAGGGAACAATTTATGGTTTATATTGCATTGGGTAAACTCAGTCTTGAATTTAAGAAAATGATAATGCAGGGCGATGATCTGGAACAAAAACCAGTCTACGATGTTGGAGAAGGTATTATTAAAACCGATTATTTCGGAACCAAATTTTTGAAAGTACCCCGGATTCGTAATCTGCAATCTACCCATAAACAAATTATTTCCTGCTTGGAGTCATTCGGCATGTTCGACAGCTACGGAGCCGCCAGAGGCGGCGAAGTTAGCTTGTCGAACGACAGCCACGTCTAGTATTACAAGTGGCTGTAGCAAATATTATTTTTTACAGATGTTTCAATAGGGATTAGCATGTTACAACAAAATGTAGCAAAATCGCTATTGAATGATCCAGTGAAAGAAGGTGAGATAAATGAAGGACAGTTATAGTAGCACAGCCTTAAAAGAATCCTCAAAAATGAAAAAGGATTTGCAGGCAAGGAAATATCAGCTTACTATTAACAATCCTTTAGATGTTAAAATTTCAGATCCCGAAAATGCGGATATAAAAATATCCTGTCCATTTTCCCATGAGGAAATCAAAGAGCGAATGAAAACCTTAAAAAGTGTGATTTATTGGTGTATGGCAGATGAAATAGGTTTGGAAGGTTCTACACCCCATACGCATATCTATTGTGTCGCTAATTCGCCCATACGGTTCAGTACGATAAAAAACGCTTTTCCTACTGCTCATATAGAAAAAGCCTATGGAGATTCGATAGAAAATCGAAATTATATCCTTAAAGAAGGAAAATGGAAAAATTCTTTAAAAAGTGAAACATCTATAGAAGGTACATTTGAGGAATACGGCGAGATTCCAAATAATGAGAGAATGGGTTTGCGTGGTAAACTGCAATTTATCTATGACATGATAGAAAGTGGGTTAAGCACTGCGGAGATCATAAAAGCCTATCCGGAATCTTTACAGTATTTACCTCAGATAGAACATGCACAACAATTATTGATAGAAGAAGAATATCGAAGTACATGGAGAGATCTTGAAGTGGAATACATATTCGGAGCAACCGGTTTAGGAAAAAGCAGAACGGTAATAGAAGAAAATGGGTATGAAAAAACATACCGGATCACCGACTATTCCCACCCTTTTGACGGTTATCAAAGTGTTCGTCACTCGGTACTCGTATTTGAAGAATTTCGGAGTAGTTTAAAAATAGAACAAATGTTGGACTATTTAGACGGATATCCGTGTGAATTGGCTGCCCGATACCATAATAAGACTGCTACGTATTTAAAGGTATATATAATCAGCAATATTCCGCTTGAAGAACAATATTCAGGTATACAAGAAGCTTCTCCGGTTACTTGGAACGCTTTTTTAAGAAGGATTACAAAAGTACGGCATTTCTTGGAAGATGGAACTATTAAAATATATTCTTCTGTTAAAGAATATATGGAACGAAACACCGGATTTCTGCCGGTAGAGGAAGAACCGGAAAATCCTTTTATGCAAGAAAATTTAAATTTAGATTTAGGAGGTATAAGAAGATGAATGAACAAAATGAAAATGAAGATGACATTGTAATTGAAATTCCAGATGATGTTCAATTACATTTGGTACATGTTTATTTACCGTATAGTCATCAACGCATTAAACAGATATTACGAGATTATTTTAATTGCCGTCTTGAACGATACTGGCAGGGATATAAAGCAAACCGCCGTCCCGGATATTGTGAAATATATGCTATCGTAAATAACAGTACAAATGAAATAATTTTTAAAAAAGTTACGTTGGAACAATTACGCTATGTTTTGGCAGAAAAATTTGATTTTCCACTGCATGAGCCGCCGCAACGGAATCCAAATGCTGACTTGTTTTTAAAAATGGTAAAAGAATTGACACATAAACAAAAAAAATAAATAGGAAAGGAGGGAAAAATTTGTGCAGTATCTTCTAAATCTGAAAATCCCCAAACCCTATAAATCCGAGAAACTGAACTTCTGAGAAACCGAATCTTTCGATACTGCATAATTATTTTTAATTATGCAACCAAAAAACGAAAAAGAATTGTTGGATTATTTAACTACATGTGATATATTAGATATGAATGATATCCGGAACATTTGTGATATGATAAAACATAAAACTTACGTACAACGGATACATAGATACAAAATATTTCAGGGAAAGGACGGTCGATGGTATACATATATCTCTGATGATTCCAACAAATATGGACGGCACAAAATTGTAAAAAGGACAGAGTCTTTGATGTATGATTTTCTATATGAATATTATAGTCAAGATAATCTCGAGTCTGAATATACTCTTGAAAAAATCTATCCGGAATGGTTAAAATTTAAACTGCTTACCACTAATCGGAATAACACGGTACACAGGATCGATACTGATTATCATAAGTATTACATCAATGAACCATTATCTGAAAAGATTCTATCCACTCCCTTATTAAAATTGACAGTCGCTGATATTAAAGTATGGTCGTATACGCTGATTAAAAAATATAATTTGACACAAAAAGCGTATTTCAATATAACAACCATATTACGGCAGGTCTTTCAATATCTGATTGACAAGGAAGTGACTGACCGAAATCCATGCAAGCTGATAAAGATTCCTTCAACCGTTTTTAAACGAACTCCAAAAAAGAAAGCCGAAACTCAGGTATTCTTTCCGGATGAGGTCGCACTGATAATAGATTGTTGTAAGGAATTAGCCGAGCAGACGCAAGATGAAAGCTATCTTGCAATTCCCATTTTCTTTTATACCGGTATTCGGATCGGGGAATGTTTAGGTCTGAGTTATGAGGATTTCGATAAGGAAAATAACAGTCTTTATTTACATTGTTCCCTGATCGTTGACGATAAGATGAACGAAGATGGAACGTGGGAAAAAAGAAAATTTGTGCGAATGGAATATCTAAAATGTAATGAAGATCCCAGAGATATATTAGTCTGTGATAAATGTTTTGATATTGTAGAAAAAATCCGTGAAATTCAAATCAAGAAGGGGATTTCTTCTATGTTTTTATTCAATGACATTACCCCATCTAATGTTGCCTTGAAATTATATCGTATCTGTGAACAATTAAATATTTCTCGGCGCTCTCCGCATAAAGGACGGAAAACCTATATTTCAATTTTATTGAATAAAGGTGTTGATCCTGATTTTGTACGAGAGCAAGTAGGACACAGAGAATTGTCAACAACTTATAATTCTTATACCTACAGTACAACGAGAAGAGCAGAACGCATAGAACAATTAAATAAAATCTTAGTTTCATAATGCAACAATATGTAACAAGTTCTCAAAATTCCCAAAAAGTTCTCAAAAAAAGCTTAAAAAAGAAAATCGGGAAAAGCCCATAAAATAAGCCTTTCCCGGTTCTCACGGAAGCGGAGAAAGAGGGATTTGAACCCTCGCGCCGCGTAAACGACCTACACCCTTAGCAGGGGCGCCTCTTCAGCCACTTGAGTATTTCTCCTGAAGTTCCTTCAAACTTATAAAATTGTGCCCGCTTTTCAGCGTGCTCATCAATTGTACTGTATTTATCCGGTTTTGTCAAGCCTGAATCCTGGTAATAAGATAATTTAAAGAGTTACCAATCATTGACACCCTAACAGTCTGCACTCTTTAAGATTACAAAATGAGAACCTTGAATTTCCGCCCAAACCCACATTGTAACTTTTACAGCACTCTCCAATACCCTGTCTTCTTTGCCCCCACTCTCTCAATATAACCGTTTTCTTTTAAAAACGATATGTTCTTCTCCACCGCCGTTTCACTCACGCCCAGTATGGTATGAAGTTCCGCAGTTGTAATGTTCGGATTGTTCCTCATTTCCAAAATAATTTTTTGCCTTCGTGAATTTAAAGTCTTTTTATTCCCAACCTTTTTCCCAACTTTATTCCCAACCTTATTTACTCTTTCAAACGGAATTGTTACAACTATGGAATTTTCTCTGAAAGAAAAAGCCTCTTTCCCATACATTTCTGTGATCTTGGGTACTCCCCGCCCAGACTTCTCACTGATATGCAGTTGGAGGAAAATTTCAGACAGTTTTTCATTGACGGGAACAGATTCTCCCATAAAAAATCCCTCCATCGTCTGTGCCGGTGCAAGTGTTCCTCTTGACAGGATCTCTATCCTATCGGAGAAAACCGAAATCATCGG
>CANQSA010000025.1 GCA_947626415.1 uncultured Lachnospiraceae bacterium
GCATATTAACAGAGAATTGCCGTCCGACGCTTTGGACGACGCTCTGTTCAAGCTCAAAAACTTTGAGAACGGCTCTCTTGTGCAGAAGAATGCCGTCTTTATGGATTATCTCCAAAACGGTATTCCCGTGCGATACTTTGTAGATGGCGAAGAACGCTCCTCTATTGTCTATCTTGTAGACTACAAAAATCCCGACAATAACTCCTTTATCGTTGCCAACCAATGGACTTTTATTGAGAACAGCAATAAACGAGCTGATATTATCCTGTTTTTGAACGGGCTTCCCGTTGTGCTTATTGAACTGAAATCTCCGTCCCGTGAAGAAACCGACGCTTCCGAAGCATATCGACAGATTCGCAATTATATACAGGAAATTCCGTCGATGTTCATTTACAACGCTATCTGCGTTATGAGCGATCAACTCACCTCAAAAGCGGGAACGATCACTTCGGGCGAAGATCGCTTTATGGAATGGAAAACCAAAGACGGCAGCTATGAAAACACGCAGTACGCACAGTTCGATACCTTCTTTGAGGGAATGTTCCAAAAAGAAAGGCTGCTTGACATCATCAAAAACTTTATCTGCTTCTCTAACGAGGGAACACAGATCTTCAAAATCCTTGCCGGCTATCATCAGTATTTCGCCGTAAATAAAGCGGTTGCGTCTACCCAAAAAGCCACCATGACCGACGGCAAGGGCGGTGTCTTCTGGCATACGCAAGGCAGCGGCAAGTCGCTTTCTATGGTGTTCTACGCTCACCGTTTGCAGGAGGCGCTTGACAGCCCGACTATCGTAGTGCTGACCGACCGCAATGACCTGGACGACCAGCTTTTCGGGCAGTTTGCTAAGTGCAAAGAGTTCCTGCGCCAAGAGCCCATGCACACTGAGAGCAGAGAGCACTTGAAAACCCTGCTTGCCGGCAGACAGGCAAACGGCATTATCTTTACCACTATGCAGAAATTCGAGGAGGCCTCAGAGCCGCTGTCTGACCGCAGAAATATCGTCGTAATGGCAGACGAAGCGCACCGTGGGCAATACGGACTTGCAGAAAAAATCCGAATTACCAAAAACGAGGACGGTGAAGAAGTTGCCAAGCGTGTTGTAGGCACGGCGAGAATTATACGCAATACTTTGCCGAACGCTACATACATAGGCTTTACCGGAACGCCCATTTCTTCCAAAGACCGCAGCACCCGTGAGGTGTTCGGGGACTACATTGACGTTTATGATATGACGCAGGCGGTGGAGGACGGAGCGACGAGACCGGTCTACTATGAAAGCCGTGTCGTGAAACTGAAGCTCGACGAAGCCACCTTGAAGCTGATAGATACCGAATACGACATTATGGCGAACAACGCCGACCCCGAAGTAATCGAAAAGAGCAAGCATGAGCTTGGACAAATGGAAGCCGTACTCGGAAACGACAATACCATAAACTCCCTCGTTTGCGATATTCTCGACCACTACGAGAACAATCGTGAACATCTTTTGACCGGCAAAGCGATGATCGTTGCGTATTCGAGACCCATCGCAATGAAGATCTACAAGCGAATTTTGGAGTTGCGCCCCGCTTGGACGGAAAAGGTGGGCGTGGTTATGACTTCCGGTAACAACGACCCCGAAGAATGGCGTCAAATCATCGGTAATAAGCATCATAAGGACGAACTGGCAAAGAAGTTCAAGGACAACGACAGTCTAATGAAGATCGCCATAGTTGTGGATATGTGGCTGACTGGCTTTGATGTTCCGTCCCTTGCTACGATGTATGTTTATAAGCCGATGGCAGGCTATAATCTTATGCAGGCTATCGCCCGTGTCAACCGTGTATTCCGAGACAAAGAAGGCGGTCTTGTAGTAGATTATGTCGGCATTGCTTCGGCACTGAAACAGGCAATGAACGACTACACAAGCCGTGACAAGAAAAACTATGGAGATACTGATGTGGCGAAAGTTGCTTATCCAAAGTTCCTTGAAAAGCTATCCATCTGTCGTGACAAGTTCCATGGGTTCGATTACCGCAAGTTTATGACCGGCTCTGATTTGGAAAGAGCAAAGACCATCAGCGGCGCTGTCAATTTTATCATCAGCAGAGAAAAAGTTGAGGATAAGGACAATTTCGTGAAAGAAGCTCTCATACTCCATCAGGCGCTCTCCCTCTGCTCCTCTCTTGTGGATGAAGATATGCGATTTGAAGCGGCATTCTTTGAGTCGGTGCGTGTGCTTGTGTTGAGACTGACGAACACCGGCGTCGGCAAGAAGATCTCACTGCCGGAAATGAATGCGAGAATTAACGAGCTGCTCAAACAGAGTATCAAAAGCGAAGGCGTTATCAATCTATTCTCTGACATCAAAGAGGAATTTTCGCTGTTTGATCCCAAGTTTCTCGAAGAAGTCGCCAATATGAAAGAGAAAAACCTTGCAGTGGAGCTGCTTAAAAAATTGATAGCCGAACAGGTCTTCATCTATCGCAGGACAAATGTGGTCAAGTCGGAGAAATTCAGCGAGATTATGCAGCGTTCCCTCAATGCATATTTAAACGGTATGCTCACCAATGAAGAAGTTATCGAAGAAATGCTGAAACTTGCCAAGCAGATTGCTACGGCGCAAAAAGAAGGCAAACAGCTAGGACTCAGTGCTGATGAACTTGCTTTCTATGACGCTCTAACTAAGCCGCAGGCAATCAAAGATTTCTACAATAATGAAGAACTAATTGCAATCACTAAAGAGCTTGCGGATACGCTGCGAAAAAACAAAACTGTTGATTGGCAAAGACGGGAATCGGCAAGGGCTAAAATGCGTATGCTGATAAAGAAACTGTTGAAAAAGCACAAATACCCGCCAGAGGGTATGGAGGATGCAGTACAGACCGTTATGACACAGTGTGAGCTATGGACAGATAATACGGATATGCTTGAACCAGAAGAAAAAGTTGTTAAATATTCTTTTGAACCAGCAAAAAATTTAGCAATGATAGCAGAAAACCCTGCACCATACAAAGATATAAAATGATTCTTGACGGCGGTACTGTTCTTTACCATGAACAATACCGCCAATATTTTATTTAATACAAAATGATAAGCACCCTCTATTCATTTTCCTTTTGACACTCACCCCAAATAATGTTATACTGATTTTTAGAGATGAAAAAATGAAATGATAGGGGGAAAGTTCAATCATGACGAAAATTCTGATCGTGGAGGATGAGCCGGCAATCGCGGCCATGATCCGCGAGATTCTAAAACTTTCTGATTATTCCAGCGACATTTGTAATAACGGGCCGGACGCCCTGCAGGCAGTCTGCACTACGGATTATGACCTGATCCTGTTGGATGTGATGCTGCCGGGCATGGATGGATTTGAGATTATGGACGCCATCCGGGATTTTGGATTTCCGGTTATCTTTCTGACCGCCAAACAGGGACTTGAAGATAAGGTCCGCGGACTGCGGGCAGGCGCGGACGACTATATCGTCAAGCCGTTTGAAGCCATGGAACTGACGGCCCGGATCGAAGCGGTGCTCCGCAGGAAAAATCAGATCGACGCTTCCTATCACTACCGTAATATTGAATATCAGGAAGATTCCCACCGGGTTTTGCTGGACGGCAAAGCGGTACATATGACGCCGAAAGAATTTGAACTGTTCGGCTTTTTTTTGAAGAACCAGGGACTGGTGATCTCCCGGGAGAAACTGTTTGAATCGATATGGGGATATCGGTCCGAAGGAGAATCCCGCACCGTTGACGCGCATATCAACCAGCTTCGCAAAAAACTCGGTCTGCAGAATGAACTGCTCACGGTTCCCAGGCTCGGCTACCGCCTGATCCGGATCAAATCATAACGGAAATCCGAACGGAAACCATCGCGGAAACCGCGCACAGTAAAGAACGGAGGCACAAGATGTCATTGCGTCTTTGGCAGCGAATTTATTTAACCGTATTTATCCTTGTTTCCGTTATTCTGGCAATCTTCTCGATTTTATGGCAGCGGAATTCATTCCGTATCATGCTGGAATCAGAACAGAACACAGCGATCTCGGAACACTCCTATATTATCAATACCATCCAGAACGCTGTTTTGACGGAACAGCTGCGCCAGGGAAAACTCACGGTAACGACCGGGGATATCCGTACTCTGGTTTCGCTGACTCTGCAGGAACAGATCACACAGGACTGCGCGCTTTTTCTGGGTTCGGTTATCTACGCGTATAATCACGAAGAAACCCTGGAACAGAAAAAACAGTTCTCCGAGATCGATAATTCCAATTATGCCCTGCACACAGTTCTGGACGGGGACCGGTATCTGTGCTATGTGACGTCCCGATTCAGTGTACAGGACAGTTCATTTGTGCTGGTATCAGTCCGGGATCTGTCTTCCCTGTATACCCTGTCGCAGACCTCAAACTGGCAGCTGTTGTTTTTATATACGGCGGGCGCTTCGATCATGGCGATTGTGCTGTTTGTTTCGCTTCGCTCTCTGCTGAAACCGCTTCAGAAATTAAATACCGGAATTACTGCCATTGCGGAAGGCAATTACAGCATGCGTCTGCCGCAGACACGCAAAGACGAACTCGGCGTGATCACAGACAATATCAACCGGATGGCTGCCGCAATTGAGACAAATGTCCGGGAGTTAAAACAGGTAGCGGACGACCGGCAGAAATTTATCGACAACCTGAGCCACGAGATGAAAACACCGCTGACTTCCATTCTGGGATATGCGGATCTGTTGACGATCGTAGAAGATATTGATCCGGTAACCCGTACCGAATACGCGAAGGTGATCCTGTCCGAGAGCAAACGGCTCCGTACATTGTCGGATAAACTGATGGAGCTGATCACGGTGGGACAGATCACTTCCCAGGAAATGCGGATGCTTCCCATTGAACCTCTGATCGATGAGGTGGCGCTTTCGGTCAGACCTATGCTGACACAGCAAAATCAGCATCTGATCATAAATGTACAGCCCTTTTCCCTGTACGCGGATAAAACGCTGCTGCAGTCCATGCTGTACAATCTTATCGATAACGCAAGAAAAGCCTCCCCTTCCGAAGGCAACATACTGCTGCAGGCGATGATCCGGGACGGGCGCCCGATTTTAACCGTAACGGATTACGGAATCGGGATTCCGCCGGAAGACCTGGAACAGATCACGAAACCGTTTTACATGGTGGATAAATCCCGCTCCCGGCAGGCAGGCGGTTCCGGTCTGGGACTTGCGCTGTGTCAGGAAATCGCGGCGCTGCATCATGCGAAACTGAAAATTCAAAGCGAACTGGGAAAAGGCACGGAAGTTTCCGTTATTTTCCCGTCTGAGAACGAAACGACAGAAAGGAGTATCTCCAATGAAACAGGTTAATCGGTTACACAAATCTAAAAAGCTCCGGCCCGCATTCCGTCTCGTACTGTGTTCGGTCGCGGTGATCGCCGTTGGCTGTATTGCCACGCTTTTGATCAGCAATCATCTGGTCTCCTTCTTTCTGGGAGAAAAGGACGTAAGCCAGTCTAAGATTTCCTCCGGGCAGATCGTTTTAAATAATACAACCTATAATCTGTATCCCTGGAGCTACTATACGGAGGAAAACACACAGAACCTGTCCGAAGAAGAATTTGCTTCCATGTCTCTGGAACTGCGGACAGCCGACCAGCTTGCGATGATCCTGAACTCCCTGGGTATCGTCACTTATGATCCGAAAGCGATGCAGGACCTGATAAAAGATTATTGTAAGAAATTTGAATTGGAAACGGATGACGAGACGCGGACCTGGTATGTCCTGGACGGCGCCCCGTTAAAAGAACATACGAATGAATACCGGATATACTGTATGATCGATACGGATTTCGATATCTTTTCCTTCCATATCCTGAAGCAGGACGCTTCCATTTCCGATCTCACGCCGGTTCAGCAGTATCTGACCAATGTTCTGAAGGTTCTTTCCACTACCGATCAGAGCGAGATCGCAGAAAAGGGGAAAAACGATCCGGATCTCTATAACTTCGGGCTGCCGGCTGCTACGATCTATACATTACAGAATATGGCGGACCGCAACAAGATCGATCCCGCTTATCTGACATTAGACGCCTATCAGATGATCGGAGAACAGCTGACACATTTCCTGTATCGGATGGACGATGTTTTTCTGTCAAACTCTCTGCAGCTGTTTGACTCATTTCTGACCTATGACGCGGAGTCTATTTATAAGCAGCTTCTGCTGTCAGACAGCTCCATACGGATCGAAAAGAATGTTTTAGCCATACCCTTTACCAATGTGTCCGGCGTTTCTCCGTTTGACAGTTCCAAATCTTCATTTTTGATCTACATTTATTTTGACCCGGCAACATTTCAGTTTTGTGGATATCACTTTCAGGAGATGAACTAGGCGGCAAACCGCCTAGAACTCCTTCCGCGCCATAATCCGGCTGCTGAGCCATATGGAGCCTGCAAGGAACAGGAGTACAAAACAGATCCCGATCCCCGCCGTCATCCCCGGATGTACGGCAATCCATTCCGAGATCCTGGGCAGCCCTTCTTCTGCCGGCATAAGAAACCGCACCAGTTCTACGCTTGTCAGAAATATCGCCACAACTCCCAGTAAAATGATATTTCTGCCTTTTTCCGCGCCGAATTTCAACAGCAGCGGTATCATAAGCGACTGCAGCAGGATCACAAGGCCACAGTACATACCAGCCTGGGAAAGCAATCTGAGCCAGCCCTGCTTCATATCCGGCAGGATTAGCCCCGCCGCTGTTACGATCCCTATACTCATAAGTTCAAATAAGACGCCGCTGCAGATCCCCAGCAGATATTTCGCGGCTACATACTGTTTCCGGCTGACAGGCAGCGTCATTAAAAATCCAATGCCCGGCTCGTCATAGGATATCGTATTAATCACAAACATGGCGCCTAAAACCGTCATATACCCCATCGCGAAATCCACTGCTTTATTTTGAAAAACCAGAAAAATTTCTATTGCCGCCATCAGCAGCAGCACGAACCGCATCTCTTTTAACAGATAAATATCTTTCCGTATCAGTCCATTCATAAGCGTTCTCCTTGTATCATCATACTGATCACATCATCAATGTTTCCCTTTTCCATAAGAACGCCCGGATAGTTTTCCAAATAAAACTGCCGTGCGTCCGTCAGGCAGCGGACTCCATACGCTTCCTTTTGCTTTCGCAAAAGATACTGCTTTTCAATCCCCGAAAACTGCGCCTCATCCAGTTTCAGGATCCCGTAATCGCTGAGGATTCGGTCTGTCTCTTCATGCAGGATGATCCTGCCCTGATCGATCATATAGATCTCGTCGCACAGTTTTTCCAGATCCGATGAAATATGCGAACTGATCAAAATTGACCGATGTTCTTCCATCATGTATTCCCGGAGCAGATCCATGATCTCTTCCCGCGCCAGCACATCCAGCCCTGCCGCCGGCTCGTCTAAGATCAGCAGATCCGCCTGATAGCTCGTGGCGATCAGCAGCTTCAGCCGCGCCAGCATACCGGTAGAAAATTCCTTTGTCTTCTGCCGAAGCGGAATCTGAAACCGATCGCACTTCCGAAAAAAATCTTCCGCGTCAAATTTCGCGTATAGGCGTCCCATCACATCAGCGATCTGTTTGACTGTCATGATATTGGAAAAGGTACTGTCCGCCAATACGACGCCGATTCGCTGCCGCAGTTCGCTGTCAAGTTCCCGGCTGTCCGTACCGAAGATCCGGATCTCTCCGGAATCCGGTATGACCAGATTTAAAATTGCCTTAAACGTGGTGCTTTTGCCGGCACCGTTCTTTCCGATCAGTCCGACGATCCGTCCTTCCTGTACCTGCAGGGAACAATCCAGATCAAACCGCCGATACTGTTTTCTTACATTTTTTACTTCTAATAACATGCTATTCTCCATTCCGGAGCGTTTACTCCAACATCAGTTCCCACATTTCCCGCAGTTCCTCTTCCGTCATACCGCAGGCTTTTCCTTTCTGAATCGCGGACTCCAGCAGTTCCTCCACTTCTCTCCTCCGAGCTTCCTGAACCAGGCCCCGATCCGTTCCCGCGATATAGCTTCCTTTTCCGTGTACCGTAACAACGAATCCTTCCGCTTCCAGCGCGTCATATGCCTTTTTTACCGTCAAGGCACTGATCCGCAATTCCTTCGCCAGCGCCCGCACAGACGGCAGCGCGTCATTTTCCCGCAGGGTTCCTTCTACGATCCCGGTTTTGATCTGATCCATCAGCTGTTCATAGATCGGCTGCATGGATGTGTTATGAATCATAAATCTCATATGCATATTTCTCCATTGTACTGTTTTTTTCAACAGTTTTCTCAGCTGCGCTTCTGATGATAAACAGTATATAACAGTATAGAACAGTTGTCAACCCTATTCCTTGAAATTTTTGTGAAGAATTGTAAAGTTTCTCGAAAAAGGTATTGTAGTTTTCAAAACTACGTGATATAATTTGAATAACTTGTGTTGTAATATAAATGCAGTTAAACAGAATGGAGTTTACCATGAACGCGAATTTTTTCATTGTCAGCGACGGCGCCTGTGATCTGCTGCCGTCCTATACAGAACAAAACGATGTACATGTCGTACCATTTTACGTTACCTTTGACGGCGTATCTTACCAGAAGGAAGGCACCGAGATCGACCATGACGGTTTCTATGAACGCATGATTAACGAGCACGCCATTCCAAAGTCTTCTCTTCCTCCGGTCGGCGATTACTATGCTGTTTTTGAACCGCTGGTACAGGCCGGGAAGCCAATCATCTGTATCTGTATCACTACGAAGTTCAGCGGTTCCTATAACAGTGCCATCAACGCCCGGGATGAGATCTTAGAGCAGTATCCCGACGCCCGGATCACGGTGCTCGATTCTACGCTGAACACAGTATGCCAGGGATTATTTGTCAATGAGGCGGTGCGGATGCGGAACGCAGGGCTCTCTTATGAGGAGGCAGTTTCCCATCTGGAACGGATCAAGGACACCGGCCGCATCTATTTCACGGTAGGCTCCCTGGAATATCTGATCGCCAACGGGCGGATCGGGAAGCTGGCTGTGATCGCCGGCGATAAGCTCGGCATTAAACCGCTGATCATCATGCATGATGGAGATATTTCTCTGGGCGGTATCACCCGGAGCAGAAAAAAAGCCAAGCAGAATCTGCTTGGCCTGGTTGAAAAATATTTTAACCAGAATCAACTGAATACCGACGATTACACTTTCACGATCGGCGCGGGTTACGGTTATGAAGAAGCCGATGAATACCGGCAGGAGTTTGAATCTTATGTACATGTTACCTGTAACCCGGATGTAAGGGCCCGGATCGGTGCCGCCGTCGGCTGTCATACCGGTCCTTACGCGCTGGGGATCGCATTCCTGAAGCGCTATGACGCATGATCGAATAGTTCTGTACGCAGTCAGTACCGTTGGGGCTGGCTGCGTTTTAATTCTGCCGGCGGTCGGCTTTTTCCAGAAATACAAGCGCCAGCATACCCGGTCCTACATGGGTTCCGATGATCGGTCCGATATTGGCGACGATAACCTCCTTCGCCAGATTGCCGGACAGCAGTTCCGCCTTTAATTGTTCCGCCATTTCCGGATTATCCGCATGTCCTACGATCACCGTCTGCTCCGAAGGCTGATCTCCTCCCTGTCCGATCCGCTCAAGCAGATAGGAAAAGGCCTTTTTCGCGCCTCTTGCTTTGGCGACAACATACAATTTCCCGTCCGCATCCACACTTAATACCGGTTTGATCTTCAGCGCGGTCCCGACAACTGCGCTCACTGCGGACAGTCTGCCGCCCCGGTTCAGATGAAACAGATCCTCCACGGTAAACCAATGACCAATATGGAACCGATTTTCCAGGACCCACTGCGCCAGGGTATCGATATCCATGCCTTCTCTGCGCTTTACGCCTGCATGATAGACTAAAAGTCCTTCTCCGATCGAAGCGCTCAGCGAATCCAGACAAATGATTTTCCGGTCCGGGAACTCATCCTGCAGAGTCTCCGTCGCTACATTCGCCGAATTGTAAGAACCGCTCAGACCGGAAGAAAAGATAATTGCCAGAACGTCCCTTCCCGCTTCCAGATGTTTCCGGAACGTCTCTTCAAATACAAACGGAGTAAGCTGAGCTGTTGTCGGCATCTTGCCGTCTCTTAACTTTTGATAAAATTCTCTGCTGGACATCTCCCGTTCATCCGGATAATGATAATATACCGTACCGTCGATATTAAATTCCATCGGAATAATATCTAAATCCAGTTCCTGCACCACTTCATCCGGCAGATCGCAGGTGGCGCCGGCAACAATCGCGTAATCTCTCATAAATTCCTCCATGCTTTCTCTTAAATCTTTTTTTATTCTATCATGGAGGCTTTCTATCTGTCAAACAGATTTCAGTGAAATCCCATTTCACATTTCCGCCGCGCCCGGCGGCTTAAAGCCTTCGCCAAACACTTCGCCGGCCGACGTTACGATCAGAAACGCTTTCGGATCTTCTTCCCGCACAATTTTCAATGCTTTATAATACAGCTGCTTCCGCATCACGCACAGGATAATATCCCTTGCCTGATTTTCATAGGCGCCGGCTCCGCTTATAAAAGTTACGCCCACCTGCAGTTCCTGCAGAAACCGTTTCGCAATCGGCCGTTCTCTCCGGCTGATGACCAGAATCAGCTTCGCTTCCTCCCTGCCATACAGGACAAAGTCCAAAACAAACGCGTTGATCACTGCCGTCATTCCCGCATAGATTCCGGATTCGATATTTCCGAACACCGGCACAGACAGTCCCACGATTACGGCGTCCATTACCAGAAAAATCCTTCCGGTCCTGATATGCGGATACTTCTGTTTGATCAGGCGCACGATAATATCCATGCCGCCTGTCGTGGCGCCGGCGCGGAAAATAATCCCCATGCCAAGCGCCAGCAGGCTTCCGCCCGCAATGACCGAAAGCAGTCTGTCGCCCGTAATCGGCCCGAATGCGGAGAAAAGATCCACGAAAACAGAAGAAGCCAGGACGACCGCGACCGTTTTCCAGGTAAACCGCCAGCCCAGTTTCCAGGCTCCCACCGCCAGGATCGGAAGATTCAGCATAAAAATAGTGATACCGGTGGGAATCCCGGTCAGCGTATTCAGCATAATAGCAATGCCGTTTACGCCGCCGGGCACCAGCCGGTGAGGATCTAAGAACAGCCCGATTGCCGCTCCGTATCCTACAACGCCTGCCAGCAAAATCCCGCACCGTATCACTTGTTTTCCGATATCCTTCCCTGCTGCAGCTTTCATTTCCATACCGCCTCACTGATTTTTCAGATAGGATATCCGTTTTTTTCTTCTTTATACCGTTTTCTCAGGCTAAACGGCTGCGCTCAGTTCCAGCGCCGTTTCGATCATGGCGGTCAGCCCCTGCTCCCGTTCTTTCGCAGACATGGCTTCACTGCCAAAGATCAGATCTGAAACCGTCAGCAGCGCCAGCGCCTTCTTCCCGGCTCTGGCCGCATTCATATACAAAGCCACGCTTTCCATCTCCACCGCCAGAACGCCCATCTTTTTCCAGGAGGCTGCGGCGTCTGCATTATCGTTATAAAAGCAGTCGGAAGAAAGCACATTGCCAACCCGGATCGGAAGATCCTTTTTTCGGGCAAGGCCGACTGCTTTTTCCAGCAATCCGTAATCCGCGATGGGCGCAAACGGACCCGGCAGCCGAAACTGCGCGCCGTAATTAGAATCCGTACAGGCTCCCATAGCCGCGATCAGATCGCCTACATGGACCCCTTCCGCGATCCCGCCTGCCGATCCGATCCGAATGATCGTTTCCACATCATACAGATTGTACAGTTCATAGCTGTAGATCCCAATGGACGGGATCCCCATCCCGTGCCCCATCACGGAAACCGGCTTCCCTCGGTAGGTTCCCGTATAGCCGAACATATTCCGTACTTCATTAAACAAAACCGGCTGTTCCAGATAATGCTCCGCGATAAATTTCGCGCGGAGCGGATCGCCCGGCATTAAAACCGTTTTCGCAATCTCGCCTTTTTCCGCCTGATTGTGTGGTGTGCTCATATTTCCTCTTTTCCGAACCGTTTACGTTCTATTTGCATTTACATACCGCAGCTCCGGTATCGGCACTTCGTTCATATCGTCGCCGATATAAAAACCGGTATGCGGCGGCTGGTTATAGGCCACGTTCTGCCAGGCAATGCCGAGCCGGTAAACCGGGTCGTGCATAAAGGTATAAAACCTGTGCTCCGTCAGATCTGTCGTGGTATAGATCCGCAGATGGGTACTGTCCTTATCCCGCCAGATTACTTCTTCCCGCCAGTCCCCGAACAGGCTTGCCTGCAGGCAGGGGTTCCCCTTGGAACCGTTGTTGGCCGGGCAGTCCACGGTATCCAGCAAAATCTCCAGTTTTTCCGTTTCCCAGTTCCACTTGTAGATCCGTCCGACGCTGATATTCGTTTCATACCCTGACCACTCGTGATCACACAGTTCCCGAAGCAGATCTCCGTCCCACCAGACCGCGAAATTGATCGAAGGCGGTGAGGTCTGACTGATCAGCGTGCCATCGTAATTATAAAGTCCCGCGCCTTCAAACGCCCAGAGCTGATTACCCCGATACCGGGGGTCGATCTTTGCCGTCAGGCCGCGTCCCGTATCACAGCCCGTATATTTTCCGAATCGGATTTTTCCGGTTCCCGCGTCCCGCAGCTCCATTCCGTAGGGACAATCCGCATGCTCATGGATTCCGTAAAAATCATACCCGACGCTGTCCGGTGAAAATCTGCCCACATGCATGGCGTCTCCGTGTCCCAGGCCCGTGCTGTAAAGACCGGTCCCGTCATGATCGATCACGCAGGCCCCGTACAGAATCTCGTCACAGCCGTCGCCGTCCACATCCGCCACTGCCAGATTGTGGAAGCCCTGGTTGGTATACGAGAGATTCTGCTCTTTTCCCGCCTGAAATCTCCACCGCTTTATCAGTTTCTTCTCCTTTAAATCATAAGCCACCAGATTCGTCCGCATTCCGTAATCATAATAGCCACGGCACATTACCGCGCTGGGATGTTCGCCGTCCAGATAAGCGACACAGGCCAGAAACCGGTCGCACCGGTTTCCCCAGGAGTCTCCGTACTCGGTGATATCGCCCCGCGGCGGATCATAGGGAACAGTATCCAATGCCGCGCCGGTCTGTCCGTCGAATACCGTCAGATATTCCGGTCCTTCCAATATGAAACCGTCCGAATTCCGATAGTCTGCCCTGGCATCCCCGATTACATGCCCCAGTCCATCTACTGTGCCGTCCGCAGTCTTACAGATCATCTCCGCATATCCGTCGCCATCGAAATCATACACCAAAAACTGGGTATAATGTGCGCCGCAGCGAATATTGGGCCCCAGTCCGATGCGCCACAGCATTGTGCCGTCCAGCTTATAAGCGTCCAGAAAGACTAAGCCCGAATACCCTTTATGGGAGTTGTCTTTCCCATTGCAGTCCCATTTTAACACGATCTCATATTCGCCGTCCCCATCCAGATCGGCGGCGCTTGCATCATTCGCCGTATATTCGTATGTATGTCCGTCCGGCGTCGTATACGGTTCCGGTTTTTTCAGCGGAAGCTCCAGATAATTGTGCAGCCACGGCTTCGCGACATTCCCGGGTTTTTTGCACGTTTCTTCTTCCTCCGTCCCATTTACGACCTTACGCACCTCATAGACGGTATCTTTCGTTCCGTTCCGATGAAAATAATTGGTCGCGCCCGTGATCGGCTCCTGATTTAATCTCACTCCGTCCGCATACAGGTTAAATCCTATCTGCGCGGCATATTCATAAGCCTGCAGCCGCCAGCTTAAAAAGACACCAGATTCCCCGGTGTCTTTTTCCTCTGCTGCCACTGCGGTGAGACCGCGGTTTAATTCTTCTGCCTGCCGGCTGCGCCTAAGACGGTGTACCGGAGAATTTAAAATGGTCTTATTGGAAATTCCCCCTAAACTCTCAGTCGTCATAGCATACATATATTCCCGATCCGTAGGGATCTGATCTACGAACTCCAGCGTCTTTGCGTCAACGCAGCCGATCTTCTTCCACGGAAGGTCTTCGGATGTTCTGCGGTATAAGACATACTGGCGGATCCCTTCTTCGTAATCCCATGCCAGCTTTACGGAGTCGTCTGTTACGTCTTCCACCCGGAAATTAAACGGATAGAGTTTGAACTTGGAACTCTCCACGATCTGCATCTGAATCGGCTCACTCCGCTCTCCTTCAAAGCCCAGTTCATTGACAGCGCACACCTGATAGCTGTAGGTTCGGCATAACTCTACTTCATCATCAAAATACGCGTGCCCGATCACCTCGATACAGGTCTCCGGAATATCCGGATCATCGACAACCGTCTTATACAGGCGGAACTGATCTCCCTCGCAGTCCCATCCGATCACCACGCTGGACTTCTCCAGAGAAGCCACATGCTTCTCCTCGATCCCGGTGGGGACCGCTTCTACTTTCCTCGCGATATCCAGTCCCTGGATCCGGACATATTTCCCGGAAAAAGCAGCCGTCAGTTTTCCGTCTGTCACTTCCGCTTCAAACACGGCTTCCGTTATCTTCTTATCTGCCATCCACATGGGCGGCTGTTCTGCCCCATTGAGCTTCGTATACACATTGACATCGCCCTCATGGTTCGGATCTCCCGCATAAACGCGGACCTGATACGTTCCGTTCTCCAGAGAAACGGTATATTCGGTCTGCGCAGTCTGTACCGCCGCCTCCTGGCCGGGGGTCAACACATTGTCTGTTATCTGAATCTGCATACTTCCTCCCTTTTTGACGATTCCAAATCCATCCTGTTCTTTATTCAGTTTACCACATTTCTTTTCAAATGAAAAGGAAAAATGCAAATATAATTGACGGAAACTGCTTTTTTGTTTATGATAAAAATATAACGATACAAAGGAGACTTTTCACTGTTATGCAGATCAATAAAAAGCAGCTTTCCGCTGTCGGGATCATCATTCTTTTATTATGTATTATCTTTCTGACCGGTTATTTTATCGGAAAACAGACCCACAAGGATTCCTCATCGGAACCGGAGGGAACGACTCTTTTATCCAATCAGACGGATACCGACCGTTCGGAAACTGCTTCTGATGAGACAGATTCCGATTCCGGCGATCCGGATTCCCATACAGAACTTTCCGAACAGGAGACTGTCTCTGACAGTACCGAGCAGAACGCCGGCTCTACCCGGACAGATACCACAACTTCCAAAAGCCCTGCTTCCACTACTTCCGGAAAAACGCAGACCGCCGGAGGAAGCGGTTCCGGGAACGGCACAGGGGGCAGTTCCGGCGGAAATCAGAACCCCGGTACACAGGGGAACAATCCCAAACCCACAACTCCGAAAACGACCTCCAAAAAAGCCACACAGAACACAACGGTTCCCAAAGCGAAAACAGGTCTGGCGGTTCCTTCCGTTTCCGGCAGACTGCAGGTCAAGGGTTCCCAGTTATGTGATAAGAACGGCAAGGCTGTACAGCTGCGGGGACTCAGCACACACGGAATCGCCTGGTTCCCCGACTATGTCAATCAGACGCTGTTCGGAGAATTCCGCAATAACTGGAATGTCAATGTGATCCGCCTCGCCATGTATACGGCAGAATACAACGGCTACTGTACCGGCGGCGATCAGAGTTGGTTAAAGAAGCTGGTTTCCAGCGGCGTAGAATACGCGACGAGAAATGATATGTATGTGATCATCGACTGGCATATTTTATCGGACGGCAATCCCAATACATACAAATCCCAGGCAAAAGCCTTTTTCAAAGAAATGTCGAAAAAATACGCCGGCTACAACAATGTCATATATGAAATCTGCAACGAGCCAAACGGCGGCACCGGTTGGAGCACCATTAAATCTTACGCCGAAGAGATCATTAAAGTGATCCGCGCCAACGACAAAAACGCGGTGATCCTGGTCGGTACGCCCACCTGGTCCCAGGAAGTCGACAAGGCTGCCGCCAACCCGATCACCAAATATAAAAATATCATGTACACACTGCATTTTTACGCCGACACGCACCGAGACGATCTGCGGAACCGGATGATCTCCGCCGTAAAAGGCGGTCTGCCTGTTTTCGTATCCGAATACGGGATCTGTGACGCCAGCGGCAGCGGCGCGATCAATACCGCGCAGGCAAACGCGTGGGTCAGCGCCATGGATCAGTATAACATCAGTTATGTGGCATGGAATATTTCCAACAAGGCGGAGACCAGTTCTATCATTAAAAGCAGCTGCACAAAAACTTCGGGGATCAAGAGCAGCGATCTGAGCGATTCCGGAAAATGGCTGTACAATATGCTCCGGGGCAAAAGCGGTGCGCCCGGCAAGGTAGTGGTTCCGCAGGCTACCAATCAGACGTCCCAGAAACAGACGCAGCAGACACAGCAACAGCAGCAGACAACGCCGAAACCGGTGACAGGAAACAATTCCACCCTTAGCTATACGGCAAAGGTTACCAACTCCTGGGAAGAAAACGGAAAAACCTGTTACCAGTATGATGTAACCATTACATCAAAAAAGGCCTGTACCAGTTGGACTCTGTCCCTGCCGTTCAGCGGAGCAGTCGAATTCTCCCAGGGATGGAACGGCAATTACAAAGTCAGCGGCAAGACCTTAACGGTCACTTCCATGGATTATAACGGAACCCTGAAAGCCGGAGACACGATCAGTATCGGCTTTATTATCAAAGGAAGCGCCAGTTTAAAGTTAAAATAAGGAATGCTTTTATTTCAGACGGGGACTCTTTTTTCTCAGCGCTTCAAACGTGCTGAGCATGTCCTTCAAATGTTCATTCAGCGTCTGCTCAAACCGAAGTGGACGGAAAAACCGATATCTTGCGGTCTTTTCCTGTACACTTCGGATGTGCATCCGCAGATTCTCATACTTGACAATGACCGCATTGTCTTCTGCGAATTTCTTCAGTTTTGTGATCAGCTGTACAGACTGTACCGCATCGATCAAAAATACGCCGAAAAACAATCCGATAAAGAACGAAAACGCCAGATTTCGGGACAGCCAGTCCAATGCATCGAGGATGTGCGGATGGATCGCGAAGTAATACAGCGCACCCAAAAGCGCCCAGAACAGAGAAAACTTCGGACAGATGATTCCCTGGATATTGCCCCACTCTTCACGGTAATCCCACAGTCGTACCTTCATCACTTTCAATGCCAGAATCCCGGCTATGTATTCGATCACCGTCATACAGACAGCCATGCCGAGAAACAGAACGACCTTGTTCCAAACCGGATCCGCGATCATATTAAAGTCCTCCAGCCGGGCGATCAGATATAAGAAACACAATCCGCATCCGTACAGCGGCAGATAAGGACCCGTACAAAAACCGGGATTAATCCACTTCCGTTCCGGATTCGCCGAGGAAATAAACCGTCTGAAAAACAATTCCAGTACCCATCCCGCAACAGAGCCGATAAAAAATAAAAATGCTAAAATCAAAAATAAATTCATATTAACCTCAATTCCGGAGCGTTTACGCGGAGGAGGCGACGAGAAATTCGCGAAGGCGATTTCTCGTCTGCCATCATAGCTATTTGGGACGTTCCGGCACAAATAGCCGTATGAAAAATCAGCACATCAGTGTGATTTTTCACACTACCTCCATTCTGAAACTATATTATATCCTGATCTGCGTCCATTTTCCGCTCCGGAAGCGCAGAATTGATCATCTACAAGAGCACCATGAACAGGATGCCGCCCATAATGATCCGGAAATAAGTCGCCTCCTTCTTGCGGACACAAGCTATCCCAAGGCCACATCCAGAATCATCATCAACAAAAATCCCAGCGCGAATCCGATCGTTCCGATGTTGGAATGTTCCCCTTCCGACGCCTCCGGAACCAGTTCCTCCACAACCACATACATCATGGCTCCTGCCGCGAAAGCAAGCAGATACGGTAAAACAGGCGTCACATAGGCGGCAAACAATAAGGTCAGTCCCGCCGCGATCGGTTCTACAACCCCGGACAGCGTTCCGTACAAAAAGGCCTTTCCTTTCCCGATGCCTTCCATTTTTAACGGCATAGAGATGATCGCGCCCTCCGGAAAATTCTGAATGGCGATCCCGATCGACAGCGCAAACGCGCCCGCCATAGTCACAGCTTCATTTCCCTCCAGAATCCCCGCGAATACCGCGCCTGTACAGATCCCTTCCGGTATATTATGCAGCGTGACCGCAAGGACAAGCATAGTAGTTTTTTTTAATGCCACACGCGGTCCTTCCTGCTGACGATCCATATGCATATGCGGAACCACATGATCCAATAACAGCAGAAATCCGATTCCTATGGCAAATCCTGCTGCCGCCGGCACAAAGGCGAGCTTCCCCATTCCTTCCGACATATCGATGGCAGGAATCAAAAGGGACCAGATCGAAGCGGCAACCATCACGCCGGACGCAAATCCCAGCATGGACTTCTGAACCAGCGGCTTTAATTCCCGACGCATCAGGAAAATACTGGCTGCCCCGAGCGTAGTCCCGAAAAACGGTAATAACAGACCAAATAAAATACTCATAATTTCCTCCATCCATAGTCTGGACCTGTTATATACAGAATATTCAGACAAAACAATTTGGTGCCTGACAATCGCACAGGTACAGTATATCACAATTTCCCTGTTTTTTCCATATGCTATATGGTAACAAACCTGATTATTAACCAATGGAGTATTTTATGGATGCAAAACAACTGACCGTACTTGGAGATGACAAACGACAATTTTATCTGGCAGAAGCGTTGGAAGCTGCCGGTTACCGTATAAATACCGGTCTTGATCCGGACGCCGTCCGGCAGTCCGCCGCTGTTTTCTGCCCCATTCCGTTTTCCCGTCTGAAAAAGGAATGGCAGGTTCTGGAAGATCTGCTGACGCCGGATCAGACGCTTGCGGGCGGCTGTATTCCCGAAGATGTGGAAACCCGCCTGAAGGGTCGGAACATCCGGGTTTTCGATGTCATGAAAGATTTACGCTGGATTAAGATCAATTCCGCGCTGACTGCGGAAGGGCTCTTAGGTACGATCATTAAAAACACGCCGTTTTCTTTGAAGAACGCAAAGCTCCTTCTGTTAGGCTATGGCAGCTGCGGGAAAGCAATTTCTTCTTATGTCTCCGCGTTATGGGCCTCGGTCACTGTGTATGACAACTCTGCCATCGCCTTGTATGAAGCCGACCGGAACGGGTTTGCCTGCCTGACTGCGCATACGCTCCAAAGAGAACCCGAACAGTGGGATCTGGTCGTCAATACGGTCCCGGCTCCCATACTGGATGAAAAACTGCTCTCCCGGTTTTCCACGGACTGCATTTTCTTTGACATTGCCTCCGCCCCGGGCGGATTTACTCCTTCCATCATGGAGCGACTGGGACTGACGCTGCACCAATGCCCCGGGATTCCCGGAACCGATACACCAAAGACCGCCGGTTATCTGCTGGCGGAACTGGTTTTAAAAGAGTTATTGGAATGAGATAGATGTGAGGGAATACGAAGGTATTCCAAATGGAGGATTGTTATGAAAAAGTATGATTTTTCGGATAAGACCATCGGGTTCGCCATGACCGGGTCATTCTGCACCTATGAGAAAATATTCGGCGCTATGCAGGATTTAGCTCAGACCGGCGCAAAGCTGCTGGCAATCTTTTCCGACCGCGCTTCTACCACCGACAGCCGGTTCGGAAACTGCAGGGATTTTCTGAAACGCGCGGAGGAGATCACCGGACGGCCGCCTGTGCTTACCATACCGGCAGCCGAGCCGATCGGTCCGAAGGCAATGCTGGATCTGCTTGTGATCGCGCCTTGCACCGGAAATACGCTTGCCAAGCTTGCCAATGGTGTTTCCGACACGCCGGTCTTAATGGCCGCGAAATCCCACCTGCGGAACAACCGTCCGGTGGTGATCTTTCTGTCTACCAATGACGCCCTGGGTATGAATTTAAAGAACATTGGCATACTGTTAAATACGAAAAATATTTATTTTGTACCGTTTGGGCAGGACAATTACCGGAGCAAGCCCAATTCCATGATCGCCCATGTTGAGCTGCTGCAGGACACCATTGCGCGCGCCTTTTACGCTCAGCAGATCCAGCCGGTCATTTTGAGTCCGCATGATATGATCGGACAGTTATCCATGTCTAAACGGCAGATCGTAACCCGAAAGGAGGAGTAGTCATGTGTGGAATCTCCGGATTCTTTCAGAACCAATTTGATTTTACCGGCCAGCCGCTCTGGAAACAGCGGCTGCACGCCATGAAACAGAGTCTTTTGCACCGGGGACCGGACGACAATGATCTGATCCTGTTTGCCCATGCAGGCCTGGCGCACACCCGCCTGTCCATTATCGATCTGACCTGCGGGAATCAGCCCATGTCCGGCTGTTATGCGGGGCATCGCGCGACCATTGTCTATAACGGTGAGCTTTATAACACAGAAGAGCTGCGAAAACTGCTTGCGCCGTTTTCCATTTCTTACCGGACTTCCTCGGATACGGAAGTGATCCTATACGGATACCTCACCATGGGCACAGACTTCCTGCAGCATTTAAACGGCATTTTCGCTTTCTCTATTTATGATGAGACCAACGACGCTATGCTGCTGGCCCGGGACCGTCTGGGCGTAAAGCCGCTGTTTTATCAGATGGATGGAGATGTTTTTGTATTCGGTTCGGAGCCCAAAGCCCTGTTTGCGTACGGGATCAAACCCCGTCTGAACCGGGAAAGCTGGTGCGAGGTTCTGGGACTGGGGCCGGCACACACGCTGGGAACCGGCGTTTTTGCCGATATGAAAGAACTGCTGCCGGGCCATTATATCGTACTGGACGAAACCGGCATGAAAGATCTGGCTTATTGGACGCTGCAGGCAAAAGCGCATACGGATTCCTATGCGGATACGGTCAGCCGGGTTTCCTGGCTGGTAACGGACAGCGTCGAACGCCAGATGGTATCGGATATTCCCATTTGTACCTTTTTATCCGGCGGTCTGGACAGCAGTCTGGTGTCCGCCATCTGCGCCAGAAAACTGGCGGAATCCGGAGATACCCTGACTACCTATTCCTTTGATTTTGTGGGGAACCGGGAAAACTTTAAGCCAAACGCCTTTCAGTCATCCCAGGACCGCCCCTTTGTGGATATTATGGTTTCCCACATCAAGAGCAGACACATTTATCTGGAATGTGACAATGAAGCGCAGGCGGATTATCTGTATAAGGCGGTAGACGCCAGAGATATGCCCTGTATGGCGGATGTGGAATCTTCCATGCTGTATTTCTGCAGTCTTGTGGCAAAACATCACCGTGTCACGCTGACCGGAGAATGTGCAGATGAAATCTTCGGCGGCTACCCCTGGTTCCACCGAAAGGATCTGTGGGACCGCAATCATTTTCCCTGGTCCTACGATATGGAAGCCCGTTCCGCTCTGTTTCAGGACGCCTTTCTTTCTGAAGTGGATTTTGCCGGATACGCCCAACAGGCTTACAATGCTTCCGTCGCGGAAACGCCGCGGCTGGAATCGGATTCTCCCGATGAAAAACGCCGCCGGGAAATCGCGTGGCTGAATATCCGCTGGTTTATGATGACCTTGTTAAACCGGATGGACCGCACCAGTATGTATTCCGGTCTGGAAGCGCGCGTTCCCTACGCGGATCACCGTATTCTGGAATATGTCTTCAATATTCCCTGGGAAATGAAATGCCATAACGGGGTCACCAAGAGCCTGTTGTTAGAATGCGGCAAAGGCCTGCTGCCGGACGAAGTGCTGTACCGGAAAAAGAGCCCTTATCCCAAGACCTATGATCCGGGCTATGAGCAGCTCCTGAAATCCCGGCTGTCGGATCTGGCGTCTACGCCTTCCGCGCCCATCAACACGATTCTGGACCATAAAAAACTGGAACGGTTTCTCTCTGTTCCGTCCGACTACGGAAGACCCTGGTACGGACAGCTGATGGCCGGGCCGCAGATGATCGCCTATCTGCTGCAGATCAATTACTGGATGGAGAAATATCAGCTGACGGCGTAAGCACAGGACTATTTCGATTCCTGCCTGTTCTTTCCGAGCGGAATATTCAACAGCACGATTGCCAGAAAAATCAGCGCAATCCCCAGCGCATTTTTGAAATGCAGGGTTTCCTTAAAAATGACGATTCCGGCAATCGTGGCCACCATGGGCTCCGCGAACGCCAGTACGGAAGCTTTGCCTGCCTCAATCCATTTAAGCCCGCCCGTATAGCAGATATACGGCATAAATGTGGAAATAATCCCCAACCCCAAGGCTTCAAACAGATTCCCTGTCGTTTGAAAGCAGATCAAGAGCATTTCCGGCAGCCGTATAAACGGCAGCAGACATACGGAGGAGACTACAAAGGTATAAAAGATCACGGTAAAACTTTCATATTTTTTCAGAGCCACTTTTCCGAAAATACTGTAAGAGGCATAGCCCAGTCCGGAACCGATCCCGGTCAGCAGCGCCACAGTCCGGATCTCTCCGCCCGCAAATCCGCTTACCAGAATACAGCCCGCAAAAGCCAATACCAGCGCCGCCAGTTTTTGTACGGTAACGCGCTCTTTAAAAAATAACGCGGACATCAGCATCACAAAGCAGGGCGCCGTATATAACAGGATCGACGCCGCTGCCAGCGTGGTCTGTTCAATCGTCAGAAAATAGCACACATTAAAAAAGATAATACTGAACAGTCCGGTTCCCAGAAACATCCAGAAATCTTTCAGTCGGATCCGAAACAGGCTTCTGTCCTTTACCGACAGAAATACACCCATTCCGATTACTACGATCAGACTTCGGATCCCTGTAATCTGCATGGCGTTCAAGCCGGCCGCGGAAAGCGGTCTGGAAAATACGCCGATCAGTCCCCAGCCCGTGGCAGCTGTCAGTATCATGATCACAGATGTGGTCGTCTTATTGCTCATTTTATTGATTCCCTTTCAACGGATTTGTCTTTGCCTGGGAAAATCTCCGGATAAACCGAAGATAGGCGCCTGTCAGTGCAATGGCTGTCACAATCCAGCTGACCGGATATACCATCATCAGGGTAAAGAAGGTACCGGACATTTTAAAAACCGTATAAACCCAGCCGATCCGGATTCCGCATACTCCCACAAAGGTAATGACTGCCGGAACCAGCGAATAGCCGTATCCTCGCATTGCGCCCGACATGATCTCCATTATCGCGTTTACGGCTTCTGCTGCCAGAATAAAGCGCAGCCGCACGATCCCAATGGAAATAATATCTTCGTTTCCGTTAAAGATCGACAGCAGCGGTTTTCCAAAAAATAAAATCAGCAGCGAGATCACAGTCGTGATCCCGATATCCATGATCAGGCTGATCCGGGTAATCTTCCGGCAGCGCGCCAGATTCCCGGCTCCGAAATTCTGTCCTACAAAGGTGGTGCAGGCCTGACCGAAGGAATTGACCAGATAATACGCCAGGATCTCAATGTTAAACGCTGCAGAGGAAGCCGCCATCACTCCGGCGCCCAGGCTGTTGACCGCCGACTGGATACACATGTTAGAAAGAGAAAAGACCATACTCTGCAGACCGGCAGGCAATCCGATCGCCACCATGGATTTCAGCACATCTCCGTGAATACGGATCTTCGATAAACTCACAGCGATATAATCGGTTCTTCTGCATAACAGGATCAGCAGCAGTACGGCGCTGACCAGATTGGAGATCACGGTTGCCGCCGCCACGCCGGCCGCCGCCATATCAACCACACAGACAAAAAACAGATTTAAAAACACATTGATCACGCCGGAAACCACCAAACAGATCAGCGGTGTTTTGGTATCTCCCTGACTCCGGAAAATCGCAGACTCAAAATTATATAAAAATATAACCGGCATTCCCAGCAGATACACCCGCAAATAATCCAGCGCCATTGAAAACACTTCCTCCGGCACCGACATCAGCCTTAAAACCGAAGAAGCAAACAATTCTCCCAGCAGAGTGATCACAATGCCGCCGATCAGGGAAAATAAAATAGAGGTATGCACACATCTGCTGATTCCCTCTTCATTTTTCTGTCCGGTAAATTTGGAGATCACCACATTGGCGCCCAGCCCGATCCCCACAAAGCCATTGACCAGCAGCGCAATGATCGAGCTGTTGCTTCCGACAGCCGCCATGGCATTTTCTCCGACAAACTGCCCGACTACGGCAACATCCGCGGCATTAAACAACTGCTGCAGCATGCCCGTCGCCGCAAGAGGCAGGGCAAACCACAGCAGTTTATCTCCGATACTGCCGTTTAACATATCCATACTTGACCGCTTCATAATCAGTACATCTTCTTTCGTCTCACATTTTTCGTACCAATTCTACCGCTTTTTTTCTCAGCTTGCAAGTAATATTCCAATAAATTATAAACGCATAAAATAGGACATCATACAGCCGCCGGCCGCTCCGGCTTCTTTCAGCAAAGGCAGCCGCTCCGGCGTAATGCCGCCGATCCCGTAAACCGGAACCGAAACCGCTTCACAGACCTGTTTTAAAAAGTCCAGCCCTCTCCCGGGCAGTCCAGCTTTGCAGTCGGTTTCAAAAATATGCCCGGCGATCAGATAGCCGGCGCCTGCCTGTTCCGCAAGCACGGCTTCTTTCACACTGTGGACTGACGTGCCGACCACTTCCCATTCCGCAAGTTCTTTTCCCACATGAGAAAAAGCAGGAAACGGCAAGTGGATCCGTTTCTGATTCCAGTGTCTTGCCGCTTTCGGATCCCCATGCAGAATACAAGGTTTCCCGTAGCGGTCACAGATTGCCAGTACCGCTCCTGCCAGTTTCTCATATTCCGCATGGTCTAGGTCCTTCTCCCGAAGGATAATCGCTTTCACGTCGGTCTGTGCCAGCTGTTCGATCTGTGTTAAAAACGGCTGCCGGCACAGCGCCCGGTTTGTGACTGCCAAAAAATCTTCAAACATCATTTCCTCTTTCCGAAAGCGGTTTTCTTTAAAAACGTCTGCCGTCTTCCGCGTCCGTATAAATGTAATCATTCAGCACCGGCTGCAGTCCCTGGGCACAGATAGCGTCATACATTTCGTCAAAACTTCTGCTGTCGGCGATCTCAAACTGCTCGTCTCCGGCCGCCGCTTCCTCTTTTCCGCTGTACTTGGCCTCATGGTCGCCGATTCCCGTACTGACGCCTGCAGATACCTTCGTGGCCGCGATCCGGATGATTCCGTTACGGAACCGGGCATTTTCCCGGGAAGAAACCGTAATGCCCGCAAAAGGCAGGAAAATCCGGTAGGCACACAAGATCTGACACAGCTGTTTCTCATGCACGTCCCGCGGATTGATCTTTTCATTGTTGATGATCGGCCGAAGTCTCGGACAGGAGAGCGACATTTCCGCATGAGGATATTTTCGCTGCAGATAATATACATGCAGCCCGGTCGCCAACGCGTCTTTTCGGAAATCGTCCAGTCCCAGCAGTGCCGAGAATCCCACGCCGCGCATACCGCCGCGCAGGGCGCGTTCCTGTGCTTCAAACCGGTAAGGCCATACCCGCTTGTGTCCCATCAGATGCAGCGTCTCATATTTATCCGGGTTATAGGTCTCCTGAAAAACCGTGATATAATCCGCGCCGCACTGATGCAGGTACGCGTACTCATCCGTATTGACCGGATAGATCTCCAGCCCTACATTCCGGAAATATTTCCGTGCCAGTTTACACGCTTCCCCGATATAGTTCAAATCGCTCATTTTGCGGCTTTCTCCGGTCAGCATCAATATTTCTTCGATGCCGGAATCCGCGATCACTTTCATTTCCCGCTCGATCTCTTCCATGGTCAGCTTTTTCCGGTGAATCTGATTATAGCAGTTAAATCCGCAGTAAATACAATAGTTTTCACAATAGTTGGCAATATAAAGCGGCGTAAATATGTAGACACTGTTTCCGAAATGTTTTCTGGTTTCCAACTGTGCCTTTTCGGCCATTTGTTCCAGAAACGGCAATGCTGCCGGAGACAGCAGGGCTTTAAAATCTTCAATCGTGCAGGTATCATGGCTTAGCGCTGCCGCCACATCCGCAGCGGTATATTTGTCATAATCATATGCCGCCATCTGTGCCATCACCCGTTCCCGCACATCGGACCGGATCTGCTCCATTCCCTCCATATAGGCCATATGGTCAGCCCGGCTGGACGGATCCTGTTCCAGCCTGCGCTTTTTCTCCAGAGCTTCACCCGTTAACGCACTGTTTTCAATCAAAAACTGATTCTCTTCCATAAGTTGATTCTCCATCTCTAATCTCCCAAAAATCCGGTCAGTGGATCAGAGGCTTCGCTGCCTCTCTGCAGTACCCGTCCCATACCGGTCAGATATGCGGTTCTTCCTGCTTCAATGGCCTTCTTAAATGCGCCTGCCATTGCCGGGATATCACCCGCCGTAGCGATCGCCGTATTTGCCATAATGGCAGCCGCGCCCATTTCCATTGCCTCACAGGCCTGGGAAGGGCGTCCGATCCCCGCGTCTACAATGATCGGCAGTTCAATCTCATCGATCAGAATCTGGATAAATTCCTTGGTTGCCAGCCCTTTATTAGAACCGATCGGAGCCGCTAACGGCATGATACACGCCGCGCCTGCCTCCGCCAGACTCCGTGCCACATTCAGATCCGGGTACATATACGGCATAACTACATAACCTTCCTTCGCAAGGATCTCCGTAGCCCTGATCGTCTCATAATTATCCGGCAGCAGATATTTGGAATCCCGCATGATCTCAATTTTCACAAAATCACCACAACCCATTTCCCGTGCCAGATGCGCGATCCGCACCGCTTCCTCCGCTGTTCTGGCACCGGACGTATTGGGCAGAAGCGTAACCCCCTCCGGAATATAGTCCAGAATATTTTCCTCCTTCTTCGTATTGGCCCTGCGCAGCGCCAATGTAATGATCTCCGCGCCTGCGTCCTCAATCGCTGCCTTGATCAGACTCAGATTGTATTTCCCCGAGCCCAGAATAAAACGGGACGTAAATTCATGTCCGCCTAAAGTAAATGTATCCTTCATGATTACCTCCATTCCGAAAATCTTTTCGTTTTTTTATTCGAGTTTGCGCTCATGCAAACTCGCCAGGTGAAACCTTAGATTTTCTTAGGCGTATGCTTTTCTACGCCTTAGAAAATCTTTTCGCCTTTTTCCGAGTTTGCTTGCGCAAACTCGCCAGGTGAAACCTTAGATTTTCTTTGGCGTATGCTTTTTTACGCCTTAGAAAATCTTTTCACCTTTTTCCGAGTTTGCTTGCGCAAACTCGCCAGGTGAAACCTTAGATTTTCTTTGGCGTATGCTTTTTTACGCCTTAGAAAATCTTTTCACCTTTTTCCGAGTTTGCCTGCGCAAACTCGCCAGGTGAAACCTTAGAAAATCTTTTCGCTTTTTCCGAGTTTGCTTGCGCAAACTCGCCAGGCGAAACTTTAGATTTTCTTGGGCGTATGCTTTTTTACGCCTTAGAAAATCTTTTCGCCTTTTAGCCGCCTCCTACAAACCGCACCACTTCTATCATATCTCCGTCCTGGATCACCCGTTCTCCAAACGTGGTCTTCGGCACGATCTCTCCGTTGCATTCTACTGCTACATATCTGCCGGGATATCCGTGCTCCGTCAGATAGTCCAGGATGGTTTTTCCTGCGGCATCCGCCGCCTGTTCTCCGTTGACTGTTACCATCTTGCTCTCCTTTCTTCCTCTTGCAAAGCGTTACTTTTTCCTCTTACGCTCGTGCGCATCTCCATAGCTCATACTCTACGTTATGATTACGGATTGCTCCGCGGCTTACCGCTCTCGCAATCCTGCCTGCCATTCGGGTTCCATGGGGCCCCTTTTGCAGACTTATGACGCTGTAATCCAAAATGAATCCTGCAGCGCAGGATTCTCGCGCCGAGCGTAGCTGCCACTATGGCAGCTTTTTCCTCTTACGCTCGTGCGCATCTCCACGGTCTTTTTTCTTTCACCGGAAAATCTATTTGATTTTCCGGTGAAAGAAAAAAGACCGCATGAAAGAGACACCCGAGGTGGTGTCCCCCTTCATGCGATCCGAAAATCTACACTCTTTCGTTATTATATAAGTTCAAAGTGAAAATGTCAAGTTTTATTCCCTTCTTTAGCAACTGTCCTATATTTTGATAATAATTGTTCTTTCATAAGAACAATTTTCTCATTTGCCTCATTTGAAGATATAAAAAATTCATTGTCTTTTACCTGCTTATAGCTGACATAAGTACTATTTATATCCTGAGATGTCTGGGGTATATTTGGAATATCCTCATAGCAGAATATCGGAGCAAGAATAAATTTATCACTTTGTATATATATTGTCTCTTCACTATACGTATTGAGTTTTCTATCTAAAAAAATAAGATATGTTTTCCCCGGAATCATTTCATTGACAAAGCCCATATTGATAAGCGGCATTCCATTATATAAAGTGTCTTCTTCCATACTTAAACGCGTACCGGCTCTTGCTATTTCAAAAACATCTCCTTCTTTTATATTTTCGCCTTTAAAAACATTCTGTACGCTGACTTTTTGCGTGACACAGGCATATCTGTATTGAAAGGTATCCTCACACCGTATAGCCAATATGATCTCGCTGGAGTCTAGATTTTTCCGCATATTCTCAAGCTGCAATTCCAGCAGATCATCACTAATCAGAGCAACCGCAAAATCATCTAGCACATTCTCTTTTTCATTAAAATCCTGATAGGAACTTTTACAATATAAGCCAGCACCAATTGCTATGAGAACTATAATCGAGGTAATGGCAAAGACATATCTTAGCTGCATACTGTTTCCTCCCATCTCCTCACCATTCCATTTTTTACATAATAAATTTCATCTGAAAGCATCTGAATATCTTCTTTGTTATGACTTGCTATCAGAATTAACGCCCCTCTCTGTTTTTCTTCTTTGATAATTTCCCTTATAGCATTTACGCCCTTTTCATCCAGAGCATTCGTTGGCTCATCCAAAAGAAGGATATCCGGTTTTTCCATAATCGCCTGCGCAAATACGATACGCTGTTTCATTCCCAGAGAATATTTTCTGAAAGTTCGCCTGTCTTCGGGATCAAGTCCTACCCGTTTTATCGTTTCTCTGATCTCAGGTTCACTTATTTTATGATTAAGCTTCGCTAATAATTTTAAATTCTCCAACCCGGTTAATTCCGGATAAAGTCCTGCATTTTCAATAATAATTCCCAGATTGGGAAGTACTTTCATATCTTTATGCAAAATCTTTCCATTTAATATAATTTCACCTTCAGATACATCCATTAATCCGGATATTGCCCGAAAAAGCATCGTCTTCCCTGACCCGTTTTCTCCAACGAATCCGTAAACATTCCCGCTTTTTAAATCTAAATTAACATCAGATAATATAGTCTTACCCTTCAACTGCTTGCTGACATGACTGACAACCAAATTGAGCATGATTACATTCCTCCGGTTTCCTGATTCGATTCAATAAAATTATGTTTATTTACAACAAAAAAACTACACCATAACAATAAAGCAGCAATACCCATAAACAATAACATAGAAATTAAATAGTCATTATTACTATTGCGCATACTAAAAATCAGATAATAAAATGGGTTAATTTTGATGATCCACTCATACTGTTCCAGAATAACACCTTCCGGAGCAAACAGATTACCTGCAATTGCAAACGCGGCAATAAAGAACAGGTTAATCCCTTCAACAACTATAAAGCCGATATTACTGTTAAAAACAATAGAAAGCAAATTGATTCCAAGCGTAACAACAAATAAATACAGCGAGTAAATCACCATATAATAACAAAACATTTTCCATATACTCGCATCAATTTTTACTTTGGAAACAAGGCTGCATACTACTAATCCGGATATGAGCATCACAAATAAGTATAAACAGCAAAACAAAAACAATCTCAAGATTTCTTTGAAAAGCCACCTGGTTCTTTTTGTATATCTGGAGAAAAAATAAATACTGGCAGTACAAAAATGCCGATATATATATGAGCCAAAAAAGGCTTGAAAAAATAACAGTGGGAAAAACCAGTATGTAATTTGCGGCAGGTATTGCGTAAAGTAACCGATTTCATCCATTCCAAATAAGCAGATAACATCAGAAGCAAAAAATCCATCATTTTTTACAGCAAATCCCAATATGCAAATGGCTCCGCAAAAAAAAGCTATCCATAGAAATCTCAGGTAATATTTCATATTAAATCATCCCTTTTGATTTTAATTCTAACAAGGAAAAAGGATACAATTAATAAAACTGCTAAAAAAATGGCATACACAATATAATTTTTTTCTTTGATATTAAAAATTCGAAGAATAAAAAAATAGTTTATGGTATAATCCAAGTTCAAAATCTTTTCTAAAAAAGATATCAGATAAAACAAAACGTATATTGGAAAAAATGTGAATATCTTAAATCTAAAAAAAGAAAATGTTACGATTGCAAAATTAAACATTGCCAAAATCCCGGACACGATACCGAAAAAAAATGTCATAACACATGCATAGAGCACTTTATGATTAATAAACAGTTGAAAAAGCAAATTCCGGTTTTCATTTTCTATCGTCTGTATATATTGAAAGCAGGAAGGGTCGCCTGCTGAACGCAGGTCAAAGCAAATTCCTTCTAACACAATTTCTATAAAAAAGGGAACTGTAAAAACCAGAAAGGTTGTGATAAACACAACAACCAGTTTTGCATACCAATAATATTCTTTCCCTGTCTTTGATTCAATATAAATTTTTACTTTAGTTTCTTTATCAGTAAGATACGTACAAGCTGTAGGAAAAACTACGAGTATGGGAAAAAATTGCATCAAAAAGTAACCGCTTACGGACCAATCCGATAATGTCAGCAGCTTGATAGGATCATGCATTTGAGATATGTATTGAATATCACGATTGTTAATCATGTTTGTATAAAAGTTTATCATAACAAAAGCCAATACAACAAAAAAGGTAACAATCACTGTTTTTTTTCTAAGTATTCCCGATAACTGCATTCTCACCGAATTAATAAACATAAAAACAGCCTCCATTTATTTTATAAATATCTTACAAAAAAATTTGTTCCCTTCCGCTGTCACAGCCGTTTTCTGTTCCATCTGCGGTAACAAGTATGCCATAGAACTCACTACATCCATGTCCTTTCAACTTATAAACGCCCCGCACCGTCATTGTGTTTTTACTATTATGGTGTTACACAAAGAGGGATTCTATGTCTATGCAAAACCTAACAAATGTAATCCTAAGACGGTTGTGAAATACATTGGCCGCTACCTTGGACGGCCTGTGATCGCTATTTCTCGCATTGACAGTTACGATGGCGACTTCGTCACCTTCCACTACAACCGCCACGAGGATGACAAATATGTGCGGGAAACCATTCCTGTCATGGAATTCATCCAGCGTCTCATCCGCCATATCCCGCGAAAAGCATCATATTTACAGAAGTTTTAATCAGTGACGCACTGCCATCCTCTCCGCATTCGGCTATGATCCCCTGAAATGTGAGTGTGGAACAACTATGCTGTTTTTAGAGCTTTACTTTAATTACAAACGTGTTTCTCTGGAAGAAATGTACAAGAAAGTCATGTCCCGTTCCTGTGGAAAGAGGTCTTCTGCATGACTTCCCAAACTCCTTCCTATGTGGTATACTCCTTCCAGGGAAGGAGGCCGACATGAAACCGGATATAGAGAAAGTACGTAAAAATATATAGATGATCCACCGAAAGACATGACATCCGAGGGCATTCGCCATATGAGCGAGGATAAACTTCTGGATATGGGTTATTTTATAAACGGCGATGAACTTGATGACGATTTTGGTGAAGAAGGTTTTTATATCTTCTGATCCTGTATCGTCTATTATTCATGTCCCAAACGCATGTTTATCTAACATATGTTTCAGTACACATGCGTTTTTTTCATGCCCACAAAAATTCGAACTTCCCTATAAAGTAAAAAACAGAATCTAAAAAAATTTCAGGTCCTGTTTTTATAGCACTCTAATGGTTAATTACCTTTATAAGCGTATGCAATATATGCTGCGAGATTAGCGTTATACCCAGCAAAACATAAATCAAATTTAGATTGAGACAGATATCCTTCATTTATAGTAATTTTCTGATATCCAGTACCCTCCATAAGAAGATATTTATCTGAAATCGGAGTATTTCCTATCGTGTTATGAAACAATTTTGTAAAACATCTTGTATAGTTGTCCTCAGAATATGTATTCACTGGATACACACTACTTACCGCTACACTTGCATAACTGAAATCACGTGTTCTTTTAATTCCAGCTTTAGCTTGTGTCATAACTGAATTATACCCTACGGCAACAGTTCCTCTTCCTTCATCAATGGCAAACGCAAAAAAACCAGAATTTAATAATAAAACCATCATCATCAATACTAAACCAGAAAAAAATGAAATAAATCTCTTTCTCATAAAATTACCTCCTCATAAAAATATTTTATGTTTGTATGATACATTTTTTATTCTAATATGTCAAGTATTATTTTATTATTTTACTATTTTTTTCTATTTTTTCACGTTTTAACATTTCAAATAGTTAAATAAGCCTTTTCAAACTAATATAAAGATTTTTAAATAACCACACTTAATAAATGCTTTATTTTCGGGTGTTTTACAACAAAATAAAGTGGAGCTATTTAGAAAACAATATACTAGTATACCACACTTTGTTAGTATAAAATTATGCTAAATTGCAAAAGTAAATTCTACTGATTCTTTGCCTGATAGAAACTATCTCTGCACAAGTAGCATTTACTCCTGCATATGGTGTATTCTATTTATTGCTTACGACAGCAGTGGAAGGATATGCCATGAGTAAATATATTCCTGGAAACCATAAACACCTTACAGCCGCTGACCGTCTCTATATAGAACGGAAATTGAATGCCGGATCATCCTTTAAAGATATCGCACGCTATCTTTGTAAGGATCCCAGCACCATCTCTAAAGAGGTAAAGGCTCACAGGCTCTCCGACTATTATCCCGGCAGGGGTCTTTTCCTGAATGCTAAGAACTTTTGCATCCACCGTTTCCACTGCAGGAAGACAAATGTCTGCGGCAAGATCGTCTTATGCGGCATCAAATGTACCTCCTGCCCTTCCTGTAACCAGCACTGCAGCGATTTTGTGAAAAAGCAATGCTCTCGCCTTACCAGGGCTCTTTACGTCTGCAATGGCTGTGACAAGGGACATGCCCACTGTGCTGTGCCACATAAATACAACTATGACGACCGTTTTGCTGACCGCAAATATCGTGAACAGCTCTCTTCCTCCCGTTCCGCTGTGAACATGACGAAAAAACAGCTCCGCGATATTGACAAAGTCGTCTCGCCTCTTTTGTTTCAGGGGCAGTCGCCTTATCAGATCCTTGTGGAACACCCGGAGCTTGGCCTCTCTGTGCGTACCATGTATGAGTATATTGAACTGGGAGTTTTTCTGGGCCGCAGCATTGATCTGAAACGCAAGGTGAAATTCAAGCCGAAAAAATGCCACCGCTCACAAATCACCGACCACAGGATCTTTCAGGGCAGGCTGTATAGTGACTTTCTCCAGCTCCCGCCAACACATGTGGTCGAAATGGATACCGTCAAGTCCTCAAAAGACTCCAGCAAATGCATCCTGACCTTTTATTTCCGGAACAAAAAGCTCTTTTTAGCTTTTCTACTCAACCGCTGTACCAAAGGCGCTGTACGGGCTGTATTTGACCGTCTGGAGACCCGGCCTCGGCTCCAGAACTTTCAAGGTCCTCTTCGAGACCATTTTGATCGACCGCGGCGGTGAATTTGGCGATCCGAATGCCCTGGAAGCAGGCATGGACGGTTATGAACGCACCAAAATTTATTACTGCGATCCCATGCGCAGCGGCCAGAAAGGCGGTATAGAAAATGTACATACCAAGCTCCGGGAGATACTTCCAAAAGGAAC
>CANQSA010000026.1 GCA_947626415.1 uncultured Lachnospiraceae bacterium
TTATCCGTTTTCGTCTTTCTAAGGCTGAGACTTTTTCTGAAAAGATTTGTGTGAAGCGGGTTGATGACACAGGTGGGTAGACCTTTGTCGAGGAGATAACCGAGCAGGTTGTAACTGTAATGTCCAGTGGCTTCCAGTCCTACTTTTATCTTGGCTAAATCAGGAGACAGGGATTGGATTTTTTGAAACAGGCCATCAAACCCCTGCCGACTGTTCTGGATGGTAAAAGCCTTAAATAGGACTTCGCCGTCTGAGTTTGTGATGAAGCAGTCATGCTTATCTTTCGCGACATCAATTCCAACATAGATCATAAGAATACTCCTTTGTAATAGATTTGACACTGTTTAGGACCACAGAGCTCTTTGCGATTGTAACCTCGTTCTAAATAAACCGTCATGCGGTATCTAACTGATCAACAACTGTACAAAGAGACTGTGGTTGGAGCCTTTCATTAACCATCAAGTGGTAGGAGGAATGTACCAATCCACAGTATCTTAAACAGTATAGCACAAAGACCTTGGAGAGGGTCTATAAACACTACTACTATATAATACGAGGAGTATGATTTTTTGATATACTTAAAAAAATCGGCGTTTATGATTCTCAACCTGCGGTAGAGTCTTGGGAAGTATAGCATTGTTGGGGATTGCATTTGTATGGTTGAAAGCAGGAGATGATTTTGATATATTCAAAGAAAAGTCGGTGTTTAAGGAGATATGGCATGGTCTATTATGATAAAAATGGAATTGTAATCCGAGATTTGCAGCAGAGCGATGCCCAAATCATTACAGATGAAGAGATTGCGCAGGGCTGGGATGCGACAATAGACAAATACGAAATGAGGCTGAAGCATCAGGCCGAGGGCAAATCGATTGCATTGGTTGCCGAATGGAATGGGAACATTGCCGGATACATTAACGTTTATCCCGATGCCAAGAGTGGCGCGTATGCAAATCGGGGCTATGCGGAAATCGTTGATTTCAGCGTTCTGGAGAAATACAGGCGCAGAGGAATCGGCAGCAAGCTCATGGATATTGCGGAACAGATTGCATTTTCTTATTCGGACGTAGTATACCTCGGAGTTGGACTGCATAGCGGATACGGAAGCGCCCAGAGAATGTATGTCAAGCGAGGATACATTCCGGACGGGAGCGGCGTCTGGTATAAGGATCAGATCTGTGAGCCGTATCGTGATTGCTGTAATGACGATGATCTTGTGTTGTATCTATCGAAACATATAAAGTAAATTTCTAATTTGTATAGATGAAAACACCGCTGTTTGGTCGCAAGGGTAAGCGATGGGATAAAAATTTTGAACCCGTAGAGACAGATGGGCAGAAAACTCAACTACTTACTATCCATTAAAAATTCATAGGGGCATTAATTTCCATTTGAATATATCATATGTTTTTATTGCCTTTACTGCATAATTATGCTATAATTGTGTCAAAGAAAGGAGCGAAGCATTATGCCTCTTATTATGCCTATTAAGGATTTACGTAATACAACCGAAATTTCCAATATTGCACACAAAGAACAGGAACCTATTTTTATTACCAAAAACGGATATAGCGACTTGGTTGTAATGAGTAGTGAATTGTATGATAAATTCGCAAGGATTAACCGCATTGACCAGGCTATCTACGAATCTGAGCAGGAAATTGCAAACGGAGCAGAGGCAGTCGGAGCAGAGGTAGTTTTTGCGGAATTGGAGAAGAAGCATTTTGGATAAATACAAGGTAATGATTAACCCCAGAGCAATACGCGAATTAGACAACATTTACGAATATATTGCAAATGAGAGATTGGCTCCTGAAAATGCAAAAGGACAGGTTGATAGAATTAAGAAAGCTGTGTTAAGTTTAGACACCTTTCCGCAGTCTCATCAAGAGCGAAATGAGGGCAGATATGCCGGAAAGGGTTACAGACAGTTGTTGATTGATAACTATATTGTTATCTTCCGCATTGACGAACCGTACAAAACGGTTTATGTGGTAACGATACAGTATCAAGGAAGAAATCTATAAGATAAGCGCCAGATGACAGAGTAAATCATTTGGTGCTTTCTTCATAATTTTACAGAAATGCAGAATATAGCAGGAGGGCAAAAATGAAAACGCTAGTTGTGTATTATTCTCAGAGTGGAAATGCGCAGTGGATGGCGGAGCGGATATCGTCCGCACTATCCGCAGACATGCTGCAGCTGGTGCCAAAGAAAGCATATCCGGAGAAAGGGTTTCGAAAATATTTCTTCGGAGGCGGCAGTGCCGTCATAAAGGAGACACCGGAACTGGAACCGTATAAGGTGGATATTGAACAGTACGGACAGATCGTATTCGTGACACCGGTCTGGGCAGGGACGGTCACGCCGCCGTTTCGGACTTTTATTCAGGCAGAGAATCTGGAGGAGAAACATTTTGCCTTTGCGGCATGCAGTCTGGGAGGAAGTCCCGAAAAGACTTTCTCAGCGCTCAGATCGCTTCTGGGAGTGACCGGCGATGTGCCGACACTATGGCTTGTGGAGCCGAAACGAAAACAGAAGCCGGAAAATGAGAAGGCGATCGAAGAGTTCTGCGGGAAGCTGTGAGAAAAGGGAGAATCACGAAAAAAGATTATAAAAAATTAGATAGATATGGATGCTTTGAATGATCTGCTTAAAAGTTTTGTTACGCAAAGTCAAAAAATATTAGGAGATAATCTGGTTGGGATTTATCTTCATGGCTCTGCGGTTATGGGATGCTATCATGAGAAAAAAAGTGATATCGACTTGTTAGTTGTAGTAAAAGAAGCGATTCCAAACAACATAAAACATCGCTTTATGGATATGGTGGTAAAATTAAATACATATGCGCCTCCAAAGGGAATCGAACTAAGCATTGTTAAAAGAGAGGTATGCAATCCATTTATTTATCCGACACCCTTTGAACTGCATTTTTCTATTGCACATTTAGAGTGGTATAAAACCGATCCTTTTGATTATATCGATAAAATGAAGGGAACCGATAAAGATCTGGCAGCGCATTTTACTATTACTTATCACAGGGGAAAATGTCTTTACGGAAACGAGATCAAAGATGTCTTTGGAGCAGTCAGCAAGGAAGACTACTTTGACAGTATTTGGAGTGATATTGCGGAAGCTGAAACGGAAATAATGGATAATCCCACTTACTTTATTCTGAACTTATGCAGAGTATTAGCATACAAAAAAGAAGAGCTTATCTTGTCAAAACAGGAAGGCGGGCAATGGGGAATACGCAATGTCCCTGAAAAGTATCAGCCTTTAATCGTACAGGCATTGGATGAATATTTATCTGATAAATCAGCAGAATGGGATGAAAATCATCTCCATGAATATGTTGCATATATGATAACACAGATAAGGAATTAGATAATGAGAAGGTTCTTTTTGAATTGGATTAAACAAAGAGATTGGATGCAGATATGGAAATACTGATAGAAGGATTGAAACAATTTCAAATTACATTGACAGAATCACAGCAGCGCCAGCTGCGGCAGTATTATGATCTTTTAGTTAAAGCCAATCAGGTCATGAATCTGACTGCCATTACAGAATGGGAAGAAGTTTTAGTTAAACATTACCTGGACAGCCTTTCCATTGCCGCGGTCATGGATCTGAACCGGGTAAAATTTGTGATCGATGTGGGAACCGGCGCCGGATTTCCGGGAATGGTGTTAAAGATCGCCTTTCCGCATTTACAGGTAACACTGCTGGATTCTCTGAATAAGCGGGTTCGCTTTTTAAACGATACGATTCAGGCACTGCAGTTAGAAGGGATTACGACAATTCACGGAAGAGCAGAAGAAACAGGCAGAATGCCGGAGCATCGGGAACAGTACGATCTTTGCGTATCCCGTGCGGTCGCCAATCTGTCTACGCTTGCGGAATATTGTATGCCTTTTGTAAAAGTGGGCGGTATATTCTGCGCATACAAAGGGAGCGGCGGAATGGAAGAACTGAAAGAGGCCGAAAGAGCAATTTCTAAGTTAAGCGGGGCGCTTGTAAGTGCGGAACAGTTGTTGCTTCCGAACAGTGACATTACCCGTGTCCTGATCCGAATCCAAAAAGAAAAGCCCGTATCCGGGAAATATCCCAGGCGGGCAGGGCTGCCGGCAAAGGAGCCGCTTGTCTGACTGCGCTGCGAAAGCAGCCTGTCTGCGGTAAAATGTTTCACGTGAAACATTTCGCGCGGATTTGCCGGCTATATGGTATAGGTTGTTCGATAGGTATTATAAAAATCCTGCAGTCGGATCGTATTATCATTGAGCATCTGACTTTTATATTCATGCGGCGCGAATGTCCGGTTCTCCCGCTGTAATAAATACACGGCGATGCTGAAACAATGGTCGGCGATCCGCCCAATGTTGATCAGCAGACTTGAAAAGATAAACCCGAACTCCGCGTTGCATTCCCGATTATGCTGCCGCGTAATGTGGTTGGATTTCATTTCATAACTGAGTTCTGTGATCACTTTATTCAGCGCCTCTATTTTTAACGCCGCGACGCTGTCATTCTCACTGATTACCATAACGGAAAGACTGACCATCTCTTTTAATGCCCGGGAGATTACCTGCATTTCTTTCAGCGCGTTTTCTGAAAAAACGATATTCCGATCCACCATTTCTTTTGTAGTTTCCGCAATATTGCAGGCGTTGTCGGAAATCCGTTCCACATTGTTGATAATATGAGAAAGCGTCGTTACCTCTGTACTTTCGGCCGGATTCATTTGCTGTCCGGAAAGGGCCACTAAATACGCATTCAGCCGGTCCTCATACAGATCGATCATGGTTTCCTGATCGTCGATCGTCCCCTTTATCTCCTCCTTGTAATTGGTTAAAAGCGTGAGCGCCATACCAACGGAATCTTCCGCGATCTTCGCGACGTCCGCAGTCAGATCCCGCACCTTTCTGGCGGCAAATCCCGGATAATCCAGAAAACGGGTATCCAGGCTTTTAAACAGATTGGAAGCGTGTGGTTTATTTTTAAAGGTCATTTCGGAGAGCTTTTCAATTCCCCGGCAAAACGGCATCAGGATTATGGTCGAGATCAGGTTAAATGCCGTATGGATAAAGGCGAGTGAAAAAACGGTGCCGTTTTCGGACATAAAGGAAAATCCGATCAGTGCATGCAGCGCGTAAAAGCCGGAAGCGACAACGGCAACGCTGATCACCTTAATATATACGCAGGAAGCGGCGACCTGCTTTGCCTTTGCGTTTCCGTTAATTGCGGAAATGATCGGCGGCACGGCGGCGCCGATATTCATACCCAGGATCACCGGCAGCGCTGATGAGATTGGGATCGCGTTCGTCAGGCAAAGTGCCTGCAGAATACCGACCGATGCGGAAGAGGACTGTATAATGGCAGTAAATACAGTTCCCACTAAAATACCCAAAACGGGATTGGAAAGATCGGTCAGCAGATCCATGAAATGGGGATTATTCTGCAGTCCGCTCGTTGCGTCCGACATTGTCTCCATTCCAAACATCAGAATCGCAAACCCGATTAAAATAGAACCGATATTTTTCTTCCTATCCGATTTGGAAAAGAGATTCATAACAAGGCCGACTGTTGCCAGAACCGGAGTAAAGGAAGACGGCGTGAACAGTTTCGCGATCACGCTGGTGCCGGAAATACCGGAAGTACTTAATAACCAGCCGGTAACAGTTGTTCCCACATTGGCGCCCATCAGGACGCTGGTGGTTTGAACCAGCTTCATAATGCCGGCGTTGACAAAACCGACCAGCATAACCATCGTTGCAGAAGAACTCTGGATCACGGCAGTAACGCCCAGACCGAGCAAAAATCCGTTAAAACGGCTGGAAGTTAATTTGCTTAATATCATCTCCAACTGGCTGCCGGCCAGTTTTTTCAGACTGTCCCCCATATAATTCATTCCGAATAAAAACAGAGAAAGTCCGCCGATCAAGGTCAATATTGAAAAAAAGTCCATAGGTATCTCCAATCAATTTCATTTGTAAAAGCCTGTTTAATAATAGTGTCATAAGCGCGAAAGAATGTCAAGCAAAAAATAAGGATACCAATGTTTCACGTGAAACATCGGCATCCAATAAAATCACCAGGCATATTCCAATACATAATCGTCCATGACAAAACCATGGCCAATGTCGTTTGTTTCTTCCCGGACCTTAACAAAGCCCAGATGATGATAAGCGGCGATGGAATCGGAATTCCCCTTGTTTACATTCAAAAAGATAGCGGAAAAGCCGTCTTTGACAGCTTCCCTTCGTACAAAGTCGATCATTTTGTGAGAGAATCCCTTTCCCCGATAATCCTTATGTAAATACAGTTTGCTTAAATACATCTTCCCGTCTCTGGGATAAAACGCCATAAACCCGATCAGCGTATTGCCGTAAAAGACTTCGTAGTAGCGATAACCATGAGAAATCTGCTCCGCGATCGCGGAAGGCGACTGAAACATGGCAATCATATAATCATTTTGCTCGGCGCCGATAATGGGATCATAGTGTTGTTTGACAATCGCGGAAGCCAGCTGTGACAAACGCGCAAGAGCCGCCGCGTCTGATCCGTCGATTGGGCGGATCTCAATATCAGGTTGTTCAGACATAATTCCTCCTGCTCCTCTTGCTTGGGTCGTATCCTATAAATAAATCTGTGTCGCGCGAAATACAGCTTTGGGCTGCTCCAGCTGCGGCAGATTCTTCGCGTTGACGATCCCCTGAATTTCAATGATCGGATTCAGTCTCCGATATTCCTCCGCGATACGCAGACCATCTGCGGAATCTCTTCCATATATAACGGTCATGCTGTTGTCAATGCTGCGGATCGCATTTGCCAGAGCGACGGAAGTATAATGCGCTTTCAGACTGCCAAATAAAAATCTGCCGGCGGAATTATGGGAATGCGCCGCCTGGTAATAGGATTTCATCAATGCAGAACTTACCATATAAGGACGGGAAAAATAACGCTTTTTGATCTGCTCGTCCAAAATACGTTCGCTGTGGCAAATATTGTAAAGCATGGTGCCGATGATCGGGAAATCAAACAGGGCTTTCACCAGCTTTTGGCGGTGAGTAGGACCCGCCTGACATTTTCCGATGGAAACCGGCGACAGGAAGATCAGTTTGCCAAAAAGCGAGCTGTCGTTCATACAGGTCATGGTGGCCAGCGCACAGGAATCGCCGGAAGTGATCACATCGACGGGCTCGCCGATCACGTCGCGGATAAAATCTGTCAATAACTGCACATACAGATATCCGGTATAGGTGATCGCGGGCTTATCCGAACGGCCGCAGCCCAGGAGATCCATGGTGTACACGGTGCGGTCCTTTGCGTAAGAGGCTGCCAGTTCCTTCCATTCCATATCGCTGCTGTAGGACTGCAGATCGTGGATCAGCAAAAGCGGCTTTCCGGAGCCCTGCTTTGTATAGTAAATATTTCCAAACTTCCAGTTATACCGCAGTCCCTGTGGATCGGCCAGAAACCCCATCTGATCGGAGAGATAGGAGATGATCTTATTCATGGCATGAATGACGCCGGTTGCGGCAGCAGTCAGACAGACAAGGGAAACAAGTTTATTTGATTTTTTCATCGCGCCCTTCCTTTCATAAATAATACGAAATAAAAATATGCATTTATTTTACCACAATTATCCGGAGAAATACAGATATTTTTCAGTTTTTTTATTTCGTTGCTGAAATTTTTGCGCAGGTGTGATACACTTAGAAAAGAATTTAATGTGAGGAAATCCAATGGACAGTTTGAAGCAATATTTAAATAACCGGACAGAGCGCCTGGAGAAAGAAAAGATTAAGCTGACGGCGGCGATCACGCAGAATCAGGCAGAAATACAGGCGATTTCCGATAAGGTCGGGGAGATCCGGGAACGGATGGACGACGCATTTCGGATTTTTTCTCCGAAACCGAGAAACCGGGACATGGAGCGGACGGAGATTGCCGTATTGGGAGAAAAGACGGTGGAGCTGCAGGTCGTTTTAAAAGCAAATGAGAAAAAACTGGCGGCGCTGGAGCAGGAACAGGCGCAGGTACAAGCCTACATAGAGCAGTTGGAAAATGGGGAAGTGATCGCGCGGGTAAGCGAAGATATGGGCAGCGTAGCGCATTTATATAACAGAATGAAAGCGGAGCGCCGGAATTTTTATGAGTTTGTTGTGCGAGAGCTGGAACCTTATGAGGACAAAAAGAACGAAGCCGTTTTTTCTGAGATCCGGGAGTACCGGAGCGGGACGGTGCAGTATAATCACATTATTTCTTTTGTGGCAAATCTGGATCTGCAGATCAGCCGGCTGAATAAACGGTATGAAAACCGAGTAGGGATTGTATTTGAGAACCGGGAAATTTCCCTTTCCGCGTTTCAGCAGGAAACGATGACGGAATTTTTATTTTTCTTCTCAGAGGAATTATTAAAGCAGCGGGAAGATATTAAATTTATCATAAAAGTAAAATGCAGTGAGGATTTATTAATATATGAATTTAACTTGAATACAAGCGATGAGGTTGATCTGGAAAAGATCCGGAATCAGAGAGTGACAGACGGAGATGACGGACTGACGGTTTCCGATCTGCTGTGTCTCAATAACGGTTCTGTCCGGAATCTGATTTCCAGGGGACAGCGGCAGCTTCGGGTTCAGGTCAGCAGGAACGTGTAGGAGGTATCCATGGCGAGAATGATTGCAGTTGCCAACCAGAAGGGCGGCGTAGGAAAGACGACAACGACAACAAATCTGGCGTCCTGCCTGGCGGAGCTGGGAAAGAAAACCCTGCTGATCGATATTGATCCGCAGGGAAATGCCACCAGCGGCGTGGGCGTCGATAAAAATGAACTGGAAAATACGGTATATGAGCTGTTTATCGGGGAATGTACGCTGGAGGAATGTCTGATTCCGGACGTACTTGAGAATCTGTCTCTGCTCCCCTCTAATGTAAATTTATCCGGCGCGGAGATCGACCTGATCGGTATGAACGAACGAGAATTTATCCTGCGAAACGCCATCGCGCCGGTGCGGAAAGATTACGAGTATATCGTGATCGACTGCCCGCCTTCGTTAAATGTGCTGACGGTCAACGCATTGACGGCGGCGGATACCGTGCTGGTACCCATACAATGTGAGTATTACGCGCTGGAGGGTTTGTCACAGCTGATGCATACCATTGATCTGATCACGGAACGGCTGAATCCGGATCTGGAGATCGAAGGGATCGTCTTTACCATGTACGACGCCAGAACCAATCTGTCTCTGGAGGTCGTAGAAAATGTAAAAGCACATTTGCAGCAGCATATTTACAAGACGATTATCCCGCGGAATGTGCGGCTGGCAGAAGCGCCCAGCCACGGGATACCGATCAATCTGTATGACAGCCGGTCGGCCGGCGCGGAGGCTTATCGGCTGCTGGCGGAAGAAGTGATCCACCGGGGAGAGGAACCGGAAGAAGATTTTTAGTTAAAGAAGAGGTGTACTGATATGGCAAAAAGAAGCGGATTGGGGAAAGGTCTGGATTCCCTTATACCGGATACCGGCGTAAAGCGGGAGTCCAAGAAACATCCGGCGGAAGTGAAGGAAGTAGTCAAAGAAGTGATCAAAGAGGTTGTGAAGGAAGTTCCGAAAGAACAGAAGCTGCGCGTCTCGGAAATTGAGCCGAATCGGAGTCAGCCGCGGAAACAGTTTCAGGAAGAAGCGCTGGCGGAGCTGGCGGAGTCCATGAAACAGGTGGGCGTGATCCAGCCGCTGGTCGTGCAGAAACGGGACGGATATTATGAGATCATAGCGGGAGAACGAAGATGGCGCGCGGCGAAGCTGGCAGGGATCAAGGAAGTGCCGGTTGTGATCAAGGAATACAGCGACCGGGAAATCATGGAGATCGCGCTGATCGAGAATCTGCAGCGGGAGGATCTGAATCCCATTGAAGAAGCGATGGCGTACCGGCAGCTGATCGATGAATACGCGCTGCGGCAGGAAGAACTGGCAGAGCGGATCGCAAAGAGCCGGACAGCCATTGCCAATACCATGCGGCTGCTGAAGCTGGACGAACGGGTGCAGCAGATGCTCGCGGACGGGGAGTTAAGCAGCGGACATGCCCGCGCGCTGTTGGGAATTGCGGACGGCGAAGTACAGCTTCAGACGGCAAAAGAGATCTGTGCGCGGAATCTGAGCGTGCGGGAAACGGAAAAGCTGGTAAAAACCATTCTGGAACCGAAGCCGCCAAAACCAGCGAAACCGGAAAACGATATATTTTACCGGCAGGCCGAGGAAAAACTGAAACAGGCGATCGGAACAAAGGTTGTACTGAAAAACCGCGCGAACGGAAAAGGAAAAATAGAAATCGATTATTATTCGCTGGAAGAACTGGAGCGGATTATGGATTTACTGCAGAATAAATAAAAACGGAGGGTACCATGTTTGATAATTTGAATTTTGATACGAATAAGTTATTGCTGCTTTTAGCGGTGACCGCGATTTTTTTGCTTGTGCTGGTAGCGGTGCTGTTTATCTGGGTCACCCGGCTTTCTCAAAAGTATAACCGGTTTATGATGGGCAAAGACGCGAAAAGTCTGGAAGCGTCTCTGGGGACGTCCCTGGCGAAGCTGGATAAGATCCTGGTGTCGGATATGCAGCGCACCAAACGGGTAGAAGAGGTTGCGGGCAAATTAAAAAGCAGCTATCAGAAGGTCGGCATCGTAAAATATGACGCGTTTAAAGAAATGGGCGGAAAGCTCAGTTTTGCGCTGGCGCTGTTAAACGCCAATGACGATGGATTTGTGCTGAACGTAATGCACAGCCGGGAGGCCTGCTATACCTATATCAAGGAGATCATTAAGGGAGAGTCCTATATTACGCTGGGGGATGAAGAAAAGGAAGCGCTGGAAAAAGCGATCAATCAGGAATAAGACGTTCACAATTTTTTCACAAATAAAAATGCAATAAAATCTAAGTTTCATCCATTAACCATATGAAAGGAGTGAAAACCGGCATGAGTTACTTGTCGACGGTAACGGAAACAGAGCGGGAAGCACAGTTGGATCGTTATATCGCAGGCGTGGCGAAAGAAGATTGGGAAGCCATGACACAGTTATACAACGCGACTCAGGCCTCTGTTTACGGTTTTGCACTTTCTATCTTAAAAAATCCGCAGGATGCCGAGGATGTGCTGCACGACTGTTATCTGCAGATTCACGCGGCGGCGTCGGGATACCGTTCGCAGGGGAAGGCGCTGGCATGGATTTTGACGATCACGAGAAATCTGTGTATGCAGAAACTTCGGGAGGTAGGTCGATATCAGCATATCGAAGCGGAGGATTGGGAAAAATATGTGGAAGCACAGAGCGGAATGGACAGCGAAGACCGGCTTGTGCTGTTGGCCTGTATGGAAAGGCTTTCGGATGAAGAACGTCAGATTGTTATGTTACATGTGGTTTCCGGTTTTAAACACCGGGAGATCGCGAAACTTTTGAAACTGCCGTTACCTACTGTTCTTTCCAAATATAACAGGGCACTGAAAAAATTAAAGCAGTATTTGTTAAAGGAGAATGCGTATGAAGAACAGAGAAATTGAAGCGAAACTGAAACGATCCGTTTCTGCTGCCGCACCGGATGTCCTTCAGCAGGTAATCTCCGATTGCAAAGAGCAGAAGGGAAGGGTGGTTTATATGGAAAAAACGAAGAAAAAGAGATCAATCGCGGCGCGGATCGCGGCAGTGGCAGCGGCTTTTGTAGTAATCGCGGCAGGTGTGACCGGCTTTCAGATCTATCGGACCAATTACAGAGTTGCCTCTGTGGTGGAACTGGACGTGAATCCCAGTATTGAGATTCAGGTAAACGGAAAAGAGAAGGTCATTGATGTGATCGGCCGGAACAAAGACGGCCAGACCGTGATCGGAAATATGGATTTTAAAGGCAGCGGTCTGGATGTAACCGTCAACGCGCTGATCGGCTCCATGCTGCGGAACGGATATCTGAGCGAGCTTGCGAATTCCATTTTGATCAGTGTGGATAACGACGACGCGGCAAAGGGCGCGGATCTGGAGAGAAGGCTGGCAGCCGAGATCAATGAGATCCTGCAGAGCAATACTTTTGAGGGCGCGGTATTAAGCCAGCAGATCAGCGATAACGCCGATCTTAAGAAGCTGGCGGAGCAGTATGACATCACCGTAGGAAAGGCACAGCTGATCCAGCAGATCGCGGCGAAGAATCCGCTGTACAATTTCGCGGATCTGACGACCTTGTCCATCAATGAACTGAATCTGCTGCGCGCGAATCTGTCGGATTCCGGAGACGGAGCGCTGGATTCCGTAAACGCTATTGGAAACGCCAGCGATAAGGCTTATCTGGATGAAGCGGCGGTAAAGAAAGTTGTATTTGCGCATGCTGATGTGAAAGAAGCGGATGTACGCGGTTTTCGGATGGAATTGGACTATGAGCACGGACTGCTGGTTTATGAAGTGGAATTTTACGCAGGCAATTACGAGTATGATTATGATGTGGACGCTGTAAACGGAACGATCATCTCCAACGATAAGGAATGGGAGGAAACCGGAGTATTGCCGATCCCGGAGACCGGGCAGGATAAAACACCGGGACAGCAGCCGACTGAGCAGCTGACGGAACAGAAGGATACGCAGGGACAGCAGCCGACGCAGCAACAGACGCAACGGCAAACACAGCAGCAAACACAGCGGCAGACGCAGAAACCGGCTGCGACAGCGATAGATCAGGCAAAAGCGAAAGCGATCGCGTTTGCGCATGCAGGGGTAACGGAAAATCAGGCCAGCCTGGTTAAAGCGAAATTGGACTATGACGATGGGATTCAGAAATATGAGATCGAATTTTATGCCGGTAACTATGAATATGATTACGAGATCAATGCGGCTGACGGTTCCATTTTAAAGCATGAAAAGGAACTGAAACGGCAGCAGCAGACCCAACGGCAAACACAGCAGGTGACTCAGCAGAGCTCACAGGCACAGCAGCCGGTCACGGGAAGCCAGAATCAGAACGGGAGCCAAACGACGGTAAGCCGGGAGCAGGCAAAAGCGACAGCGCTTTCCCATGCGGGACTGACGGAAAATCAGATCCGGGAATACGAATGTGAACTGGATTTTGACGATGGCGTAAAGAAATATGAAATTGATTTTAAATCCGGAAATTATGAATACAGTTACGATATCAACGCAACAACCGGTTCCATTATCAAATTCGAAAAAGAATATGACGACTAGAACCGGCTGGGCTGTCTTAATTTTCAGTTTTGGAGATTAAGGCGCGGATATTGACACCGTTTACTTCAATCTGATCATCGACGGCAATGACAAGATACTGTCTGCCGTCGATGATTTTTGTTTCAATCAGATCGGTACGGTCGGGATTGACCTGGATCACAACGTCAGGCGTCTTTACGTGAAATTTTCTCGTATTTGCGATATTGGAGGCAAGCAGCTCGGGCTTTTCTCCGAGAATTTCTTCAAAGTCCTGTTCAAAGGTTTCGATTTTCTCATTGGAAACGCCGGTTTCCTCCAGGATGTGAACGACATCATTTTTGTTTAAAGCAAGCGGTTCCGGCTCTTCCTTATGTTCTTCCAGCATTTCATGCAGCGTATCGTGAATGGTACGAACGACCTCGAAATTACATTCTTCTCCCAGCGACTGCGTCAGCATAGACTGAAACGTTTCTTTCTGACTTCCGGCAGAAAGAGGAGGCATGGCGCCCAGCACACAGCCGGTAAAATTCTCCTGCAGTTCTTCCGAATCCTTAGAATAATATAAAACGGCATGCAGATCCGCCGCGCGGTCATGAAAGGCCGGAAACAGAAATGCGTTGGCGGGAGCGTCCACGATCCAGTCCCGGATGCGGTCTTCCATCCGGTTTTTCTCGGCGTTATACCCCAGCGCCGCTTTCGACAGCTTTACCGGACAAATGCTGCACAGCACATATTCAAATACGGTATCGGACGCGTCCTCCATTTCCGATCCGTCGGAGGCCTTCCCCGGTACGTCATAGGCGACATGAATCAGGATAATGTAATAATTCTCAGGATAGGTATAATTCTCGATCACCTTGTTATAAAATTCCTGAACCAGTTCCTCGTCCGCCAACCGGCTGTTTCTCAGCCGCAGCAAAAATTCCTGCGTTCCGCCGTCGGCTTCTTCTGCCAGCGGAAATTCCATAGTCAGCAGATTTTTCCCTACAACACCGGACAGAGAATGCTTAAAAATGGAAAGATATTTAAAAGCGTCCTCTTCCGGCAGGGAATGAAAGGCGTCCTTCGAAATAAAGCGAATCTTTTTCTCACCGTCCACATAACAGCCGCAGATGCGGGTAATGGTATTGCGGTCCGGCGTAAACTGTTTTCTGATTTCCGCAATTTCCTTTTTATTCATAACGACCTCGCTACCGGTTGCAGAAGTACAGCAGCTGCTCCCATCTGCGGTCCACTTCCGCCTGGAATTCCGCGATCAGGTGCTCGTTGCCCGGCTTAAATAAATGCTTGAACCGGCCCTGTCCCCGTAAAAATTCTTCTACAGGCAGTTTCTTTTTGGGTTCATAGTTCAGGATCCATTTGCCTTCTATCACTTCAAACAGCGGCCAGTAACAGGTTTCAACGGCCATCTTGCAGTATTCCAGCAGATCGGACGGCGTATATTTCCAGCCGGTGGGGCAGGGCGACATAATATTTAAAAAGGCAGCGCCCGGCGTGTAGATGGCTTTCTCCGCCTTTACATGCAGGTCTTTGAAATTCTGTACGAAGGTAGTCTGCGCCACATAGGGAATGTCGTGAGCGGCAATGACCTCTGCCAGATCCTTCCGATTCTGCAGCTTACCGATGGATTTCTTTCCTACCGGCGTGGTCGTGGTGTCTGCATACATAGGCGTTGCGGAGGAACGCTGTACGCCGGTATTCATATAGGCGCCGTTGTCATAGCAGACATATACCATATCGTGGTTTCGTTCCATAGCGCCGGACAGAGACTGCAGGCCGATGTCATAAGTGCCGCCGTCACCGCCGAAGGTAATGAATTTATAGGTATCGTCGATCTTGCCTTTTTTCTTTAAGGCGCGGTATGCGGTTTCTACGCCGCTTAATGTGGAACCGGCGTTTTCAAACGCATTGTGTATGTAGCTGTCTTCCCATGCGGTATAGGGGTACATAAATGTGGAAACCTCCAGACAGCCGGTCGCGTTGCCGATTACGGCCTTGTCGCCTTCATGCAGGGCGCGAAGCACATTTCTTACGGCAATGGTGCCGCCGCAGCCCGCGCACATTCTGTGTCCCGGAGCCAGCCGTTCCGGTTTATTCATCCATTCTTTAAAATTATAACTCATAACTAAGCATCCTTTCTATCCCGAAGTCCCAGATAACGGTAGGTCTCGCCGACCTTTCCTGTGGAAACGATCTCCTGCAGCGCGGCAAATACTTCCAGAATACTTTCTACCTTAACGTCACGGCCGCCCAGACCGTAAATGTAGTTGACCGCGTAAGCATTCAGATTGGCCTGATACATGGCGGAGATCATGTCGGCACCCAGCGGACCGCCATGGTCGCTGAAGCCTTCACACCGATCCATAACGGCGACTGCCTTCACATTTTTTAACGCCGCTGTGATTTCAGCAGCCGGGAACGGCCGGAAGAAACGGATCTTAATGACGCCGGCCTTTATGCCCTCGTCCCGAAGCCTGTCAACCGCGTCTTTGGCAGTTCCGGCAGCAGAACCGATGATCACGACCGCATATTCCGCGTCTTCCATCCGGTATTCCTCAAAGAGTCCGTATTTCCGTCCGGAGATTTGTTCGTACTCCGCGGCAACTTCCAGCGCTACGCGCTTTACATTTCGCAGCGCTTCCGCCTGCTGGCGTTTCGCTTCCATATAAAAACCGGAAACGGCGTAAGGGCCGACCGCCATCGGGCGTTCTTTATTTAACAGATAGTCGTCGGGCGCATAGTCGCCGACAAATTTTTTAACGACGTCATCTTCCAGCACTTCAATATTCATAACGGCGTGAGACGTGATGAAACCGTCCTGACAGATCATGATCGGCAGGCGGACGTCTTTATGCTCCGCGATCCGGTACGCCATGATCATATTGTCATAGGCTTCCTGGTTGGTTTCCGCATAGAGCTGGATCCATCCGGCGTCTCTTGCGCCCATGCTGTCGGAGTGGTCACAGTTGATATTGATCGGGCCGGACAGCGCGCGGTTTACCAGCGTCAGTGCCAGCGGAAGACGGTTGGAAGCGGCGATAAATAATTCTTCCCACATAAAGGCCAGACCGCAGGAAGAAGTAGCGGTGACGGTTCTCGCGCCGGCAGCCTCCGCGCCGATGGACGCGCTCATGGAGCTGTGCTCACTTTCTACCGGAATAAACTCTGTATCGATCAGACCGTTTGCGGCAAAGGTTGCCATAAACTGTGGAATCTCCGTAGACGGTGTGATCGGAAATGCCGGCATAACATCCGGATTGATCTGTCTTAAAGCGTTGGCAACGGCTTCGTTGCCAGACATTCTGTCTTTTTTACCCATAGTGTCCTCCTTACCGTTTTTCTGCCGGTTTTACCGGTTTCATCTCAATTGCGCCGAACGGACATGCTTTCGCGCAGATTCCGCAGCCCTTGCAGTGCGCGTAATCGATCGTGCCGCGTCTGGATTCGGTTACGGGGATCGCGCTGTCCGGGCAGAGCGGCGTGCAGATCAGGCAGTGTCTGCATTTTTCCTCATTCACCACCGGTTTAATGGTGGTCCATTCTCCCGTGTTGAAATCTCTGGAGTTGCCGCCCGTAAAAATCTTCATTCCCTCGGTCAGTTCCTGCCAGGGGGTCGTTTCATTCAACTTGCTGAATTCGTTCATCTATGTAGTCTCCTTTGTTACTGTATGGATTCCAAAGTCATGCGAAGGGCTTTCATATTGCCTTCGATCACTTCCGGTTTCTTTGCGAATTTATGCTGGAAGGATTCTTCCATGGCGGACAGGAATTCCGCCTCGTCCATTACGCCGGTAATCTTTACGGCCGCCGCCAGCATAGGCGTATTCGGGAAATATTTTCCCAGCGTGGCAAGAGAAATTTTCTTGGCGTCTACCATGTACAGTCTGCCCTGATAACCGCCTAACTGTCTGCGAACTTCTTCCTCGGAATCCTCCGTATTGATGATCAGCGCGCCGTCTTCTTTTAAGCCTGCCAGTACGTCTGCCACATGCAGCAGACTGCTGTCGACTACGATCACATAATCCGGTTCATAAATATTGGAATGCACGCGGATTTCCCGGTCGCTGATCCGGTTATACGCGGTGATGGGAGCGCCCATACGCTCCGGTCCGTACTCGGGAAAGCCCTGTACATATTTTCCCGTCTGAAATACCACATCTGTCAAAAGAAGTGCCGCTGTTTTCGCACCCTGGCCTCCGCGCCCGTGCCAGCGGATCTCTATCATGTCTTTCATCTTTTTCCTCCATATTGTTTCTTTTGTCTTTATTCTGTGTGAGGGTGACATTTTATAACACAGCGCTTCTATTATAGCAAAAAAATTGAATTTGTATAGATAGAAATACAGGAAATATAAAGTTTTGCGCGTAGAAAAGACAGATTTTTTAATGGATCCTCTTGTTTTTTTATGGCGTAAACCATATAATAATAGAAAAGTGTGAAAAACAACACGAATATTCATATAAAAATGTGACGAGGTATAGAATGGAACGATTGATCCTGAATGATTTGCTGAAATGGAAAAATTCAAAACACCGCAAACCCTTGATCCTAAAAGGCGTGCGGCAGGTGGGGAAGACCTGGGTGCTGAAAGAGTTCGGTAAGCGGTACTATGAAAATACAGCGTATTTCAACTTCGATGAAAATGAGGAATACAAGCAGTTTTTTGAGACGACCAAGGATGTGGAGCGGATTCTGCAAAATCTCATTCTGGCAAGCGGGCAGCGGATTCTGCCCGAAAAGACGCTTATTATTTTCGATGAGGTACAGGACTGCCCCAAGGTGATCAACTCCATGAAATACTTCTGCGAGAACGCGCCGCAGTACCATATTGCCTGCGCCGGTTCCCTATTGGGCATTACACTGGCAAAACCGGCGTCTTTTCCGGTTGGTAAAGTTAATTTTATGCAGATCGATCCGATGACCTTCACGGAATTTCTGATGGCGAACGGAGACGGGAATTTTGTGGAATATCTGAACGGTATCGATACGATCGAACCGATCCCGGATGCCTTTTTCAATCCATTGACGGAAAAGCTCAAAATGTATTACGTTACCGGCGGAATGCCGGAGCCGGTGGCTATGTGGACTCAGGAGCGGGACGTGGAGGCTATGCAGGAGGCGCTTTCCGGCATTCTCGGCGCTTATGAGCGGGATTTTGCCAAGCATCCGGATGTGAAAGAGTTTCCGAAGATCTCTCTGATCTGGAAGTCCATTCCATCCCAGCTTGCCCGGGAAAACAAAAAATTTATTTACAAAGTTGTAAAAGAAGGCGCCCGTGCCCGGGAGTACGAAGACGCGCTGCAATGGCTGGTGGACGCCCGACTGGTGCATAAGGTCTATCGCAGCACTGCGCCCCGGCTGCCGATCGCTGCCTATGATGATTTATCGGCCTTCAAAATTTATCTGGCGGATGTAGGCCTTCTGCGGCGTCTGGCTCAGTTGGCGCCTACCGCCTTTGGGGAAGGAAACCGGCTTTTTACGGAATTTAAAGGAGCGCTGACAGAAAATTATGTGCTGCAGACCCTGATTACGCAGTTTGAAGTCCTTCCCCGCTATTGGAGTCAGAATAACCCGCCCTATGAGGTAGACTTCCTGATTCAGCGGGAGAACGATATTTTCCCCGTAGAGGTCAAGTCTGAAACGAATACCGTAAGCAAGAGCCTGCGAAGGTTCAAGGAACTGTTTCCGGAAGAAGTCAAACTCCGCATCCGGTTTTCAATGGATAATCTGAAACTGGACGGGGATGTGCTGAACATTCCGCTCTTTATGGCGGATCATACGAAAAAACTGATCGGAAAGGCACAGGAGAGATATAATGTACCGGATTGCGATATGTGATGATGAAGAAAGGTATCTGGAACAAATATGCAGCTTCGTACAAAATTTTTGTGAGAGGCGGAACATTTCAGTAAAGATCGAATCTTATACGGACAGCGATTTTTTAATGGAACGGATCGAAAGCGGCTGTCAATTTGACGCATATTTGCTGGATATTCAGATGAAGACGCGTTCAGGCATGGAGATGGGTTCCGGCCTTGAAGTAGCCGAACATGTAAAAAAATATTCGGATCAGGCTTTTTTCCTGTATCTGACCTCTTTTGCCGATTATGCCGTAGAAGCATGCGGCGTCCGCGTAGTGAAATACATTTTAAAAGAAAAGATAGCTGAGGAACTGGAGACTGCGCTGGAAGAATTGTTCGCGCATCTGGCGCAGATCGATCAGAAAAAGATGTATCTGATAGAGAATCAGAGAAAATATGTAAAGCTGTGCCAGGATGATATGATCCGGATCAGGAGAGAACAGAAAAATGTTGTTTTTGAACTGAAAAACGGGAGAACGGAAAAGGAAAGGAGCAGCCTTCGGGAAGTCTGTAAAAAGTTAAATGATCCTGCCATGGTGTTTTTTGACAAAGGAAATATCATTAGTCTGAAGCATATCCAAACCATAACAAAAGGGGAGATCATCATGGATAACGGACTGGTGCTGAAAGCAAATGATCTTCGGATCGCGCATATGAAAAAGCTGGTAAATATTTATTTAGGAAGCAGACCGCTATGAATGTTTTATATCAAATTGTTGAGTTTTCCGCATGCTTTATCGAAGGAATGATTGGCGTTCTGGTTAACGTAAAAGTGCTGGGAGACACGAAAATTAAATGGAAAGAAAGTATTGCGGCAGTGACGCTGACCTCGCTCGTCGTTTTTCTGATCAACCAGATGGAATTATTTTCCCTTGCAGCGACGCTGGTTTCCATTCTGGGAATTGTTATAAATTCCTGCATTATCTACAAAACAAAGGTTATGGATAGCGTTGTTTTGTCTGTCGGCTACTTTTTGCTGGTATACATTTTAGATTTTCTAACGGTATCTGTCGCAGGGATTGTAATTCAAAATGAAAAGTTTGCCGCCGATGTTGCAGACGCGTTTTCACTCGAACGGTTACTCTACGTCGTATTTGCAAAGGGAGTACTGTTTCTTACTTATTTTTTCTTCTTACGAAAATATCTGCCTAAGAAAAAACCACGGGTATGGACGATTCTGGCCGGCATAGTACTGTGTGCCGGCATTGTGTTTTATTTGGCGGCGACGACCTTTGAGCAGATTCATATTAACACGGTCCTGCTCTGGTTTCTGCTGCTGCTTTTTGTATTGCTGACCGTGTATACAATGAATCAATATACCGTTTTTCTGCAGGAAAAATATCAATTGATGCTGGCAAAAGAAAAAAACAGCTTAACGGCGGAAAAATATGAGACAGTGCTTGCGGAATACCGCAAAAATCAGATTTTCTATCACGATATCAGGAATCAGTATCTGGTACTGGAAAATTATTTAAACAATGCGGAATATGAAAAAGCCGGGAAATATATGAAAGAACTGCAGGGATCTGACCGCGGAGAGCCGGTCAGAAAGCAGACCGGGATTGATTCGCTGGATATCCTGATCGCATATAAGCAAGCGGAGGCGAAAGAAAATCGGATTCCTATTCAGATTGATGCAGAGCCGGTCAGTCTGCAGCTTACGGAGCAGGAGGCAATTTCTCTTTTGGGAAACGCGTTGGATAATGCGATGGAAGCCTGCATGGAACTGGCTGCGGAAGACCGCTGGATTCAGCTCACCATTCGAAATGTGAACGACATTACGTTTTTTCAAATAAGGAATCCGTACCGAGAAGAACCCAGGACAAAGAGCGGAAGATTTTTGACCGGAAAGAAAGAAAAAGGCCTTCATGGGCTGGGCATGGAAAGCATGAAGCTGATCGTGAATAAATATCAGGGAGATATGGAGGTAAACTACGCGGAAGGGGTATTTGCCGTATCCATTTCCTTTTTTCACTGACAAATACGGACAAAGTTTGTATGGTTTGCGGACATTGTTACAAAAAATCAGGCAGATGCCGTATAATAAACCGGACGGGATACAAGTCAAACATTTTGTGCAGAGGATAGGAAGAGGGAGGAAAAGTATATGGAAGTATGGGATGCTTATGATAAAGATTTCAACAAAATCAGCAATGTGACGTTGATAAGGGGAGAACCTATTCCCAATGGGCTTTTCCATTTAGTTAGCGAGATCATCGTGAAGCATACCGACGGGAGCTATTTGCTGATGCAGCGCGACAAGCGCAAACATTTCGGCGGTATGTGGGAAGCTACCGCGGGAGGTTCGGCATTACGCGGCGAAACTCCTTTGGAATGTGCGGCGAGAGAGTTGCAGGAAGAAACTGGAATAGAATCCGATTGTTTGATTGAAATAGGGCGAGTGAGAAGTCATAATACATTCTATGTTGAATTTCTGTGCGTGACGGACTGTAAAAAAGACTGTGTCATCTTGCAAGACGGGGAAACCATTGCATATAAGTGGGTGAGCAGAAATGAACTCGTCTCTATGAAAGAAAGCGAATTTGTAACCAAACGTATGCAGAAATTTCTGGAAGAATTACAACCATAATTGCAGTTATCTGATGGTATTAAAACCGTAAATAACATTGATATGATCTTGCAGAGCTTGACACAAAGCCGAAAAATAATTGAAAAGTGCGCCTTTACGGTGTAAATTGTATGTCGGGTGATTGACCGGATTTAGCTTAAATTGGAGGAAAATGTTGAGAATATGAAATCGGGATTTGGTAGTGTCAAGTAAGCTATGAAAAACTAAGTCGAAAAAAAACAGGCTCCAATGAACCTTGAAAAATGCAGATATTGATGTCATAAGACCTTGGGGCGTTGCTCCAAACCCCACAAGGGACCAGCTCCTTGAGGCATTAGCGGGCTCTGCCCGCACCCGTCCTCGCCGGAAGGCGGGAAAAGGGCGCAGATGCCCCTTTTCTGCTGGACAGGATGATCCGTGAGCCTTTTGTCAAGGAACTTTCGCGGCATATCCTCACCGCCTGACGGCGGTTCCGGTATTCCACGGTTCCCCTGACAACGGCTCCGCTCCACTTATGCGGTACCCTGTTTCTGGAGTTCTAAGATGGTCTGCTGGCCAAGGAAGTTGTGTTTATGTGGGCGCAGGAAGTTATAGTAGGCGACCCAGAGGGCAAGGCCATAGCTGGCGCCGTCGATGTTGTCAAACCCATTTGTATGGCGGTAAGAGGCTTTATAGGTGCGGTTGAGCCACTCGATCATCTGTTTGAACGGGCGGTATTCTTTGGAGACGGCATCGTCGTTGGTAAGTCCGATTACCTGTGTGATCCTGAAGGTAAAATCCTTCCCGAACTTTTTTGCGAATTCCATTGCAGCGAGAGGATAGGCGCTGTA
>CANQSA010000027.1 GCA_947626415.1 uncultured Lachnospiraceae bacterium
CTGACATTTTTGAAAATAGGCGCCGTGTCCTTCGGCGGCGGATATGGGATGATCTCGCTGATACGGGAAGAAGTTCTGTCAAACGGTTGGCTAACCGAAGAACAGCTTCTCCGCTTTATCGCTGTATCCGAAAGCACACCGGGGCCAATCGCCGTCAATATGGCGACCTTTATCGGTTCTTCACAGGCAGGATTTGTTGGCGCACTTGCCGCCACCTTCGGGGTTGTCCTGCCGTCCTTCATTGTGATCCTGCTGATTGCGGCACTTTTGAAAAAAGTGATGAAATACGCCGGTGTGCAGTCGGTATTAAACGGAATACGCCCGGTAATCACAGGACTGATTTTAGGAACGGCATTTATTCTGCTTCTAAGTACCGTTGCGAACATTCAAACCGTTCACGATTCCGCTTTATTGGATTGGAAAGCAGGCGTTATTTTTGCAATTCTCGCTGTGTCGGCGACGGCGTACGCAAAATTCCGAAAGAAGCCGTTTTCTCCGATTCTGTTGCTGTTGTTTTCTGGGGTTATGGGAATTTGCTTTTATCTATGATGTAAAGTTAATGTTTCAAAATTCAAAAAGCGGCGGCAAGAATTTTCCGCCGCCGTTCTGCATTTGGATGGATATAAAAACGAGCTGATGATCTGTGAGAGTTCTCATAAAATCAGCGATGCTGTAAATCCTGTCATTATTGTATGATTGCTCATCTGGAAGTATTGATGAAAATGTTTCTATTGGCTCTTTTTAGTCTCCAAAAAACCTCGTCTGAGCTGACCGCAGGCCCCCTGTATATCTCTTCCCATCTCTCTTCTTATGGTAACATTGATTCCGCTTTTTTCAAGTTTATTCTTAAAATGATTCACGTCCGCCATGTGGGATTGCCGGAATTGCCGTTCCCGAACCGGATTTATGGGGATCAGATTCACATGGCAGGGCAGCCCTTTCAGCAGCGCCGCCAGGCCGGCCGCATCCGTCTGCCGGTCGTTTACCCCCGCCGCCAGGCTGTACTCAAATGTGATCCGACGACCCGTCTGTTCAAAAAAGTATCTGCACGCCTCCATAATTTCAGCGATCGAATACCGGTTTGCGACCGGCATCATTTTTCTGCGGGTCTCGTCATCCGCCGCGTGCAGAGAAATCGCCAGAGTCTCCTGTCCTTTCCGGTCCGCGAATTTGCGGATCCCCGGCACAAGGCCGCAAGTAGACAGCGTGATATTTCTGGCACTGATATTTAAACCGTATGCATCCGTAATCATTTGAAGAAACTGCATCACATTCTCATAATTGTCAAACGGTTCTCCGCTTCCCATCAGCACGATATTGCTGACACGGCCGCCCAGATCCCGGCATACGCCATATACTTCTTCCAGCATTTCCGCCGCTGTCAGACTGCGAACCAGGCCGTCAAGCGTAGACGCGCAGAACCGGCATCCCATGCGGCAGCCAACCTGCGTAGAAATGCAGACAGAATTTCCATGCCGGTACGGCATCATGACCGCTTCGACCACATTGCCGTCCGAAAGTTCAAATAAATATTTTCGCGTTCCGTCCTGTTTAGAATGCAGAATCTCCACCGGTCTTAAAACCGTCAGCATAAACTGTTCTTTCAGCAGATCCCGCAGCCGTTCCGGCAGGTTGGACATCTGGCTCCATTCTGTCACCAATTTCTTATGCATCCAGTCATAAATCTGTTTTGCGCGAAACTTCGCCTCTCCCTGCTCTGTGATCCAATTTTCCAACTGTCCGTAAGTGAAACTCTTGATCTCTGTCACTGCAAATCCTATGATAAACCCTTTCGTAATTTACTGATAAAAAATCCGGCTGTCTTGTGAATGCCCGGCAGAAGCTGCTGGTAACCGTCTTTTGCTGTCGTGCAGGCAGGCAGATTCGCGAACACCGGACTGATATCCACCGGAGTCAGTCCCAGTTCCCGCGTCATCCAGAAGACCATATTCTCATTCTCCCGCCTGTTTATGGTGCAGGTGCTGTAAACCAGATATCCGCCCGGCTTTATGTAGGCAGCGGCTGCCGTCAGGATCTGTTTCTGCAGACGCACCAGTTCCGTCTGCTTCTCCGCCGTCATACGGTATTTCAGATCTGACTTATTGCCCAGAACGCCCAATCCGGAACAGGGCAGATCCGCGATCACAATATCCGCCCGCTCCCGCATCGATTCATCCAAAACCGCAGCGTCCCATACTTTAGTCCGGATATTTGTCAGGCGCATCCGCCTGATATTCTCATTGAGATACGCGATCTTATACTCTGAAATATCTCTGGCTTCTACCATGCCGGTTCCCCGCAGGAGACTGGCGGCATGAAGGCTCTTTCCGCCCGGCGCCGCGCAGACATCCAGGACCAGATCGCCCGCTTTCGGAGCCGCTGTCAGGCCCGCCAGAACGGAACTGGCGTCCTGTACCATGATCCAGCCGTTCTGAAATGCTTTCAGCGCTTCCAGATGATCATAGCCGCTTACATAGAACACGCCGTCCGCGGCTTCGCATCGGACGGTCTGGCATCCGTCCGCGCAAAGGCTTTCTAAGATTTCTTCTTCTGAAGCAAAATCCGTCTGCAGCCGTACGGTCGTCGGTGCCGGCGTATACATACCCTGCAGAATCGTTTCAATGATATCATACGGATATACAGCTTGCCAGTCCTTTATCAGCCACTCCGGTACGGAATAGCGCAGGGAGAGGTATTGTACCGGATCATCCGCATACCGCTCTTTCAGTTTTTCAGGCGCCCACTGTGCCTTTTCCCGGACAATTCTCCTTAAGATTCCATTGACAAAGCCTTTCAGCTGATGAAACCCACGTTTTTCCGTTAATTTTACCGCTTCATTACAGGCGGCCGAATCCGGGATCCGATCCAGCCAAATAATCTGATAAACTCCCATCCGGAGGATATTCCGGATAACCGGCTTCATTTTACGGACCGGCAGCTTGGAACAGGTATCCAGGATCACATCGATATACAAACGGTTCTCAATGGTTCCTTCCGCCAGCCGGGTGATCAGCGCGCGGTCCTGTTTCTTCAGATACTGATATTTTTCCAGCATCTGCCGGATCAGCAGATGGCTGTAAGCCCCTTCTTTTTCATTTTCCGTTAAAATATCCAAAGCCAGCGCTCTGGGATTGGGTATATCAGTCATCCCGGCGGCCTCCGAATAAAATGATCAGACGCAGCAGCTGTAAGATCGCTGCGGCTGCTCCCGCCACATAAGTCAGTGCCGCGGCGCTTAAAACTTTCCTGGACTGTGTCAGTTCAGTATCATACAGCATTCCGCTCGATTCCAGGATCCGAAGCGCACGTCCGGACGCATTGAACTCTACCGGAAGCGTAACGACCTGAAATAATACCGCAAGGGAAAATGCGGCGATTCCGGCATTAATCAGCCACTGGGAAGAATTCCCGCCAATCAGCAGACCGGCAATGATTAAAAACCAGGAAATACCGGAGCCGAAATTAGCCACCGGAACCAGCGCGCCCCGCAGCCGAAGCGGGACATATCCTTTCGCGTGCTGGATCGCATGTCCGCACTCATGCGCGGCGACCCCGACCGCCGCGACGCTGGCAGACGCGTAAACCGCATCCGACAGACGCAGTGTTTTCGTACGCGGATCGTAATGATCGGTCAGATTTCCCGATATATGCTGTACCGTCACATCATAGATCCCTTCCCGGTGAAGGATCTGCTCCGCCGTCTGCGCGCCGGTCAGCCCCGCGTGATTTTGCACCCGGCTGTACTTTGCGTAGGTGCTCCGCACCTTCGCGGACGCCAGTAAAGACAGCGCGACTCCGATCAGGATCAACAGATAGGTCCAGTCAAAATAATAGTAATAAGGCATCATAGCCGTTCTCCTTTCTCAACCGTCACTCCCCGCAGGAAAGCGGCTGTATCCATCCGTTTCTTTCCTTCGAGCTGTAATTCTTTGATCGCCAGGCACTGCTCTCCTGCCGCCACCACGATCCTGTCTTTTGTGACAGCGACGATCTCCCCGGGTTCTCCCGAATAAGCGTCCGTCACTTCCGCCTGCCATATCTTTAAGATCTTACCGTGAAAATTTGTATAGGCGCTGGGCCACGGGTTCAGTCCCCGCACCAGCCGTTCCAGAACAACAGCCGGTTTGGTAAAGTCCAGTTCTCCCAGCTTCTTATCCAGCATTCCGGCATAGCAGGAACGGCTGCCGTCCTGCTTTACCGGCTTTAAGGTCCCCGCTTCCGCTTGATCCAGCGTAGACAGGATCAGCGGACCGCCAAGCGCCGCCAGCTTATCGTGCAGGCTCCCGCCTGTTTCGTCAGGCTCGATCGGAACGGTCACTGTCTCAAGCATATCTCCGGTATCCAGTCCTTCATCCATCTGCATCGTTGTGATCCCGGTTTCCGTTTCTCCATTCAAAATCGCCCATTGGATCGGCGCCGCTCCGCGGTATTTCGGCAAAAGTGAAGCGTGAAGGTTAATGCAGCCATAGGGCGGCAGATCCAGGACTGCCTTCGGCAGGATCTGTCCGAAAGCCGCAACCACGATCACATCCGACTGCAGCGCGCGCAGCTGCGCGATCACTTCCGGCGCTTTTATTTTCGCTGGCTGATATACCGGGATTCCCAGTTCCAGCGCAGCCTCTTTCACCGGCGGAAACTGCATCCGCCCGCCTCTGCCCTTAGGCTTGTCCGGCTGCGTTACGACCGCCGCGATCTCATGTCCGTGTTCTGCCAGCGCCCGCAAGGCAGGTACCGCAAAATCCGGGGTTCCCATGAAAATAATTCTCATTGTCAGACTCCTATTCCTGCATTTCTTCCAGCTCACTGTTATCGATCAGCCCGCCTTCTGCCAGTTCCACATATAATTTCCCGTCCAAATGGTCGCATTCATGGCAGATCGCCCGCGCCAGCATTTCAGTTCCTTCCAGCACATACGGCTCCATATTTTCATCAAAGGCCTCTACCCTGACATAATTGGGCCGGGTCACCACGCCGGATTTTCCGGGTACGCTTAAACAGCCTTCATAGCCGGTCTGTTTTCCTTCTGCCGCAACGATTCTGGGATTCACCAGGACATGAGGATCTTCCCCGATATCGATCACTACGATCCGTTTTAAGATTCCCACCTGCGGCGCTGCCAATCCTACGCCGTCAGACGCATACATGGTTTCAAACATATCTTCGATCAGCGTGCGGATCCGCGGTGTGATCTCCTTCACTTCCCGGCAGGTCTTTGTCAGTGCGCTGTCCCCTAAGGTTCTAATCAATCGAGTCGCCATAATAATCTCCATTCTTATTCTTAATAATTCATCATTGGTGTATCATCATATTGTACACTCAGATTTTTAAATATCTGTGAATCCGATGCCAGCCGTTCCGCCATTTCTTTCGCGTCTTTCAGTATTTTACCCTGTTCGGCCCGCAAATACAACACAAATCGGTAAATATCCTGGATTCTTGCCACACTTGCTTCCGTGGGGCCTACTACGGTAAGTCCCGGCACCGTCCGAAGCTTCTCCGCCATCTGCCGGGCGCCTTCCCGGACGGCCTGCTCGGATTCCGAAGCAAGCAGGACTGCCGCCATCTTCCAGATGGGCGGATACTTTCCGAGCTGCCTGTGCGGCAGTTCCATTTCATAAAACCGTATATAGTCCTGCGCCGCGGCGGCCTGAATACTGTAATCTTCCGGCTTGTAGGTCTGGATCACCACCTGACCTTTCCGCTCTCCCCGGCCGGCGCGTCCCGCCGCCTGCGTCAGCAGATCAAAGGTTCTCTCCGCCGCCATATAATCCGACTGATGCAGAGAAAGATCCGCCGCCAGGATCCCGACCAGCGTTACATTCGGGAAATCATGTCCCTTTACGATCATCTGCGTCCCGATCAGGATATCCGCTTCCTCATTGGCAAACGCCGACAGGATTTTCCCGTGTCCGTCCTTTCCGCGGGTCGTGTCCTGATCCATCCGCAGCACGCGCGCTGTCGGAAACCGTTTTTTCAGCATATCCTCTACTTTCTGCGTTCCGATCCCAAAGGTGGAAATATAGGGAGAACCGCATGAAGGACACCGATCCGGCATAGGCATCGTATAACCGCAGTAATGGCAGACCAGCCTGGTCCCTGCCGCCGATCTGTGCGCCGTAAGCGAAACCGAACAGTGCGGACAGCCGATGGCCTCTCCGCAGGAACGGCAGGAAACGAAGCCCGCATACCCTCTCCTGTTTAAAAACAATACGACCTGTTCCTTTTTCTCCAGCCGGTCTTCGATCAGTTCCTGCAGGCGCCGGCTGAACACAGACGTGTTCCGGGCCTTCAGTTCCTCCCGCAGATCCACGATCTCCACTTCTGCCAGTTCCTGTCCGTTTGCCCGTTCACTCAGCTTATGCAGGATAAAGTTTCCCTGCATGGCCTGATAATATGCGTAAACGGAAGGCGTCGCGGAACCCAGCACTACCGTAGCGCCGCAAAGCGCCGCTCTGGCTATGGCCGTTTCCCTGGCGTGATATTTCGGTACGGTTTCACTTTTATAGGCATTTTCCTGTTCTTCATCTAAAATGATCAGTCCCAGATTGGGAAATGGAGCAAACAAAGCGGAGCGCGGACCGATCATAATAGAAATGCTCCCTTCCTTCGCGCGCTTCATCTGGTCATACCGCTCTCCCTGAGACAGTCTGGAATGCATGATCGCGATCTGATTTCCAAACCGGTGGTAAAACCGCATCACGATCTGATAGGTAAGCGAAATCTCCGGAATCAAAACGATAGCCTGCTTTCCCATTTCCAGGGTACGGGCAATCAGTTCCATATATACCTCGGTTTTTCCGCTTCCGGTCACGCCATGGATCAGATGAGTCTTTCCTTCCCCCTTTTGAATACTTTCTCCGATTTTGGCACAGATTTCCCGCTGTTCTTCATTCAAAACAATCCGTTTTTCTTCGTTTTCTTCAACCTGAATGGGATTTTTCCCCACTTCCATCCGTTCTACGCGGATCATACCATTCTGCTCCAGTCCCTGAATGGTAGAAGGCGCAATGTGCAGTTTTTCCGTCACTGCTTCCCACGACAGCACCGGTTCTTTTGCCAGTTCTTCCAGCAGACGTTTTCTACCCTTTTGATTCCGTTTATTCCGGTTTTCCTCCAGCCAGCTTCGGATTTCGTTTTCCGAAGCCACTCTGCGGATCCACTTTTTTTCATTCAGTTTTACCCGTTTTTTAATGGGAAGTACGACTTTCAGAGCCTGGTTCATGGTTCCGCCGTATGTGTTCCGGATCCAGGCTGCCAGTCTGATCAACTGATCCTCAATTTCCAGTGACTGGCTGTTAATGCTATAAATCTCTTTTATTTTTTCCACCGGATACGCAGGGGTATCGCTGCATGCCACCACATACCCCTGTATCATCCGATTGTTTTTTCCAAAAGGAACTTCTACCGGCACTCCTTCGGCAATCTGCGCCTGCAGAAGATCCGGTATCCGATATTGAAATGTCCGATCCAGATTTCCACTGGAGATATCTACGATCACATCCGCGTATTTCATTTTGTTATCCCTTCTCTGCCGCAGTTTTATATTCCGCAAGCAATTCGCTGACGACAACCCGTTCATCAAATGCTGTCCTGACCCCATGCTTCTCCTGATAGGTCTCGTGTCCTTTTCCCAGAAGCAGAACCATATCGTTTTCTTCCGCGAGCTTCAGACAGAAAGCTATGGCCTGCCTGCGATTTGGAATGACCATATACGCTCCGTCTGTTTCTTGAATTCCTGTTACAATGTCCGTAAGAATCTGCCACAGCGGTTCTTCCCTCGAATTATCTTCTGTAAGGATCGTAATATCCGCCAGGGTCCCGCTTATCTTCCCCATTTCAAACCGTCTGGTCCGGGAACGGTTGCCTCCGCATCCGAACAGCGCGATCAACCTCCCCTTACAGACCGGTTTTAATGTTTCCAGCACCTTTCTCAGACTTTCCGCGTTATGCGCATAGTCGATAAGGATTCCAAACGGCAGACCGGTTTCTACCGGTTCCATCCTGCCCCGCACCCTGCATTTCGACAGACTGTTTTGAATCTGTTCTGTGGGGATTCCGAGCAAATGCGTACATAAAATAGCGGCCAGCGCATTTTCCGCGGAAAATTGCCCGGGAATTTTCAGTGAAAACTTCGCATTGAACATTCCCGAAACAGCAAATTCCGAATTTCCTGCTTCCATGCCACACAAATCTGCAGTTTCTTCCGCCTCATTTTTTATAAACCGGTACGTATAAATCCGCTCTGTCTGCGCCATTTCCTTCCAGCAGGCATCCGCGCTGTGATAGATCCCGATCCGACACTGCTTGAAAAACTGCTGTTTACAGCTTTTGTATTCCGCGAAATCCTGATGTTCCCCTGGACCGATATGATCCACAGATAAATTGGTAAAAATCCCGTAATCAAACATAATCGTTTCGACCCGCCGGTCTTTCATGCCCTGGGAGGAAACTTCCATCACCACATACTGCGCGCCGGACTTTTCCAGTCTGTCCAGTTCCTTCCACAAGGTTAGGGTTCCCGGCGTGGTATTCACCGATTCCGCGCATTTGGTCCCATCCGGACAGAAACATCCCAGCGTACCGATCATTCCAGCCTTTTTCCCGCTGTCAAGTAAAATCTGATATATCATACTCGCTACAGTTGTTTTTCCTTTTGTACCGGTAATCCCAATCATTGTCATATGGGTATCGGGTGACCGGTAAAAACGCTTCGCACACATCGCCATCGCGCCGCGTACATCGGATACGACAACAACACTCTGTCCGTCCCCGCAGACCAGTTTTCCCGCCTGCCGCGCGTCTTCCGTGACAACGGCAGCCGCCCCGCGGTCTATCGCATCCTGCAAAAACAGATTTCCATCTGTCTGATATCCTTTCACCCCAAAAAACAGCACTCCCGGCAAAACCTGTCTGGAATCCTGTGTCAGACCGGTGATCTCCCGGTCTTCTCCTTTCACAACCGCAGCCTTTAAGCCCTGTAATAATTCCAAAAGCTCCATAGCCGCTCCCCTTTCTGCTTAACGCAGATCCAATTCTATATTTGACATTGTCCGGAAAAGACAAATGCCGCAGGTCCCCGCATTCGGATTCTGCCGTTTCGTTCATACCAGACCGTCAGCTTACCGCCTTCCAGTTCCACAAACACCGGAAGTCCCTGCTCGCAAATGCCTTGTTCTGCCGCTGCCGCCACGCTGGCACAGGCCCCGGTTCCGCAGGCTTGCGTCTCACCGCTTCCCCGTTCCCATACGCGTACGCGCAGCCGGTTTTTACCTTTTACTTCTACAAATTCCACATTGGTGCCTTCCGGAAACCAATGTGCATGTTCCAGTTTTCTGCCGATCCCGTGCACATCTGTTTTTTGCACATCCGTTACAAATATAACAGTATGGGGATTCCCGACAGACACGCAGGTCACATGAATCAGCCTGCTCCCCAGGCAGATCGCTTTGTGTATCCACCTCGGGTCTTTTGTCTGAATCGGAATCTCTGCTGCTTCCATACTGGGTATCCCCATATCCACTGTAACACGGGTTACGGTCCCGTTTTGTTCTTCTAATTTCAATTCGCGTACTCCGCTGTCTGTTTCGATCCGAAGCTGCTTTTTTTTCGTCAGCCCGTTATCATATACATACTTTCCGAGACACCGGATTCCGTTTCCGCACATTCTGCCTCTGCTCCCGTCCGCATTGTACATCCGCATCCGAAAATCTGCGGTTTCCGACGATTCCACCAGGATCAGTCCGTCCGAACCGATCCCCGTATGCCGGTCGCTGAGCAAAACGGCGGCTTTTTCAGGATTCTCTATGGTCTGTTCCAGGCAGTTGACCAATACATAGTCATTGCCGATCCCGTGCATTTTCCAAAATGCAAGCTCCATAAAAACTCCAACAATTTTTTAGAATAAGCCTGTGATCTCTCCTTCTTCCGTCACATCGATGTCAAACGCAGCAGGCTTCTTTGGTAATCCCGGCATCGTCATGATCGAACCTGTGATCGCAACCACAAACTCCGCTCCTGCTGACAGATATGCCTCTCTGACATGTACGGTGAAATTCTCCGGACGTCCCAGCTTTGTCTGGTCATCGGAGAGTGAATACTGTGTTTTTGCCATACATACCGGCAGTTCTCCGTATCCCATGGCCGTAATGTTCGCCAGTGCCTTCGCGGCCGCAGGCGCGTATTCCACGCCGGAAGCCCCATATATTTCCTTCGCTACGGTTTCAATCTTATCGGTTAACGGCAGCGACAGATCATACAGCGGTTTAAAGTGGCTTTCTTTGGTTTCCAGGGTCTCAACTACCTTTCTGGCCAGATCCAGTCCGCCTTCTCCGCCTTTTTCCCATACTCTTGCCAGCGCAAACTCACAGCCGTGCTCTTCACAGAACTGCTTTACAAAGGCATTTTCTGCTTCACTGTCCGTTACAAACGCATTCAGGGTGACTACGATCGGCACCCCGTATTTCTGCAGATTTTCAATATGCTTCTCCAGGTTGACGATTCCCTTTTTCAAAGCGTCCAGATTTTCCTGATTCAGATCCGCCTTAGCGACGCCGCCGTTGTATTTCAATGCGCGGATCGTAGCGACTAAAACTACGGCATCCGGTTTTAATCCGGATTTTCTGCACTTGATATCAAAGAATTTCTCAGCGCCCAGATCTGCGCCGAATCCTGCCTCCGTCACTACAATATCTGCCAGCCGCAAAGCAGTTTTCGTTGCTCTTACGGAATTACAGCCATGCGCGATATTAGCAAACGGGCCGCCGTGAACAAAGGCCGGCGTATTTTCCAGCGTCTGGATCAGGTTGGGCTTAATGGCGTCCTTCAGAACTGCTGCCATCGCGCCGACCGCATGCAGGTCCTTTGCCGTTACCGGCTTTCCTTCGTAATTGTAAGCTACAATAATATTTCCCAGACGTTCTTTCAGATCCGCCATATCATTGGCAAGACACAGGATCGCCATGATCTCGGAAGCCACCGTAATGACAAAATGGTCTTCCCTGACAACGCCGTCCATCTTAGAGCCAAGACCGACTACTACATTTCGCAGTACACGGTCATTCATATCCAGACACCGCTTCCATACTACCTGTCTGGTATCGATTCCCAGTTCATTTCCCTGCTGAATGTGATTGTCCAACAGTGCGGCCAGCAGGTTATTGGCAACCGTGATCGCATGAAAATCACCGGTAAAATGCAGATTCAGTTCATCCATCGGCACTACCTGTGCGTAACCGCCTCCGGCAGCGCCTCCTTTAATGCCGAAACAAGGTCCCAGGGAGGGCTCCCGCAGCGCGATCACTGCCCGTTTTCCCAATTTGCATAACGCCTGCCCCAGACCGACGCTGACCGTTGTCTTTCCTTCCCCTGCCGGAGTCGGATTGATCGCCGTTACCAACACGAGTTTGCCCTGTGGGTTATCCTCGATCTTCTTCAGATATTCATTGGAAACCTTTGCCTTATACTTACCGTATAATTCCAGATCATCCTCTTCCATCCCCAGCTTTGCGGCTACTTCCCGAATGGGCAGCATCTTCGCCTCTCTTGCGATTTCAATATCTGTCTTCATGTAATTTGCCTTCCCTTCTGCCTGTCTTGCAGGCTGCTGTATTTTCTTCTCTGTGAAAGGAATCTCATCCTCTGCAGAGAGTTTACACACTATTCCTTTGCTTCATTCCGCAGCATATCCTCGAACTGTTCCATTGTCATCAGCACCTTGCGCGGCTTTGTGCCTTCTTCGTTTCCGACTACATTAGCCTCTGATAACTGATCCATGATCCGGGCCGCCCGGTTAAAGCCGATTTTAAACATACGCTGCAGCATACTGGTAGAGGCTTTCTCCCGTTCGATCACAAATCGGGCCGCCTCATTGAAATAAGGATCTCTTCCGCCGGCATCCCCGCCGGCATCCATATTATTCTCCATACTCGCATTGGCAATCTGCTGCGTAATCGTCTCATCATACGCTACTTCTCCGCTCTGCTGGGTAATAAACTCCACAACTCTGGAAACTTCTCCGTCGGAAATGAACGCGCCCTGCAGACGAACCGGTTTTACATAGCCGGACGGATAAAACAGCATATCGCCATTTCCCAGCAGCTTTTCCGCGCCGTTCATATCGATGATCGTTCTGGAATCGATTCCCTGGGAAACCAGCAGGGCAACTCTCGACGGAATGTTCGCTTTGATCAGGCCGGTCACCACATCTACCGAAGGACGCTGCGTCGCGATGATCAGATGGATTCCCGCCGCGCGCGCCAGCTGTGCCAGACGGCAGATGGAATCTTCCACTTCCTTGGCGGCGGCCATCATCAGGTCTGCCAGCTCGTCAATAATAATAACGATCTGCGGCATCGGCTCCGTTTCTTTGCCCTCTTCCTGCGGCTGATCCGCAATCTTGGCATTATAGCCCTTCAGATCCCGGACTCCCAGTTCCGCAAATTTCTTATACCGCTCCTGCATTTCCGCAACTGCCCACTGCAGCGCGCCGGCTGCTTTTTTCGGATCGGTCACGACCGGGATCAGCAAATGCGGGATCCCATTGTATACGCCGAACTCCACCACTTTCGGATCTACGATGATCAGTTTCACCTCGGATGGTTTCGCCCTATATAAAATACTCATAATAATCGAATTTGTGAATACGGATTTACCGGAGCCTGTGGTCCCCGCAACCAACATATGCGGCATCTTGGCGATATCCGCCACAATGACCTTGCCCGCAATATCCTTGCCCGCGGCAAAGGCAATCTTGGACGGATGCTGCTTTAACTCCTTAGATTCCAGTAATTCTCGCAAATATACCGTATCCCTGCTGGCGTTGGGAACTTCGATTCCGACTGCCGCCTTCCCGGGGATCGGCGCTTCAATCCGAATATCCGGGGCCGCCAGATTCAGTTTGATATCATCAGCCAGAGAAGTGATCCTCGATACTTTAGTTCCCTGCTCCGGCTGCAGTTCATACCGAGTAACAGACGGACCTCTGCTTACATCTGTGATTGTAACGCCCACGCCGAAATTCTGGAGCGTCTGCTGCAGCTTGATCGCCGTTGCCTTCAGCTCTGCTTCTCCGCCGGCCGGTGACGCCCCCGTGCCGAAATTCAGCAGATGCATCGGCGGCAGCATATATGCTTTCTTTCTCTTTTTCGGTTCCGTTTTCGGCATATCTGACTGCGCGTGTGCCGTATCCGGTACGGGGGTCTCCCGCACATCCGTACTGTCTCCTTTTGTATGTACTCGAACCTCTGCCTGATAGGGATTGCGCCGCATAGTCTCCATCGCTGATGCGCTGACTTCAACCCGCTCTTTCGGCGTAAACGGTTCTCCGGACTCCGTCTGCGGATCCGACGGAAGCGGGATCTGTGCCTGCCGTACAGACTCCGTCTGCGCTCCTGTTTCCTGCGTATGGATATGAACCCTGCCGCGAAATTCCTCCGGCCTGCGTTCCGCGGTTTTTCCTTCATTTTCAAAAGTATCCGCATGCAGCTCCCGCATATCGCTGTCGATCAGTTCTTCCCCGGACTGCTTCAGCGCGGTCTCCTCCATCGGAATGCCCTTCCGTTTATAGCGGCGTTCAAACTCCCGCTTTCTCTCCCGTTCCTCTCTGACATATTCCTGATTTTCCCGGAATCTGGCCATATCTTCCCGGGCAGAATGATAGGCCTTTTGTCCCTGCCGCTTTACGCCGCTTACAACGGAATGTTCCGTCAGCAGCACAAACGCCGCTGCCGCAAGCAGGATACATACAATATAAGTTCCGACCGTTCCGACAGCCGTTGTCAGTATCTGTGCGAAAAATCCGCCGATCACGCCGCCGCCGTTTTTCTGCTCGGCACAAAACCGATAGGTTTCCGCCATACTGCTCTCCATATACGTTCCGATCAGGATCATATGCGCCATCGTGCACAGGAGAATCAGCAGCAACATGCCTGCCAGTATTTTAATGACCGCTTTCCGATTTCCGAAATTGGAGATCAGAAAAGCGCCGCCCAAAATCAGCAATACAGGTACAATATAGGCAAATATCCCGAAAACGCCGAACATAATGCGGCTTACAAAATTGCCGACCGTACCGCATATTCCAAAATTACTCAATAATAAAATAAGAGAAACCGCAGCCAGTACCAACAGTTTCACTTCCTTATGCAGCATGATATCTTTTTCTGTAGGCACATATTTTTCTGCGGGTTTCCCGGTATTCTTATTCTGAGAACTGCTTTTTGCAGCTGTTGTTTTCTTTCTTCCGGTCTGATTGGCGGTCTTTTTCTTTTGGGTTGTTTTTTTCTGCGTACCAGCCACTCTTTTCTACCTCCAAATTCTATCTGACAAAATGTACGATCAGCGTAATGGCTCCGACGGCAAAGCAGTAATAAGCAAAAAACCGGAAATTTTTACGTCTTACAACCACAAGCAGGGTACGGATACAGATATATCCGACAATCGCGGCAACCAGCGCGCCGATCAGATAATTCCGCAGTTCCCCGTCCGCAAGCGGCGTCGTAAAGACTTCTTTTCCCTCTAAGATCATAGCCCCCAGGATTGCCGGGATCGACATGATAAACGAATATTTCACAGCAAAGTCCCGGCGAAGTCCCATGCAGCAGCCTGCTGTGATGGTGGTTCCGGATCTGGAAATGCCGGGCAGGATCGCAAATCCCTGCGCGATCCCCAATATTACCGCATGCAGCCAGGTCGTCTGCTTCGGCGTTCTCCGTCCGGGCGTAACCAGATCGCAGATCAAAAGCAATACGCCGGTAATCAGCAGACAGATTCCCGGTACCAGGAGTGTCTTTTCCACAGCGGAGATCATATCCTTCGTTATAATCCCCAAAATACCTGTCGGGATCGTAGAGATAATGATCAGCAAGGCAAATTTCCGATACGCGGACGTAATCACGCGGCGGTAACCGACATTCCGTCCTTTGCGCATCGCGATCGCCGCATATATATTATAACAGCTGTCTACGATAATCCCCACGCCGTCTATCAGCAATCTCAGAATATCCTTCCAATATACAAGAAAGATCGCTATCAGTGTCCCCATATGCAGTAAAATATCAAATGAAATGCTGACGTCTGACATCCCGAATAAATTCTTAAAAATCGCCAGATGCCCGCTGCTGCTGATTGGCAGAAACTCTGCCACCCCTTGAACAATGCCTAAAAAAATTGCGCCGATTAGACCCATCGTCCGTCTCCTCTCCCGTTCTTCCGTACTTTATCCCGCGTATCGATTCACTCGTATCTTTTATTTTACTCTTAATTCCATTTTTATTCAACCAAAAACTGATAAAAAGTTAGGAGCGTCTCAGAATCCGCCATTCATATGTCTGTAATCTGCATTCTCCCTGCAGATCCTCTCCGGAGATCACATCGGTTCCGCTGACGCCTTTTACAACGGCCGGAGCCGGATTAAAATTCATGATAAAATCATAGCGCGACCCGTTTCCCCAGCGCGTCTGCACCGAAACGCCGTCCGGGATCTCTGTATAATCCGGTTTTTGAAGATTCAGCTCCGCTGCCAGTTTCCCATAGAAATCCCGCAGATACGCGGGCTCCGTTCTGGCCGCCATATAATAACAGGTCCCTTTTCCATAGCGGTTCCGGACAACCGCGGGCATTCCCGTATAAAAATCGGAATCATAAACTGCCAGCACCTCCGCGCCTTCTTTTGCGTGAATGATCTCACAGAAATCCCGGCAGGTATAACGCTCTTTCTCAAAATAAGCTCTGTCCGCGTTATATAACGTAATCGAATTCGTGTCGGTCGGATACAGCGGATCGATCTCCTCGGCCCATACACCTGCCACATCCATCAGTTCTCCCGGAAATCCGCCCAGATAACACAGATCATTTTCATTCACATAACTGCTACAGTAGGTAAGGATCAGCGTTCCGCCCTCCGCTACATAGCTGCGCAGTTTCTCCGTCACGCCTGCTTTTGTCATATACAGCATAGGCGCGATTACCAGCTTATAAGGTGAAAAATCCTCTGTCATACAGTTGACATCCACGGAAATTCCCATATCCCAGAATGGTTTGTAATGACTGACACAAGTAGGCTCATAGTCCCGATGCCGGTTCAGACCCTGTAAATGGTCGATCGCCCATTTATTTTCCCAATCGTAGATCACTGCCGTTTCGGAAATCGTGACTGTCCCTACAATTTCATCCAGTTTTTCCAGATCTGCTCCCAGCTTCGCCACTTCCCGAAATACTCTGGTGTCTTCTTTTCCGTAGTGATCGACCACTGCGCCGTGGAACTTTTCGCTGGAGCCTCTGCCTTTCCTCCATTGGAAATACTGTACGCTGTCCGCGCCGTGCGCAACGGCCTGAATGGAAGACAGGGCATGCATCCCCGGCCGCTTTAATTTATTGACCGGCTGCCAGTTTACCTGGCTGGGAGTGCTCTCCATCAGTAAAAACGGTTTTTTCTTCAAAGACCGGTTGATATCATGGATAAATCCGATCCGGCAAGCCACCTGACTGTCCGATACGCTGTCATTGTGCCACTGCGGATAATTGTCCCAGGAAATAACATCCATGATCGGCGCCATTTCCCAGTAGTTCAGGCCTTCATAAGTCCCCATCAGATTCGTAGTGACCGGGATATCCGGCGTAAGTTCCCGAAGAGGCGCGATCTCATTTTCCATAAAGGATTTCGTCTGTGCCGTTACAAACCGCATCCAGTCAAGATGCAGGCCATGGATCTGATTTTCTCCGTGCGGAGACGGGGACTCAATCTCATCAAAGTCTGAAAATTCATGGCTCCAGAACCTGGTCCACCACTGATCGTTCAATGCGTTGATATCGTTCCGGTATTTATTCCGCAAAAACTCCCGAAAGGCTTCCTGACACAGCGGACAATGGCAGTCTCCTCCGTATTCATTGGAAATATGCCACAGCTTTAAAGCCGGATGTTTCCCGTAACGTTCAGCCAGCATGCGGTTCATCTGCCTTACTTTTTCCCTGTAATAAGGAGCCGTGTAACAGTGATTATGACGCTGTCCGTGCAGATTCCGCACCCGGTTGGCGGATACCCGCAGTACCTCCGGATGCGCCGCATCCATCCATGCCGGTCTTGCTCCCGACGGCGTTGCCAGTACCGCGCCGATTCCATTTGCCGCCAGACGATCCATCAGTTCATCCAGCCACGCAAAGGTATAAACGCCCTCCTCGGGTTCCAGCGCCTTCCATGCAAAAATAGCGATGGATACCGCATTCATATGTGCCAGTTTCATCAGGCGTACATCTTCTTTTAAGATCTCCGGCATGGAAAGCCATTGATCCGGATTATAGTCCGCGCCATGGATCATATGAGGGAAATCCTTAACGATCGGCGGGAATTTTTGAATCTCTGTTTTGTTGTTCTGCATATCTTCCTCCATATAGATATAATTAAAACTTCCGTAAGATCCGGCGCATTTCTTCCGCGGCTTTTTTGATATCCGGCTGCGCCACTATGGCGGAAACCACAGCCGCGCCGTTAATGCCCATACCGGCAAACTCCAGCACATTACTCTGCTTGACTCCGCCGATAATGACGATCGGAAGATCAACTGCCGCGCGGATCTGTGCCAGCCGCTCTTTTGTCACCGGTCGGGTATCCTGCTTTGTTCCCGTCTGAAATACGGCTCCTACGCCCAAATAGCTGGCGCCGTCTGCTTTTGCCTGCAGCGCTTCTGCCGGAAGCGCCGCTGAAACTCCAATGATCTTATCCGGTCCCAGAATCTTTCTGGCAATGGAACAGGGCATGTCCTTTTGTCCCAGATGAACGCCTGCCGCGTCTACCGCCATCGCGATATCTACCCGATCATTGATGATCAGCGGGATTCCGTAAGCGTCCGTAATGGCTTTTACGCGGACCGCCTGCTCATAAAATTCACGGGATGTGGCCTGCTTTTCCCGCAGCTGTACTATCGTAACACCGCCTTCTGCCGCCTGCCTGACCGATTCCTCCACCGTATCACAGGACATCAGATTTCGGTCCGTTACCAGATATAAGGTATAATCTGCCGTTTCCATGCTTTCTCCTCTACTGTCTGTATTGTTTTGTATACCGTACCAGTTCGGCAATCTGTTTCTCATCCATCTGACTGACCGCATCGATCAGGGCCACACGGAAACTTCCGGTTCCGCTTGTCCGACACCGCTTTTCGGCAATCTCTCCCGCAATTCCCATCACCGCAACCGCCTCTGCGCAGGCGTCCCAATACTCTGAAATTTCCCCGGAAATTGACTTTGCGGAGCCTGTCTGCGCCCGGCGGGCAGCCAAAAACGCACCCAAAATCCCGTCCGCCATACAGCCTGCACCTGTAATGGCTGACATCCGGGGCGTTCCGTTTTGAATGTACAGAAACCGTTTTCCGTCTGTGATCACATCCGTTTTGCCGCTTACGATTCCGATACAATTATATTTCTCCGCCACCTGCTTTGCAACCAGGGCAGCGTCATTTCCCACATTTTCTTCTGCCATATCTACGCCCTTGGAAGCATGTCCCATTCCTGTCAGATAAGATAATTCCGACAGATTGCCGCGGATCACCGTGACTGCGATCTGCGCCAGCAGTTCTCTGACCGCCTGATTTCGAAATGCGGATGCGCCCGCGCCGACCGGATCCAGCACCACCGGGATCCCACCTGCATTGGCAGCCTTTCCCGCTTCCAGCATGGCAGCGATCCGTTCCCGATCGGGAGTTCCCAGATTGAGCACCAGCGCTTTTGCGATTCCCGTGATCTCCGCGGTCTCCTCTTTCGCATCCGCCATAATGACAGATGCGCCAATACCTAAAACGGTATTGGCTACATCATTCGCAGTTACATAATTTGTAATACAATGCACCAGCGGCTTTTCCTTCCGCAGATACGTCAATAAGTCCGACATCGCTATCCTCTGTTTCTCAATTTACGAATCCATTCCGGTCTTTTTTAAGAATAAATCTAAGACTTTTGCCTTTTTCAATGCGGTAACCAGGACCGCCGCAAGCGCGGTTCCGCCCAAACTGGAAATTAAAAACGGTACCACAAATCCAAAGACTGCCGCTTCCGATCCCACGATCCATGCCGCAACCGGATAGGCAAGCAATCCTCCCACAACGGAAGTCCCAAACAGTTCTCCCAGATATGCCGCCGCAAGCCGGCCGGAAAACCGATATGCCAGTCCGCACAATAAAGCTCCACACATAGATCCCGGAAAAGCCAGCAGCGTTCCGGTTCCCATCAGATTCCGGATCAGGCTGGCGCAAAAGGCCATCGCCACATTATACCAGGGACCCAGGAAAACGCCGCCTACCACATTGACTAAGTACTGTGCCGGACAGCATTTGGACGCTCCTACCGGAAAAGAAAAAGAAGAACCCACAGCCGCCACTGCGACTAAGACTGCCGCCAAGGTCAGTTTCTTAATATTTCTATGCTTCATACCGTCCTCTTTTCTGAATCAGGCCGACCCAAATCATTCTCTTTTCCTTCCGTTATCGTTCCGAACAAAATTCCACTTTTTTGCCTTCTAAGATCATGTTCGTCGTTCTCACCGCGCACATTTTTCCGCACATGGAACAGGTATGCCGTTCTGACGGCGGCGCGCTGTCAAAATACCGTTTCGCCTTCTCCGGATCGATCGCTACCTGGAACATAGCGTCCCAGTCCACGGCATGTCTGGCCTTTGCCATTGCATTGTCCGCATCCAGCGCATGAGGCACCCGCTTCACAATATCAGCCGCATGGGCAGCGATCTTGCTTGCCATAATGCCTTCCCGCACATCATCCACATCCGGGAGCCGCAAATGTTCCGCCGGCGTTACATAGCACAGAAAATCCGCGCCGCTTGCCGCAGCAATCGCTCCGCCGATCGCGGAAGTGATATGATCATATCCCGGCGCAATATCCGTAACCAAAGGTCCTAATACATAGAACGGCGCATTGTGGCAGATCCGCTTCTGCAGTTTCATATTGGCGGCAATCTCATCCATGGCCATATGCCCCGGACCTTCCACCATAACCTGAACATCTTTTTCCCACGCGCGCTTTGTCAGATTGCCAAGTTCGATCAGTTCTCCGATCTGCGCCGCGTCGGTACTGTCCTTTAAGCAGCCGGGACGCAACGCGTCACCCAGGCTGATGGTAACATCATATTCACGGAGAATCTCCAATACTTCGTCATAATATTCAAAAAACGGATTTTCATTGCCGGTCATCATCATCCACGCAAACAGCAGCGATCCACCTCTGGATACGATATTCATCTCTCTGCCCTCTCTGCGGAATCCTTCTACTGCGCGGCGGTTAATCCCCGCATGAATCGTCATAAAATCTACGCCTTCTTCCGCATGGGCACGCACAACCTTCAGAAAATCCTGTGCGCTGATCTCCAGCAGATCCTTATCCAGATATCCAATGGCGTCATACATCGGCACCGTACCGATCATAGCCGGGGATTTCGCGATCAGTTCCCGGCGAAACGTATTGGTTTTGCCGTAATTGCTCAGATCCATGATCGCTTCTGCCCCAAACCGGATTGCCATATCCACTTTCTGCATTTCCATCTCATAATTCTTACAGTCGCCGGAAATTCCCAGATTTACATTGATCTTCGTCCGCAGTCCGGTTCCGATCCCTTCCGCAGACAATGCGGTGTGGTTCACATTAGCCGGGATCGCTACCTGTCCGCAGGCCACCAGCTCCCGCAGCTTTTCCGGATCCATATATTCTTTTTTCGCGACTACCTCCATCTCCGGCGTAATGATTCCTTTTTTCGCAGCTTCCATCTGCGTCTTATACTCTCTCATCTTTCCTCCATTCCAGACCGCCTTGCGCGCTCTTATTGATTCTAATTCGGATACCACTGATAAAAGTGGTTTGTCGGTCCGTGTCCGCCTCCGATATCCAATCCGTGCCGGATGGCTTCCGTTACATACCGTTTTCCCTGCTCCACCGCTTCGTATACCGTCAGTCCCCGCGCCAGATAAGCGGCTATGGCAGAGGACAGGGTACAGCCGGTTCCATGCGTTGTCTTTGTATCAATCCGCTCCGCTGCAAACTCATAGTGGCGATTCCCGTCATATAAAATATCCACTGCATCTGCCGTCAGATGCCCGCCTTTTACGAGCACGGCGGAAACCGTTTCCCCGATCTCCAACGCCGCCTGTTTCATATCCTCCACGGTCCGGATCGTCCGTCCGGTCAATGCCTCTGCTTCGGGAATGTTAGGCGTCAATAACGTAGTGAGCGGCAAGATTTCCTGTTTCAATGTCTCCTGGGCAAATTCCTCCACCAATGCGTCTCCGCTGGTTGCCACCATGACCGGATCGGTAACAATGATCTTGGGCTGATACTTCCGCAGTTCTTTCGCAGCTGTCCGCATCACTTCCGCATCCGGCAGCATCCCGATCTTTACCGCATCCACGCGAATATCTTCAAATACCGCCTCGATCTGCTGCGCGATCACCTCCGCCGGTATGGTATGCGCAGAAATCACACGGCTGGTATTCTCTGCCACGACAGAAGTCACAACACTCATTCCGAAACAGCCGAGTGCGGAAAACGTCTTCAGATCGGCCTGGATTCCGGCGCCGCCGCTGCAGTCAGAGCCCGCTATCGTCAAACAATGCTTCATCGCTTCTCCTTACCCATATAAAATAAAAGGCTTTCATACCAAAAGTATGGAAGCCTGAAATCCCGTGTATTACACAATCAAACTGCTTCCCTACCATGGTCTTAACCAACAGGTTCAAAGGGTCAGGTTTTACCTTCTCAACTTCGCCGGTTCTCCGGCTTCGTTCCCCTGCAATTGATATTCTTATTTAAGCATTTTATTCCTCTTTTGTCAAGGTATTTTGAGCCCGGCGCATAAGAAAAAGAGCCCACTTCCGTGGGCCCCTCCTGCGTGCGTGAGAAGATTCGAACTCCCGACACCCTGGTCCGTAGCCAGGTGCTCTATCCAGCTGAGCTACACGC
>CANQSA010000028.1 GCA_947626415.1 uncultured Lachnospiraceae bacterium
TAAAAACGCCGCATCAATTTCAGATTTTCCGCCGAATAACCTTTGCCGTGTTTTTGGGTAAGATATTTAGAGAGTTCCTTCAGGATCTGCTTGCCATAGGCAGCGCGGTTTTCTCCGTTCTGCTCTTCCTCAATGATCTTCCTCCCAATCTCGTAATACGCATAAACCATGGAAAGATTGACGGCTGTTTTGGCATTTCTGCGAGCCTCTTCCAAAATTTTGGAAATATCTTCCATAAAATCCGGGCTTAGTGAAAATACTAATTCATTTCTATCCATCACGTTCTCCTCATCTGCACTGCTTTTATGTGAATTTTCCCGCTTGGCACGTTTTTTCTTCCCCATATAGTTTGGACATATATAACATGTTTATTATACTTCTCACCCATACAATAGACAAGAAAATTCTTATCTCCCATCCGGTAATGAGAAAGAATCTATATCCAATTCACATATATGTCTTGCTATCATCTCCGACAAAAAATCGGCAAACTTCTGCAGAGCAGCATCCCTGTCCGCCGCTTCCGCGCGGGAAGGCAAGTTTGTATCTTTCTTCTGTTCCACATAATGATCTCCCTCCTGCACTCTCGCTGTAAGATTCCGGTGTCTTCAAGGCATGATCCGCCCGCTGCCGCCGGTAGCATTTTTTCATGTCACATCTGCCAATTCTCAAATGACAGAATTTTAATTTACAGACTACATTTACTGTTCTATAACCGGCTGCTTTTTCAGCATGGCAATCTGCACTTTCCAGAGCCTGTCCATCTCTGCTTTTATCGCATCCATATCTGTCTGATAAATACTTCTCGTTTCGTTGATCCGTTTTGCAATCTGGTTCAAGTTCCCGCCGATCTTTCCAAGCAGATAGTTATATTCCCGAAGATAGGCATAATCAACATCATACACCGCTCCATAAACGATCATATGGCGTAAAAATGTGGATTTACTGCGCATGTTTGACATCTTATATTTTGCATTCAGAATGCGGTCTTCATCATCGCTGAGATACAGAGTAAATTTGTGCTTTCTTGAACGGTTTTTCTCCATACGGCTGCCCTCCTTTCTTCCAGACTCTATACGAATTGCGTGAAGCTGATTTAGGGGTTAGGGGACTGTCTCCGCTGCCGCTCTGCGCCCCCTAATATAAAAATCTTTGATTTTTATGCCTGTGTACGGACACAGGCAGTGCTTGCTGTACGCATTTCGTATTTGTATTCTCATAATAATATTCTTCGTTTGCATTGTCAATACTATTTTTATTGTTTTTATGCAAATTTTACGCCTTGCGTATTTTGGATGACTGTGTTATACTGAACAAAACCGGAAAGGACAGTATTGAAATGGGATATGGAAAAAATCTGAAAAATCTGTTGGATGAGAAGGGCGTGACCGTAAAAGAGTTGGCAAGAAAGACTGGAATTGCGCCTACCACGCTTTACTCTATTATCCAGCGTGACGCCGCCATCCGTTTTGACACAGCGCTGCGTATTTCCAATATCCTCGACATTCCTATCAATTCCATCTGCAAGGACAATCCTTATGAAAACATAGAAACGTTGCCGAAACTTCCCTCCGATAAAGAACGGCTAATGATCAACATGGGAAAGAAAGCTTACTTCTCCGACCGCACCTTAAAGATCATCAGGAATTTTGACTACACCGAGCTGCCTACTGTAGATCAACTGATCGCTGATTTTTATGTACTGGATGACGCAACAAGACAAGATTTGTTTGAATATATGGCAGTACTGAAGAAAAATCACAGTAATGCAGAGAGAATGAAGGTCTTGAGGGGGATAAAATAATCCCCCTTCTTTTCCTTTTTCAAAATTCACTCTATCTGATTAGACAATTAGTAATGCATCACTATAGGACATTATTGATTAGCATTGTTAATAAATAGTATACTATTATCCTTCATGACATTGACCGTCGCACATGCATGACTCTGTATCACAACTACAATGGTCATAACAACCACATTGACAACTTGCACCTTCATATAAATTATCTGCTTCAACTAATACTATCATACTCGGATTCCTCCTTCCAGAAGTTTTAATTTAAACTGAATATCCTTAAAAGCATCACAATCTTGCCCAATCAGACCATTTAAATAATCATTTGCGCATCCGCCCATACATATTGGTAAAAAGGAGCATTTTAAACAACTTTTGCTAGTTCGTTGCTCTATTGTAGTTGCGTATGTAAATTCCATTTTATTATAATACTTGTCATTCCAAACATCTCCTACAATTGAATTTTCATCTCCAAAACAATGCTCACATTTGTAAAACTCTCCTCTGGTACCTATACATATATTTCGCATTCTAATATATCCACAAGAAGTTCTTTTTCGAACTGGAATCGAGCCATTTATCATAGAATTGCCATATCTTTTGATAATATGATCAAGCCAAGTACAATAATTATGCGCATATATTTTATATGCTTCTCTTGCTTTTTTCTCATCTTTAGAATAATCTCTCAAATAGGCAAAATAGATTTGTATTTTACTCAGTAAATTTAGCTCCATTAATAAATAATCTGTTGTTGCAATTGCCATATTTGAATCATTATTTGGAATATTTAAACGTATTGTTATTTTCAATATATCACTGGCTGCTTTAATATTGTTTATAACCGTATAAAAACTTTCTGATTGTGTACCTTTACTTTTACAATACTCTTCGAGCATTCCATCTATCGTTATTTGAACCTTTGTAACGCGATAACTCCGTAATTTTAATGCCATTTTTCTGTCCAAGAAATAACCGTTTGTAATAACTCCTGCTGAATACTCAATACCGCTTTCATCTGTTACTTTAATTATTCTTTTAGAAATTATTTCTAATGTCTTTGTATATAATAAAGGCTCTCCTCCAAACCATTTAATATTTAATCTCTTTATGGATGGATTTTGTCTTATTTTATTACAAATATATTCAACGACTTTTGCTGCTGTTATTTCATCCATATAACTTGATTTATCACACGAACTTTGAAAACAATACTCACAATTATAATTGCACCCCATTCCCAATGCAATTACAACGCTAATACTATCTGATTGCATAGTATACATTTCTTGTTTTTCATAGTATATAATTCTACCAAGCTCATCAATCCGATCATCAACTATAAATCCATTAGAGCTTAACATTTTAAATTCTGTAGAACCATCGTTCTGACCTGTATACAATTTTAAATATTTTTGCCCACTTTCATCAAGCTGTATCAATGCACCACTATATGTATTCCATAAATACTGAATATTATTTTTTTCATAAAAAACATTGTAAATTGATTGTTTATATGCCATATAATCCCCCTATTTGTTTTATCTCTATATCACTATTTAGCTATTAAGCGAGTAATAAAAATGATCAATTATACAAAATTACTCACATATTTTTTCCTTAACCGTTTTCATCTCAAAAAATCAAATCTTGTTATAGATTGCAATCGGTAATGATTTCTTCTATGATTCTATTTCCATCTAAATACGAGACTCGTGCAAGCTGCATATCATCCATGGGCGTATAATATCCTTCTTTGTCACCCTTCAGCCTCTGAAAATCTCTTTTACCTGTTACATCACTTATTTCAAAGTTGTCATAAATTTTCACAGCATCTAAAGAATACTTGTTACACAAATATCTGATAGCATGTGCTTTATGATGGAGATATTCTTTCTTCAAAACCACCTGAGCTACAACGGCAGTATCATTTGATAACTTATGGGCTGTAATTTCCCATTCAATAACCGGATCATTAATATCCAAAGAATATTCAATATCAAATAAATAAACACGATTACCGTCTCGATCAATATAAGAATCCGATGCTCTGCCAAGAATATTATATGAACCATCCGGATTTTGAATAGCAATATCCCCAGTCACACCCCAACGAAATCCATCTTCGCCAATATACCAACGTGCTGCGGTTGCATCTGTATCATTCAAATACCTATCCGCTGCCGCTGGACTACTGATATGAAGAATTCCACGTTCTCCCCGTTTGACCTCATATCCACTTTCATCTACTATTTTTGCTTTTATGTACGGAGCAAGTGGATATCCCGTTTCGTTAGTTTTTGTTTTTTCATCCATAAAATATGTAAATATCGTACCAGAACCGTCTTCTGCTGCACCGCCTCCAATGGCGAATCTAGTTTTACATCCGTTTTCCGCTAACCACTTATCAATCATTTCCACGTTGCTTTTGGTTACAGGTTCTCCGCCAGAACTTGGGCGTGTCACATGGCGAAGGGCATCTGGTGCTATTACACCTTTTGCAACCCCAGCAAGATAAAAACTAGGCGCTGCGACAATCCAATTACACCGAGACCGTGCTACATCTTCACCAAACGTATCCTTATTATAAATTGGCTGCGGAACAAGCGTTTTACCTTTTGCCATTTGTAAATAACCAGAAACACGTTCTCCTGTTGCATGTGTTAATGGAATTATTTGAAAAACACGTTCACCAACAAAATCTTTCGTATCCAGTCCATTATGCATTTCAATAAAGGCATTTGCCGATTCTTCTTTATATACAATACATTTGGGCAACCCAGTTGTTCCACTGGTATAGGAATAACTTATATCCCGTTCAATATCCACTGGCCCTCTTTCAAGTGGAGAAAGGTTCTCTTTTCCAAGCCGAATAATCTGCTGCATTGAAATAAATTGCACCGACCTCACTTTTGCAATTTTTTCTTTACAAACAGTTTGCTTTTGCGAATCGTCAAATACATCACGAAGTCTTTGGGGCAATTTTGACATGTCTTGAAATATCTGCTTATTCCATTCAGGAAGATAATCGTTCAAACTAGTGACGATAATATTCTTGATATGACTTTTCTCAATATCATCAATCACAAAGGGCAGATATGCATCTAAAATTATCAGTGTATCCGATCCTTTTTGATGAGTGTACAAATCAAGATTGCTCTTTAAAAAAAGGAAATTAACATTGTTACTAATAGCACCAATACAACACAATGCTAATAATGATAGCATATTTTCAATGCTGACTGGAAGGCACAAGGTAACAACCGATGAACTACTAATACCAACGCTTTTGAAACCACAAACATATTCGTTCACCTTATCCGGCAACTCGCCATAGGTGATTCGGTAGCCATAATAATCCAGAGCCGCTATATCTAAGTTCTCCTGATTCCATGACATAATATTTTCAAAAATATTCAAGTTATATATTGGAACACCATTTTTTATTTTTACAACTTTAGCCCATGAAGGAAGATACCGTTTCATATCACAGGTCTTTATTTGTTGAATATTCTCTTTTTGCATTTAGCAATCTCCTTATAGTAAACAATTTTTATACCAGCTGACAATTCATTTGCTTCCTCCCAGTGTTTCACAAAGTAGACAAAATGAAACAAACGCAAATTGCCTCTTTATTCAATAAAAATATACATAATTTCTTATAAAAACATTATATCTGATGTGTGTCAAAAAGTCTACAATCTGAAACTATTTTTTTCATTATTTTCTTTTTCTTTACATCTTCGGTAAAAGGTACTGTAATTCATCTGGCACAGTTCAGCCGCTTTTCGCACAGATATTTTACGTTCTTTCCACAAAGCATAGCAGGTTTCAAATCCATCCGGCGTATCTAGTCTCCGACAGCCAAACCGCACGCCTTTCAGCTTTGCCGCTGCGATCCCTTCCGCCTGTCTCTGCTTAATAAACGCCCGCTCCGTTTCCGCCACATAAGCGAGGATCTGAAGCACCAGATCTGCAATAAACACACCTGTCAAATCTTCCTGTACACCTCCCGTATTGAGAAGCGGCATATCAAGCACCTGAATCTCCGCACCGATCTCTTTGGTTATCGTCCTCCACTGTTCCAGTATTTCGCCGTAATTTCTGCCCAGCCGGTCAATGCTCTTGACGATAAAAACATCGCCTTTTTGCAGTTTCCCAAGCAGTTTATGATACTGCGGCCTTGCAAAATCCTTGCCTGACATCCGGTCCAGATAGATATTGCTCTTTTTGATCTTCTGCTCCCGCATTGCCAATAGCTGCCTGTCTGGATTCTGGTCTTTGGATGAAACCCTGATATATCCGTATCGTTCCATATTGGTCTGCCTCCTTATACATAACGTTCTTTTATTATAAGCAGCAGACAAAAGAACAAACCGCAAACCTCCCGCCTCGAAATATTATGTACTTAAAATAAGTCCATACAGAACATAATATCACAAAATGTACTTAAAATATACTTAAATTAAGTTTTCAAGGAGTAGAGATTGAAAATATAACTTTTCGATCAATGGAAAAGCAATGAATAAAGACAAGCATTTAGGATTACGGATCGACTCTGAAACGCATGAGAAATTGAAGAACCTTGCCGAATATGACGGCAGATCGATCAACGGGGAGGTATTATACCTGATCCGCCAAGCGATCATGCAGCATGAAAAAGAACAGGGAAAATTATGACATATTCCCATTTTTATTACTTTAAGGACTGCAACAATATTGCTTACAGTCTTTTTCGTACTTTACCGTTAATACAATCCAAATATTTATTTTCATCCCATAGTGCTATATTACACTTATCTGTGTAAGAAGAGGAATACTTTATACCTGAAATATCCTTTCGCTTCTTTAATTTATCTAAAAACGCCAGAGGAATAATATACTCTGTTTCCTTATAATCTGGCGCAGTTAAATAACCTCGTAGTCCCATATACAATACTCTTATATCTATGTTATAAGATGTTTCAAATATTTTTAAAACTTTTTCATCAAATATTTCCTCTAATCCATATGCTACGGAATATGTAAAATCTACAATCCTTATTGGCCGGTCGATAGGGCATTCGGCAACCGATAAATAAGTATTTCTATCTGCTTTAGTTTCCCTGCAAGCTGTTTGTTCATCTTCTGCTAAATATAGTACTTGCTCACCAATATGATTTACGCGTCCGTTTTCTGTTATTTTATCTTCTGGTGCAACTCCGGAATGACAGACATCATATCCAGTTATTGGGATTCCTCTTTCATATATAATTCCTGTATTTTCACCATCTTTGTCATCTATTATCCTTGCCCTATAATAAACAGCGGGACCTATTTCTCTGACGGGTAAGTTAATTGCCATTTGTTCCATAATTTCTTGATTTAAAGCATTAGGATTACCATGCAGACATTCAAAACTAAACTGCCGCGTATTCATCAGTGCAAATATTGCTTCATCTGTATTAATCTTAAAATCAGACATAATCCTCTCCTTTACACCATCTTAAAATACTCCAGCGCCTCCCTGATTGCCCTCTCCTTCTCCTCCGGACACTTGGGCACTTTCACGCCTTCTGCCTTCGCCTTATTGTAATTCTCCCTCTCAATAATCCCACATTTTCTCTTAACCTGCGCAATATAAAGATTACTTACCTTTAGTCCACTATGCTCCATCACATACGCTTTGATTTCCTCATAGCTGGCCTTGCTCTCTGCCGCCGTCAAATCCATCTCATCCAGGTTTAGTTCCACCTCAATATGATGTTCAACATTGAGTTTGGACAATAAGCAGACCGTCTCCACATTCACCCCATTCGGAAACATATCCACACAGCACGCCTTCACCAGCCGGTAGCCGCCTGCCTGCAGCACTTCCAGATCCCGCGCCAGACTGGTAGGCTTACAGGATACGTAAACCAGATTCTCCACGCCAAAATTCAGGATCTTCTGCAGCGCCTTCGGGTGAACCCCCTCCCTGGGCGGATCCAGCACGATCAGATCCGGTTTTCTCTCCTCCAGATCGTCCAGCACCTTCAGCACATCTCCCGCAATAAAAGTACAGTTTTCCAGTCCGTTCCGCTCCGCATTTGCCCGCGCCGCCTCCACAGCTTCTTCCACGATCTCAACCCCTACCGCCTGCTTCGCCACCTTGGCCAGCATCTGCGTAATGGTTCCGGTCCCGCTGTAAAGATCAAAAATAACCTTTCCCCGGGTGTCCCCTACATACTCCCGCACCTTCTCATACAGAACCTCCGCGCCCAGCGAATTGGTCTGGAAAAAAGAAAAGGTAGAAATCTGAAACTGCAGACCCAGCAGTTCCTCATAAAACAGTTCGCTGCCATACAGCACTTCCGTCCGGTCACTTTGTACCACATCGCCCAGCGTATCATTGTAGATATGCGTGACGCCCACGAGCTTTCCGTCCAGAGGCAGCTCCAGCAAAACGGCCGGCAGATCGGCAAAGACCGGTTCTCCGTCCCGGTGCGCCAGCGGATTTCCCTCCCGGTCACAGTCTTCAGAGGTTGTCACCAGATGCACCGTCAGCTCTCCGGTCTTTACTGCCCGGCGTACCAGCAGATGACGCAGATAGCCGGTATGGCGCATTTTATGATAATAGGTCAGATTTTTCTCTTTACAGTAGGCCAGCACAGCCTGCAGGATCCGGTTGTAATCCGGATGCACAATCTGACAGTGATCCGCCGTTACAATATCATAAAAACTGCCCTTCTTATGTAATCCCAGAGCCAGCGGCCCGTCCTTTACTTCATCCCCAAACGAATATTCCATTTTATTGCGGTACTGCCACTGGCAGGGGCTTCCCAGGATCCCTTCAAATTCATAGCCGTCACACACGGCGTCCAGAATTGCCTTTACCTGCTCCTGCTTCAGCTTCAGCTGATTGCCGTAAGACATGGTCTGATAACTGCAGCCCCCGCAGAATTCAAAATGCGGGCATACGGGCACGGTATCTTCAAGCGGAGACGGTTCCAGAACCGTTTCCAGCCTTCCTTCCCATTTTCCGCTTCGTTTCTTAGCCGTCCGAAAACGAATCTTCTGTCCGGGCAAAGTATGCTTAACCAGAACCGGGATCTCCTGTTCTGCTCCCGACTCTGTTTCTTCCCGCACTATTACATATCCTTTATCCGGAAAATCCACATAAGCTACAACGCCTTCGTAATGCTTACCCTTTTTCACTGTAAACTCCTCTGTTTCTGTCATTTTCATAAAAAACGGCTGCCGCAAAATGTTTGCACACTCTGCAGCAGCCTGCATTTCCTTTATTCGGCAGTGGTCTCAACCACATCTTCGCCTTCTTTGGCTTCCTCCGTCTTCCCACTCTCTCCGGCAGGTTCTTCTTCCTCATCGAAGAAATCATCGTCAAATTCATCATCCAGATCGTCTTCAAAATCATCTTCATAATCCGGTGTCAGGAACTTATATACCGCATATGCGATTGCCGCAATCGCAGCAACAGCGCCGATGATCGCCAATACCCAGATCCATTTGTTCTTCTTTTCCGCTTCTTTCTTGTGCATCAATTCACCCACTTTTACTGCGCTTACCAATTCTTCCAACTTATTCATTCTACCTTCCTTTCCTGAGCCCGGCACATATCGTATCCCGTCCGGTGCTTCGCTCTTGTATCATTGTTATTTGTATTGTACTACACTTTTTGCAATTTTGCAAATGCTGCGAACATTTTTTTTACGCCAAAATTGTCAAAATTGACTGTAACCTGATAATCTCTGGTGTCTTTTACGATATCTTCTACGGTTCCCACACCGAATTTAATATGTTTTACCCGGTCGCCGACTCCGTAGTCCGGGCTGCCGCCGTTTTGTGCCGCGCTGCCGAACAGATCCGCGCCTGTTTTTAAGGCGGAGAAATCTTCTGTCCGCTTGCCGCCAAACGGTACGGCGCGCATTTCCTCCCGATACGATTTTACAAATGAACGGGCAGGCGTATGGTGCGGCGGATCCGGTCTGTCCTGCGGCAACTGCGTATCCAGCAGTTCCTCCGGGATTTCTTTCACAAACCGGGACAGAATATTGTACTGCGTCTCGCCCCGCAGCATCCGCATTTTGGCGCTTAAGATCGTCAGCCGGTCCATAGCGCGGGTAAACGCCACATAGCACAGCCGCCGTTCCTCTTCCAGATCGGTGACGTCTCCGGAGCTGATCGTCTGATAACTCGGAAATAATCCGTCCTCCATCCCGCATAGATAGATTTCCGGAAATTCCAGACCTTTCGCGCTGTGGATCGTCATCAGCATCACATAATCACTGTCGCTGTCCAGCCGGTCGATATCGGCGATCAGGGAAACTTCCTCCAGAAAACCGCTTAACGTGGGCTCCTCCGGACAGGATTCTTCATAATCCGCCGCTTTAGAAAGCAGTTCGTCAATGTTTTCCAGCCGCTCTTTGGCTTCGTCCGTTTCCTCCGCTTCCAGCTCGGCCCGATAGCCGGTCATATCCAGCAATTCCTCAGCCCAGTCTTTTAAAGACCCATATTCTGATTTTGCCCGCAAAACCCCGATCATATCCGTAAAATGTTCAATTTTTTCAGCGGCTCTTCCCGGACAGATCTCCTTTACATGGTGCATGGCCTCAAAAAAGCGCATTCCATGTTCGTTCGCATAGCTTTGAATTTTATTGATCGTGGTGGTTCCGATCCCGCGCCTTGGCACATTGAGGATTCTTCGGACGGACAGATCGTCATTTCCGTTATCCACCGTTTTCATATATGCCAGCACATCTTTGATCTCTTTTCTCTGATAGAAATTGATCCCGCCTACGATCCGATAAGGAATCCCGACGCGCACAAACGCTTCTTCCAATGTACGGGACTGCGCGTTGGTCCGATACAAACAGGCAAAATCGCGGTATGCGGTATGTACGCCATGCGCCATCTGCTTCCGGATATCATCGACAACGCATTGGGCCTCATCATAAGAGGAATACACCTGCCAAAGCCGGATCGGATCGCCCTCCGGTCGTTCGGTCCACAGCCGTTTCGGTTTCCTGCCGCGGTTATTGGCGATTACCGTATTGGCCGCCTCCAGGATATTCCCCACAGACCGGTAATTCTGTTCCAGCTTCATGACGACGGCATCCGGGAAACTGTCTTCAAAATTCAGAATATTGCCGATATTGGCGCCCCGGAATTTATAGATCGACTGGTCGTCATCCCCCACCACACACAGATTCCGGTATTTGCCGGCCAGCAAAGAGACCAGCTGAAACTGCGCGGTATTCGTATCCTGGTATTCGTCCACCATAATGTAGCGGAATCTTTCCTGATAATAATTTAAGATCTCCTTCTGTTCCTGAAACAGGCGAACCGTCAGCATGAGCAGATCGTCAAAATCCAGCGCGTTATTGCTTTTCAGCATGTTCTGGTATTCCGTATAGGCTTCCCCAATCCGTTCCTGTCTCCAGTCGCCGCCCGTATGCAGCAGAAACTGCTCCGGCGTGATCAATTCATTTTTAGCGGAAGAAATGGCGTTTAAGATCGTGCGTTCTTTCAGATTCTTCGTGTCGATCTCCAGTTTTTTGCATACCGCTTTCATGACGCTTTTCTGATCTTCCGTATCATAAATGGTAAAATGATCGTCATATCCCAGATAGTCAATATATCGCCGCAAAATACGGACACAGCAGGAATGAAACGTGCTGACCCAGATCTGTTCCGAGCCGTATCCCACCAGTTTATCTACCCGCTCCCGCATTTCTCCGGCTGCTTTATTGGTAAAAGTAATCGCCAGGATCTGATAGGGATTCACCTGTTTTTCCTCAATCAGATAGGCGATCCGGTGCGTCAGTACCCTGGTCTTCCCCGATCCCGCGCCTGCCAGGATCAACAGGGGCCCTTCCGTGCAAAAAACCGCCTTTTTCTGAACCTCATTTAATGTATCGTAACTATTCATAATAATCTCCGTTTCAAAGCGTCTGCGCTCCTCTGCAGTATAGCAAAATTTCATTTATTTGTAAACAATCCGCTTATGTAAAATGTATTTGACTTTCCTTAGCAACAATGATATACTGATACGTAGTAATGAAAACTATGTACCGCAAGAAAGAGAACGCACTATGGATATCGATAAACTGTTACAGGATCTGCTGGCCAATTACAGGTTAATTTCAACCGGGGATATTCCCAATATCCCGCTGTACATGGACCAGGTAACCACTTTTATGGACAGGCATATGTCGCCGCGCAACAACAATGACGAGCATGTTCTGACTAAGACCATGATTAACAACTATGCCAAAAATGATCTGCTGCCTGCTCCGGAGAAGAAGAAATACTCCAAAGAGCATATTATTATGCTGATCTTTATTTACTATTTCAAAAATGTCATGTCTATCAACGATATCAAAACAGTGCTGGATCCGATCTCACTGGAATATTTTAACGGTGCTTCCGATTCTCTGACATTAGAGGATATCTACGAGGAGATTGCCGCTTCTCTGCATACGCAGATGCCCAAGATCAAGGAAGATATCATTGCAATGAAGGAACACGCCGAGACGGCCTTTGCCGACACGGAAAACGGCAGACAGGAGTTTCTGCGGACACTGACGCTGATCTGCATGCTGAGTTTCGACGTATACGCGAAGAAGCAGCTGATTGAGAGCATTGTCAATGAGATCTCCGCCGCTGCAGAGCCGCCGGAAGAATCCGATAAGACCAAAGAAAAAGAGAAGAAAAAGACAGAGAAAAAAGAAGGAAAAGAACATAAAGAGAAGAAAGAAAAGGATGCTGACTGACCGGCATCCTTTTCTGATGGAATCTCCTATTCCGTTTTCCATACTTTTAATAGCGATAATGCCGCCTTTTTCCCGCAATATATTCTTTAAAGCCATGCAAATGATAATTCATGACCAGTTCCTGCGGAAAGTCGATCTCTTCCAGCAATTCCACAGCCCTGTCATGTCTTCCGACCAGACTCATCCAATGCGCATCGCTGCCGATTATGATCGGCTGCCCGTATTCCGCGCAGAGTTCCAGCATCTGCCGGTCGTTTTCTCTGGCGTTCATCCGGAATCCGTCCGGTGCCAGGGAATTATTATTCAGTTCCAACAGAACATGATTTTCTTTTGCAGCCTGTACCACTTCTTCAAAATCTACCGGATATCTGCCGTCATCCGGATGCCCGATAATGCTGACGCAGGGATGTTCCATAGCGCCGGTCAGCGCCCGGGTATTCTGGCCAATGCTTCCGGGCCGGATACAGGGGGTATGCAGACTGGCAATACAGATATCCAGCCCCTGCAGAATGGAAGAGGATACGTCTACGCCGCCGTGATAATCCAAAATATTTAACTCAACGCCGAGCCACAGTTCGATCCCGAACAGATTTCTGTCTACCACGTCCAGATTACTCAGGTAAAAATCCGTGCACCCGTTCGGCATTGCCTTGGTGTGCTCTGTAATCCCGAGCATGGAGAGTCCTTTTTCCGATGCTGCTTTTGCCATTTCCAAAATTGTATTATACGCATGCCCGCTGGCAATGGTATGGGTATGCATATCTAACCGATATTCCGCACTCATTTTCAAATCCCTTTCATCCTAAAATAACTGTTCTATCGCATAGGCAACGCCGTCTTCCTCATTGGACCGCGTAATAAAATCCGCCGCTTCCTTCACCGCAGCCTGCGCATTCGCCATCGCTACGCCCATACCGGCATACCGGATCATGGAAAGATCATTATAGCCGTCTCCGCAGGCAGCCAGCTGCTCTCTGGTATATCCCAGGTATTCCAGCAGCTTTGCGAGGGAATAGGCTTTATCCACATTCTGCGGCATGATCTCTAAGAAAAACGGTTCTGAACGATAAATATTCAATTTCGAGCCAAATGATTTTTGAAACTTCGGCTCTACCGATGCCAGATGCTCGTCTTCTGCCGTAACAATGCATTTATTCGCCAGAAATCCCGGGCGGTCATCATAATCCGCCAGTGTACGGATCTCCCGAAGCGGCAGATGATTGATCCGGCTTTCTATCACAATAAACGGATCTGTCGGGCAGTTCGTGATCACGCAATTCCCATCATAACTCATGATCTCGCACTGATTGTCCTTTGCCATCTTTTCCAGCTTCCCCAGATATCCGTGCGGCAGGGTCTCTTCAAAAATGATCTTTTTTTCTCTGCAGGCAAAGATTCTTCCGCCGTTAAAACACAGGATATATCCGCCATACCGCTCCAGTTCCAGCGCCTCCGCGATCGGCAGCACGCCATATACCGGACGACCGGACGCAATCACCACAATAACACCCTGCTTCTGCAGTTCCATGATTGTAGACAGCGTCCCGGCCGTGATCTCTTTTTTCCGATTGGTCAGGGTTCCGTCAATGTCAAGGGCAAGTACCTGATACTGCATAGTTTTACTCCGTTTATCTTCTGATATCTCACCCCATTTTAGTGCAAAGCCTTCAGGTTGTCAAGTTTTCCGAAATTTTAACTGCTGCGTTCACACTGCACAAAAAGCCGTTTGCTGTTATACGGGTACGGATAGCAGGTCACCAGCGTCAACAGATCCTTTCCTTCCTGAATCAGAAGCGGAGTATGATCCGTCGGTTCGCCGATAATCCGCTCCGTCACCACATAAGTCAGGGTTTCCCACGGGTTTTTCACCAAGACGGTATCTCCCGGTTTCAGGCGATCCAAATGCCGGAACATCTCTGTCCGCATCATCCCACAGTGTCCGCAGATCGCGCAGTTACTGTTTTCTGTTCCAATCGGCAGACTCGTTTCACCCAGATGCGCCACGCCGTTTAACAAATTGCTTTCGGAAGCGCCCAGATAGATCGGATAAGAAATATGAATCGATGGGATCGTCAGACTCCCGATCACCGGTATGCTGAATCCGTATTCCCGCAGATCCACTGCCGCCTTTTCCCAGGCTCGAAACAGATACAGATCTTTCTGTTTTTCCCGATAAATTTTCCGGTTATATGCAAGCATTTCCTGATAAAGCGGACTTACATTCTTCCTGTTTTGCGAAATCGGTGCCGCCTGTTCTGCATTTAGCTCTGGCGCATTCGCTTGTTCCGCATTCGCCTCTTCCGCGTTCGGCTGTACCGCGCGGTTTTCCGACAGAGCCGCCTCCCACTGCTCCAATAATTTCCGATTTTGGTTTTGAATCAACAAATCGGACAGATACGGATAGGAAAAGACGCCGGCTGCCGCCAGTAAGAAAAAACACATGCACAGCCATATTATTTTTTGTTTCATAGGATCATCCTTCTTCTACAGAGATCAGTTCTGCCGTTACAACAAGCCGATGGCTGTTCACGCCGATCGGCGTACAGGTCACAAGGCGTAAACTATGCTTTTCTGAATCTGGAAGCATATATTCACACAATCTGTCCGGCGTGACCGTATCGATCCGGCTGACCTGATACCGGTAAATTTTATGAAATACCGTAACGGAAACCACATCCGCAATCTTTACGCGGCATAAATCGTCAAAGAGTTTCATATAGGATAAACCGGAGTGTCCGATCAGCATACAGCAGGTATGTCCCTTTTCCGTCGGAAACGCGGTCCCCTCTACATGACAGGCTCCCTGTCCCAAAGACCGTTCTTCTGTCGTCATATAAACGGGCAGTTCCATTTGTACGGCGTCAATTTTTAAAATACCAAGGACTTCTCCCTGTACAACCTGATAAACTTCCTCCAGGCCGGCCTGCTGATCGGCTTGTCCGATTGCTTCGTTATAGTCTTCCATACTTAGTTCCGCCTGCCGGATCTCTGGTTCATTTATATGGGTAAGCATCGTATGGTAGGTCTCCATAACGCTTTCGGCTTTCTGCCGGTTCCAGTTCCGAAGGATACCGGGAAACAGCAGCAAGCCGATCCCGCAAAACAGCCCTGCCCAAAAAAGCAGTCTGATTCGATTTTTTTGTTTATCCAATTGCTTTTTTCCCTTTTCGCTTCTGCAAAAACAGATACAAGCCGAGTCCGGCAGCGATCATAGCGCAGACAGTGCCGCCGATATAAAAGGGCAGCAATCCCACACCTCCTGTCCGGGGCAGCGGACTGACCGGTATATTTTCAATCTGCAGGGCGGGTAATGTATCATACAAGTGAGACTTCTGATCGACGGTGATTGAAATCGGTTGTCCGATCAGCAGATATCCCGGCGGCGCTTTTGTTTCCACCAGCCAATACGGTGTTTCTGCCGTTAGATGATCGACCCCGTCTTCCCCATAAGCGATCCCTTCAAAGCGTATGATTCCATTCACATCGGAAACCGCGCAGACGTCCGCACCGCTGTTGTTTTTCAGATATCTGCCTGCAAGCGCATCTTCATAAGAGACGGAGAGTTTAAATTCGGCTCCGCCCAGCGGTTGGGATAAAGACCCGCTATACTTATATAGCGTGATTCCGCCCGTATGGATCTCCGGGATCTCACTTTGCAGTACTCCGTCCTCCTGCATAAAGCTATTGTTGTATATTAACTCCGCCTGATTGGAAATATCCGCTCCCAGAATATCTTCCATTCGGTATTGCTCCGTATCAAATTCACAGCCAAAGACAATATATACATACTTATTTGCCAGACAGTCCCTGCCGCTTAGAAATTTGGTATCGGCGTTAATAAAAGTAACCGTCCAGGTCTCCGAATCCGCGTCATAAGCCGCCTGATAATCCCTGTCTTTTTTCAAAAGCGTATATGCCGACAAATCCGCCTGATCAAACACAACGGAATCCAGACTGACATCCGATACCACCACATTTAAGGTATCCAGGCCTGCAAAGCGCAGACGGTCATCCTGCCCGTTTACATCATCCGTCACGATCAGTTTGGTATACCGTGCAATATCCTTGGGCACTGTCGGAGAAACCACGAACGTAGAGACCGCATCGCCCGCATATCCGGAATGTTGATTTCTCACGCTTTTAACCCCTTTATGGATCTCCGGGATCCGATAATTTTCATGAGATACCGTGTATACCGTACCTTGATCGGGCTGATACGCGCCATCTGCCAGTTTGACACTGCCGGATCGGGTTACGGTAAAGGGAATCGGCGTCGGATCAATCGCGTATCCCGCCGACACAGCCGTTTCAATAAACGCATAGGACCCGTCCGGCAGACCGCTGACTGCAATCTGTCCTGCCTGATTGGTGACAAACTCTGTTTTCCGTCCGGCGGCGTCCATATATTCATTTTCATATTTTCCCTGCGGATTTTGCATATACAAACGAAACTTCGCGCCTGCAAGCGGTGTCGTATGGTCGTCGCCGACCCGCTTTGTTAAAATCACAGAACCGTATACGGCTTCATTTTTCGGATAAACATGCACATCGTAATTCCATCCCGTACCGTCTGCATTTCTGGACGGCAGATCTACAAAATGATCTTTGATCCGGGTTCTCACATTCTGCGGCAGATTGGTGTATTTTACCGCATATCTGCCGTTTGGTACCTCTTGAAAAACGGCCAGTCCGTCTGCATCGGTCACTTGTGTGATCGGTTCCCCCGTAACTGTATAATGTTCGATATCCTGATCTTCGTATGTAACTCTTTGGATCGTTACCACTGCCTTTTTCAACGGAAATGTATCCGTTCCGTAGCCGGGAATCGTCTGTCCGGGAAGCCCGCTTCCATCTGTTTCCGGCTCTTTTATGTCAATCTGCTGCAGCAAATGAATCGTCAGATCAGAAACCGGCTGATCGGTCTGTAGAATGGGGTCTGCCGCAAAAACAGGCATCCCTCCGATTTCCATAGTAATGCATAGAATTGCGGCAAAGATTAGTTTTCGCAACCTGTAAATCCTCTTTTTCATGCTTTTTCCCTACCTTTCCTGTAGTTTTGAACGATATGCTTCCGGTAACTGCCTGATAATCCGGCCAATGAGACCAGAATAACGGAACAGGCCAATAAAAATCCCGCCATTGTCCCGGCTCCGCCTGTCGTGGGAATCTGTACTGCCGGGACATCAGCCATAACAAAACTCTGGATCCCTTCTGTATCTCGGACCTCAATCTGCTGATCCGGTGCGGGCAGATACCCTTTCGGCGTTACTTTTTCATGCAGCGTATAGCTTCCTATCGGGATCTTCTCCAGATATTCCGCTTTTTCCGATGTACGAAACTCCCGGATTACCGTTCCTTCCGAATCGATTAGTTGGAGAACCGCTCCGGATATCGGAGCTTCTGTTTTCGCGTCTCTCTTTAAAATTGAAATCTCGGTCGGCCGATCCGTCATCACAACCGAAATTTCTTCTGCGCTCTGCCTGATGGAAAATAAAACATCCGAAGCTGTCAGATAACCGGCCGGCGCCGATACTTCATGCAATATATAATCCCCTGGTTTTAACGCCTGCAGCACCATCCCTTCCGATTCCCAGTCAGCATCCGTCACCCAATCCAACGGCTGCCCTGTGGTCGGATCCGTTACCACTGTGCCGGACCGGTCCTGTATCTGTAAGCGGACGCCGGACAGCGCAATTCCATTCTCATCCGTTTTACGGATTCTGACTCTGGTCACTTCATCTTTCATCTCAAAGTGCTGAACCGCATCCGTATCCGCAACGGTAATGCGCAGATCCGGAGCCGGTACAAATCCCGCCGGTGCAGACACTTCATGCAAAATATAGCTTCCTGCCGGAATCCGATACAGTAATGCAGCCTCTTCTCCTGTTGTAAACTGCGCGATCACGCTTCCTTTGAGATCTTTAAGCTGCAGAACCGCGCCCGGAAGCTGTCCTCCCGTGTCGGCCCGCAGTTTGGCTATTTCCGTCTTTGTCACATCATCTGCCATTACAACGGACTGCGTTTCACCCGTCTCATTGACGGTAAAGAAAACGTCCTCTGAAACCACATATCCTGCCGGCGCCGCCGTCTCTCTTAACAGGTACTCGCCTGCCGGAATCCGCTCGATCAGGGTCTTCTTTCCGGTCGTTATCCACTGCTTATAAGGATCTTTTGCGGCCGTAGAAAGATTTGAGTCCTTCAGATCATAGGACTTGACTGCGCCATCCGCATCATATACGACATTGGTAAGTGCCCATACCTGTAAAGCTGCGCCCGGCAGTTCCGCAGAATCCGTAATATCGATTTTGGAAATCTCTACTTTCGTGTAATCGTCCTTCATCGCAGCCCTCTGGATCCCGGCTTTGTCAGTGACGGTAAACTCCATGCTCTCGGCGATTACATAGCCGTCCGGCGCCTGCGTTTCGGTCAAAGTATAAATTCCGGCAGGAAGCCGTTTAACAGTATGCGGCTTCCCGTCTGTTACCCAGCTTGCGATCTCTCTTCCGTCTGCGTCTGTAATGACAAGGTGCGCTCCTTTAATCTCTTTTCCGGTCGTGAGATCTGTCTTTGAAATTTCTGTTATGATCGGGGCGTTTTGAAATACCGCTTCGTAATACGGCTGCCCCTGTTCGTTTATCTTTTCGTCCTTGCTGCCGGAACCGATTACGATCTCTGCGGCCGCATGGGTATTCACATATCCCGGCGCGGCTTCGATCTCTTCTACGAGATAAGTCCCCGCTTTCAGATTTCCGGTATAAAGGATACCGGTTTCATCCACGGTATAGACAATATCGGCTTCCTTTTCGATAAAACTGCCGCTTGCCTCGTCATAGACTTCTTCCATCTGCGTCAGATACGTTCCGTCTGCCTTGTTTTTGATCTTAAATTTCGTTCCCGGCACAGACGGTGCTTTTCCCGTTTCCGAATCCAGTTTTATGATTTTGATCGGTGCGGCGTATTCTGTATTTACAAACTCAAAGACCTGTGTATCCGTACTTTCACCGACCGTTACGATACGTCTGCCTTCCGGTCCGGATATATGATTTGCGGGAACCGTCGTCTCAACCAACGCATAGGTTCCATACGGCATCGCGGCTGTCTCAAGCAGTCCGTCAGAACCGGTAAAATACTCCCGGCCGACCGGTGTCTCTCCTGAAAAATCATAGTTCGCCAACGCGTCTGCATCTTCCGGATCAAACGGTTTCTTTAGACTGCTCACCAGATACAGGCTAAAACCTGCGCCGGCAAGCGGTCCGGTCTTCGTTTCATTCCCGTTTTTATCCCTTACAGCAGACTTTTTCATGACTTTGACCGGCGCTTTATAAACCGGATCGCTCACAGTTATCGTGACCGGAGTCACTGCACTGCTTACCGCTGCGGGATATACTGTGCTGTTTAGCTGGTATCCTTTCGGAGCCTGTGTCTCTTTGATATAGTAGGTTCCAAACGGCAGATCGGTAAACCGAAACTCATACCGTCCTCCCACCAGGCTTGTCGCTGCTTCGGCAATCGGCTTCCTGCACGCGGAGTCCGCATACAGCGTAAAGACCGCGCCTGTCAAAGCCGCATCGCCTGCCGGAGTCGGGGAATTGGAATCCCTGTCCAGCTTGTAGCCGACAATGCTGCCTTTTTTCTTCGTGTTTGTTGCCGTGATCGTCTGATACCAGCTAGTTCCGCCCGGTTTTAGCGTCACCGCCGCAATCACTTTATTCGGATCCGGTGCTTCATAGTTGGCCGGTGCTTTCGTTTCCTTAATAGAAAAGGTAAGCGAACTTGACATCTGTCCGTTATTATAGAAAGAACCGGATAAGCTGTAAGTGCCGTCTCCGTTATCCGTAAAGGTCTTTGTCGTGCTGGTCCCGTTTAA
>CANQSA010000029.1 GCA_947626415.1 uncultured Lachnospiraceae bacterium
TGGTAGAATCAAATTATCTCAAACAATTACTCGGTTACTTTCTTTTTCTGTAATACAACAACTACTGCTGCAGCTGCAACTGCCAGTACTGCTACTGCGTAAGGAGCTACATCGCCTGTGGTTGCGCCGCCTGCATTCCCATTGCCTGCCGGTGCGTTTGTACCAGTACCTGCACCTGCATTATTGCCGCCTGCTGCCGGGGTGTCATTACCGCCTGCTGCCGGAGTGTCGTTACCGCCTGCTGCCGGGGTGTCATTGCCGCCTGCTGCCGGGGTATCGTTACCGCCTGCTGCCGGAGTGTCATTGCCGCCTGCTGCGCCACCTGCTGTGTTATTCGTAAACTTAACATTTGTTAATTTTACTGGTGTATTAGCAGTCTCCTGACATGAAGTAATATGTACATATACATAATCACCAAATCCGCCCTTATTCTCGATAGAATTTGTGATATTGTAAGTATTTGCTACTCCTTTAATCTGTAAATTTACATCAATTACTTCTCCGGTTCTTTTCAGATTAACCGTTACATCCGCATCTGCCACATCAGTCTTCCAAGCATCCCAGTCGATTTCTGTACCTGCAGGACTCCAATTTGCATTAACATCTGTCTGACCTTCTACTGCTTCTGCTGTCCAGCCTTCAGCCCACCAGCCAAAAACATCCGGTCTTAAACTAAGGTAACCTTTACCGGTAGTTCCGGTCTCAACAGCATCGCTATAGAATTCAACTGCAAAAGTATCAAAATTTGTTGTTAATGTAGAAGCAACATGGAACGTATAGGTGACATCAAAATCTCCAACCAGTTTTTCATCTCCCGTATTCTCTCCCCAAGCAGCGGGCATTGTTACTTCTGCTTTTGTCTCCGCGAATGCCGACATCGCACTTGTAACTGTCATAGCTGCAGCAAGTGCAACTGCGAAAATTTTCTTCCTCATCGTAGAAAACTCCTCCTTATAAAAATTCTTTTTTCTCGCACATTTTGTACGATAACTTGATTCTTATTCCATCTTACCGCATTATCTTTTTTCGTGCGTATTTTATGGTAGTAAGCCTCAGAAAGAATTTTCTTATAAAGAAGTTCTCTGCATTTTCACCACAAATATTCAGTTGTCTCTGCCTCAATTTGGCATTTTTCCCCCTGTGGGAAATTCCTATGGATCTGATCCCCGTCACTTTTGATCATTTTAACCAAATGTCCGGAATCTGCTCCAAAAAGAAAGCGCCGCGCGGGCGCTCTCTTTTTGAATCAAATTATCTCAAACTATCCGACCTAATAAAGCCGTCAGTTGGAGGCATTTTTGCGCGGCACCGATCTGCGCCGCAAGCCCGCATCCCATATGGGATTTGGTTTAGGAGATGCCCGAAGGCATCTCCTTCGTGGTAGAATCAAATTATCTCAAACAATTACTCGGTTACTTTCTTTTTCTGTAATACAACAACTACTGCTGCAGCTGCTACTGCCAGTACTGCTACTGCGTAAGGAGCTACATCACCTGTGGTTGCGCCGCCTGCATTACCGTTGCCTGCCGGTGCATTTGTACCCGTGCCTGCTGCCGGTGTATTTGTACCTGTACCTGCTGCCGGTGCGTTTGTACCCGTGCCTGTTGCTGGTGTATTTGTACCTGTACCTGCTGCCGGTGTATTTGTACCCGTACCTGCTGCCGGAGTATTTGTACCCGTACCTGCTGCTGTGCCATTTACTTGAGTAATATTTGTTATTTTACAATGCTCACCAGAAATGGACATATAAATCTTATTTGCAGGATCGACAGGAACAGTTGTCTTAGATGTTACTCCATTAACAGTTAATTCAACTACAACATTCTTACCATTTAAAGTTGCCTTTACATTACAATCCACACCTTTTTGATTCGCTGCAAGCCATTCAGCCCATGCAGCAGCATCTGCAGGAACTCCGATTTTTTCCATAGCATATCCGCTTTCATTCCACTGATTGTCCGCTATAGAATCATTATCATTACTGTTATTTGTGCCAGACCACGCGTATAAATCAGAGCGAATAACAACATACTCTGTATAGCCTGCATCCCCTGCTTTACCAATTGCACCATCCGTAGAATTATAAATTACAACAATAGGTGTATCAAAGTTTACAACCTTTCCATCATGTGCAGTCGCATCCACTTCAGCATAGGTAGTATTTTTAAAATTAAATTCTACTCCTTCTGCTGTAACTTCAATCCCATCCGCATGGGCTGTCCACCAACCGGTACAATCCAACTCTGTCTCCAGAGCGAATGCTGACATTGCACTTGTGACTGTCATAGCTGCAGCAAGCGCAACTGCGAAAATTTTCTTCTTCATCGTAGAAAACTCCTCCTTATAAAAATTCTTTTTTCTCGCACATTTTGTACGATAACTTGATTCTTACTCTATCTTACCGCATTATCTTTTTCCGTGCGTATTTTATGGCAGTAATACTTATAAAGAATTTTTTCAAAAAAAATTTTCTGCACTTTTTCTGTATTTCCAAACAAATCACAAAAATATTTCGACAATTTACCGGACATTTTCATTTTTCATTTCAAATAATTCTCCATAAAACGGCATTTTTACACAAAAATGTCAGGAGACGGTATCGCCACCTCCTGATCCATGTTTATCTTTAACCTTTTATCTTTCCTGTTTCAGAATTTCATTTTTGACCCGGAATTTTTTTTTACAAAATCGGAGATACTACTACCAAATATCTAACGAAATTATGAGGTACTCACTATGAAAACATTAGCTGAATATATGACGCTTCCATACCGGATGGAACTTACCGAAAATACGGAAGAAGGCGGCTTTACCGTTACATTTCCGGATCTACCCGGCTGTATGGGACGCGGCGATACCCTGGAAAACGCCGTCGCCAACGCAAAAGACGCCCAATTTGAATGGCTGGCCGCCGCCATCGAAGCAGGCGTTAACATCCTGGAACCGGACCGCACCGAAAACTACTCCGGTCAATTCAAACTCCGGATCCCCAAAGCCCTGCACCGCGCCCTCTCCGAACACGCAAAAAAAGAAGGAATCAGCATGAACCAATACTGCCTCTTCCTTCTCACCCGCAACGACGCCATCTACACCTCCCTCTGAGCCACAAGAAAATATAGCATTCATCATACAAGGGGCTGTGTGAAAATAATTCTCTCTCGACGAATCCCTCTGAGTCGTAGGAGAATTATTTTCACACAGCCCCGTGATACTATAAATATCTTATTTCTTCCTATCTGTATATAATATCATGCCGCCCCGGTCCGTTCGACACTAACTTCACCGGAACCTCCAGCTCTTTCTCAATAAATTCAATATAATTCCGGCAATTCTCCGGCAAATCCTCATACTTACGAATTCCCCGGATCTCGCATTTCCATCCCGGCAGCTTCGTATAGACCGGTTTCGCTTTCGCCAGCTTAGCCGTAACCGGGAAATCTCTCGTTACTTCGCCGTCAATCTCATAACCGATACAGATCGGAATCTCATCCAGGTAACCCAGCACATCCAATACAGTCAGCGCCACTTCCGTAGCACCCTGCATCTTGCAGCCGTAGCGAGAAGCTACCGCGTCAAACCAACCCATTCTTCTCGGGCGTCCCGTGGTCGCGCCGAACTCGCCGCCGTCGCCGCCGCGTCTTCTCAGTTCATCTGCTTCCTCACCGAAGATCTCAGAAACAAATTCACCTGCGCCCACAGCGCTGGAATAAGCCTTTACAACAGTTGTAATATCTGAGATCTCATACGGCGGAATGCCTGCGCCGATAGCGCCGTAAGCAGCCAGCGTGGAAGAAGAGGTTACCATCGGATAAATCCCGAAATCCGGATCTTTCAATGTACCTAATTGTCCTTCCAGCAAAATCTTCTTGCCGTCCTTGATCGCCTGCTGCAAAAATGCCGCTGTATCGCATACATACGGAGCGACCATATCCCGATACGTATGCAGCGTTTCCATCAGCTCTTCCGGAGCTAAAAGCGGCTTATGGTACAGATGCTCCAGCATCACATTCTTGATCTCACAGATCTTTTGTACTTTGGCTTCCAGAACCGAATCGTCAAATAATTCCGATACCTGGAACCCTACCTTGGAATATTTATCCGAATAAAAAGGTGCGATCCCCGATTTGGTGGAACCGAAAGAATGCTTTCCAAGCCGTTCTTCTTCATACTGGTCAAATAAAATATGGTAAGGCATAACGATCTGGGCTCTGTCCGAAACCAGAATCTTCGGCATCGGAACTCCCTTTGCCACAATGTCCTCTATTTCATGAAACAGCGCGGGAATACTGAATGCGACACCGTTCCCGATAATACTGGTCGTATGGCCGTAAAATACGCCCGACGGCAAAATATGCAGCGCAAATTTTCCATAGTCATTGACAATGGTATGCCCGGCATTGCTTCCGCCCTGAAACCGGACAATGATATCCGACGTCTCAGCCAGCATATCCGTGATCTTTCCCTTTCCTTCGTCGCCCCAGTTCGCGCCTACGACTGCTCTTACCATATTGCTACCTCCATTCCACCGTCTTTGGACGGCACTTGCTTCTCGATACTTCTTCGGGCCGTTTCACGCCCGGATAACATTCTACTACACTCTTTTTCAGAAGTAAAGAAAATCTTTTATACATTGATCTCCGCCGTCATGCCGAGAATCTCCCGGTTGGCGGAAAGGATCGGCTTCACCGTTTCCTCTAAAAATTCCGTTACCTGCTCCTTTGCCCGTCCGGTGTATTTTGTCGGGTCCATCGCCTTCTGCAGATCTTCGAGCGTCATATTAAACGCCGGATCAGCCGCGATCAGTTCCAACAGATTATTTTCTTTGCCTTCCTGCTTCACATTCCGTCCGGCTTCCATAGACAGGGTCCGTATCTTCTCATGCAGTTCCTGCCGGTCTCCGCCGGCCTTTACCGCATCCATCATGATATTTTCTGTTGCCATAAACGGCAGTTCGGACATCAGACGCCTGTTGATCACCTTATCATATACCACCAGACCGTCCACCACATTCAGACACAGATCCAGGATCCCGTCTACCGCCAGGAACCCTTCCGGAATACTGATCCGCTTATTGGCGGAATCATCCAGTGTCCGTTCAAACCATTGTGTCGCGGAAACGATCGCCGGGTTCATGGCGTCCGCGATCACATAATCCGCCAGAGAAGCGATCCGTTCGCTTCGCATCGGGTTCCGTTTATAAGCCATCGCCGAAGATCCGATCTGGCTCTTTTCAAACGGCTCCTCCACTTCTTTTAAATGCTGCAGCAGCCGAATATCATTGGAAAACTTATGCGCGCTTGCGGCGATCCCCGCCAATACATTCAGTACCCTGGTATCTACCTTCCGGGAATACGTCTGTCCGGAAACCGGATAACAGGCCGCAAATCCCATTTTTTCCGCAATCAGTTCCTCCAGCTTCTTGATCTTTTCATGGTCGCCGTCAAACAGTTCCAGAAAGCTGGCCTGGGTTCCGGTCGTACCCTTAGACCCGAGCAGCTTCATCGTGGAGATCACATGCTCCAGATCCTCCAGATCCAGTAAAAACTCCTGAATCCAAAGGGTGGCGCGCTTTCCGACCGTCGTCGGCTGCGCCGGCTGAAAATGGGTAAATGCCAGCGTAGGCTGCGCTTTATAGGTATCGGCAAACTTCGCCAGCTCCGCGATTACATTGATCAGCTTCCGGCGCACCAGCTTCAGCGCTTCCGTCATAATGATCAGATCGGTATTATCGCCCACATAACAGGACGTTGCGCCCAGGTGGATGATCCCTTTCGCTTTCGGGCACTGTACACCATAGGCATATACATGGGACATCACGTCATGGCGCACTTCCTTTTCTCTGGCCTTTGCCACATCATAATTGATATCTTCCGCATGCGCCTTTAGTTCATCGACCTGTTCCTGCGTGATCTGAAGTCCCAGTTCCATTTCACTCTCCGCCAGCGCGATCCACAGCTTTCTCCAGGTCCGGAATTTCTTATCCGGCGAAAAAATATACTGCATTTCCTTGCTGGCATACCGCTCTGACAGCGGGCTTGTATATCTGTCGTACATCATGCCCTCCTATTTCTCATAATTTCCTCTGATATCTTCCGCAGGCGGCTCCATCGGGTACTGTCCGTTGAAACAGCCCCGGCAGATCGGCAGTCCGTCTACCATCTCGCTCAGCCTCTCATATTTCAGATAACCGAGTGAATCCGCTCCGATCATGTTACAAATCTCGTCCACAGAGCGATTATACGCGATCAGCTGATCTCTGGATGGAATATCTGTTCCGAAATAACATTCATATAAAAACGGCGGCGCGCTGACACGGACATGCACCTCGGTTGCGCCTGCTTCCCGCAGCATCCGCACGATCCGTTCACTGGTAGTTCCGCGCACGATGGAATCGTCAATCATAATCACGCGTTTTCCTTTTACCGCTTCCGCCAGCACATTTAATTTGATCCGTACACTGGATTCCCGGTTCTTCTGCTTCGGCTTGATAAATGTCCGCCCCACATAACCGTTCTTTACAAATGCGGTTCCGTAGGGGATCCCGGACTGCAGGGAATATCCCAGAGCCGCCGCATTGCCGGACTCCGGCACGCCTACCACCAGATCCGCCTCCACCGGGCTGTCGATTGCCAGGAAACGGCCTGCCTGAACTCTGGAATGGTAAACGGAGATCCCGTCAAATCTGCTGTCCGGTCTTGCGAAATAAATATACTCAAAAATACATCTTGCCTGTTTTTCTTTGGGCAGACACATGCTCGTATCGGAGGTGATCCCTTTTCTCGTAATGGTAACGATCTCTCCCGGCTCTACATCCCTGACAAACTCCGCGCCGATCGTATCTAAGGCGCAGGACTCCGATACCAGGATATAGGCGTTGTCCCGCTTTCCGATACAGAGCGGTTTAAACCCGTAGGGATCTCTTGCTCCGATCAGCTTCCGGGGACTCATGACAACCAGTGAATACGCGCCCTTGATCTTCTTCATGGCACGGGCGACTGCTTCTTCTACCGAATGGCTGTGCACCCGTTCCCGGGCAATATGATAAGCAATTACCTCCGAATCGATCGTGGTCTGAAAGATCGCGCCGGTATATTCCAGCTCATGCCGCAGATCCAGCGCATTGATCAGATTCCCATTATGCGCGAGCGCCAGCGTACCTTTGATATAATTCAATACCAACGGCTGCGCGTTCTCCCGGGTGCTGCTGCCTGCCGTAGAATACCGCACATGTCCCACGCCGATATTCCCCTTCAGGCTGTGCAGGGTATCCGGCGTAAACACCTCGTTCACCAGTCCCATCCCTTTCATGGAAGAAACCTGTCCTTTCGGTCCGTAAGTATCGCTGACTGCGATCCCGCAGCTTTCCTGTCCTCTGTGCTGCAAAGCGAACAGCCCGTAATAAATACTGGCTGCCACATCATTTCCTTCAAAATCATACATGCCGAATACGCCGCATTCTTCATGTATGGTATCTGCCTCCCAATCCTGACTGAACGAAACCTGCTCCGGGTTCTCCATATGGTTCATAATCAGATTCCTTTCTTTCGAGCCTCTTTTAGTCAAGTCCTAAACGCTTAAATACCTCGTTGTAAGCTTCTTCCACATTCCCCAGGTCTCTGCGGAAACGGTCCTTATCCAGTTTTTCATTGGTCTCCACATCCCACAGCCGGCAGGTATCCGGTGAAATCTCGTCTGCCAGAATGATCTCTCCATGGTAACGGCCAAACTCAATCTTAAAATCGATCAGCTTCATGCCTGCATTCAGGAAATAAGCCTTTAATACCTCATTTACTTTAAATGTATATTCCGTAATCTTATCGATCTCTTCCCGGGTTGCCGCGCCAATGGCAATGGCAAAATAGTCATTGATCATAGGATCGCCCAATGCGTCATCTTTATAACTGAACTCCAGCGTCGGGCACAACAGTTCTCTGCCTTCCTCAATTCCCAGACGCTTGGAAAAGCTGCCTGCTGCCACATTGCGGACGATTACCTCTAACGGAACGATCTCCACTTTTTTCACTGCGGTCTCCCGGTCGCTTAACTCTTCGATCAAATGTGTCGGAACGCCTTCCTTCTCCAACAGCCGGAACACATGATTCGTCATCCGGTTATTGATCACGCCTTTTCCTACGATCGTTCCCTTCTTCTCTCCGTTAAACGCGGTCGCGTCGTCCTTGTAGTCTACGATCAGCACATCCGGATCGTCTGTCTTGAACACTTTCTTCGCTTTTCCTTCATACAGTAATTCTTCTTTTTTCATGAGTTTAATCCTTTCCTTTGCTTTCACATGGAAACATTTTTTGCGTAACCATTATAACACAATCCCCTATAAAAGCAAATGTCTTTTTACTTTTTGGCAAAATGCAAAAGTCACAACAGTTTTTGTCCTTCCTGTTGTGACTTTCGCCCAGTTTCACTATTCTTTTCGCCGATTTAGAATGCCAGACCTACGTTCGGTCTCCGGTCATCCCATACCGTTTTCACATCAAAATACTGAGAAAGCAGTTCCGCGCGGTTATACATACACTGTCCGTCCAGATTGCACCGGTCGGTAAAGAAATAATCGTCATACTCTTTATTATACGTATAAGCGCCTACGCCGTTCATAAATACAAAGCCCGCATCTTTTAACGCATCCATCTTCGCGTCCGCGGTGGACTTATCATACTGGCCCCAATCGCCATACGGGAATAAGTATACATTCGTTTTTCCAACCAGATTTCCAACCTGCTCTGCCCACCATTTGGCGTCTTCTTTAATCGTCGCTACCGACTGATTGCTCATATGTCCGTGGCTGTAGCTGTGGCTTGCGAACTGCCAGCCGTCCTTCTTCATCGCCTCCGCGATCTTTTTCACGGTCTCGCAGTCTTCTTTATAAGTCGGAGAATCCTTCTCGTCAATATTGACACGGTATCCCAGCACACCATCATATCCGGTCAGACCCACATAGGCCTTTGCGCCCCGATAGGAGAAATCCGGATGTTCATCCAGGAACGTATCCAGTGCCGGAACCAGGTCATAATCTCCAATGGATTCTTTCCCGTCCTGATCGATATAGAGCACTTTCACATCCCCGTTTTCATCCAATACAAACTTCTGCCCGTAGCCGCCCCATACCAGGGTCGTCTTCTGATAAAAGTTCACGTCATCCTGGGAAATGATCAGCGGTTTCTTGCCTTCCGGCAGCATCAGCGCCTTCTTCGTAAGCTTCACGGTTCCGTCTTTTGCTTTTTCCACATCATAGAGCTGATCGAAATAAACCAGCACATAGCCGTTTTTATAGAACTGCGGAAGCATCTTATTGAACTCGTCAAGCGTCGTCATAACAGAATTATTCGCCGCCCAATCCGATTCGGAATTCTGCTTGCCGAAAGTTATACTGGGATCTACCATCAGCTGATGAAAGAATACATGGTAAATCTCTCCCGTGTACTCCGTCAGTTTGCTCTTCTCTCTGGTATACTTGACCTTTAAGCCCAGCCACTCTTCATTTTCCGGATCATTTTTCAGCAGAGAATCGATTTTCTTGATTGCTTTGGCGTAATCATACTGTACCGCCAGCTTCTCTGCTTCCGCCAGAGTTTTCTCTACATCGACCTGCTTCTCCGTCGTTGTTTCGATCTGAACGATGCTTTCCTGCGTCGGACCGTTGTCAACCGGTTTCTGCTGTACTTCCTGCCGGGACCATAAAACAGGCAGCATAATGGCAAGCACCAGAACCAGTGCGATCGCCACCGGAAGTACGGCCATCCAGGTACTTCTCCGGCGCCGCTTCACATTCTGCCGTCTTGCCGGCGCTCCGCTGTTCCGATATCTGCCGGCCTCCTGTCTCTCCTGTATCCGTTTCTGTGCTTCTCTGTGCACCGTATTCCGTTCATTCAGCGCTCGCTGCCCCGCTGCGCGCTGACTGTTGATCCGCCGTTCACCGGCGCTGCCGCTTCTCGGCCTGCTTCCGGCGCTGCTTACCCGCTGTCCGCCTGTGCTGCCGCTTCTCGGTCTGCTTCCGGCGCCGTTTACCCGCTGTCCGCCCGCGCCGGCGCTTCTCGGTGCTCCGCTGCGGTTCCCGTCCTGCACTCTTCTCTCATAAGTGCCCGACGGTCTCGGCCTTCTTCTTTCTTCGTCCATATTACCACCTCATCATATGTGTATGCTACATCACGTTACAATACTCTATCTATGCTCCAGTATATCACAAATATTTCACTTGTAAACCCTTACTGATTTAACATTTTTATTAAAATTTGGTTAACCATGCCGGGATTCGCCTTCCCCTGCGTAGCCCGCATCGTCTGACCGACCAGAAATCCGATTGCTTTTTGTTTCCCTGCCCGATAATCTGCGACCGACTGCGGATTTTCTTCCAGTATCCGTGCGATCACAGCCTGCAGTTCGTCCGCATTGCTGTCCATTTTCAGGCCCTTTTCCTCTACATAGGCGACCGGATCCACATCCTCCCTGAAGATCTGCTCAAAGACTTCCTTGGCAACCGTCCGGTTGATCGTATGCTCTTCGATCAGCGTGATCAGCGCAGCCAGATGTTCCGGAGAAAACGAGAGATCCTCCGGCTCCATGTTATTGTCTTTCAGCAGGCGCATGGTTTCCACCATCAGCCAGTTGCTGACTTCCTTCGGTTTTTTGCCCAGAGCAACAACCGCTTCAAAAATGTCCGCCATTTTTTTGGATGCAGTCAGAATGTCCGCGTCATATTCGGGGATACCCAATTCGGCCACATAACGGGCCCGCTTTGCGTCTCGGAATTCCGGCTGCGCCGCTTTTACCTGCTCCAGCCATTCTTCGCTGATCGAAATCGGGACCAAATCCGGCTCCGGAAAATACCGGTAGTCCTGCGCGTCCTCTTTGGAACGCATCGCATAGGAATATTCTTTATTGTCATCCCAGCGGCGGGTTTCCTGGATTACCTGTTCTCCTGCTTCCAGCAGATCGATCTGCCGTTCCTGTTCATTGGCGATGGCACGGGCGATCGCTTTGAAGGAATTCAGATTTTTCGTTTCCGTTCTCGTACCGAATGTCTCGCTGCCTGCTTCCCGCACGGACAGGTTTACATCGGCCCGCATAGAACCCTCGTTTAATTTGCAGTCCGACGCGCCCAGATACTGAATGAGCAGCCGCAGTTTTTCGAGATAGGCGATCACTTCGTCCGCGCTGCGCATATCCGGTTCAGACACGATTTCGATCAAAGGTACGCCGGAACGATTAAAGTCTACTAAGGAACAGTCTTCCCAATCATCGTGAATTAGTTTCCCGGCATCTTCTTCCATATGGATCTCGTGAATCCCGATTTTCTTCGGTCCGTCCGGCGTTTCTATCTCTACATAGCCGTTTCTGCAGATTGGAAGATATAATTGGGAAATCTGGTAATTCTGGGGATTATCCGGATAAAAATAATTTTTCCGGTCAAATTTACAATATCTGGTAATTTCACAGTTGGTTGCCAAACCGACTGCCATTGCGTATTCCACGACCTGTTTATTCAGAACCGGAAGCGAACCGGGCATTCCGGTGCAGACCGGACAGGTATGCGTATTGGGTTCGCCGCCGAACTCCGTGGAGCAGCCGCAGAATATTTTTGTCTTAGTCGCCAGTTCCACATGTACTTCCAGTCCGATGACTGTTTCATACTGCTTTGCCATCTCAATCCACTCCTTCCTCTGCCATAGCCGGTCTTTGATAGGTTCTCGTCTGTTCAAAGGTATATGCCGCCCGGATCAGTTTCTTTTCTTCAAAGCAATTTCCGATCAGCTGCGCGCCGATCGGCAGTCCTTTGGAATCGATGCCGCACGGAACCGTCATTCCCGGCAGGCCCGCCAGATTCACGGAAATGGTATAAATGTCGCCCAGATACATCTGGATCGGATCCGCCAGGCTTTCTCCCAATTTAGGCGCGGTCGTCGGCGCCGCCGGTCCCAAAATTATATCATATTTTGCAAAGGCTGCGTCAAACGCCTGTTTGATCAGCGCCTTGGTGCGCAGCGCCCGCAGATAATAAGCGTCATAGTAACCGCTGCTCAGCACAAAGGAGCCCAGCATAATCCTGCGCTTCACTTCTGCGCCGAAGCCTTCCGAACGGGTTTTTTTATACATATCATGCAGTCCGTTGTAATTCTCCGTCCGATACCCGTATTTTACGCCGTCAAACCGTTCCAGATTGGAGCTGGCCTCCGCGGAAGCAATGACGTAATATGCCGGGATCGCGTATTCTACCAGACCGAGGTCAAATTCTTCCACAACGGCGCCTTTTTCTTTCAATACATTCGCGACCTGCAGCACGGCTGCTTTTACTTCCGGATTCAGACCTTCCCCGAAATAATCTCTGGGAATCCCGATCTTCATTCCCTGCACATCCTCCGTCAGCGCCGCCGTAAAATCATAATCCTCCCGTTTTACGGAAGTGGAGTCTTTGGGATCGTATCCGGCGATAATCTCCAGGATCGTTGCCGCGTCTGTCACGTCTTTTGAGACCGGTCCGATCTGATCCAGCGAAGAGCCGTAGGCGATCAGTCCGTATCGGGAGACGGTTCCGTAAGTGGGCTTAATTCCGGTTACACCGCAGAAAGAACTGGGCTGCCGAATAGAGCCGCCGGTGTCCGAACCCAGCGCATACGCGCATTCCTCCGCCGCCACGGCCGCACAGGAACCGCCGGAAGAACCGCCCGGTACATGTGCCGGATTCCAGGGATTCTTTGTCTCTCCGAAATAAGAAGTCTCCGTTGTACTGCCCATGGCAAATTCATCCATATTTGTCTTACCGATGATCACCGCTCCTGCCCGCTCCAGCTTTTCCACTGCCGTCGCCGTATAGGTAGGCTCAAAATTATATAAAATCTTGGAACTGCAGGTCGTTTTTACCCCTGCCGTACACATATTATCTTTGATCGCAACCGGTACGCCCGCCAGCGGTCCCGTCAGGGTTCCGTTCTCGATCCCTGCCTGAATCTCTTCTGCTTTCCGTAAGGCAGTTTCCCGGTCAATGACTGTCACATAACTGTTGATATCCTGTTCAACCAGCCCGATCCGGTCATAAAAAGCGTTTACTGCGTCGGCTGCCGTCACTTTGCCCGCTTTGATCGCTTTTCCCAGCTCTACTGCCGTCATATGATTGATCTTCATCTCTGCTCTTCCTTTCCGATTGATTCTGTCTTTTCCGAAACCGATCCGCCTCCCGGCTAAACGGTTTTCGGTACCTGGTACTGCCCCTGTTTCTGTTCCGGCGCGTTTGCCAGCATATTCTCTCTGTCGTCCCCATTGGTCACAACATCCTCCCGGAATACATTGTGAACCGGAAATACATGGGACATCGGTTCTACGCCGCTTACATCCAGTTCATTCAATTTGTCGATATAGTCAAGCATCCTGCCCATATCTTTCTTCGCCTGTTCCTTTTCTTCGGCGGACAGATCCAGCTTTGCCAGGATTCCCACATAGTCAATCGTTTCGTCACTAATGATATTTGCCATACTAACCTCCATTCCGGAGCGTTTACGCGAAGGAGGCGACGAGAAATTCGCGAAGGCGATTTCTCGTCTGCCATCATGGCTATTTGAGACGCTCCGGCACAAATAGCCGTGTGAAAAATCAGCACATCGGTGTGATTTTTCACACTAACCTCCATTCCGAGCGCGTTTACTGTCTCACTTTAATATGCACTTCCCGCAGCTGCTGTTCGGATACGTCGCCCGGCGCGCCGCACATCAGATCCTGCGCGTTGCCGTTCATCGGGAACGGAATCACTTCCCGGATATTTTCTTCCTCCCGCAGCAGCATGATCATCCGATCCACGCCCGGCGCCATTCCCGCATGCGGCGGTGCGCCGAACTGGAACGCATGGTACAGGGCGCCGAATTTATTCTGCAGATCTTCTTCCGTATAGCCCGCGATCTCAAAAGCCTTCACCATGATCTTTAAATCATGGTTCCGAACTGCGCCTGAGGACAGTTCCACGCCGTTGCATACGATATCATACTGATACGCCAGGATCTTTAAGGGATCCTCATGCTCCAGCGCTTCTAACCCGCCCTGCGGCATGGAAAACGGATTATGCGTGAAAATGATCTTTTTCTCTTCTTCACTGTATTCATACATCGGAAAATCATTGACAAAACAGAAGCGAAACGCATTTTTCTCGTACAGATCCAGCCGTCTGCCCAGTTCGTTCCGAAGCTGTCCGGCATAATCGTTGGCACGCGCTTCTTTATCCGCGATGAAGAAAATGGTGTCGCCCGGAACCAGTCCCGCCAGTTCTGCCATTTCTCCTTTCTTCTCTTCCGGAATAAATTTATCGATCGGTCCTTTATAACTCATATCTTCCAGCACTTCCAGATAACCCAGGCCGCCCATTCCGATCGATGTGGCGAACTTCAGCAGCTTCTCATGGAAGCCCTTAGACATATCCGCGTGTACTTTAATCGCCCGTACCGTCTTACCGATAAACGGTTTAAAGGTACAGCTTTGGAAAAATTCCGTTACGTCAATGATCCGCAGCGGATTGCGCAGATCCGGTTTATCCGAGCCAAACTCCAGCATCGCCTGCTGATAGCTGTATACCGGATACGGCGCCTGCGTCACCGCTGCTCCTTCGGGCGCAAACTTTTCAAATGCTGCTGTCAGCACTTCCTCTCCTGCACGGAATACATCTTCCTGTGTCGCGAAGCTCATCTCAAAATCCAACTGATAGAATTCTCCCGGAGAACGATCCGCACGGGCGTCCTCATCCCGGAAACAGGGTGCGATCTGGAAATACTTATCAAAACCGGCCACCATCAGCAGCTGCTTATACTGCTGCGGCGCCTGCGGCAACGCGTAAAATTTTCCTTTGTATTTCCGGGAAGGCACGATATAATCTCTGGCGCCTTCCGGAGAAGAGGCGCACAGGATCGGCGTCTGGATTTCCAGAAAGCCCATCTCTGTCATTTTCTGACGCAAAAAGGTAATGACCCGGGAACGGAAGATCATGGTATCCTTCACCTTTTTATTCCGCAGATCCAGATACCGGTATTTTAAACGCAGATCCTCCCGGATCTCTTTCGAGGTCATCACTTCAAACGGAAGCGGCGCATATACTTTTCCCAGGATCTCCACGTTCTCTACCCGCAGTTCGATTGTTCCCGTAGGGATCTTGGGATTATATGTCTCTTCATCCCGATGCTCGATCACGCCGGTCACGCTGATGCAGTCCTCTTTGTTCACGCCGGCCAGCAGGTCTTCTCCTCTGGTCACGATCTGCATGGTTCCGTACATATCCCGCAGATCTACAAATTTCACGCCGCCATGGTCACGGATATTCTCTACCCAGCCCGCAATCTGCAGCGTGGCTCCCACATCTCCTTCACTGATCTGGTTCATTGTTCTGTCTCTGTACATATTCTTTCCTCCATTTTATTAAAGAAACTACGAAAAAAAGTCCTGAGCAGATTCACTGCTCAGGACGAATAAACTCCGCGGTACCACCCGAATTGACAATCCAAAGACTGCCCGCTCTTACACTTAACGCGTGTCACGTATCAGCCTAACGGGATATCCGATATCCTTTCGGCAGATCTGCTCCGGAGTGTTCCATTTTCCAATTCCTCAAACAGGGCTCTCAGTCGCCGGCCCCGTATTCCTGTCAAGTTCCATGGAAAACAGTCTCTTTCTTCGCATTTTTCATTGGATTGATTTTACATCAATTCGTGTTTCTTTGTCAACCGTTTTATTTGATACCGGCTTATGCTCTGGTATCATCCGATCTTTTTCTCATACCGGCTGCCACAAATACAGCGGCTGCGCCCATCAGGATAAACAGCAGACTGATCGGTGAACTGTCTCCCGTTGTAGGCGGAACTCCGTTGGCATTATTATTACCGGTATCTCCGTTATTATCCGCCGGTGGATTTGGCTTATCGCTGTCATTATTGTCTGCCGGCGGATTCGGTTTATCCTTGTCATCGTCGCCTGCCGGCGGATTCGGCTTATCCTTGTCATCGTCGCCTGCCGGCGGGTTCGGGTCATCATTGCCCGGATCTTCTGTCACAACTTCCCGATAGATGATCGCATAGGTAGAGAAACGGTCCGTTTCAAATGTAACCGTATCCAAAGCATCATCCAGATCGTCAAGGATCTCCGGAAGGCCGTCATGAAGCCGTACGATTGAAAATACTCTGTTCGTACCTTTCAGCTCTTCTGATAATTCAATTGTCAGGCGGAGCGGTTTTTTCAGCTCGGTGATCGCCTCTGCTTCTTCTCCGACATATTTTGTGATCTGAATATCCAAATACTGTCCGATCGTATCTTCTTCGGTCAGCACACTTTCCACAAGCTCCTGTTCATCCGATGAAACGATCGTATCCGCATTTTCCACCTCAAGAGCAATGGCGATGCTTTCTCCTGCTTCAATCGCAATCTTATCTTCTTCCGTGAGCAGTTCTTCTGCCAGGGCATCCTGTGCCTTCTCATCTACAGATACAACAGGCATATCCTTTCCCTCACTGACTTCAAACATTACCTTCGCCGCAATGCTTTCGCCTTTCTGTAAGGTTTCTTTACATACTTCACAGATTATATCGCCTGTATATCCGGGCTGCGTCCAGGTTGCATCCTTTTGATTTGCCAGAACCGGCTTATGCCCTAATGCAGGGATCACTTCGCTGTCTTTTGCGATTCCGCAGTTCTTACAATGGATGGATTGGCTTCCTTCTGTCGTACAGGTCGGTTCTTTATCTACTGTTTTCTTTGTCTCCCATTCGTGACCGGTTGCTTCCAGTCCTCTGGTTTCTTCATAACCGCATACCGTACAGCTTCGCTTCTGCGTTCCTGTATCATCACAGTCCGGCATTTCCACGGACTCCCAGTCGCCCCAGGTATGACCTAATGCCGGGATCACTTCGCTGTCTTTTGCAATCGCGCAGTTCTTACAATGGGTGGATTTGCTTCCTTCTGTCGTACAAGTCGGTTCTACATCTGCCCGTTTTTCTGTCTCCCAGTCGTGACCGGCCGCTTCCAGTCCCTGCGTTTCTTCATAGCCGCATACCGTACAGCTCCGCTTCTGCGTTCCTGTATCATCGCAGTCCGGCATTTCCACGGATTCCCAGTCGCCCCAGGTATGCCCCAGCGCAGGGATCACTTCACTGTCTTTCGTAATCGCGCAGTTCTTACAATGGGTGGATTGGCTTCCTTCTGTTGTACAGGTCGGTTCTACATCTACCCGTTTTTCTGTCTCCCAATCGTGACCGGCTGCTTCCAGTCCCTGTGTTTCTTCATAGCCGCATACCGTACAGCTTCGCTTCTGCGTTCCTGTATCATCGCAGTCCGGCATTTCCACGGACTCCCAGTCACCCCAGGTATGACCCAGCGCCGGCGCCGTTTCTGTGATCTTTCCTACCATTTCTCCACAGACTGTACAATACCGAACCAGATCATAGCTTCCGCTTTCTGTACAGGTTGCTTTCGTTTCGTTCTCTTTCACCGCTTCTGCCGGTGTATGGCCTTTTGCCTGGATCACTCTGTCGTCCCTGGTCGCATCACAATTCTGACAGTGGATCGATTCGCTTCCGTCTTCCGTACAGGTTGCTTTTTTATCAACTGTATAGTTGGTATCCCATTGATGACCGCTCGCCAGTACATTGGAAGTCTGCGTCAGTTTACAATTCCGGCAGGAACGCTGCAGCATTCCTTCGTCCTCGCAGCCGTTCGGATCGATCTCTTCCCATTCTGTCCAGTCATGACCGGTTGCCGGTACAATCACTTCTTCCCGGCTTACTTCCGTCTTGCACGCCCGGCAATACAATACGAGCGCATATCTGCCGTCAGTCTCACAGGACGGCAATACTTCATTTTCTTTTTCAGGCTCCTGTCCTACCACATCGTGTGCCAGAACCGGAAGCTCTTCACTCTCTCCTTTTGCTCCGCACTTCTTGCAGTGAATGGATTTGCTGCCCGGCATGGTACAGGTCGGAATCTGATCGATCGTATATTCTTCCTCCCAGTCATGCGCGCTCGGATCCAGATTGTCATTTTCCGTTTTCCCGCAGCGTTTGCAGGTATGCGTACGAAGACCGGCATTATCGCAGGTCGGCGTATCGATTTCAGTCCATTCACCCCAATTATGACCTGATGCGGGAATGTCTCTGATCAAAGAATCATAAGAGTTATTACAGTTTTTGCAGATCGTCATTACATACTCTCTGCCCGCGTTCTCACAGTCCGGATACTCAATAGTTTCCGTCACATTATACCGTTTCTCATGTTTGGAAACCGTTACTGTTATCTTAGTTTCATTCCCCGCCTTATCCATAGCGGAAACCGTATGCGTTCCGATCTCTTCAATACAGTAAACACCGTTTTCAGCCGCCTCGATCACATCATCATCGACTTTTACCCAGTTCAGATAAGACTCCGTAACAGTAAATTCCGCATCTTCACAAACGGTCGCGTTATCCGTGATCCCTGAGATCAAAGGCGCCGTCATATCCAGCACTAATCCGGAAGTACTTGCATATACCACATTGCCGTGATCATCCTCAGCTTTCGCATATACGATATAATTCGTATGGGAACCGGTCGGCTGCAAGGAGAATGCTTCCGTATAAGTCGTCCAGTCTTTGACTGTATTCAGCTTGTTTTCCTCAATTTCTTTCGTGCTCACATAGTAGGAGACCTTCGGATTCGGATCCAGATTATCTTTCGCTGTCACCGTTACAGACGGAGAAATCTTAAAAAACAGATCAAATGTCGGATTCACCATTACGGATTCCCAATTCTGATTATCAATGGAAATCGTAACCGACGGAGCCGAAGCATCCCGGAACTGTGCCGTAAAGGTTTGATCGCCTGTGGTTCCGGTCGGAATCGTAACTACTTTTTCCGGAGCGCCTTTGGCAAGCACTTCCTCGCCGCCGCTGGTCCATCCTAAAAATTCATAGTTTTCCTTCTCCGGAGTCGGAAGTGTAAACTCTGGAGATTCAATGGTATAAGTCTTTGTATAGTCTTCTCCCTCTGCCGTAAAGCCCTCCGAGTCAGACAGAGCTCCGCCGTTTAACTTAAGCGTGATCTTATACCCGATCGGAGTCTTTTCACTGTAAAGCACCGTATCGGCTTCAACCTTATCGCTCTCAAAATTCCATTCTGTCGTTTTGGTTTCTTCCCGATACCATCTGTCGCCTGTGGTATAACCCTTATCAGTCGGTACTTCCACTTTCGGCGCTTTCAGTTGTGCATTCGCATTAACATAAGTATTTTCTACTTCCAAAGTACCCAGTTTAAAGGTCACCTTATATACGCGGTCTTCCTGATCCTTGTCCTGATGCAGCTTCGGATAAGCGTCTCCGCTGTCCCCCAGCTTCTGCTCCCATACGGTCCCATCCTGACCGTTCTGCAGCAGCCAGGTGATCCGGCCGGTTTTGAATTCTTCCGCTGATACAGGTTCACATACGCCTGCTTCATTCACGCCCGGCTGGGTATCGATATAATAGCAGTTGGAAACAACCGGGACTTTTTCGGTTTCTTTTTCGCCTTCTTTTTCAATATATTTAGAACTGTTGCCGTAAATGCATCCTGCGCTGCTGCCATTGGTTATGTTGGCTGTGCTGTAGCAGTTTTTAATGGTACCGCCGGAATTACTGCCCACAATACCGCCTGTCATATAGGATCCCTGAACGGTTCCGCTCGTATAGCAATTCTGAATGATACCGTAATTGATCGCGGCAATGATACCGTTGTCAAAACCCAAATGAACTAATTCGGCGTCTTTCACACACAGATTCTGAATGGTTCCGTAATTATCTCCAAACAGGCCAAAACGGTACAGCCGGCTCTCGCTCCCTCCCTGATCAATAGACAGATTGCTGATGGTATGGCCTTTTCCGTCGAAAACGCCTCTGAACGCATTCTCTTTTTTGCTGAATACGCTTCCCGCTTTCTTTCCGATCGGCGCCCAGCCGCCCTTTTCCTTGCACGCTTCCGCAAGATCAATGTCGGCAGTCAGAATATAATACGCGTCGGCATACAGTTTGGTTTCTTCTGCCCCCGATTCATCTTCAACCGTAACTGCTTTGTTGTTCTCTACCTTATACTTCGCAGTTGCGTTTATGTTATCGCGCATCGTTTTCATATCTTCTGTGTTTTGGATCTTGAACGGATTTTCCGCCGTTCCTGTTCCTTCCAAACTCTTCGCCGCTGCCGCGATCGGATCCGGCGCCTCCTCTGCCGCTGCCGCGGAATAAGCTGACGGCAGCAACGCAAGCACCATGGCTAATGAAAGAATGATACCTGCGATCGCATTAAATGTTTTCCTGGTCTTTCTCATAAAAATGCCTCCTTATTATTTATGGTAGTGTCAAAAACTACCTGTTTTTTATTGCTAAATTTTAATAAAATCCTTGATTTTAAGGGAAATCTGCAAAAA
>CANQSA010000030.1 GCA_947626415.1 uncultured Lachnospiraceae bacterium
TAAAAAAAGCAAGGAAAACCTTGCAAAATAAGGGAAAAATTTTAATTGGGGTTAGTTAGCAAGTGGCAAACTCGGGACGCTTGGATTTATCCATCCGCGGACAGGCGAATATATGGAATTTGAATCCGAACTGCCCAAATATTTTACGAATCTGTTAAATCTGTTGGAAAATCGAAAAAAATAAAGAAAATCGACAGGAAACTATTTGTTAAAATTGTGAAATTGTGCTATACTGTCTGAAAAGCAGCGCGGAGGTGTAGCTTATGAAAAATCTGGTTGTTACAATTGGCAGGCAGTGCGGCAGCGGCGGCCGGGAGATCGGCTTTCGGCTTGCGGAAAAATTAGGTGTAAAATGCTATGACAAGGAAATCCTTGCGGTTGCTGCAAAAGAAAGCGGTTTGTGCGAAGAGATCTTTGAACTGCATGACGAACGGCCGACCAGCAGTTTCCTCTATAACCTGGTAATGGATGTGAACGCGATGGGATATTCTTCTCCGGGTTTTGTGGATATGCCGATCAATCATAAAGTGTTTCTGGCACAGTTTGATTCGATCAAAAAGCTGGCGGAGCAGGAATCCTGTGTGATCGTAGGAAGATGCGCCGATTACGCATTGGAGGAGTATGAGAATCTGATCAGCGTGTTCATTCATGCCGGTCTGGAAACGCGGATCCAGTCCATCTGCAAACGGCTCGATATGAAACCTGCGAAAGCAAGGGATCTGATCCAGAAAACAGATAAAAAACGGGCAAGTTACTATAATTATTACACAAGCAAACGCTGGGGAGAAGCGAAAGGGTATGGATTAAGTATCGACAGCAGTATCCTGGGAATCGAGGGTACGGTCGATATGCTCTATGAATATATACAGAGAGCAGAAGAAAAACGGAAATAAGGAATTTATCATATGCAGGAAAATCAGGGCACAAAGTTATCCTTTAAGAAAATACTGATCGAAGCGGTTTTTATCATTGCTCTCTTTATCATTACGGTTTATTGCGTATTAAAGGGTGAAGATCTGACCGAGATCAAAGGATATATCGAGCAGACCAATAAGTGGTATCTGCTGATTGGGCTCGCTCTGGTTTTGGTTTTTATCTGTATGGAGTCCGTAATCATCCATTACCTGATGAAAACCTTAAACTGTAAACTGCGGATGCGCGACTGTATCCGGTATTCCTTTGTCGGTTTTTTTGTCAGCGCGATCACACCGTCTGCCAGCGGCGGTCAGCCGGCGCAGATGTATTTTATGAAAAAAGACGGAATCGGGTTATCCGTGTCTACATTGGTCTTAATGGTCGTTACGATTGCTTATAAGTTCACGCTGGTATTCCTTTCCGTCATTATGCTGTGCTTCAGCAGCAGTCTGGTGATCACCAGTATCGCACCGGTCTGGTGGATTATTGTGCTTGGTCTGATCTTAAATATTGTGATCGTAACCGCGCTGCTCCTGGCTGTTTTTAAGCCGGTATGGGCAAAACGGATCATCGTTTTTTCGATTGTAAAACTGGGAAAACGAGGGCTGATTAAGAATTACCAGCGCAAGGTTTCCAAAGCGCTCCGCGGCATCGCCAAATACAGTACAGGTTCCGAATATCTGAAGGGGCATCTGCATGTCATGCTGAATGTACTGTTGATGACTGTATTCCAACGGGTTATGCTGTTTCTGGTGACTTACGTTGTATACCGGTCCTTCGGCTTATCGGGGACAACTGCATATGAGATTGTAATGCTGCAGACGCTGATCTCGCTTGCGGTGGACAATCTGCCGCTGCCGGGCGGGATGGGCGCGACAGAATGGCTGTATCAGATCTTTTTTGTTCATATCATGGGAAATCTGCTGATCCCGAACCTGCTGATCAGCCGCGCAATCAGCTATTACGCGCAGATCATTCTGGGCGCGATCGTTACGCTGATCTCGTTTTTCCTGAAGCCGAAACACTATGAAGAAAAGATACTGTTGTTAAAGAAGTCTGGAGATAAAAGTAAGGAGCTTTCATGTTAGGATTTTATAATTACACGGTGATTCTGACTTATGTCAGCGTGATATCCGCGATTTTCGGAATTACCCTGATCAACAATCAGCATGTGGGAATGATGTTCGCGATCTTCTGCCTGATGTTTTCCGGATTCTGCGATATGTTTGACGGAAAGGTCGCGCGAACCAAAAAAAACCGGACAGAGCAGATGAAGGCTTTCGGCATCCAGCTGGATTCGCTGGCGGATGTGATCTGTTTCGGCGTATTTCCGGCTTTGATCAATTATAAGCTAAGCGTAATCCCTGTTCTGGAAAAAGACGTCCTGACCTGGCAGCGCAGCCTGGCTTTTGTAACGTCTTCCATCTATGTGATCTGTGCCATTATTCGGCTTGCGTATTTTAACGTTATGGAAGAGGAGCGGCAGAAGAGCACCACGGAATCGAGGAAATATTATCAGGGCTTACCGGTTACCAGTATTGCGATCATTTTGCCTGCGGTTTTTCTGATCAAATCGCTGATTATCGGGGACGAACCCTGCGGGCCTTTATTTAATGCTACTCTGATCATTGTCGCGGCTTTATTTATTACGAATTTTAAAGTAAAGAAGCTAAGCGACCGGGAAATGGTGCTGATCACTGTGATCGGCTTATTTATCCTGATATGGATTCTGGCGCTGTTCCTCAAACGGCTGTCCTGAACGATCATTTGAAAGGGACTTGGTAAAATGGACTATAAAGACAGAGAAGGAACGGTTTACCGGGAAGAAACCGGTCAGGATCGGTTCCTGCAGAAAGTATATAACAATAAATTGTATTATTTGGGATTTCGATGCCTGACAAAACCTGTCATTTCTAAAATGATAGGTTTTATTCTGGATTCTCAGGCGTCCTGTTTTCTGATCGATCCGTTTATCCGTAAAAATCAGATCGATCTGAGCGAATATGTCCGGACAGAATATCATTCGTTCAACGAATGTTTTTCCAGACAGATCAAACACAGTGCCAGACCAATTGATATGGATCCGGCGCATTTGATTTCACCGAGCGACGGAAAACTTTCCGTATATCCGATCCGCTCAGATTCCGTTTTTGAGATCAAAGGCACTGCATATTCGCTGCAGGGCCTGCTGAAAAGCAAACGGCTGGCAGGGCGATATCAAGGCGGTTATTGTATCATCAACCGTCTGACAGTCGATAATTACCACAGATATTGTTATCCGGACAGCGGATATAAGAGTGACAATATCCGGATTCCCGGCGTGCTACATACCGTAAATTCCGCCGCGCTTGGCCGGGTAAACGTCTATAAGGAAAACGCCAGAGAATATACGCTGATCCGGACAGAGCAGTTCGGCACGCTCCTGCAGATGGAAGTAGGGGCTATGCTGGTAGGGCGGATCCGAAATCATCAAGAACGCGGATATGTACATAAAGGCTTTGAAAAAGGCTATTTTGAATATGGCGGTTCTACGATCATCACGCTGGTACAGAAAGATCGAGTCAGAATGGACGCGGATCTGCTGGAAAATACGGACAATGGCTATGAAACCCTTGTTAAAATGGGAGAAAAGATCGGAGTTCGATATGAGTCAGAATAGGCAGAATACGCTAATTTCTTTTATTAAAAAATGGATTCCGATCGGTGCGGTACTTCCGGTTGGAATCGTTTTTACGTATCAGTGTTTTGGCTACTTTACAACCCAGCTGTTTGTTCATCAGAACAGGCTGGATTTCACAACAAAATTAGATGAACTGGTTCCTTTTATACCGTCTTTTGTATATATCTATTTGTTTAGTTATGTCTTTTGGATCGTTACGGAAATTGTTTCCGGTACAGTTTCCAAAAAACATTTTTACAGCGTTTTAACGGTATCGATCCTGGGGAATTTAATCTGCACAATCTTTTTTATTGTGATGCCGACAACCATTACGCGACCCGAAGTTACCGGAAACAGCTTTACCGAACAGATCTTACGGTTCGTATACGCAAAAGACGATCCGGTCAATCTGTTTCCGTCCATCCATTGTTTTGTGAGCTGGCTGTGTTATAAGGCGGTATGGAAACAGGATTGTTTTTCCAAAGGTTATCGTATTTTTACCTTGATCTTTGTTTTATTGATCTGTATCTCAACACAGGTTTTAAAACAACATTATATCTTAGATGTATTTGCGGGAATTGCATTGGCCGAATTGTTATGGTACCTGGTCCGGCGTTTTAAAATTTATCGGCCGGTCATGTATCTCTTTGAAAAAATCAATCGGCTTGTACGGATTCAATGGTAATTCGTACAGGCCGATTTTCATGCAGGGCTGGCTGCTGAGTGGATCCAACTATTCGTAAAAGTTTTCTTTTGCGAATAGTTGGATCTGTACTTTCATACTGCTTTATTTCAATTTTGCGCCGCAGTTTACGCAAAATACAGCGTCCGACGCTATCTCTTTTCCGCAGGTCGGACAAACTGAAGCGGGTTCGCCCGCAGCAGATTCTTTTGCATCCGGAACCGGGACCGCCTTCGGCGGAACCTGTGTACCGCATTTATTGCAGAACATCGCGTCATCCGAAACCTGCGCACCGCAGGCCGGACAGGTACGAGGCGCATTGGCTGCTTTGATCGCCTCAATCTGTTCGTTGAGTTTTACAATCTCATCCTTTGCAGCGTTAATATTCTGAATGAATTCAGCCAACTCCGCATCCGGCGCGTCAGCCTTTAATTCATAATACTTTTTCCCTAAATCTGAAAAATATGTGCTGATCTTGGTCTGTTCCGCGCTGATCGCACTATTTAACTTGCTGAGCTCTGCAAATTCCTTTGCTTTGTTGGATGCTGTCTTACCGACAGATGAAATCTTATTTCCAATTTTGTCAAAAAAATCCATGCTGATAACCTCCCGAAAATTTTTTTATATTATATAACAGGATTGATTCTTATGTCAATCCTATGTTATAATGGAAAACAGAAACTATTCGCGAAATACATTCATACAGGAGCGTAATTATAATGGGAACCAATTATCATGATGAAATCGCAAAGGAAAATCAGCTGAAAATGCGCGCGGTACTGGCTGAACTGCCGCAGTTCTGCACCGGTTTTTTCCGGGGGATCGAACCTACTACTTCTTCCCGCACCCGGATCGCCTATGCATATGATCTGCGGCTGTTTTTCTATTTTCTGCACAGCGAGAACCCAATCTGCCGGAAAATGGAGATCCGAGAGATTCCGCTGGATATTCTGGACCAGCTGACCGTCCATGATATAGAAGATTATATTGAATTTCTGAAATATTATGAAAAAGACGGAAAAGAATATATCAACGATGAACGCGGGATCATGCGCAAACTCTCCTCTCTCCGCAGTTTTTACAACTACTACTACCGCAAGGAAATGATCCGGAACAATCCGCCTGCGATCGTCAAACTGCCGAAGCTGCATGAAAAAGAAATCATCCGGCTGGATGTAGATGAAGTGGCAATCCTCTTAGATGAAGTCGAACAGGGGGACAAACTGACAAAATCCCAGCGGAATTTCCATGAAAAAACGAAAGTCCGGGATCTGGCGCTTCTGACGCTGCTTCTGGGAACCGGCATCCGGGTATCCGAATGTGTCGGACTGGATATTCAGGACGTGGATTTTAAAAATTATGGGATCAAAGTACGCAGAAAAGGCGGCTACGAAGCGATCGTCTACTTCAGCGAAGAGGTGGCACAGGCATTACGGGCCTATATGCAGGAACGGGAGCATACGATTCCCGAAGAAGGACATGAAAACGCACTGTTTCTGTCACTGCAAAAGAAACGGCTGCAGGTGCGCAGTGTGGAAAATCTGGTAAAAAAATACAGCAGCCTGGTGACAAATCTGAAAAAGATAACGCCGCATAAGCTCCGCAGTACATACGGAACCAGTCTCTACCGGGAAACCGGCGATATCTATCTGGTGGCAGATGTACTGGGCCATAAAGATGTCAATACGACCCGGAAACACTATGCCGCGATCGAGGACGACCGGCGCAGGCTTGCCAGGAACGCCGTTACTCTGAGAGAACATCATACAACTGCGCCCGCAGAGAATGAACTGCCCAAAGAATAAGTTATCGCAAAGAATCATCTATTGAATAACTTATTCATGAAGCGCGTCATCATAATAAGGGATCACCAGATAGTTGCCGGCATGGATCTCATCGGTCCGCAGGTTGTTCATGTGCTTGACTTCGTCAATGTAATTCGTCTTTGACGGGTATTCTTCCGAGATATACTGTTCTGCGATCGTCCAGAGGGTATCGCCTTTCTCAATCAGAATGCTCTTATAATACTTACAGGCAGGATCCTTCTGCGCAGCCGCTGCCGATTCGTTCGCTGCGGCGGGAACAGTCACAGACAGAACGATCACACAGACCATACAGATAAACAATACCGCAAGGAAACCGGTACAGACGGGATTCGATCTTCTTCCATAATGGCGGGGAGCCGTGTTCTTCTTCATCAGTATTACCTCCTATTGCTTTTCTTCAATCAGAACGGATGTTCTTATTTCTGATAGCCTTATCATACCACCCGAACAGATGTTTGTCAACAAAAATCGAACAAATGTTTTGAAAATACTTGCTTTTCTCTCTGAGGCATGCTATACTTATTATATCAAGCACAGGAGGTACGGCCATGCCAGGTAAGATTACAAAGAAACAGCAGGAGATTTTGGAATATATTAAGGATCAGATTTTGAAGAAAGGCTATCCCCCTACTGTTCGGGAGATCTGTGAGACAGTGCATCTGAAGTCCACTTCTTCCGTGCATTCCCATCTGGAGACACTTGAGAAGAACGGATACATCAGAAGAGATCCGACGAAGACGCGCGCGATTGAGATCATCGATGATCAGTTTAATTTTAACCGCAGGGAAATGGTGAATATCCCGATTGTGGGAAGAGTCGCTGCCGGCGAGCCGCTCCTGGCACAACAGAACATTGAAGATTATTATCCGATTCCCGTTGAGATGCTGCCGAACGCCGAACTGTTTATGCTGAAGGTCAAGGGTGACAGCATGGTGAATATGGGAATCTATGAGAATGATTATATTGTGGTTGCCCGTCAGTCTGCCGCGCAGAACGGCGATGTCGTCGTTGCACTGGTAGAAGATTCGGCGACTGTGAAGCGGTTTTATAAAGAGAACGGACATTACCGGCTCCAGCCGGAGAACGACTTTATGGATCCGATCATTGTGGATCAGTGCGAGATCCTGGGGAAGGTTGTCAGCCTGATCCGGCCGAACATTTGACGCTGTAATGCTGTTGCATAACACCGTAATTGTGGTATATAATCATAAGAGAAGACCATTTCCTGCCCCCATTGTCCCGATTTTTGAATCGGCTGACCGGGCGGGAAGATGGTCTTCTTTATTGTATATGATCTCAGGCAGCTCATGCGGCATTCGCCCAGTGATACGCATCGGCGGTAGCTTCGGGAACGGTATCCGGATCCCAGATATGATTCGTTTCCCGGAGATATTGGCTGGTTACATTGACATACATATGCGCACGTCTTTCCGACACTTCGGAGGAAGATACCGGATCGTCCCAGGTTACGTCGATCCCGTACCACTCCCCTTCCAGCTGCACCATATTCCACGCATGTTCTTCCATATCCGACTCTCTGTACCCATGGACGGTGATGCAGGGAATTTCCAACAGATCCATCAGTAATTGAAAGGTTTCGGTATAGCCGAGGCAAATGGCTTTCCGATAGGTAAAGAAACCAAACGGGTTGTCATTGTCCGGCGAAGGTTCTCCCGTCTGGAAGGTATCCGCCATGGCCGGATCATATTCTGCCCAGGCGATCATCCAGTCATGGATCGCCAGTTCTTTTTCATACGCAGTCATATCTTCGGTAATTCTTTCCCCGATGATTTCCCGGCAGGATTCTAGCACGCTTTTGTTCTTTTCAGACAGATCTGCCGTATCCTGCGTTTTCCATGCTTGTAAAACCGCGTCGTGATCGTAAGTCCCTGAAACAACGGGCGCCGTTTCAGAGCCGCTTTCCGACGGCTGCAGATCCGGATCGGCAGCAGCCGGAGTCAGAATCGGTTCCGGATCGATCTTGGAAGCAGTTTCCGCAAAACAGTCCAGAAACGTTTCTTCTGCCAGTGCGGAATCCGGACAGACAAACAAAGCCGCATAGGCTCCGCGGACCACAATGCGGCCTTTCTCTGCCAGTGCGGCCTGTTCCGGTACATATCCCGTAAAAGCGTCGACGCGCGTCTTTAAATACGCCTGTAATGCCGTTTCGGCTGCTTCCGCTTCTGCTTCGCTCTTCAGTTTCAAAATCGCGATCTCACAGGCGGAAGTCCCTTCCGGATAGCAGATCACGCCGTCTGTGACCGTACTTTCGGATTCACCCAACAGTACGGAGACATACGAAGAAAATACAGCGTCCGTTTTGGTTACCGTATAGAGTGTGGGCAGTCCGCTCTGGCCTGTTACAACAGCGGCTGCCATTTCAGAAAGGGACAACGGGCTCTCCGTCCTGTCTGAGCCGGCGTCACCGCAGGCAGACAGCAGAAAACTGATCCCCAATACCGTTATCAGAATAGCTATTTTTTTCCATTTTCCCATAGCGATCTTCCTAGCTGAAAATCAAATTGAAAATTAAATTTACAGTTCTTCTGCTTCTACTAAAACCCCGTCTCTCCAGATTCGTTCCAGATCATAGAACAGCCGGTCTTCCTCATTAAAAATATGCAGAATCACATCCCCGTAATCCATCAGGATCCAATTGGCGGACTGATAGCCCTCGATCTGTCTGGGATGAACCCCCTGTTTCCCCAATTCTTCCTGGACGGAATCAGACAAAGCCTGTACCTGATTCCGGTTGCTTCCGCTTACGATCATAAAATAATCTGCGATCACGGAAATCTTTTGAATATCAATGATCTTAAGATTCATTCCTTTTTTATCTTCCAGTGCCGCTTTCGCAATGCGCACCATTTCTTTTGCTGTCAATTTCTTGTCCTCCCTCTGTTAATCTGTCTGTCCCGACACGAAAAACTGTTTATAATAAGCATACGCCGTTTTGGTATTCTCATCAATCGCTTCCCCGTATTTCGGTTTCAGGTAACCGATCGTCTGCCGCAGAACCAGCTCCGTGGCCCGGTCGAGATCCTGAAAAGCGAGGCTCCTGGCCTCCCGCAATCCGTCAAATTCCCGGCGTCCCGGCTCGATATAGTCGGCCAGAAAAATGATCTGTTCCAGCACCGACATATGCGTCGTTCCCGTCGTATGCCAGCGGATCGCCGATAAAATGTCCGCGTCTGTGACGGAATACCGTTTTTGGGCCCAGAACGCCCCTAATTTGGCGTGAAGCAGATGGGGGTGATCAATTTCATAGTCGGTAAGAGAAACGCCGTTTTTACGGCAGATTTCAACTGCTTCCTTATCCGGGATATCCTTTGCGCAGTCGTGCAGCAACCCCGCCAGAAACGCCTGTCTGACATCGGTGCCATAGCGCATGGCCAACGCGGCCGCCGTATAGGCCACGCCCAATGTGTGGATATATCTGCCCGGTTTCAGAGAGACTTTCAGTTGTTCGTCGATCTGTGGAAATTCATTTAACAATACAGTCCCTCCTTCCGAATGTAGGCCGATACCGATTCCGGCACAAAAGCCGACACATCGCCTTTCGTTCGGAATAATTCCCGAATCTCATGCGAGGAACCGGGAACCGGCGCCATCGGCAGCAGCACGATCTGCGCCTGATATTTTTCCGTTAGAGCGGCAATCTGCGCCTGCAGCGCCCGGTCGTCATAAGCATCTCTGCAAGCCACCGCGATCCGGGTAAGGGAAAACAGACGCGCCGGCTGATACCAGCTTTCCATGGCAAACAGGGAGTCGGCGCCGATAATAAAATAATAGGTGGTGTCCGGGTTTTCTTCCCGTAGGATCTGCATGGTATCTGCCGTATAAATATAGCCGTCCCGCTCCAGTTCCATTCCACTGTAGCAAAAGCCGGGATGCCCGGCAATGGCAAGTTCTATCATAGTTTTACGCTGCGCACCGGAAGCAACGACCTGATTGGGTTTATGCGGCGGATTTCCGCTTGGCATAAACAGCACCTGCTCCAGATTCAGCTGTTTTTGAGCGGCCTCCGCCAACGCCAGATGTCCGTTGTGGATCGGATCAAAGGTTCCGCCCATAATTCCGATTGTTCTGTTTATGTTCGTCATTCTGTCCTTCTATCTGTATTCCGGTCAGGGAAGTACGATTTTTCCATCCTTTTCCTGCCGGTACAACACGATCTTTCGTCCGATCACCTGTACAACCTGCGAACGGGTGCGTTCCGCCAGCATCTGCGCAATGGCGGAAGGCTCGTCAAGGCAGTTTTTTAATACCGTTATTTTAATCAGTTCTCTGGCGGCCAGCGCTTCATCGACGGAAGCGGTAAACTCCGGCGTCAGAGAAGATTTGCCGATCTGCAGGATCGGCTCTATGGTACTGGATAACCCTCTTAAATAGGCTCTCTGTTTACTTGTCATGCTTTCCTCCGTTATTTATAATAATCAAATTCGTGTCCGTATATGCGAACCGTATCGCCGTCCGTGATCCCCAGCGCTTCTAATTCCTCCAGGATCCCGTTTTCTTTCATAAAATTCTGGAAAAACTGGAATCCCTTTTCTGATTCGAGATTGGTATAGCCGAGCATACGCTCTATCCTGGGGCCTTCTACCGAAAATACGCCGTCTTCAGTTTTCTCAACCGTATAAGGTTCTTCCGGCAGATCCACAAAGGAATCCGGGAAATATTCGCGTTCAAAAACGACCGGCGCCTGATCCATCTCTTCCAGCATCTGCTGTACATGATAAAGCAGCTCCTTCACGCCCTGTCCGGTTACCGCAGAAATCGGGAATACCGGTATGCCCATCGGTTCATAGCGGTCCCGCAGTTTTTGAATAGGATCCTCCTCCCCGAAAATACAGTCTGTCTTGTTAGCAGCAATCACCTGCGGCCGTTCCAGCAATCCCGCATTGTACTGCTCCAATTCCTGATTGATCGTTTCAATATCCGCAATAGGATCTCTTCCCTCGGTAGAAGCAGCGTCTACCATATGGATCAGCACTTTGGTGCGCTCAATATGGCGCAGAAACTCATGGCCGAGACCGACGCCTTCCGAAGCGCCCTCGATCAGGCCGGGAATATCGGCAATGACAAATCCTCTGCAGCCTTCCATATCCACAACGCCCAGATTCGGCTGCAGCGTTGTAAAATGGTAATTGGCGATTTTCGGACGGGCGTTGGAAACTCTGGATAAAAAGGTAGATTTCCCCACGTTCGGGAATCCCACCAGTCCCACATCGGCGATCACTTTCAATTCCAGCGTAACGGTCAGTTCCGTGGATTTGCCGCCCGGCTGGGCGTATTTAGGCGCCTGCATGGTAGCGGTCGCATAGTGCTGATTGCCCTTGCCGCCTCTGCCGCCGCGCAGGACCACTTCTCTGCGGTTTGCGCCCGACATATCGGCTATGATCTGTCCGGACTCAAATTCCCGGATCACAGTTCCTTCCGGCACCTTGATAATGATGTCTTCGCCGTTTTTGCCGTGCTGCTTCTTCTTGCCGCCTTCTTCTCCCGGCTGGGCTTTGTAGACCTGGTTATGCCGGAAATCTCCCAGCGTATTCAAGCCTTCATCGACGACAAAGATCACATCGCCGCCCTTGCCGCCGTCGCCGCCGTCCGGGCCGCCGTCCGGTACGAATAATTCCCGGCGGAAAGAAACGTGCCCGTCGCCGCCTTTTCCGGATTTAATGGTTATTTTCGCTCTGTCTGCAAACATACTGGTCTCCATTCTTTTCAAGATTACAAAAAGGACTCCAAGTTATGGTTTGGAGTCCTTTCAAACAGTCGGATTATTCAGCAACTCTTGGGTAAATCGAAACCTGCTTCTTGTCTCTGCCCTTTCGCTCGAACCGAACAACGCCGTCTACCAGTGCAAACAGGGTATCATCACCGCCGCGTCCTACATTCACGCCCGGATGAATCTTGGTACCGCGCTGTCTGTATAAGATATTGCCGGCCTTAACAAACTGTCCGTCCGCTCTCTTTGCACCTAACCGCTTGGACTCGGAATCTCTGCCGTTCTTGGTGGAACCAACGCCCTTTTTATGTGCAAATAACTGAAGATTCATAGTTAACATAGGTCTACACCTCCCTGATCTCTAAGTGTATATACTGTCTGCCATACTGCTGTATGGTCTGTTTCAAAGATGATACATAAGCATCCATCAATACCTGCGCTTCCGCTGTCAGCTCTCCCGGAAAATTCACGGTCAAAAGCCCGTCTTCACTGGTATATTCCACAGCGGTCTGCGTATACGCCTCGATTCCGTTTACCGTATGAATGGATAAAACGGAAACAGCGGCACATACAATGTCCGAACCGCTCTCGGCAAATCCGGCATGTCCGCTTACGCAAAACCCGCGGTACTGCTTCTCATGCTTTGTGATCAAAATACGGATCATGATTGATTCCTTATGCGTTGATCTTGGTGATCTTAACTGCAGTGTACTGCTGTCTGTGACCGTTCTTCTTATGATAGCCGGTCTTTCTCTTGTACTTGTAAACGATAACCTTCTTGGCCTTACCGTTTCTTACAACATCAGCCTCAACAGTCGCGCCTGCTACGGTCGGATTCCCGACTGCGATCTCGCCGTCCTTGCTGACTAACAGGATCTGGTCAAAGGTAACTGCTTCGCCGGCTTCTACGCCCAGCTTCTCTACTCTGACGATATCGCCTTCAGAAACTTTGTATTGTTTTCCACCTGTTGCTATAATTGCGTACATATAGCACCTCCTATTATCAATACTCGCCAGCTTCGGCAGCTCCGTAAAAATGGACGCATTTATAGCCTCGCTGTGCGGCACACTCAAGTAGTTTACCACAAGGATTTCCGGGAGTCAAGCATTTTTGCGGAAAAAATCAGCCTTTCCTCTTAATATCGATCACTACAAATTCCGAAATTGCTCCGCCTGTCTTAAACGGGATTCCCCACCCCGCCATACCGGAGGTTACGACAAATGTGGTGCCTTCTCTTGTTTCGGTTCCGTAGTTTCGATCGTTTGCGCCGATCGCCAGTCCGATGGGTCCCGCCGGGAACAAATGTCCGCCGTGGGTATGCCCCGACAGCACCAGATCCACATTTGCTTTTGTTTCGTTTGCGTAGTCATTGGGCTGGTGATCCAAAAGGATCATATATTTGGACTGATCCAGTTCTGCGGTCAGGGCGCTCGCCTCCAGCCGGTCCCGCATGGAGCGGTCTTTCCGCCCGATCAGATAAAAGCTGTCATTGATCAAAACACTTTCATCTTCCAGAATCGTGATATTGTTCTTCGCAAGCTCTGTCCGCAGTTCCTGAGAAGTAAAATTCCGGTAATTAAAATATCCGTTGTCATGATTCCCATACGCGAAATAAACGCCATAGGTTGTCCAGATCGCGCCCACCGCCCGGCAGGCTTCCACCATATCCTCCTTTACCGTATCGTCATCCACAAAGTCTCCCACAATTACCACCAGATCCGGCTTGACCTGTTCAATTTGCTTCGTATATTCAGAAAACTCTTCGCCGTCCATCGTAATCCCCAGATGCAGATCCGCGATTTCTACGACGCGCAGAGATTCCTGTCCGATATCTTTCCCAGTAACAAATTCATAGTTGGTCTGATAGATGTGATGCGCGTAATACCAGCCGAAGCTCAGATAGATTACGGTAAGGAGAATCGCCGCAATTCCCTGATAATAATACTTCCACGGTTTTTTGCGTATTTTTTTTACGATAAAGCCGATCAGATCACAGATCAGCCAGGCGACGATCAGATGCAGGATCACCACGATCATGCTGAATGCATTGATCGCCAGGATCAGGCAGACCACCAGCGCCGCTACCGGCACCACCGCCAGGAGCCAGAACAGGAACCTGTGTTCTTTTGCCGTCCGTTTGAACAATTCAAATTTATGGAAGCGGGTGATCAGATAGATCAGACCTGCCGCCGCCGCTATAAACATCGTGCCGAATAATACACTCCAGAGCATAACATCCTCCATTTCTTATAATTCTTCCGCCAGGGTTTTCCGCTGTTTCCATTTCCCTGCCAGAAAGTAGATCATACCCGGTATGGCGCAGCCAAACGGCGCAAGCCCGTAGCCAAGCACAAAACCGTAAAATTCCCAATGTAAAACGATTCCAAACAACCAGCTTAATCCGATCCGCAGGACAACGCCGTCCAGTAAGGAAAGCACCAGCCCCAGTTTGGCGTATCCGATCCCCTGAATAAACGCGTTGCTTCCCCGCATGATCGTCATGGCAGGAAACATCCAGAGGATCGCGCTGATAAAAATTCCCGACATTTCATGCACTCTGGTATCCGAAGAAAACAACATAAACATCTGCTTTCCGGCAAACAGATAGGCCATCATGAAAATAACAGTCAGGAGCGCAGAATACAGCCAGGTATACCACATCACGTTCTGCGCGCGCTTCTGCTGCCCGGCCGCGATATTCTGACTGATCATCGGCATGGCCGCAAACTGGATTCCCTGCGAGATCTTATTGATGATATCGTCGATCCGGACGCCGACGCCAAAGGTAGCCGACGCCACAACGCCGACCTGATTCACCAGAGAGTTGACGAACAGCATGGAAAGATTGATACAGCCGGACTGAATGGCCATGGGCGTACCCAGGGAAAATATCATCTTCAGATATTTGGGCCTTACCCGAAAGCTCTGCCTTTTAAAATCAAACCCAAAGGCTTCTTTATGTCTGTAAAGGAAATACAGGGAAAACAAAAAGGAAACCGCCTGTCCGATGATCGTCGCCCACGCGGCGCCTGCTACGCCCCATCCCAGATATCCCGTAAACAACAGATCCAGGACCAGATTAATCAGAGACGCGATCCCGATAAACAGAAACGGACGTTTTGAATCTCCCATTCCCCGCAAAACAGCAGAAACCATATTGTAACCGGCAGTAAAGATCAGCCCGCCGCCGCAGATGATCAGATAATCCAGCGACTGTTCATAGGATTCGGAAGGCATATGCATCGCCTGCACGATCCAGAAACGGGCCGCCAATATGATCACGGACAAGATCAGACTGACGGATAAAATAGCCGTAAACAGCGTGCCGATGATGTCGTTCATTTCCTTCCGTTTATTCGCGCCGAGCGCCTGGGAAACCAGAACCTGTCCCGCATTGGAAAATCCCATACAGACCATTGTGACAAAATTGACGATCAGACTGCTCTGGGAAACCGCGGAAAGGCCGCTGGTACCCACATATTTTCCGACAATCACCATATCGATGGTACTGTAGAGAACCTGCAGCGCATTGGACGCCATAAACGGCAGCGCAAACCAGAATAACTGGCGCGGGATATTCCCCGCAGTAAAATTTTTTGAAATACTGCTTTCCTTTTTCGTTTTAGCCTGCATAGTTTTCCCTTATCTGCAAAAGGTCTGTTTTAAACCCGCATACATTTTTTCAGATACCGGCGCCGAAACCTGCAGCCGTCTGGCTTCTTTTACGATATAGCCGCTGAAGATCTCCGCCTCCGACGGCCTTCCCGCGTGAATATCCCGCTGCAGAGAGCTGGTAGCGTCATCCGCATATACATGATAAAAACGGCGGATAAATTCTTCCTTATCTGCTTCTGTAATATGGATTCCCTTTTTCACGGCAACCCGATATGTTTCATCCAGTAACGCTTCAAACTCCCCTGCCTTGACCGAATCCGACCTGAGCTGACCGATCGTATTGTCGTAATAGGCAGTCTCCACATTATAGGCACAGTTTAAAATATATTTCCTCCAGATTTCCCGTTCGATATCTTCCACCGCGTAACAGTCGATCCCGGCGCCGGTCAGCAATGCGGCCGTCTCTTCCACCGCGCGGCGCGCGGCTGCATCGGCATTCTGTACACCGATCCACAGATTCGCGAAATCACCCTGCTGGGTAATGGAATAATCCGATCCGGAAAACGCTACGATATAGATAAGCGCGTCGATCACAATTCCTTTTCCCAGGAAATTCCGCACCCGCTTTCCTGCATCCACGCCGTTCATCACCGGAATGATAACGGTGTTGTCCCGTATGTTGGGTTTGATCTGGCAGCAGACTTCTTCCAGAGAATAATTTTTGACACAGAGGAAAAGGTAATCCTGCGGTTCCATTTCTTCCGCCGGCAGCGCATTCTCCGGCACAACCGAAATCTCTCCGTTGTATTCACTGTGCAGGATCAGCCCATTCGTTCGGAGCGACTGCAGACGTTTATTCCTGGCGCCCAGAGTAACATGCGGATAAGCGGCGCCAAGCATACCCGCCAGATAGCCGCCTACGCCCCCGATTCCGACAATCCCGATTTTTTTATGATGAAAATCAGTCTGCATCGAACCCTCCTACTGATCGCATAAAAATTTTGCCGCTCCAATATCATAAACTTTGATCTTCATACCGTGAAATTCCGCTGTATCTCCGGACAAATTCCCTGCCAGGATCTGTTTTGCGCCTTCCTGCAGCAGGGGGATCAGATCCGGCTTCACCGGAAATGAACCGTGAGACGGATAGATCGTATCAAAATACGGCAGATACCGCTCCAGCTTTTCCAGGCTCAGCAGATAGGCATGCATTTCCCGCTGAATCCCAAACATGAAAATACTGCCGTCCTGAATGGGATCGCCGCTGATCAGCACCCGGTTCTTACGATCCAGAACCGCAATACTGCCGGGCGTATGACCGGGCAGGGTGATGATTTCCAACTCCCGCTCTCCCAGATCAATCTTGTCTCCGTCGCTTACAGGAACCATGGTCCCCGTCTGTTTCTGCGTATGGTAATAGTTAGAGGCCTCCGCCGGATTCATATAAAACCGGTCAAACTCCCGATTACTGCCTACATGGTCGATATCCCCATGCGTATTTAACAGTTCGATCGGCAGACTGACAAGACTTTCCGCGATTTCCCTTGCGTTATGTATCTGCATTCCGCTGTCAATCAGCAGTGCTTTTTGGGTTCCCGACAACAGAAAAAAGCGGACGCCGGAATCCTCGATCCGCCATGTCGTATCATTTATTTGAATGATTTCCACTTGATGTTCCTCCAATCTTCTCCCTAAGCATCGGATTTTTTCTTTTAGTATAGCAAAGAGACTTCTGGATTTCAACTGTTAGTATAGCAAAACACAATTATAGTTTCCCGAGTTTGCCACTTGCTAACTAACCCCAATTAAAATTTTTCCCTTATTTTGCAAGGTTTTCCTTGCTTTTTTTA
>CANQSA010000031.1 GCA_947626415.1 uncultured Lachnospiraceae bacterium
TCTGAGTGTTTCCCATGTACAGATATAGGCGGATCGGGGATGATCGGGGATATGCGGTGCTTCGTGAAAGAACCCTGATTTCAGCCAGATAATAATTGCTTTTTTCAAAAAAATAGTTTAAGATAGAAATGATACAATAAAATTGCAAATATAGGAGAAGGATGATAGGAGAAGGACATGTCACTGATATATAATGTAGATTTTGAAATCGCGGCGGCAGCATTTATGCTGATCTTATTGATTTTTCTGATCATTAACTATTCGAACCGGTCCGATGTGAACCGGGAATTTCAAAAATTGGCGGTATTTGTACTTTGCACGGATATCATGGATGTGGTCACGGCGGTCCTGATCAGTTACGGGGGGAGCATTCCGAACTGGCTTAACCAGATCGTGAACACCGGGTATTTTTTATTGGTGGCAGTTTTGGCATACCGGTTTACGCTGTATGCCATGGCGTATGTTTATTCGGGAAAGAAGAATAAGAAGCAGCAGCTGATCAACAGGTGCATTTTCCTGATATACATAGCGTCTCTGATCCTGAATCTGTTTTTGGGTTATTTCTTCTCCTTTAATGAGGCAGGAAGCTATGTGCACGGAGCTGCGTATATCGTGGTCTATATTGTTCCGTGTTATTATATTCTATACACCGGCGGCATCCTGATCAGTCATTATAAAGAGTTTTCGCTGAAGCAGCGGATCTCCATCGGCGTATTTATCGCGCTGGGAATTAGTGGATCACTGATCCAGATGCTGTTTTTGCCGGATATCCTGTTAGGTATTTTTACCGTCTGTCTGGGCGTTCTGGTTATGTTGTTCTCCCTGGAGACTCCGGATTACCAGAATCTGCTGGATACGATGGAGCAGGTGGAGTTTGCTCAGAAAGAGGCGGTGCAGGCAAAGGAAGAAGCGCAGATGGCTAACCAGGCCAAGACCCGCTTCCTGCAGAATATATCGCATGAGATTCGGACGCCGATCAATGCGGTAATGGGATATAATGAAATGATCATCCGGGAGACGAAGGAGCAGCGGACTGCTTCTTATGCCTCCAATGTACAGACAGCGGGACGCTCGTTGGTTACGCTGGTGAATGAGATCATGGACTTTGCCAGTATTGACGGAACCTTTGTATTGGAAACGGCGCCGTATTCGTTATTGACGGTCATTCAGGATGTGGTGACGAACGGAGAATATAACGCCAAAAGAAAAAATCTGAAATTTTCCATTCAGGTAGACGAGAAACTGCCGCAGAGTCTGATCGGCGACGGTGCGCGGCTGCTGCAGGTGATGAATCATCTGGTATTTAACGCGATCAAATACACCTGGAAGGGCGGGATCGAGGTTCGGATCGAATGGCAGGAAACTGCGTTAAAGCACGGCATTATGACGGTGGCCGTAAAAGATACCGGCGTCGGCATGAAGGAAAGCGACCGGGTGGCGCTTGCGGAAAACGGCGGACTTGGAGATCCGGATATACAGCGTGTGCACGGACTGGGGCTGGGACTGTCTATTGTAACCAGGGTTCTGCAGCTGATGCACAGTAAACTGGAAATTGAAAGCGAACTGGGAAAGGGAAGTACGTTTTCCTTCCGGATCGAACAGGAGGTGGCGGAACAGGTACCACTTGGAAAGGTACGTTTCCACGAAGACGGACGCATTAAACAGGCCGATGAACTGGAAGGCGGATTCTACGCGCCCAGCGCGCGGATCCTGGCGGCGGACGATAACGCCCTGAACCTGAATCTGATCCGGAATATCTTAAAAGAAACGCAGATACAGATCGATACGGTAGCCACCGGAGAAGAAGCACTGGCACAATTAGAGCAGAATAAATATCATATTGTCCTGTTAGATTATATGATGCCGCATCTCAACGGTATGGAGACGCTGAAACAGATCCAGGAAAGAAACCTGTGTCCGGAAACGCCGGTCATCATTCTTTTGGCAAGTACGGTTACGGAGGTGCGCGACAGCTATCTGCAGGCGGGATTTGCCGATTGCCTGACAAAACCGATTGACAATACGCAGCTGCTCGCGTTGATGAAACGGCATCTGCCGGCGGAACTGATCTTAGAAAAGCAGGAATACAGACAGCCGCAGGAGAAACAGATCCGGAAAAAGCGAACAGGTACTTTTTTGGACCAGCTTTCCTTATTGGATACGGAAGCCGGGATGGCGTACTCTGCCGACAATCTGGAATTTTACCGGGATATGCTTTTGTCGTATGCACATTCCGACCGGTATGAAGAGATCCAGCAGAGCTACAGGGCAGAGGACTGGGAGAATTACGCCGCGCAGCTTCATGCGTTAAAGGGAACTTCCTTTACCATAGGCGCGAGACAGCTTTCACAGGCTATTGAAGAGCTGGAACAGGCCGTCAAAGAAGGAAAGACGCTTTATGTCGTAAAGCATCATCAGGCCATGATGGATTCTTATCAGCTGGTACGCCTGCAGATCATGACAATGGTAAAACAGAAATCCCAGGAAGAAGCGGACAGCTATAAAGTCCGGGAAGCAATGTCCCGGATCCTGGTGGTCGATGATGATGACGTAAGCCTGCAGATCGCGGAAAAGATATTGGCGGATAAATATGAAGTCACTTGTGTCAGCACCGGCAAGGACGCTTTGAAGCTGATGGAGACAGAGCGGCCCAACCTGATCCTTGTCAGCCTGAATATGCCGGAGATGGATGGGTTTGTCTTTAACCGGCGTCTGAAGGAAACGCCCGAACTGAAAGAGATCCCTGTGATCCTGATGCGGTCGGATAATGATGAAGATGCGGAGATCAGAGGCTTCCAAGAAGGGATTCAGGACTTTATCAAGAAACCGTTTATTGAGGATATTGTCATACAGAGAATCGATCATATTCTGGAACTGTCAAGGCTGCAGAAGAATCTCCGCGCGGAAGTCAAGGTGCAGTCGGAGCGGTTTGAGCGGCTGTCCCTGCAGCTGATGGAAACCCTGGCGGGCGCGATCGACGCCAAAGACGAATATACCAATGGTCACTCCATGCGGGTGGCAGCTTATTCCAGAGAGATCGCCAGACGGTTCGGAGAATCGGAGAAGGAGCAGGAAGATATCTATTATATGGCGCTGCTGCATGATATCGGTAAGATCGGTGTGCCGGATGTGGTGATCACTAAAGAAGGAAAGCTGACGGAGTCCGAATATGACATTGTAAAGAACCATCCGTCCATTGGCGCGGAGATCTTAAAGCATATTTCCGAGATCCCGGGCGTAGACGCCGGCGCGAGATGGCACCATGAAAAATATGACGGAACCGGTTATCCGGATGGTCTGAAAGGGGAAGAGATCCCGATTGTGGCCCGGATCATCGGCGTGGCGGATTCTTACGACGCGATGGCGTCTACCAGAAGTTACCGCAAGGTGATGCCGCAGGAAGCGGTCCGCGCGGAAATCGAAAAAGGACGGGGAACCCAGTTTGATCCGGTATTCGCGGATATCATGCTGGAGATGATAGACGAAGATAAGGAATATAAAATGCGCGGAGAGTAATTCAGGCGCTTGGTTGCAATTTAAAAAAGGGTGTGTTATAATTGCTATGATTTAAAATTGGGTATTTATGCTTGATATAAGACATAAATGCTTCGGTAAACTGAGAGGTATCTATGCTGAATGAAGAAAAAATCAAACTCATGACAAAGATGGCAGTATATGAGCAGAATCAGGGCAGGAAAGAGATCCCGATGAGTAAATTTTTCCGCAGCGATTATATCAGCCTGGGAATGATCAAAACATTGATCGCTTCTACGATCGCATATGTATTTATGGTAGCTTTATGGCTGCTTTACGATCTTGAGAAATTTATGAACGATCTGGCGCAGATGGACGTGCTGAACCTGGGCCGGACCATATTGATCTTATATGTCGCATATCTGATCATCAGTATGCTGATCGCCTACCTGGTATACAGATATAAATTCACAAAAGTAAGGGAAAGCCTGAAGAATTATAACGCCGGATTAAAGGAGATCAACCATATACAGGAAGCGGAAGGCAGGATCCGGGAAGAAATCGAAATGGGAGGAAGTGATCAGTATGATGAATCTTTTGGTATTTAAGGAGCGGCTGAGACAGTTTTACAGCAAAAATGATTTTTATCTGATTCCGGCTGCGAAATTCGTACTGGCACTGGTTACGCTGCTGGTATTGAATCAGTACATCGGTTTCTCCGCGCCGCTTAAAAATCTGGCGGTGGTGATCATTATCGCATTGTTGTGCTCATTTATCCCCATGTCATTGACGGTTGCGCTGATGGCCGCGTTTATTTTAGGCCATGTTATGGAATTGTCGATCGAACTGGCGGCGATCATGCTGCTTTTGCTGCTCGTGATGTATCTGGGATATTACCGGTTTGCGGCAAGGGATGGGATCGTTCTGATCCTGATGCCGATCCTGATGATCTTAAAGGTGCCGTATCTGATGCCGCTTCTGGTGGGACTGGTTGCGACGCCGGCTTCGGTCATATCGGTTGCCTTTGGCACCATGCTGTATTACAGCCTTTATTTTATCAGTGAGAATACGCTGCGGATCACGAATCTCAGCACGGACGATCTGCTGACTAAGATTCATATGTTTATGGAAGGTCTTTTCGCCAATCCGGATATGTATGTGGCAATGGTCGTGTTTGCTTGCGTGGTGATTGTTGTGTACCTGATCCGCCGGCTGCCGATCAATTACTCCTGGTCTATTGCGATCGTGACCGGAAGTATCGTAAATGTAGCAGGATTTCTGGTAGGCGGCATGCTGGTCAAATCCAGCTCCGTCTCTATGGGCGCATTGCTTCTGGGGACGCTTCTCTCCATGGCGATCGCGTTTCTGATCAATTTCTGCGTATTTTCCGTCGATTACAGCAGAACGGAGCATGCGCAGTTTGAGGATGACGATTACTATTACTATGTAAAAGCCGTACCGAAGATCAGCGTTACAACGCCGGATGTAAGAGTAAAACGGATCAATGCGCGGCGAAGCCGGCATCCGCGGACGACAGAGCGGGGTACCGGTTCCCGGACTGCCGCATCGAGAAACTCCCGTCAGCGTGTGACCGCCAGCTCGGAACGGAACGCAAGGCGTGCAACGGGACAGACCCCGAGACAGCCATCCGGGAGAGAATAGACGGACAGGCCGGAGAAAAAGACATAAGGAAGGAGGGCGCCTGTGTTTACGCATATCGTAGAGTTCGTTGAAAAATATCTGCGCTGGCCGCAGATCGGGATTACGGATGTTCTGGAAATCTGTGTGATCAGTTTTATCGTATATCAGGTCATGCGGTTTATTAAAGATACAAAAGCCTGGATGGTATTCAAAGGACTGATCATCGTGCTGCTGTTTACGCTGGTTGCCACTCTTTTTAATATGAATACGATCCTGTGGATCCTGAATAAAACGCTCAGTGTGATCGTAATTGCCATTATCGTTATGTTCCAGCCGGAGCTGCGGCGGGCGCTGGAGCAGCTGGGGCAGAAGAATATCATTGCGGATATTTTCGCCGAAGGCAGGCGGGAGGTATCGGAACGCTTCAGTGACGATACCCTGAATGAGATCGTAAAAGCGACCTTTGAACTGGCGCGGACCAAGACGGGCGCACTGATCGTAATGGAACGGAATGTACGGCTGACCGAATTTGAGATGACGGGCATTTCCATGGACGCCAAGGTGAGCAATCAGCTTTTGATCAATATTTTTGAACATAATACGCCGCTCCATGACGGAGCGATCATTATACGGGGGGACCGGATCGTAGCGGCCACCTGTTATTTGCATTTATCTGAAAATATGCATGTGAGCAAGGCGCTGGGCACACGGCACCGCGCCGGGTTAGGCATCAGTGAAGAATCAGATTGTCTGACGATCATTGTATCGGAGGAGACAGGAAAAGTTTCGATCGCGTTTGACGGTATGCTGGAGCGGAATGTTGACGGCGACAGACTGCGCGAGAAACTGCTGGAGATACAGGAAAAGAAGGTAGAAAGCAAGCGCATCCGTCTGTGGAAGGGGAGAAATCAGCGTGAAAAAGAAAATATTTAATAATCTGATCTTGAAGATCCTCTCCATCATTGTAGGCGTGCTGGTCTGGATCATCGTGACGAATATGAATGATCCGGTTATGACAAGAAATATCTCGGGGATCCGTGTTCAGGTGACGGATGAATCGGTTTTGACAGAACAGAGAAAAATATACGAGGTCGATTCCTCTAATATGTATACCAGCGTAACGGTTTCCGGAAGACGCTCGTATGTCAATAATCTGGATGCGGATGATTTTACGGCTACCGCGCCGCTGTCGGAGCTTTCGATCGTAAACGCTGTTCCGATCTATGTTACGCTGAATACCGCGGAACTGCGTGCGGAGGTTACGATCACAAAACGGGCTGATAATATTACGGTCAATATTGAGAATATCATTGATAAGGAATATCCGATTTCCGTGGAATATACGGGACAGCCGGCGGATTCTTATGTCTGCGATACGACCAAGCTGGCGGAAGAAAGTATAACTGTTACGGCGCCGGAATCCATCCATGATATGATCAACCGGGTGACGCTGCCGATTTCGGTAGAAGGCGTGACTTCGGATATCAGCGACCAGTATGAACCTGTGCTGTATACGTCAAATGGGCGTCTGATTGAAAAAAATTCCAATATCAGCTTCAGCCGTAAGAAGGTACAGGCAACTACCACGATCCTGAAGAAAAAGCTGGTGGACCTGAATTTCAGTGTGGCAGGAGAACCGCAGGACGGATACCGGTTTACGGATATCCAGAGAGAACGGAAACAGATTTCCCTGGTCGGCAGGGAAAATCTGATCGACAGTATCGATGAAATTGTCATCCCGGCTTCCGTGCTTAATATCGCGGGCCGGAGTGAGAATCTGGAAACAACGGTCAATATGGAAAATTACATACCGGAAGGAACGCGGATCGGAAGCGAAGAAGAAAAGCAGGTCAAAGTGACGGTCTTCATTGTAGAACAGGAAGTAAAAACCCTGATGCTGAATCCGGAAACGGATATCAAGCTGATCAATATTCCGGAAGGTTATCTGGCGAAGATTTTAAGTACATCTGAAATCGCGGTCATGATCCGGGGGCTGGATACGGATATGGAGGCCATAACCGAAATGTATATGCTGGATCCGACCGTGGATATGGCGCAGGCGAAAAGCGGAGAAAACAGTATGCCGGTGAAATTTACATTGCCGGACAGAATCGAACAGATCGGAGAGATCACGATTAACGTTCGTCTGACAGAAGAACAGACAGAAGGGACGGCGGCAAACAGAACCGTGGTCCCGGAACCAGAACAGTAAAGAGGTGGTTTGCGATGTTAAAACAGACGGTGAAAGTAAAACATCATAACGGAATTCATTTACGTCCGGCCGGTGATCTATGTAAGCTGGCGCTGGAGTATAAATGTAATATCCATATGAAAAAAGAAAACAGGATATGTAATGTGAAAAGTGTGATCAGCCTGCTCAGCGCCTGTGTGAAGGCGGGCGATGAAGTTGAGATCATTTGTGACGGGAAAGATGAAAAAGAAGCGATAAAAGCGATTACAGATTTATTGCATAATATGTAGGAGGAAAAGATTATGAGTCAGATACTGGTAACCGGAGGCGCAGGATATATTGGAAGTCATACATGCGTAGAACTGCTGGAGAGCGGTTATGATGTCGTAGTTGTGGATAATCTGTGCAATTCTTCGGAAGAATCTCTGCGGAGAGTAGAGCAGATCACAGGAAAACAGGTTACGTTTTATAAACTGGATATTGCGGACAGAGCAGGCATGGAGACCGTATTTCAAAATCATGAGATTCAGGCGGTGATCCATTTCGCCGGACTAAAGGCAGTAGGCGAGTCGGTACAGAAACCGATGCTCTATTATCAGAATAATATTACCGGTACGCTCGTCCTATGTGAGGTGATGCAGAAATACGGATGCAAGAACCTGGTATTCAGTTCATCCGCCACGGTTTACGGAGATCCGGCCAGTGTACCGATCCGGGAGGATTTCCCTCTGGGACCGGTGACGAATCCGTATGGGCGCACAAAGCTGATGCAGGAGGAAATTTTCCGGGATTTCCATGTGGCAGATCCGGAATGGAACATTATCCTGCTTCGGTATTTTAATCCGATCGGTGCGCATAAGAGCGGACTCATTGGAGAAGATCCGAACGGAATCCCCAATAATCTGGTACCCTATGTAGCGAAGGTGGCAGCCGGGAAACTCCCGCATGTCAATGTGTTCGGCAATGACTATCCGACGCCGGACGGTACGGGCGTACGGGATTATATCCACGTTGTGGATCTGGCTAAGGGTCATATCTGCGCGGTTCGGAAGCTGGAGGAAAAGCCCGGCGTAGTGCCGTATAATCTGGGAACCGGCAAGGGTTACAGTGTGCTGGACGTCATTCATAATTATGAGGAAGCCTGCGGGAAAAAACTTGCCTATGTGATCGGACCGAGACGCGCGGGCGATATCGCGCAGTGTTACGCCGATCCGTCTCTGGCTAAACAGGAGCTGGGCTGGGAAGCGCAGTACGGAATCCGCGAAATGTGCGCGGACAGCTGGAACTGGCAGTCGAAGAATCCGGACGGATACAAGTCAATATGATTACAAGATGATTAAGATAGAGAGGATATAGAAATGTCACAGAATTATAAGAATTATAAGCGTGTGCCGGTGGTAGATTTTCCGGAGCGTACATGGGTAAATAAGCAGATTGAACATGCGCCGATCTGGTGCAGCGTGGATTTAAGAGACGGCAATCAGGCTTTGATCGAGCCGATGGTCGTAGAGGAAAAAGTAGAATTTTTTAATTTCCTTGTGAAAATGGGCTTTAAAGAGATCGAAGTGGGATTTCCCTCCGCATCGCAGATCGAATTTGATTTTTTAAGAACGCTGATCGAGCGGAATCTGATCCCGGATGACGTGCGGGTACAGGTTCTGATCCAGTGCCGGGAGCACCTGATCAAACGGACGTTTGAAGCGATGGAAGGGTTAAAGCAGGTAATTGTCCATATTTACAATTCCACTTCCACGCTGCAGCGGGATGTGGTGTTCCATAAGGATAAGGAAGCGATCAAGCAGATCGCGGTTGACGGCGCTAACATGGTTAAGAAATACGCGAAGGATTTTCCGGGAAAGATATATCTGGAATATTCGCCGGAGAGCTTTACCGGTACGGAGTTAGACTATGCGCTGGAGGTATGTACGGCCGTGCAGGACGTATGGCAGCCTACGCCGGAGAATCCGATCATCTTTAATCTGCCAAGTACGGTTGAGATGACGACGCCGAATGTGTATGCGGATCAGATCGAATGGATGAACACGCATTTTAAGGACAGAGACAGCATTGTGTTAAGCGTACATCCGCACAATGACCGGGGAACCAGTGTGGCAGCGGCGGAGCTGGCGCTGCTGGCCGGCGCAGACCGGATCGAGGGAACGTTATTCGGAAACGGCGAGCGGACCGGTAATGTGGATATTTTAAATATCGCTTATAATATGTTTTCCCAGGGAATCGATCCCAAACTGGAGATTGACGATATTAAGCCGATTATTCAGATTTATGAAAAATGTTGTAAAATGCCGGTCGGCATGCGGCATCCTTATGCGGGCAAACTGGTATTTACCGCGTTTTCCGGTTCGCATCAGGACGCGATCAACAAAGGCGTCCACGCTATTCAGGAACGGCACAGCAAGTATTGGGAAGTGCCGTATCTGCCGATCGATCCGTCGGACGTGGGACGGGATTATGAGCCGATCGTCCGGATCAACAGTCAGTCGGGCAAGGGCGGCGTCGCTTATGTGATGGATACGTATTTCGGATTTAAGCTGCCGAAGGCAATGCATAAAGAATTCGCGGACGTAATCCAGAAGATCGCGGAAGCGCATGGAGAAGTGGCTCCGGAAACGATCATGGAGAAATTTAAGGAAGAATATCTGACCTGTAAGGAACCGTGGGAACTGGAATGGGTGCAGTTCAGTGATGTGGAGAGATCTAACGATACAAAGGCAGTCCTGACATTTAAGTATAAGGGCGTGGAATATGTAAAGGAGGCGGTTGGAAACGGTCCGCTGCACGCAGTGAAAAAGATCATGCGTGATGAAATGAATTGGGATGTGAAAGTGTTGGATTATACGGAGCATGCGTTGGGGGAAGGCGCCAATGCGAAAGCGGCGGCATATGTGCATGTAGTGAATAACGCAACCGGGGACGAGGCGTTTGGCGTAGGCGTAAGCTCTAATATTACGAGAGCCACGATTCGCGCCTATTTCAGCGCACTGAATCGTTTACCGCAGTAGCTTTCAGATGAGTGTTATTTTAGGAAGGAATACGAATGAAAAAGAATACAGTTAAGCGCCTGCGGCGCATTTTGCTGGTGGTGGAAATTGTCTTTGCGGTGATCGTACTGTCCGGAATTATCATCTGGGCGGTGCCCAGTTTTAAGCAGGGATTTATCAGAGGATTGATGGGTACCTCCTGGGGACGGTCCATGCTGGGTTGGTTTGGAAAGGACACTTACAACGAAAAGGTAGTAGATACCGACTTTAATGCGGTACAGGAGGTTGTAACCAATCCGGGTATTGATAAGGACCGTCTGGAACAGTACACGCAGATTCTGATTGTCGGCATTGATACCCGGAATGAGGACTTTGACAAGAATGTCAACAGCGACGTCATGATGATCCTGACGATCAATAAGGTTACCAATGATGTCAGTCTGGTATCGGTTTATCGGGATACGGTCATGCAGATGGTGAACGATCAGGGAGAAGTGCTGGATTATTACGCGAAGGCAAACGCGGCGTACTGCAACTGGGGAATCAAAGGTACGATCAATACCTTAAACACCAATCTGGATATGCATATCTCAGATTACGCGATTCTGAATTTCCAGGGAGTGGCTACCATTGTAGACGCGATGGGCGGCATTGATGTGAATCTGACGCAGGGTGAAGTGTATCAGCTGAATCTGCATCTTTCCTCTACCAAGAAGTCTACCGGCATGTATTCTCCCAATGTGAAAAAAGCGGGGAAGAATCATCTGAACGGCCTGCAGGCTACGACCTACTGCCGGATCCGGAAAACGACTTATATTGATGAAGAAACCGGAGAAGAGATCAATGACGATATGGGACGTGCCGCCAGACAGCAGGCTACGATCCGCAAACTGGTCGCACGGGCGAAAAAGATCGGACTGCTGCAGACACTGGATGTGATGAAGACCGTTTTTGAACAGAATACGGAGGACAATCAGATTTTTAAGACCAGTATGACCTGGGACGAACTGCTGCTTGTGGCTTCCGCGGCATTTGATTTTGATGTAAAGCAAAATCAGGGTTATCCGTTCCACTATTCTTACGCGAATCTGCTGCTGCCGGGGAATTATTCGGAAGCGTCTTATGTAGTAGGGCAGGGAACCGCCTACAATGTAAAAAAACTGCATGAATATATATATGGCGATAAGGACTATCAGGTATCTGACCGGATTTCCACGATCGACCAGAATATCACGTATTATACCGGCGTTTACCCTTATTCGGGGCCGGAGGAAGAGAGTACGCTGCCGGAGGAATCCGGGACGACGAAATCGTCCTGAACAGATGCGGAAGGCGATCCGCCTGATGTGATGAATTATAAATTGTAAAAAAACGGAATCTGCGTTTTGAAAGCGAGCTTTCAGACGCGGATTCCGTTTTTTATTGCTTAATTGCAGAAAATGAAGAAAAAAGATCAAGAATCGGCGGCATTTTAATATTTCTCAAACAAAACTTGAAAGTTTTGCAAACATTCCAGAAGTACAATACAGCCATCAAGTGAGAACACGTAAAAACTGGAGGTGCGTTTTAATGAAAAAGAAAAACTTTGTAACCCTGATCATGAGCACAGTCGGCGGACTCTTATTTGCCCTCGGTATGTGTATGGGACTTATCCCGGAGTGGAATACGTTTTGGCAGGGCATTGTGATCGGCGTTGTTGGCGCAGTGATTCTGCTGGCAATGGTGTTTGTCCGCCGGAAGATGGAGGGCAAGCCCATGATCGTCCTAAATGGCAAGGCAATCGGAACAACGCTTCTCGGCGTCCTCGGTGCAATTGTTTTCGGCGTGGGAATGTGCATGGTCATGGTGTGGGATATGCTGTTCTGGGGCATCATCGTGGGGATTATCGGGATCGTTCTGCTGCTCTGTCTGATCCCTGTAATCAAAGGACTGAAATAAATTTTTTTGAAAAAGCCGAAACACAAACAAAACTTTAACATCTGTGTGCTAAAATGAAAAAAATGGATTTACGGAGGTACACATTATGTTTCAGATATTGGTTGTGGAGGACGACAAAGACCTGAACCGCACGGTCTGTTCTTTCCTGAATAGCAGCGGGTATCAGGCGGTGGGGTGTCTCGATGCAAATGAAGCCTATGATGCTATGTACCGAAATACCTTTGACTTGATTGTCTCCGATATTATGATGCCCGGTATCGACGGTTATGAGTTTGCGAAAACAGTGCGCTCGCTCAACGAGGATATCCCCATCCTCTTTATGACGGCACGGGACGATTTTGCCTCCAAGCAGAAAGGCTACCGCATCGGAATCGATGATTACATGGTCAAGCCTATCGATCTGGATGAACTTTTTCTGCGGATCGGGGCGCTGCTGCGGCGGGCGAAGATTGCTACCTCCCACAAGCTGGAGATCGGCAAGCTGCGGCTTGACATGGACGAGCGCACGGCGATCTATGACGGAGAAGAAATTTTCCTGACGACGCGGGAATTCAATCTCATCTATAAGCTGCTGTCTTATCCCGGCAAGACCTTTACCCGCACCCAGCTCATGGACGAATTTTGGGACGCGGAAACGAATACTGCGCCGAGAGCGGTAGATGTTTACATGACAAAGCTGCGCGGGAAATTTGAAGCCTGCGGTGAGTTTGAACTGAAAACCGTTCACGGTCTGGGCTATAAGGCGGTGGTGAAATGAGTAGGGAAAAGAAGCGGCTGCTTGCCGCCATACGCCGGTATGTCGTGTTCTTTTTGCTGATCGCGTTTGTTATCTCCTGCTGTATGCTGCTTTTTCTTCACACCATGCAGACATCGGTGGGAATCTCTTTTACCGAAAAGGGGATAAAAACTGCTGCGATCCTGACGATGGGAAATGTGCTTTTACTCAGCCTGCTCTGTACCGTCATAGACGTTGTGCGCCGCCGGTTCATGGTGGAGCGTCCAGTGCGGCGCATTGCCGAAGGCGCGGAAAAAATCATGAAGGGTGATTTTTCTGCCCGCATTGAGCCGTTTCGCAGCATTGACAGCGAATCAGGCTTTGACACAATCATAGAATACTTCAACCGCATGGCGGAGGAACTTTCCGGCGTGGAAACCCTGCGGACGGATTTTATTTCCAATGTATCCCATGAATTGAAAACGCCGCTGGCTGTCATACAGAATTACGGAACCTTACTCCAAAGTCCCGATCTGACAGAAGCGCAGCGGATGGAATACGCCAAGGCCATCACCGAGCAGTCCCGCCGTCTTGCTGATCTTATCAGCAATATTTTGAAGCTGAACCGGCTGGAAAACCAACAGATTTATCCCGTCACAAAACGGTATAATCTCGGCGAGCAGCTTGCCGAGTGCCTGCTGAATTTTGAAAGTACCTGGGAGAAAAAGAACATCGACATTGAAACGGATCTCGAAGAAGAAATATTCGTGGAATCGGACGATGAGCTTTTGTCTCTTGTCTGGAACAATCTCTTTTCCAATGCTTTGAAATTTACGGAACCCGGTGGCACGGTGTCCGTGACGCTGAAAACCGAGGGAGATTTTGCTGCCGTTCGAGTGTCGGACACCGGCTGCGGCATCTCAAAAGAAACCGGCAAGCATATCTTTGAAAAGTTCTATCAGGGCGACACTTCCCACGCCACACAGGGCAACGGCCTGGGGCTGGCGTTGGTAAAACGGGTAGTGGATATTGTCGGCGGCGACATTTTTGTGGAGAGTGAGGTCGGAAAAGGCAGCAGCTTTACCGTAAAGATCAGGAGGGCAGCGGATGGAGAAATTCCAAAAGATTCTTAAAACGATATTCTGCCTGCCTCCGCTTCCGACATTTTTGACGGCCCTTTTCGGTTACGGATCTGTGATCGCGGTGGCAGCGTTCAAGGTGCAAAATCCCGTTTTGCAATACGTTTCCTATCTGGCTTCCGCCTATGCGCTGGTTGTTACGATTACAGGATTTACATATATCCGCAGAGCAGTCGGCGGTGTCAGAAAGTTTGTCTCTGATCATCCGCTGATGAAAAAATTTCGCTCCACCAAGGTGGGAGAGAAATTTCTGACCGATGCGCGGTTTCGCGCCGGTGTTTCTCTGTATCAGGGCTTTTTCATCAATCTGCTGTATATTATTGTGAAGCTGGTTTCGGGGATCGTGTACCGCTCCGCGTGGTTTATCGCGCTGGCAGTCTATTATATCCTGCTGGCCGTAATGCGTTTTTTGCTGGTCCGGCGGCTGAATACGCAGGATGAAGCGGCGGAGCTTCGCCGTTACCGGCTGTGCGGGATTATGCTTCTGTTTATGAATCAGGCGCTTACCGGGATTGTTGTATTTATCGTACGGCAAAATCAGGGGTTTGCCTATCCGGGACTTTTGATCTACGCGATGGCAGCCTATTCCTTTTACGCCGTTACGATTGCCATTGTCAATATCGTAAAGACCCGGCGGCATAAAAGCCCGATTCTCTCGGCGTCCAAGGCCATCAACCTTGTGGCGGCCATGGTTTCCATTTTATCGCTGGAGACCGCCATGCTGGCGCAGTTCGGCGAAAACGACGATCCGATGTTTCGTCAGGTCATGACCGGCGCGACAGGCGGCGGCGTCTGCACCATTGTGATCGGTATGGCGATCTATATGATCTGGCGGGCAAATAAAAATCTAAAACAAAAGGAGTCATAAATCATGGAAGAAAAGAAAGAAACCTTTACCTATACCTATTCCGCAAAAGAGCAGGAGGAAATCAAGAAAATCCGGGACAAATACGCGCCGCCGAGAAAAGAGGAAACCCCGATGGAACAGCTTCGCCGTCTGGACGAGAGCGCCACAAGGGGAGCGACTGTCGTATCACTGATCGTCGGGATCGTCAGCGCACTGATCCTGGGCGTGGGGATGTGCTGTACGATGCTTCCCGACTGGGAGCAATATTTCATTCCGGGCATTGTGATCGGCGTTGTCGGGATCGCCGGCGTGGCTGCGGCTTATCCGATTTACAACTATATGATCAGACGCAGGCGGGCACAGTTGGCGCCGGAGATCATGCGGTTGTCGGACGAACTGATGAAGTGAAAGAAAACAGCATGCCGGAATAGAAACTCATAAAAATGACACATGAGGTACACAAAAAGTACACAGGTACTGTCTAAAATAAAGCCATAAAATTTAAATCGAATGGAAACGCAGAAAGGAGAAGCGCTATGTTTGACGAAAATAATTGGTATGAAAATGACAGTCAGGGAAGTAATGGTGATAACTCCGACAATGAAAATAAAGGGGCATCCACTTATGATTCCGCATCGGAAGAGAAGGAAGTGAACGGGCAGACACAAAATTCTTCGGCAGGGAACGCACAGGAATCCGGAGATAATATTCAGCGGCCGTATCAGCAGTTTATGAATCAGTCCAATCAGGATAACTATGTATGGAATCATTCGCCGCAGCAGACGCAGCAGAACGTTCCGCCGGCGAGACCGCCGAAGAGAAAAGGCAAGGTTCGCGCGGTACTGGCGGTGGTATTGGCAGTCGCGATAGTAGGAACCGGAGCCTTTATTGTAACCGGCGGGTTTGATAAGATTTTTTCCTCGAACGGAGAGAAACCGCAGATCGGCACGACCGTAACCGACCGGGAAACGGAACAGGCGGAGCGGACTACAGTGGAGATTTCCGATAATTCTTCTCCGTCTTCCACCGGACAGATCATATTGACAGATGTATCGGAGATCGTGGATGATGTAATGCCGTCAGTCGTTGCGATTACCAGCCGGGCGCTGATCGAATCCGGGAATTACGGCTGGGGTTACTGGTCAAGCGGCAGCAGCGAGAAGCAGGAAGTCAATGCGGGCGCAGGTTCCGGTATTATCATTCAGCAGACGGATAAAGAACTGCTGATCGTAACGAATAATCATGTAGTAGAAGACGCATCCAGTCTTTCGGTTCAGTTTATCGACGGGAAGTCAGTTGAGGCGACTGTGAAGGGCACAGATTCCGAAAGGGATCTTGCCGTTGTAGCGATCCCGCTGGATACGATTGAAGACAGTACATTGAAATCAATTAAAAAGGCGACGATCGGCAGTTCTGACAATATGAAGGTCGGAGAAGGCGTAATCGCGATCGGCAACGCGTTGGGATACGGACAGTCTGTTACGACAGGAATCATCAGTGTTATGGATGCGCAGATCACGGTTGACGGCGTTGTCAGAGAGCATATGATCCAGACAGACGCGGCGATCAACGGCGGCAACAGCGGCGGCGCTCTGCTGAACAGCAGAGGTGAAGTGATCGGGATCAATTTCGCGAAACGGTTCTATTTTTCCTCCACCAGCGTTGAAGGCATGGGATATGCCATTCCGATTTCCTCTGCAACGGATGTGATCAATGATCTGATGAATCAGGAAACCCGTACCAAAGTGGAAGAGTCCAAGCGTGGTACACTGGGAATTACCGGTATGGATATTACAGATGATTATGTGAGCCAGCTGGGAATGCCGGAAGGCGTTATGATTACCAAGCTGACGGACGGCGGCGCTGCCGAGAAGGCAGGGATCCAGGTGCGGGATATCATTACTGCCATAGGAGGCAAAAAAGTGGCCAGCATGGAAGAACTGAAGGAAGAACTGGCATACTATGAAAAGGGAGAAACGGTTACCGTGACCATACAGTATGCGGAAAACAGAAGTTATATTGCAAAAGACGTAACCTTGACATTACAGTAAGGAAGGATTGATTTCCTGAAAGAGGCTGCTGCGGATTACCTTCAATGAAACCTGACGCGGATGATTTGACGGTATTTTGCGGCAGCCTTTTTCTCTGCTGACTTGAAATTTTAAATTCAGGTGCAAAATTAAATTCCACACCCTTTTAAAATTTCTTGTAAATCGAGCATTAT
>CANQSA010000032.1 GCA_947626415.1 uncultured Lachnospiraceae bacterium
CCCTTTTTTCAGCAAATGATATGAAAATAATTCAAAAACAATTTCAATTTACTCTTGACATATCACCGCTGGACTATAGATATTCTTCCTTCTGTTCCTCTTTCAGCTTCTGCAATACTTCTTTGATCTTTCCCGCCGCTTCTTTTCTGCAGACCAGCAGGGCGTCCTCTGTATCCACAATAACGGTATCCTGCATCCCCACTGCGGCAATCAGTTTTTCGCCGCCTTCCAGGACACAGTTCTGACAGTCCACGGTCAATACATTGCCCGTCACGGTATTGCCCGCCGCGTCTGCCTGCCGGATTCTGCCGACCGCCAGCCAGGAACCCACATCGTCCCAGCCGAAATCTCCGGGCAGAATGTAGATCCGCTCCGCCTTTTCCATAATGCCGTAGTCCACGGATTCCGATTCCATCGCGGTAAACTGTTCCGTCAGTACGGATTCCCAAGCGTCGGTTCCCACGGCTGCCTCAATCACTTCCAGCCGCCGGTAGGTATCCGGCATAAACCGCTGCATATTGGCAAGCAGCGTAGATACCTTCCAGGCAAACATCCCGCTGTTCCACAGATAGGTACCGGCAGCCACATAGGATTTTGCCCGCTCCAGATCCGGCTTCTCCACAAACTGTTCCACCGGATAGACCGGCGGTTCGGCTGCTCCCGCTTCAGTTGCTCCTGCTTCAGCTGTTTTCGCTTCGGTCGTTTTCGTATAGCGAATGTACCCGTAGCCTGTCTCCGGATAATTGGGCGTGATCCCGATTGTCACCAGATTCTCTCCCGCTTCGGCCTTGCCGCAGGCGGCTTTCATCACATCCGCGAAGATGTCCGTATGGCGGATCAAATGGTCTGACGGCAGCACCAGCATCACCGCGTCGCCGTATTTCTTTCGCATATGTACCGCACCCAGTCCCACACAGGGCGCCGTATTGCGCCCCACCGGTTCGCACAGGATATTTTCTTCCGGCAAACCGGGCAGCTGTGCCTGCACCAGCGGTTTATACGCCGCATTGGTGGCAATATAGATATCCTGCAGCTCCACGATCGGCAAAATCCGTTCCACCGTAAGCTGGATCATTGTCCTTCCGTCGTCGGTCAGGCTTAAAAACTGCTTGGGCAGACGCTGTCTGCTTCTGGGCCAGAACCGCTCCCCTTTTCCCCCTGCCATGATCAATGCCGTTCTTTTCATACGTCCTCCATTATTTTCTATAAGTGATCAATTTATTCAGCACAAACTGGATCGCCGAAACCACGACCAATACGATCGCTTTCAGCAGATATACATTCATATACTTCTCAAAAACGGACAGCGCGCCCGCCGACAGCAGCATCCCCAGCAAACAGATCGCGCCGTAGGATACAAAGCGCCGCCACAGATTATCCGACTTCTTAAAGTTTAAAAATGTATTGGTCGTAAAAGTAAACGCGAATCCGCAGATACCGGAAATCACCGTGGCGATCTCCGCCTTTGATAAGATCGGGATCCCCACGCTGACCAGCAGACTGAATACGCCGTAATCGATCACGGCGCCGCCGACGCCAAAAATACCGTATAAAATCAGATTTTTGAAAAATTCTTTTTTATCTGCCATCGTTCTTTCCACTTCCGTTTGCTCTGTTTCCGAAGATCCGCATACCGGTCAGCCGTACCAGCGTCTTGATGTAACTCCAGATAAACGGCAGCAGCCGGCGCTTGGATTCCCCGTATACCCGTTTCTGAAATGTGATCGGCACTTCCCCGATACGGAACTGTCCTTTCGGCTTATTCATCTTCAGCTTCAGCAGCACTTCCTCCAGCACATCATAATTCTTACAGGTCAGCTTTACCTTTTTTAAGTCTGCCGTATGGTACATCCGGTAATCCGTAGACAGATCCTTCGCTTTCAGGCCGAGGCAGATCCGGAACATGGTATTTAAGATCGCGGACATGATAACCGAAGACTTACTGTCATTGGTCACACCGCCCTCTACATAACGGGAACCGATCACCACATCATACCCGCCGTTTACAAACTTCTCATAGATCTCCGGTATTTTAGCCGGCGGATGCGAGCCGTCGCTGTCCATGATCAGGAACTTATCCATCTTCGCGCACCGGATCCCCGTGCGGAACGCTCCGCCAAACGCCGGATATTTCTGATTGATATATCTGGCGCCGTAAAACTTACACACATCCTGCGTGTGATCCGTGGGCTGTTCGGTATCTACGACCAGAATTTCATAGGGTTCCCCCGTTTTTTTCACATTCTCAATGATCTGAGGAAGCAGCATTTTCAGATTTTCTTCCTCCTGGTATGCCAGTAAAACAACACTGATTCCCATTTTATTCTCTCCTGTATCCTTTCCATCACTATACATTCCGGTATGACATGTAGTACAGTATAATGCACTTTCCAAAAAAGGGCAACGGATTTCTTGAAAAAAACACAAAACCTGTATATAATAGTTAGCATTCCTATGTAAATACGGAGGAGCATCCAATGTTACTGTCTGTTGTCATTCCCGCCTATAACGAAGGGGAACTGATCCATAAGACCGCGCAGGTCATTTCCGAACTGCTGACAAAAAACGGGATCGCGTATGAACTGATTTTTATAAACGACGGTTCCAAGGATAACACCTGGGCGGAGATCGAACTGGCTCACGTGCAGGATCCCAGGATCCACGGCATCTGTTTTTCCAGAAATTTCGGAAAGGAGGGCGCTGTTTTCGCAGGACTGGAATACGCCCACGGCGATTGCTGCGCCGTTATGGACTGTGACCTGCAGCATCCGCCCGAAGCGCTGCTCGAAATGTACAAGCTGTGGACGCAGGGCTATGAAGTGATCGAAGGGATCAAATCCTCCCGGGGCAAAGAAGGCTTTTTCCATAAACTGTTCGTCAAAGCATTTTACGGTATGATGAGCAGCTCCACCGGCGTGGATATGACCCGGGCCTCCGACTTTAAATTATTGGACCGGAAGGCGGTAGACGCCATTATCGCGCTGCCGGAGCGCCATATCTTTTTCCGGGCACTTTCTTCCTGGGTAGGGTTCAAAACGGGATATGTGGAATTTGACGTACAGGAACGGGAGGCCGGAAGTTCCAAATGGTCCTTCAGGTCCCTCTGTAAATACGCGATTACCAATATTACCTCTTTTTCAACGGCTCCCATGCAGATCGTAACCGCATTTGGCGTGATCATGTTTGTTTTTTCCGTGATCTTTGGCATCTACTCGCTGGTAAAATATTTCCTGGGCTATTCGCTGGAAGGCTTTACCACGGTTATCCTTCTGCTGCTGCTGATCGGCAGCGTCCTGATGTGCAGTCTGGGTATTATCGGCTACTATATTGCCAAGATTTATGAGGAAGTAAAACTGCGTCCGCGCTATATCGTATCCAAAACCACGGACAGCGCGGAAGAGACGGTTCCGGCAGAGCGGCAGATCTGACCGGCGCCCTTTATTCCAGACCCAGCTCAAACTGTTCGGGATAATGGCTTAACAGCAATCTCGTTTCCGCCGGATCAAAATCTCCGGCAAATCCGGAATCCAGGCGGAACACTGCCATAAATTTTCCGCTCTCTCCGGGCGCAAGCTCCATGCTGTTTTCGGAAACCTCCCAGGGACGCAGCACGCCACCGTTGGCATACTGCCTCGCATTAACCTCCAGCCAGAGGTCTCCTGCGCTGAGCGTGGTACTCCGCTGATTTTCAATCACCAGATCCACGCAAAGATATGAAAACGTATATCCTTCTATCCGCATGCTTTCATACAAGTCCGGATACATTTCTCTCAATGTTTCTTCATTTTCCAGAAGATCATATTTCTCTACCCGATATGCCGCCCCGTCATATAACATGACTTCCCCCGCTTTTGCCGTTTTTACTGCCGGCGCCGGCATTTTTGCATTTACATACCAAATCCTGAATACACAGATTCCGCACAGCAAAGCCGCAGCCACGACAGCCGCGAAAATCAGAAGTTTTCTTTTTTTAGCGGTAAATTTCACGATATTTCCCCCTTCTCAGATAGACTGCAAAAGATACACCGATAAACAAGAGCAGATGGATGAGATAGTGCTCTGCTCCGACAGATTCCGCATACGGCTGATACGGATTCATTTTATTTACCAGAAACGGCCATACGGGAAACGGGCACAGATCACACAGAAATACCAATATGGTCTGAACAATATAGGGGAAGAACTGGATCAAGACAGAATTTTCCAGTAAATAGGTAGCGGACAGCCCCAGACAGGCGTATGCGCCCCCAAACAGAAAGTCGATGAAAAATAAAAACAAAAATACATACAGATACGGGTGCGTATAAAACAGTTCGCTTCCCACCGCGTCTGTCACGATCGAAAGCCCATAAGCAGCCAGCGGCCTGTAGGCAGGCAGAAAACAATGGCATAACAAAAAGTCCAGCAAAAGCGGTACGGTGATCACTATGCCGCCGGATAAAAAAACCGCCGCGTATTTTGCCAGAAAATAGGTTTTTCTCGGAACCCGCATTACCATTTGTTTCTGATATCCGCTTTTAATATCCTTCCAGCCGGACGCCGCATAAGGGATCGCCGCCAGCAGCGGCGCCAGAGAAAAATAAAGGTAATTCTCTGTTCCCGGTGATAACCCAAGCCAGGAATACCAGACGGAATGCGGTTCGATCCCATTCACTCCTTCAATGCTCCGATTAAATTCACTGTCGGCAAGAATGCCTTCTTTCCCAAACAGATGTGCCAATATAAACAGAAGCCCGACGCCAAGCACAAGCCAAAATTCTTTCGAGCTAAAAACCCGTTTCATTTCCAGTCTGAAAATCTGCCGCATGACTGTCCTCCCCCTTTGTCTGCACCTGTTTAACAATTTTTCCGCTTTCTATAAGAATGATTTGATCTGCCAATGCGTATAGATCCTCCGTATCATGACAAGAAAGCAGGATAAGTGCCCCTCGCTCCCGTTCCCGCTCCAGCAATGGTTTCAATAAGGTAATTCCGCTCTCATCTAACGCATTTGTTGGCTCGTCCAGAATAATCAGATCCGGATGTTCCATAAAAACAGCTGCAATTCCCAACCGTTGTTTCATACCAAGAGAATACTTACGGTACTTTCTCCTATCATCCGGATCCAAGCCTACTTCACGAATCGCCTGTTTGACCGTTTCCAGATCCGCTTCTTTCTTCAGAGACGCAAGATCCATCAAATTCTGCAATCCTGTTTCATTTGGCAAAAAAGCAGGATTTTCAATCAATACCCCCGCGCTTTTAGGAAACGAAATATCTTTACCCAGATATTTTCCATCCAGGCAGACAGATCCGCTTGTCGGATAGATCAGACCACATGCGGCGCGCATAAGCATTGTTTTTCCACTCCCATTTCTCCCCTTCAGGCCATAGATATGCCCGGATTGTAGAGTCAAAGAAATATCGTCCAATATCAGGTTTTTCCCGATATATTTCGTATAGTGACTAAATACAAGCTCCACCTTGATTTTTACATCTGATATAATTTTTTCCATTTTTCACCCTTAAAGAATATCTTTCCTCCGAAGAACTGCCATTCCTCCGATAAGTCCCGCTAAAAATATGCCCAAATCTATCAGCAGCGCCGGAAGCGGAGGAATCCCCTGTGCCGTATAAATGTCTGACCGCCTGAGCATCAGATAATTTCCCGGAAGCCAGACCGTACAATAACAGAGCGACAGCAATAAAATAAATACCTGCCCGACAATGCCCGCAATCGGGCTCAGCCATACGGACAGAAACATCTGCATCATTGCAAGCGCCGTAGAGGTCACAAACGGCACGATCAAAAAATACAGTACGATCTCCATCTGCCCCGGCAAATTCCCCTCCGCCATACAGTACCCGTTCCACCATGCTTCAGATAGGGAAAAGGACCCTTCCCCTGTTACCGATACGGTTATAAAAGCGCTTATCCAGATCGTCAGATAATAGGCGAATACAAACCCAACAATCCATACGGACTTGCTGACCCACCAGGAAATCCTGCTCCTGCACCTTATAAAAACGACCTTCCCTCTCTCTTTCAGATCCCGGTATATGTAAGCCGATACCGCGAAGGCCAGCCAGGTATGCAGCAAAATAAAAAACGGCGGCGCAGAATAAACCTCTTCGATTGTATTTAAGATATGCATTCCCTGAAAACATTCAAATATCGCGGCAGGAAACGTCACTGTCTCCGATCCTGCCCCCTGTAATACAAGGATCATCGCTCCATAGAACCCAAAAAAGACCGCCGGAATCAAGTACCCAATTCTTTTCCCGATCCCGTTTTTGAGATCGCCGATCAATAAATAACGGATCACGTTACACCCCTATTTCTATTCCAATATTTTCAAAAACTGCGTCGCTAAAAGAGGACTCTCCAGCGATTCTTGCCACAAAAGCGCGTTAAAGGACGCAAGATATAATGTGTCATAACTATCCGGATATAAAACGTAAATCAATTCCACAGTCGCGGAATCTCCGTCTTTCAGATACAGATAAGAACTTTCCGCCTGATTATCCGCAAAGTCTGATTGCACAATATAGCTGGCGTCCGGATATCCCCACGCATAAAAATTTCCGTTTTCTTTTTGATCATATAACCACAGGCTTTCCAGATCATTCCAGTGCAGTCCGGCAAACCCGTTATAATGAAATCCGATCGTAAGACGGAGCTTCAGATAAGAAAGATTTTCCGGACTAACTCCTGACTCCGCATACCGTTCCGCCATTTTTCTCAGTGATTCATTGTTTGAAAAACAGTCGGGAAGCTCCTGCAGGCTTCGATAGGTTTCCGCTTTTATATCCCGAAACTCTATATAAGATTCCGATCGGTTCAGTTCTCCGTTTTTAAGGATTCCGTCATAGATTGTACTGCCTGCAGACGCAATCTGTTTCCCGTCCACACGCAAAGGCGTATTCTGCTCTAATTCCGCAATCTCTTTATTTGTCAGACCGGTTTCCGCCTTATATTTGGAGCCGTTTACTTCCTGTACAGAACGGTCGGCATTCCCGGCCGCAGCCGATAATACAGTCTTTGCGTAATTGAGCGGATAATCCGTTTCATGCAGATTCAAGCCAAGCGATACCTGGCAGGACTGCAGCGGACCCTCATATCCGGGATCTCCCTTTTTCCCCTGTACGCCGGCTTCGTCGGTCAGATTAATACAAGGCGCGTAAAGCGTATGCTCCGCCATAAAGGAACTGCGATAGAGCAGCTGCACCGTTACCTCGGAACCTCCCTTTATGAAATCCTGTTTTCCTTCTTCGATCCGAACGGCTTCCGCTCCTTCCACAATCTTATAATCAATCGGCTCAACCGTACCGCCGCCGCTGCCGTTATCATAAATATTGCTTAAAAACAGATTTTCAAATCTGTACACCTGCTCATTCTCCTTACGGTTCTCTATATGAATCGTAACGGTTATGTAATGCCTGAGCTGTTCATAGTCGATCCTGGAACCCTTGTAATAATTTTCAGAAAGGACATTCATTTTTCCCCGAGAGGTATAATACTCCGCATCCGGAAGCGTATCCTGCAGCGATACATCCCGGATTTCCGCTTCTAACGTCCATGCATCCTTTTCATCCGTTTCCCGCTGCAGATAAAAGGTTTTTCCCTTCCACTCTTTCTCGACTTCCCCGCTGCCGAAAACACCGTCCTTTGGAGGAAAGAAAAACGCGATCACAGACCAGACGACAATCACCCCGATCAAAGTGAAACCGACCCCCATCACAATCTTTTTTTTCATACTAACCTCCATTTCCGGAGCGCTTGTACCGCTCCTTATTATAAACGCCGAAGGCTCATTCATCCTTCGGCGTATTTAACGCGGTAACCTGTGTCTCTTCAACGCCTTCCGTATTCTCTTTCTGGAACAGGATCTTAACCGTCATCAGCAGGATCCGCAGATCCATCAGCATGCTCCTCTGCTCGATATAGTACAGATCCAGTTTCAGTTTGTCATACGGAGTCGTATTATATTTTCCGTAAATCTGCGCGTACCCGGTCAACCCGGCTTTGACCTTCAGTCGGAAGGAAAATTCCGGTATGACTTTGCAGTATTCCTCCGCGATCTCCGGCCGTTCCGGCCTGGGCCCGATCCATGTCATCTCCCCCTTTAAGATGTTGAACAGCTGCGGCAGCTCGTCCACATGGATATTCCGGAGCACTCTTCCGATCGGCGTCACCCGGTCGTCATGCTTCATGGCAAGACGGGCACCGTTTTCTTCCGAGTCCATCCGCATGCTGCGGAACTTATATACCTGAAACACTTTCCCGTTTAACGTAAGCCTGTCCTGTTTATACAGAACCGGCCCGCCGTCATATAATTTAATGCACAGCGCAATGATCAGAAAGACCGGAGAAAACAGAACCAGCGCGATCAGAGACAGTATAATATCAAAAAACCGTTTCATAACTCGCTGTTCAAACGACAGTCCCTTATTCCTGCACAGTACGAGCGGAGTATCAAACAGATGCATATTGTCGCCGCCCCGCAGGATCACATCCGACAATTTCGGCGTTACATAGGCGCGCAGGGATTTTTTAAAACAGTATTTGAGAATATCATTCCGGATATCTCCCGGGATATCACAGAGCAGCACGGTTCCGTACCCGCCGGTCTCGATCTCCTGCTCGATCAGCTCCAGCCCGGCGTTGATATGGATCATTCCGCAGATATTGTACCGGTCTTTTCTCCGGTTCATTTTCTTTACCAGACCGTCCGGATCGCGGTCGCAGTACACAAGCAGCGTCCGCTGCGGCGGGTACAGCTTCCGGTAGATCCACCTGCACGCCGTCGCCCAGAGTATGACGACGGAAGCGTCCACTATGGTTGCGCCTATCATGGGCCATGGCGTAACCCAGCCCAGAGACAGCAGCATGATCTGTAAATATGTGATCAGATTCACCAGTACGATCGTCAGGATCTGAGAAAAGATCACGTCCGTGGTACGGTGGGAGCCGATCTTAAACGCCCCGTAGACCTTCGACAGCAAAAAGATCAGGATTACATAAACCGCCATGATCACGATATGGCCCCGGAATACAAATTGCCGGTCGATCACCTGATTGTAATGCCGGCTCCAGGTAAACCAGAAGATCAGCGCTTCCAGAAATACGATCATCCCGGAAAACAAAAATAATACGATTCTTTTGTATTGCTCATTATAATCCTGATGCATGTTCCGTTCCCTTCCTGAACACAAAAAACTTACTGATAAAATAATTTACCACCAGTACGATAAATTGCGTCGCGATCTTGGAGATCATATCCGGAATCCCGATTACGTCATACAAAAGCCAGACGCCGCCCACTTCCACAACCATCGTAGATAACCTGGCGCCCACGAATTTCACAAACTCCGCCGCCCACTGCCCGAACGTCTCGGATTTTGACCGAAACACCAGCAGCTTGTTGGTAAAAAACGCGAACAAAATCGCCATCGAAACGGAAATGATATTCCGCGGTATGGAGCCCCAGTCCGTAACCAGACTAAGAATCCAATAACTGATCACATTGACAAGCGTTGTGCAGCCGCCGATGAAAATATACATCAATTGTTCGTTGTGCCAGCAAAATGATATCAGATTTTTTATTTTACCGATCAGCCCGGTCTTCTGCATGATATCTTATCCCTTATCTGTCTTTCTCTGTCTGTCAGCCGCCCCATTTTTCCTGCAGCGCGTTGTACTCTTCATCCGTGATCGGCACAAAAGAGCCGTGCTTTGCGCCTGCCGGCATCTGGAACTCACTTGCGGACAGCCGGCGGAAATTCGCGGTTTTCAGATCTTCCAGACTGTCGGCAATTAACGGGAAGTATCCCACGCCCGCGTTAGGGCCGGTATATCCGTCCATATATAATACCCATTTTTCTTCGCCGTTAATCTTATAAATGGCAGGACCTTCCACACCCAGCTCATTCGCGATCCGGGTTTTCACCAGTTTAAAATCTCCCAGCACTTTATCGCTGGTCTCCATCAGAATGGAAATCTCATTTTCATTCTTGGTAAACCGGTAATAGGTTCCCTCGTACTCGGTCATAGTCGTGTCAATGAACGTAATCCCGTTTTCCACATCCTTATAGATCTCAGGCTTCGTAAAGGTAAAGAAGTCTCTGGTCTTCGCATAATAGATCTTCTTGCCGTTGCCGCCCTTTAAGCCGGTCGCCCAATATACCACATATTCTCCGGTGGTCTTATCATAAAACGCCTCTGGCGCCCACATACAGGCCGCGTTCTGCGGCGCGATTTCGATCAGTCGCTCCTCGGACCAGTTCACCAGGTCGTCCGATTCCCAGACACGGATAAACTTGCTTCCGTTCCCGCCGTATTCCGCCCAGTCGCCGCCGTTCGCGTCCAGATCCGTACCAATCAGATAGAAATGATCGCCCTCATAACTGCGCAGCAGGAAAGAATCCCGCACGCCGCCGGTTCCCAGTTCCGCCTTTAACAGCGGTTCATTGTCGTTTAACGCCGTCCAGTGATACCCGTCCTTGCTGGTCGCCGCATGGATATGCTGGCTTTCTCCGTTTCCATAGATATTACCGCGGAAATACGTATAGACATAACCGGTATATTCCTTCTTCTCCGGCTTCGCTTTTACCGTTACCGGGATCTCTTTTGTCACGGAATCGTCTCCCAGCGTCAGCGTTGCCGTCAGCGTCACCTGCACATCCTGATCGCCCCTTGTCACAAATCCGGCCGGGATTTCCCCGTTCGGCTGATCCGCAATCACACTCGGATCACTGGATTTCCATGCCACCTGAATGTCTCCGTCCGGTCCTGCCGTTTCCGGCAGCGTCAGATGTCCGCGCACATTATCCGGATAATGGATCAGACTGCCTGCCGCGTCTTCCATCCGCAGCGACAGCACTTCCTCCCATGCCGGTACCGTAAACTGAAATGCGAATCCTTTTCCCGGACCTGATACATTCACCTGTACGGTCGTCGCTTCCGTATTCTTCCCCGTCAGAACCCCTTTGTTGTCAATCGCCGGATTTTCAAGGATCTCATATTTCGGCGTGATCGCTCCTTCCAGCTTCGTGCTGATCCCCAGATTGTAGCAGATCCGGTCCGCGCTCTCATTCTCGCCCAGCAGCGCGGTCAAAACCTTCTGCTGATATTCCGTCAGATCTCCGGTTACTACGGCAAATCCTTCCGTTGTTTCCTGAGAAGCCGGCTTCGTTTCTCCGGAATCAGCGGATTCCCCGCAGCCCGTAACCGCAACCGTCACGGTCAGCAGCAGCGCTCCCAACAAGCCTTTCCAATTTTTCATAAAATCCTCCTAAAATGTAGATATTTGTATTCTAGCATAAGTATTTTCAGATTTCCACTCTTGTTTTTAAAGAAAATGTTAAAAGTAAATGTTCAGATTGACAAACGCGGAAGAATCTGCTATGCTATAAACGCTTTTACGATTTAAAGTCAAAAATCGCCGGGATCGGCAGAATGAGAGGTTACTACATATGGGAGAGAATAAGAACGGAACTCTGGTCTCCTTCAGACCGGATATCAAATTGATGGACTGTACCCTGCGGGACGGCGGTCTGGTCAATAATTTCGCATTTACAGACGAGTTTGTAACAGATTTATACCGTACCAATATCAGGTCCGGCGTTGACTATATGGAATTCGGTTATAAGGCATCCAAGGATATTTTTGATGTCAATGCGTTTGGAAAATGGAAGTTCTGTGATGAGGAAGCTATTCGTTCCATTGTCGGAAATAATGAATCAGACTTAAAGATCTCCGTTATGGCGGATGTAGGCCGGACTGATTATAAGCGGGATATTCTGGAACGGAAAGACAGTGTCATCGATATGGTGCGCGTTGCCACTTATATTCATCAGATTCCCACCGCCATCGCCATGATCGAAGACGCCAAGAGCAAAGGCTACGAAGTTACCGTGAATATCATGGCCGTATCCAAAGTAAACGACAAGAACTTAAATGACGGACTGAATCTGCTGACAGAAAGCGGCGCGGACGTGATCTATCTGGTAGACAGTTTCGGCGCGTTTTATCCGGAACAGATCCGCAGTCTGACCGATCTGTATCTGAACGCAGCGGCAAAAAGCGGGAAGAATATCGGCATACACGCGCATAACAACCAGCAGCTTGCTTTCGCCAATACGATTGAAGCCCTGTCTCTGGGCGCAAGTATGGTAGACGGAACCGTAAGCGGTATGGGCCGCGGCGCCGGCAACTGTTTTATTGAGTCTCTGCTGGGCTTTTTGCGCAATCCCAAATACAACCTGATCCCCATGATGAAATTTGTGGCAGCCTATATCCCGCAGCTGAAAGCAGAAGGAAATGTCTGGGGCTATGATATTCCCTATCTGCTGACCGGGATCTTAAACAGTCACCCGTCCAGCGCCATTCAGTTTATCAAAGACGGGCGGACGGATTATACCGCATTCTACCAGGAGCTGCTGGATCTGGAATAATATAATTTCAGATCCGACAATTTTTTGACGATATTTTTGATCGATCATAACGTAATGCTTAAGGAGATTTTCATGGATTCTTTTTCTTATGTATTTCCCTTTATTTCCGAACTGGAAAATCCCATTGTCACGTTGATCTCTGTAGGGACGGAAACCAGAAGCGGTACGGAATATTATTATGACAATAAAGACCGTATGCTGAACGGATATCTGTTTCAGTACACTCTGAGTGGCAGCGGCATCCTCTATCTGGGAAAAGAGAAATATGAGATCCTGCCCGGACAGGCTTTTTTTATCCCGATTCCCAGCGATACCCGGTACTTATGCAATGTCAGAAAACGGGAGCGTTGGAAATTTATGTTTATTCTGCTGCAGAGCAGTTTTCTGGATGAATACTATCGGCTGATCACCAAAAAGAACTCCTGTATTCTGGATCTGGCGACTGACAGTATCCCCATTCAGTTTCTGTCCGAGATTTGTAATCAGGCAAAAAACGGACATATTACCAACTTTAATTCCGCCAGTTCCATCGCATTCGACTTTATAAACCGGCTGTACTACCATTCTCTCTCCAATCATGAAAACTACTCAAAGCGCAACCGGGAGATCATGCTCTATATCAATGAACATTATGCGGCATTAGACGGAATTAGTGCAATCGCGGAATTATATCATATTTCTGCCAGCCACCTGAGCCGGGAGTTTACGGAAGATACCGGGATCAGCCCCGTCAAATATCTGACCAAAGTACGCATTCAGCAGGCAAAAAAGCTGCTGCAGACCACCAGCCTCTCCATCGGAGAGATCGCGAAACGCTGCGGCTACCATCAGACCAACTATTTCTGTAAAGTATTCCGGGAAATGACCGGGCAGACCCCTCTGCAGTATCGGAGCTGTATCACATAGACCGTGCAGCATTTACGGCGAAATCTTCCATACGTTTTCCTGCCGGATCTGGAATAACTTTGTTGCAAAACCTCCTTATTTAATGCTATACTGTAGATAACTTTTTGAATGATCGAGGTAAGCAATGATGACTGCATCCAGAAACAAATTAAAAAATATCATTTTAATCGCCGCGTTCTCCATCGTCTGCATCGCGATGATCGCATTGTATTTTCTGTTTACTCAGGACAGCGGGCTGGGGGATACCTTTTTGACCGAGGACAGCATTCTCTTTACGCCTGATGACGGAGAATATACTATTCTGCAGCCCCGGATTACAGCCTCCTGTTCCTGGCGATCTGCCACCGTTATGATTCCGATCTTCTGACGCATGATTTTTGTCGTTTACGACAAAATCTCTCTTACGGTTTCCGCCAGTTTCCCGTCCTTACAGTCCGCAAAGAAATACTCTGCGAAGTGCGCGCCGCCAAAAGCCCCTTTTACCAGATCCCGATCCAGTTCTTTTAAGATCTGATTCAGATCCCGATAGGTTACGGTTTTTACTTCATCCAGGATCTTCTTATTGCGTTTCTCCGGAACGGCCCGCTCTCTGGGATAGCCCTGTCCGCTCTCTTCACAGAATAATTTTTCAAAAATATACTGCAGATTCAGATCTCCGCCCCAGCCAAAGCCTTTCGCGAACGGAATGGCGATCGCGTTTCCGTCATTGATCTGCGCGAAGGTATAGGCGTCCAGCGCGTCTTCCACATGGCCGCAGATCACACCCGGGAAAGAATTGCAGGCAAGCATGGCGCCTTCTCCCGTTCCGCATCCCGTGATCACATAATCCGCGGCGCCGGAATTCAGCAGCACCGCCGCCAGGATTCCGACCTGCACATAGGTAAGCTGACACGCATCCTCTGCCGTATACATCCCGTAATTCTTTACTTCAAAGCCCATAGGCTCCACAACTGTTTTCAATGCGTTTTCAATGACTGCGTTTTTGGCAGCCTGGCTGTTTTCATTTATCAATGCAATTCTCATGATTTCTCTCCATTCTTTCTTATATATTAGTGATGATAATTTAGCGCTGATTCCCCTGTTACGGCTGTTTTCCGATATACGCCAGGATTCCGCCGTCTACATACAGGATATGACCGTTGATAAAATCCGAAGCGTCAGAGGCCAAAAACAGCGCCGGTCCTTTCAGATCCTCCGGCGTTCCCCAGCGCGCCTGCGGCGTCTTGGAAACGATAAACGCGTCAAACGGATGTCTGCTGCCATCCGCCTGCGGCTCGCGCAGCGGCGCCGTCTGCGGCGTGGCAATATACCCCGGCCCCAGGCCGTTGCACTGAATATTATACTGCCCGTATTCCGACGCGATGTTCTTCGTCAGCATTTTCAGTCCGCCTTTCGCTGCCGCATAGGCAGATACCGTCTCTCTACCCAGTTCGCTCATCATGGAGCAGACATTGATGATCTTTCCCTTTCCTTTGGCGATCATGCCGGGCAGAACGGCTTTGGAAACAATGTAAGGAGCGACCAGATCGATATCGACCACCTCCCGGAATGCTTCCACTTCCATCTCCGTCATGGGGATCCGTTTGATAATCCCGGCATTGTTGACCAGAATATCGACCTCTCCTAACTCCTTCGCGATATCCGCTATCATGTTCTGCACCTGAGTCTCGTCCGTCACATCACACAGATAGCCTTTTGCCCGGATTCCCTTTTCTTCATAATTTTTGAGCGCGGTATCCATATGCGCCTGACTTCTGCAGTTAAACGCAATGGCCGCGCCTGCTTCTGCCAACGCCTCCGCAATGGCAAATCCGATCCCGTATGCGCCGCCGGTCACCAGCGCGACTTTTCCCTCCAGGGAAAACAACTGTCTGATTTCATCCATGTTAACAACCTTCCTTTCTATTTCTATTGCGGAGTTCCCGAACGGTTTTGTTCTGTCCGGATCATCTCCTGTATTTTTTCACATTCCGCTTTCGTATCGCCCTGCATCATCCAGCTGCCGCCCACCGCAGCAATCTTCGGAAAAGCCAGATACTCTGCCAGATTTTCCGTATTCACGCCGCCAGTCGGAATAAAGCGCAATGCCGGAAACGGCGCCGCCAGCGCCTTGATCGCCCGCAGGCCGCCATATACGCCGGCCGGGAAAAATTTGACTGTCGTAATCCCCAGCGTCATCGCCCGCATGATCTCGGTAGGCGTCACACAGCCCGGAAGATACGGCACTTCCTTTTCTCTGCAAAACGCCGCCACTTCTTCGGAAAGTCCGGGCGACACAATAAATACGGCGCCCGCTTCTGCGGCTTCCTCCGCCTGCTGCGCACAGGTTACGGACCCTGCGCCGATACAAAATTCCGGGAACTGTGCCGACGCATATCGGATCGCCTCCGCCGCATATGCGGTTCGATATGTAATCTCTGCCGCCATCAGTCCGCCGTCTGACAAAGCCTGCAGCTGCCTTTTTGCCTCCGCCTCATTTTCAATTACCAGAACCGGGATCACCCGGAACTGTTCCGCGATCCCATTGATACTCCACTTCATCTGCTTTTTCACCATACCTTCCATTTGGCGCAAGCCGCCGTCAGCGCTGTACCCTGCCGTCGCCGGAGCCTGCTGCCAGTGCCTCTGCTTCCTCTGCCGTTATCTGGTTCGCGTCCCCCTCAACCGTATGTTTCAGGCAGCCTGCCGCAGCCGCGAATTCTATCGCATGCTGTCCGTCAAAACCGTTCTGCAGCCCATAGATCAATCCCGCCGCAAACGCGTCTCCGCCGCCGACCCGGTCCACAAGATGCATCTCATACTGTCTGGAATAATACGCCCGGCCATCCTGATATAACATAGCCGACCAGCCGTTATCACTGGCGGAACGAGACTGCCGCATTGTCAGCGCCACATGGGAAAACCCATATCTGGAAACCAGCCGCTTTGCCGTTTCTTCCGGCGCCGCATCCGCGATCCCCAAAACGGCATTCCCCTGCAGCCCGGTCAGGCATACATCTACATAGGGAAGCAGCCGTTCCGTCACTGCTTTCGCCTTCTCAAGACTCCATAGCTTCTGCCTGTAATTCGGGTCAAAGGAGACCGTTATCCCTTTTTCCTTTGCCAGCTTCAGCAGTGATTCCGTCATTCTCTCCGTCTGTGGGCTGAGCGCCGGCGTAATGCCCGTCACATGCAGCCAGCCGGCTCCTTCCAGAATCGCTTCCCAGTCATATTCTTCCCATTCTGACAGGGCAAACGCGGAATCCTTCCGATCATAGATCACTTTGCCGGGGCGCTGCGCCGCTCCCCGTTCCAGATAATATAAGCCCAAACGTCCGTCGCCGCGCAGGATATAACGGGTATCCACGCCCTGTCCGCGCAGATAGTTCACCGCTGCCTGCCCCAGTTCGTGCTCGGGCAGCTTTGTTACAAATACCGCATCCATACCGAATTGCGCCAGAGAAACCGCTACATTGGCTTCTCCGCCGCCAAACACCGCTTCCAGCCGGTCCGCCTGCGTAAATCTGAGATACCGCTCCGGCGTCAGACGCATCATAATCTCCCCAAAGGTTACTGTCTTTTGCTTCACGCCCGTTCCTCCCTCGTATAATATCTTTTAGATACAGTAAATGTACCTTGATAACTGAATAAATCTTTGTTCAATCGGCTTAGTAAAG
>CANQSA010000033.1 GCA_947626415.1 uncultured Lachnospiraceae bacterium
CTGTTATTTTCCTCAATTGCCACTATCTTAGTGCGTAAAGCATCCTCCTGTCTCTTGCCTTTTGGATACGGATCGGTCTCCACAAGCCGCCAACTGTATACAGCCTGATATTTTCCACTGCAATCCAGATAACGATACATATACCGTCCGTCTGCTCTCTGACTCTCTCCTTTCCGTAAGATACGACCTTTTTTATCTCTTCTTTTCTCTGACATATTGTCCCGCTCCTTTCAACAAGGAACTTCAATACGATAAAATCATTATACCGCCTGAAAACTCCTTTTGCCACAGGAAATTTGTAATAATGAACGCTAAACGTTACGATTAATGGCTTTTCCTTTATTTGTTCTCCAAATTGATGATCATAAGTAACCTTAGATTGCATCGGCTTTATCAACATACTCTTCAAACAACTTTCTTTTAATCTGCGGTCTGTTGCCATTCCACAAAATATAAGATGCGTTTTCGTTTTCAGCAATCAGTTTACGGAGTTTTGTTCTTCCTATCCGGAAATATAATGCTGCTTCTTCAACAGAAAGGGTGTACTTTTCCCATAGGGGAATATTAGAAACCGCATTTATCTCCTGCTTTTCGTTTTTTAATTCGACAATCTCCTTTTCATTATTCATGTTTTCGCTCCTTTTCCTAACCATAAAATCTTTGTTGCTTGTAAGTCTATTTTATGATTTTAGGGCTTTAGAGCATAGATATGTGTTCGGTTACAAAGTGACAGTGGAAGGGTTACAAAAAAGACAGTGAGCTTTCTTTTAGAAACTCCTGTCTCTTTGAACATTAGATTTGATTCTCTCAAATTCCGATTTTTCGTTCTCCGCAACTTCCCGACAAACTGGAATTTACATTGTAATCTCATGACTGTATCAAAGCCAATTTCCATTAAAAGTTGCCGCCATAATTGCTATCAATAATATAATAATCAGAACACATATTACAAAGCTAAATAAACAGACTATAAGTCCACTCGTCCATAACGTAGGATACAGTTTTCTGCTCCTCCTCGTAATAATGGAAACAATCACGCCAATAAAGGAGAGTATCGGTCCTGCAAGTATAATGTCGGTATATGTATAGGGGGCATGGTTTGCACTGTAAAAATAAAGCGCAAACGTGCAAAAAGAAGAGATTCCCAGTATAAGCGGTAACATTATCAATTTTTTGCTTACTGGCTTTTTATCCTTCATTATTTTTGGCTATCCTCCATAAATTTCGATTTGTCGGGCAGATATATATATCCACTTTTCAATAAATTGTACCACAGAATCGTGAACAAATCTACCGTTAGCACCCCGACGTTTGCAACATGTTATTTACAATTTTCATTACTCATCTTAGACTTCCTTTCGGTTTTCGCCAGATACGCATTTTGTATCACAAAATGCAAGCCTGAAGGCTTTCTGGTCAGTGGACACCCCTGAAACCCCGATAATATGCAATACTATATAGTTTCTATATCAAAAATCGCCCTCCTCATATCATTTTTATATCATTTGGGGTAATTTCATATCATTCTTATATCATCGGAAATTTTCATTTTTCAATAACTATATCATTGTCATATCGCCCCTACATCATTTCTGTATCATTTTGGGCGGTTATCATATCATTCTTATATCATTAGAAATTTTCATTTTCCAGAAACTATATCATTTTTGCCATTTTCTATATCAGAGCAATATCAAGGCTATGTCGTTCTTACTTGTCAACAATTATTTTGTGATTTGAAAAAGTGGATGCAATGTTTTCACACTCCACCCACTCAACTATTAGTCCATTTTTTATCGTATTGAAGTTCCCTTCAATCTGTGTAAATCCTGTACAATTTTTCATTACCAGCCTTTACACATCCCCAAAAACAGACCTTTTCCCAAATCTCAGTCAGCTTACAAAATTGTCACTTACAATAATTAAAGAGAGGATACAGTTAATATCCTCTCTGATGGTATTTCTTCACACCATACTCTTATAAAACCGAACTGTAAACCGTGCGCCGCCTTCTTTCCGGTTTTCCGCCTTAATCGTTCCATTCTGCCGGGTAAGGATCATGCGGGACAGGGCCAGTCCAATGCCAACGCTCTGACTGTTCGCGTTTCTGCCCCGATAGAACCGTTCAAACAGATGCGGCAGGTCTTCCGCGGGGATTCCGGCCCCGTTGTCCTCCACAATAATTTCCGTATACATCGGATTTTCAGAAGCCCGGATTCTGAGCACACCGCCGTCCGGCGTATGTTCCATACAGTTTTTTACAATATTTTCCAACGCTTCCAGAGACCATGCAAAGTCACCTGTAAAAACAGGCGTTCCCTCGATATCCACCTGCAGGTTCTGATCGTGCAGGTCCATGGAAACCGAAAAAGGCGCTGTTGCCTGCCCGATCAGGTCCGTCACATTTACCGGTTCTTTTTCCATATGAGCGGTGCCGGAATCCAGCCGGGAAATTTTTAACAGCGATTGGATCAGCCAGTCCATCCGGGATAACAGTTCCTGAAGTTCCCGGGTCAGACGCAGCCGGGTTTCCGTGTCGAGCTGTGTCTCCTGCAGCCGCTCGGTCACCAGATGAATGGCAGTCATCGGAGTCTTCAGCTGATGGGAGATATCCGCCAGGGAGTCTGCAAGATACTGCTTATCCGACTTTAACTGCGCCGCCTGTTCCCGCATCCGGCCCGTCATCTTCCGGATCTCATTCTGCAAAATCGCCAGTTCCCCTTCTGTGCAGGCGGAAAACATCAGGATTTCTTCTTCATGCAGCAGCCGGTCGATCTCCCGGCTCATTTCCGCCAGCTTTTTATACCGGTCCCGTGTAATCCATAAAAACATCGCCGTAAAAACCAGACAGACCGCGCATACAAAAAAGCCGCAGAACAAATCTGCGGCAAATGCTGCAATAGTAAAAATCAGACTAAGCATTCCGTATCCGATCAGGCTGTATCTGATCTCCCGGTTTCTCAAAAAATTCATACCCGATTCTCCCAAGTCAGATAATTGGCGTTTATTCCCCTAATTTATATCCCAATCCCCTTACCGTCCAAATATACCGCGGATTCTGGGGATCGTCCTCGATCTTATCCCGCAGCCGCTTAATATAAACAGTCAGGGTGTTGTCATTGACATATTCTCCGGCGATATCCCAGATTTCCATTAACAGCTTTTCCCGGGAAAGCACCGCGCCTCTGTTGTTAAAGAACACCAGCAGCAGCCGGTATTCCAGTGCGGACAGAAAAATCTCGCTGCCGTTTTTTGTCACCTGTGCCTTCACAGTGTCTACAGCCAGCCCCTCATACTCCAGCACCGGCTGTGTTTTCCCCGTCCGGCGCAGCACGCTTCTGATCCGGGATATCAATTCCCGCGGGCGAAACGGCTTGGGAATATAGTCGTCTGCGCCCAGATCCAGTCCGGTCACCACACTGTATTCATCTCCGGACGCCGTCAGAAAAATCACCGGACAGTCTGTCATCTGCTTTACCGCCGAACAGACCGCAAATCCATTGCCGTCCGCAAGAGAAATATCCAGAAGCAGCAGATCATAACTCTGCTGTCCGATCTGCGCAAGCGCCGCCTGCTGACCGGTCACCGCATCCACGGCAAATCCCTCCGTGCGCAGAAACGCAGTCAGATTTTCTATGATCTGTTTATCATCTTCCACTAACAAAATACGCGGCATACCGTTCTACTACCCTTCGTACCGGTTCAACAGTTCCTGCTTCATCGCATACAGCTTATCGCTCAGATCCACATGGACTCTGTGCGGATTTATAAGACGTCTCGTCTCATCCCACATGGTATTCTGTTCTTCCATACAATAAGTGCGGATATCCATGGCTTTCGGCGATTCATAGGTGCATACGCCCCGGATAAAGATGGGCTTCATCAGTTCCCGTACCTCGTAAGTGCCGCCCTTTAACAATGTCCGTTTCCAGGTCTCAACCGGATCAAAGATCCGCAGATCCTGACCGGCGTCAAATTCCTCGCCTACCAGCGCGATCAAATCCGCGATGATCTTATGATTTTCCTTATCGTACAGCCGGAATACCGTCTTGTTTCCCGGATTGGTGATCTTCTCGGAATTCTCGGACAGCTTGATCTTCGGCGTAAAATCATCCTTCTCCTTATCCCAGATCGCGGCCAGCTTGTACACGCCGCCGAATGACGGGCAATCCTTAGAAGTGATCAGATTGGTACCTACACCCCAGGACGTGATTTTACAGCCCTGTGTCTTTAAGCTGTCGATCAAAAATTCATCCAGGTCATTGGAGGCGGAAATCACTGCGTCCGGAAATCCGGCGTCATCCAGCATTTTCCGTGCCTTCTTCGATAAATACGCCAGATCGCCGCTGTCTAACCGAATGCCGTAGTTGGGCATCGCGTATCCCATTTCCCGCATTTCTTTGAAGACACGGATTGCATTGGGCACGCCGCTTCGTAAGGTATCATATGTATCTACCAGCAGGATCATAGCGTCGGGATACTGCATCGCATAGGTCTTGAACGCCGTATATTCATCTTCAAAACTCATGATCCAGCTGTGCGCATGGGTTCCTTTTACCGGAATGTCAAATAACTGTCCGGTCAGTACGTTGGAAGTCCCGATACAGCCGCCGATTACTGCGGCTCTGGCCCCATAGATCCCTGCGTCCGGTCCCTGGGCACGGCGCAGACCGAATTCCATGATCCCGTCTCCCTTTGCCGCATAGACGACCCGGGACGCTTTCGTCGCAATCAGGCTCTGATGGTTAATGATATTTAAGATCGCCGTCTCCACCAGCTGCGCCTCCATAATGGGCGCGACCACTTTCACCAGCGGCTCTCTGGGAAATACCACGGTACCTTCGGGAATGGCATAGATATCCCCTGTAAAATGGTATGAGCTTAAATAGTCCAGAAAATCTTCCTCAAAAATGCCGAGTCCGCGCAGATATTCGATATCTTCATAGGAGAAGCGCAGTTCCTTGATATATTGGATCAGCTGCTCCAGCCCGCAGGCAATGGCATAACCGCCGTTACAGGGATTCGTGCGGTAAAAAGCGTCAAATACAACCCGTTCGTTGGATTTGGTCTTAAAATATCCCTGCATCATTGTCAATTCATATAAGTCCGTCAGTAATGTTAATTTTCTCTCAGCCATTCTGCTGCCTGCCTTTCTGCTTTCAATCAGCAAATAATTTCAGTTTTTTCGTATAACTGTACATGCGGACGCTGTAATAGACCAGAGCGCCCACACAGCCCAGACACCCAATCATGAAAAAGATCTGAACCAGATCCAGCGCCCGGAACACCGACAATATGTAGGTTACAACCGCGCTTGCCGCATAGAGTTGAAACGCGAACTGCAGATCCTGCTCCAATTCCATATACAGATAAGCGTCCACCTGTTTCCCCATGGCCTTCGCTATGGAAAACAGCATGGCGGCCTCCAGCAAGATTTGGATCAGGATCAGACCGATCAGAAGATACGTTCCGGTCTCCTGGTTGGAAACAAATAGAAACGGCTCTGCCTTCAGCGCGATATAACTTACCGCCGATCCCAGCGCCAGCTTTGCCGCCAGAGAAAACCGGCGATGATACTGCCGCAGGGAAAAACAGCCCCAGGCGACCAGGCACAGACCGATCACGGTCAGCGGACATTCCACACCCAGAAAATCGCCGCTCAGCCCGTTTTCAATTGTTGAGATCCCGAAACTGCGCAGTCCGTCCGTCAGGACAATCCCGGGATAGGATTTCCCCAGCAGCAGTTCTGTGCCGAACCAGCTGCAGAGTTCCGTCAAAAAACGAATGAACATCTCCGCGCCTGCCAGGATCAGACCGATAGAAATCTTATATACTGCTTTCATCTTTTTGATCCTCTTGATCCGCTTCCACGATCACCTTCTGCGCAATCTGCTCTCTGGCGCCCGCGCCGTCTTCCGTCTGTTTGGACGCGTAATGATATTCTTCCATCAGCATTTCCTTCTGGTTTTCTTCGTTTCTCAGTTCCAACGCCAGATCTTCCATGGAAACCGGCCGGTAGCCTACGATATATTCCCACAGTGCAAAGATCCGGAACAAGTAAAATACGGTAGCGAATAAAACAATGATATTATATGTGGTGGTCAGCTTCTGCAGCAGCACCCAGGTAGTCAGCGCCACGCAGGAGGAGCAGACCAGAGATACAAACCAGCCGATATAAATGGCGTTCCGGTCCTGTTTAAACTGAATCCCGCGCAGGGTATCGCAGACACCGACTACAAAACAGTAGCCGATCAGCATCCGGGCGGTAAACGCCGCGATTCCGATCACAAACACCAAATAGCAGAGAACGATCCCGTTGAACAAAAACGGAAGGACGTATTTTACCGCATCCAGCACAAACGCGATCACCGCCGTCATCATCCCAATGGAAAACATCTTGGGTCTGGCCGTAACCAGCTTTGAAATAAACGGACTTCTCCGCTTATCCGGATACTTCCGAACCAGCACCAGCCGTTCCACAGCCATCTTCTTCATGGCGATGAACGCCAGGATATATCCGATAAAATCACTGATGACATCGATCCGAACGCCGGTAAAATGAATCCCGCTCACATAGTTCTCCTGCGTCGTCGGATTATACACTTCCTCTTTGGCGGCGCCGTAATGCTGATTCAGCGTATATAACTGAAATTCCCAGCCGCTGTGCTCGTAATCGATCTGATAGGCCGGATAAAAATTACCGATATTCACGCTCATATCCAAAGTGATCAGCGCAATGGCAATGAACAGCAGGATCAGGCACTTCATGTTCCTGCCGGCAGCCTCCGTATCGATTTGCTTTGTTCCAGTCACATCCATAGGTTTATCCCTCCATACTGAATTCTCCGCTCTGAATAAAACTCCCCGGAAATATTGAGCTTATTTTTTACACTATACTCTACCACACTTTTTTCTCATTTTCAACAAACTCACTTTATTTTCACACTTTTTATGGGAAATCCTTGCGAAAATTTTTCCCATATTATATAATATTTCCGGAGCGTCTCAAATCGTCCTGACGGCAGATGCGAAGCCGGATTTTCGTTTTTTCCCCGTCTGTACCGTGCAAACGCTCCGGAACGGAGATTATTTATGAGTGAATTTTATAGAAATCACAAACGGCGCATGTCCGGCGTCCTGGCGCACCCCACTTCATTTCCCTCTCCTTACGGAATCGGCGATCTGGGACAGGGCGCTTATGATTTTATCGATTTTCTGGTCAGATCGAAACAGACGCTGTGGCAGGTTCTGCCGCTGGGTCCCACAGGCTACGGGGACTCTCCCTATCAGTCTTATTCTTCCTTTGCCGGGCAGACCTTATGCATCAGTCCGGAACGAATGGCGGCAGACGGACTGCTCACAGAGGCGGATATCGCCGACCCGCCGGTTTCATTTTCCGACAAGGCGGATTACGGTTCTGTTATCTGGTACAAGACCAAGCTGTATCAAAAAGCATATGAGAATTTTCAATCATTGGATAGACATTGTGATTTCATCCGCGGGTATCAGGCGTTCTGTGAGGAACACAGATCCTGGCTGGAAGACTTTTCTCTATATGCGGCCCTGAAGGAATACAACGGCGGCAAACCCTGGCTGGAATGGGAAGACGATCTTCGGGTTCCCAATACGCTGGTCATTTCTCACTATCAGAGCCAGTTGAAAGATTCCATTACTTATTTTAAATTTTTACAGTACTTATTTTACAAGCAGTGGTTTGAGTTGAAAAATTACGCCAACGACAGAGGTATTTTCATTGTAGGCGATATTCCTATTTTTGTGGCGCTGGACGGCTGTGATACCTGGGCAAACCAGTCCCTGTTCCAGCTGGATTCCCGCGGATTTCCTACCGTGGTATCCGGAGTCCCGCCTGATTATTTCAGCGCGACCGGACAGCTATGGGGCAATCCGCTGTATGACTGGGATAAGATGCGGCATAACCACTACGACTGGTGGATCCACAGGATCAAGCACCAACTGCATCTGACAGACTATCTGCGCATTGATCATTTCCGGGGATTTGAGGCTTACTGGGCCGTTCCCTACGGAGAGGCCACAGCAATCAACGGTACCTGGAAGGCCGGTCCCTATATGGACTTTTTCTACGCGCTTCGCAACGCCTTAGGCGATAATCTTCCGATCTTCGCGGAAGACCTGGGCGTGATCACGCCGGAAGTTGAGAAGCTGCGAGACGATTTTCACCTGCCGGGCATGAAGATTCTGCAGTTTGCGTTTGAGGATTTAAACGACAATCATTTTCTTCCGTATAACTATCCGGAAAACTGCATCTGCTACACCGGCACCCACGACAACGACACTACGCTCGGCTGGTACCAAAACGCCCGTCCGGAATGCCAGGAAAAGGTCAGAGCTTATATGAATACCAACGGCACGGACATCGCCTGGGATTTTATCCGGCTGGCTCTGTCAAGTCCTGCCAGATATGCGGTCATTCCGCTGCAGGATATTCTGGGCTACGGCTCGGAAGCGCGCATGAACATACCGGGCCGGGCGGCAGGCAACTGGCAGTGGCGCTATCCTGACGGCGCCCTGACCGAAAAACTGGCTGATCGCCTGGGAGCCCTGACCGCATTATACAGCAGAGCGTAAACGCTTCGGAACGGAGAACATATGATTCGATTGATCATTATCGCAATTTTTTTAGTTTTATATTTTTTACTCAGCATTATCCCCTTCGGGATTCTCTGGGTGATCGGAAAGTTCAACATGGATTGGCGAAACCGCATCAGCCGCAGGATCGTTCAGGGCGGTTTCTGGATCGTGATCTTTTTATCCGGCGTCAAACTGGACGTGTCGGGAAAAGAAAACATTCCTACCGATACCGCCGTATTATATGTGGGCAACCACCGCGGATTTTTCGATATCGTAACCGGCTATACCCAGCTTCCCGGGCCGACCGGCTACGTCTCCAAAAAGGAGATCCGCAAGGTCCCGTTCCTGCGGGTATGGATGCATTATATTAACTGCCTGTGGCTGGATCGGGAGAACCTGCGGGAAGGCGTAAAGACGATTCTGGCAGGCGTTGAGCAGTTAAAAAGCGGCGTTTCTGTTTTTGTCTATCCGGAAGGAACCCGTTCCAAGGACGGTCAGCTTCTGGAATTTAAAGAAGGCGCTATGAAGATGGCACTGAAAGCCAACGTACCGATTATGCCCGTGGCTTTCTTCGGGACCTCCCGGATCTTCGAGGATCAGTTCCCCAAAGTCCGCAAGGGAACCGTTACCATTCATTTCGGCAAACCCATTTATCCCGATCAGCTGGAAAAAGCGGATCAGAAACGGCTTGGCGCTTATACGCGGGACGTAATCGCCCAAATGCTGGAGGACGGTCCCGAAGTATAAATTTTTCAAGCTGACCGAAAAGTATTGCGATTTTTTTTGGAAAATGATAGAATATGCCGTGTGCCGCTTATCCGCGCACAGCTTTACAAAATTTTTTCAGGCGCTTTCGGCGCTTTAGAATGGAGGTTATGATGGGAACATTTTGGACAGTTTTGCTGATCGTGCTGGTCGTACTGGTTGTTATTGTCGGTGTTCTTTATTTCTTAGGAAAGAGGGCTGAGAAGAAGCAGGCGGAATCTCAGAAGCAGATGGACGCTGCCGCACAGACAATGTCGTTTTACATTATCGATAAAAAGAGGATGCCGTTAAGAGACGCCAACCTGCCGAAAATGGTAGTTGACAATACGCCGAAATATTTACGCCGGGCGAAGATGCCGATTTTGAAAGTGAAGATCGGTCCGAAGATCATGAATCTGATCTGCGACGCCAAATTATATGAGACACTGCTTCCGAAAATGGAAGTAAAGGCTACCGTCAGCGGTATCTACGTTTCCGCCGCACGGCGAATCCGCGGGCCGGTTTACGAACCGCCTAAGAATAAGAAGGAACAGCGGAAACGGCGCCGTGAAGAACGGAAACAGGAAAAAGCGAAAGCAAAGGCGAAATAAAATCTACATAGAACAAAGCAATTCTAAAAAATATTGGAGTATATGGCTGAAACATGTACTCCAATATTTTTTAGATTACAGAATAGCCTAAGCCATCGCGGATTTCTCTTCATATGATTAATGTTTGAAATATCAACATAGCAAGTCTAGCGAAACAAATCTTTTACAATCATATTTTTTAATAATCTTCTATAAATATTATTGATTTTATAATCTTGTTGTTTTATAATAGTTTTATCAAACTATTGTTTTAATTTCAAAATTTAATATGACGTTTTAAGAGAATGCATATATTTACGGAAAAGGAAGATTTAAATGAACGGCTTATACAACAGGATACGGAACTTTGCTTTAAGGAATACAAAAGAAGAATCGGCCATATCTTTCTTCATGGGTTTTTTATACCGATTATTCACAAATGAGATAGTAGATGCAGTGATGAATATTTTAGGCACTGTAGCGATTAGTATAATGACTGGTGTCGGATATTATGGTATTTTCTTTTTTATTTGTGTTATTCTATATTCACTTTCACTTCTTTTAATGGCATGTGCAAAAAGATACCAACGAGAAAAACTAATCGAAAATCGAATATTAAAGCAAGCGCTTTTTGGAGTCAATGGGACTTTAAGAGAGTGGGCTATTGAATTACAAAAAAGTGCAAAATTAGTATTAAATTTAAAAAAAAGATCTCTAGACGCAATGAGACGTTCAGTGGCTTCAATCAATTTTCAAAGTGCTGCATTCGTTGTTTGTGTTAATCTGCGTAACAATCTTACTAAGTATTATGATAATGATAATATCTATATTACGATTTTTCAAAAACAAGTGACAGACGAGGGTATGTTTTGTAAAATGATAGCTTATTCTGAAGAGCATGAACCATCTACATATGGTGAACCATATTATATACCAGAATACAGAGAAGATTTACTTGGAAACATAGAATATCATTCATATTTGTTTTCAGTAAATAAAACTGATATCGCAGTACTTCCTGATCACAAGAGTGTAGAAAAAAGCTTTGTTCCCCATCAAAAAAGTGCTGAACGAGAAGAAGAGATTCAACAATATATTGGTATCCCAATAGCCCCAGCAAAATTAGGCGTAACTTTTATTTTGCAAGTTGATACTAATATTCCCTACTTGTTTGGTAAAGATAAGCATACCGTAACTTTACTAGCGAAAACTGCAATATATCCTTTTGCACAATTCTTGCATATGATTTATGAGCAATCAAGAACAATCGAACAACTAATTGGTGGTGATAATTAATGAATAATAATCAAATTTTTTATTATAGAGAAAAGTTAGAAATGCAACAAATGAAAAATGCTCCTAACGATAGAATCGCATACCAAATTGATACTGCGGAAAAAGAATTACCTTGCTTATCTATGCAAAATTATACATTTACAAAGAACGCAGTCAGAAAGATGAAGAGAGAAATCCACAAAAATTTAAAAAATGCCAACCACTTGATTCATACTGAACTCAGAACAGCTTCTGAATAAAGTATGATTGGGTAGGCGGAAATTTCTTCCTGTGAGTGGGGGGTGCGGACAAAAAGTTGGACTCTCAGGGCTCCGAAAGGAGCTAAATCAATTATGTATTCAAAAGAACAAGTTGAGACTGCATTAAAACTATATCATCAATGCGGATCTGTAACGAAAACAACCCGGGTTCTAGGATATCCCTCAAAAAGGAAACTCTATGAATGGATCCTGAATGAAGGAACTGTCAAACCAGAAAGAAAGGAATTACTCCTTGTTAATACGGCAGAGCATCCCAGAAACCCACCTGTTGAAGTTAAGATGGACGCAATTCATCGTTGCTTTGAACTTGGCGAAAGTGTAAAATCAGTATCAGAAGATATTGGATATACCAGAGCCAGCATATATAGCTGGAGGAAAAAGTATCTTCAGGGAGGAACAGCCGCACTGATGAATGGAAAGAATATCAAACCGGATACTTTGATAGAGGGTTCCACTGCTCCTGCACCTGACCTTACACAGCTTCAGGCACAGATGGGGGTGCGGACATAAAGTTGGACTAATCATACGACCAATCCTAAACTCTGTCGGTACTCCCAAGGGCTCATATTTCCAAGTGATGTTTTGATTCTTTTTGTATTATACCATATCAGATATTCATTTAAGATGTCAATGAATTCTGACAGATTAACCCCTGTCCATTTATGATAATAGAACAGTTCATTTTTCAAACGGCCAAATAATCCTTCACAAGCCGCATTATCCGGGGAACATCCTTTCCGTGACATGGAACGCTCCAGGCCTGCTTTTTCCATGCGCTCTATCCATCCGGGCCAACGATAATGGCAGCCCCTGTCTGAATGTATGAGTGGATGGTCTTCTTCGGAAAGCTGGGATATGGCCTGATCGAGCATGCTGTTAACAAGTACAGAATCCGGAGTAGTGCTGATTGTCCAGCTTGGAAGCATGCCATCAAAGCAGTCCACCAGTACGGAAAGATAAACCTTTCCTGCCGGAAGGGCGAATTCTGTAATATCGGTCAGCCATTTTTGGTTTGGCTTTTCTGCATGAAAATCCCTTTTTATCCGGTTCGGCACAGATGGGGATATTTCTCCCTGATAAGAATTATACTTCCTGTGTCGTTTGCAGTTAACAGCAAGATTTTCTTCCCGCATGATCCGTCGGATCACTTTCTCTGAAACGGTAACATTCCTACGTTTCAGAAGGCCATAGATCCGCCGGTAACCATAACACTGGCTGTTCTCATGGAATAGTGACCGTATCATGGAGCGTATATCCGTGTATTTATCAGGTTTTTTCATAACAGCTTCCTGATAGTAATAACTGCTTTTTGAAAGCCCAATGTGAGCCAGCAGAACCGGCAGTGAGTATTTATTTTTCAAGGCATCGATGATCACTGCCTTTTCCCTGTTTTTTAGGGCTTTCTGATCGATGCCGGGGTCTTTTTTTAGGACATTGATTGTCTCTTTCAGGATATCGATTTCCATCTGCATATCCTTAATCGGAGGTGCGGACATTTTCTTGGGCTAAATAACCACACCCTTAATTTTCTTACTTTAGCCCCAACACAGTCTCCAACGGCAGTTTTAACTTCCGGGCTATCGTCTCTGCATCCAGTACATCCAATAGTGCTCTTGCATTTTCTAAGCAGTTTTCCCGGCGACCCTCCCGGCGGCCTTCCCGGCGTTCTCTTTTCTTTAATTCATCAATCGCTTTACACATATTGACTTTCCTCCCTTCATCTGCTTCATATTCCAGTTTTGTGTTTGTATAGGTATTGATCATCTCCACCGCTTCCCGGCTCATATGCTGAAATCCCGGATTTTCTCTCACGATCTGATCCATCCTGTCGGGATTACCGGAACACTTAATAAATTTCAGCACATTTCCCAGATCAGTCCGGAACAGGTTCAGTTCCTCTAACGACATCGCATAAGGATCGATCAGATGGAGCCGATAGTCGTTTACCCATGACAACACTCCGGGATCCTGCGTTGCCAGCATATCATACAGGCTTAACGGTCCGTCCCACTGCTTTTCCGAAAGATTGAGCACGATGGAGGTCACCGGAATCAGCCTGTCTTCCTTTCCGAAACCGGAGAGAAATTCCGCACTGCTCTGTCGGATCCGCTGCTCACGCCGCTGTTTGCCCCGGTTTCGGATCTGCCTGTCATAAGTCAGGCTGTCCCAGAGCATGGTCCTTACCGGCATAGCGTAGTTAGGGTAGGACTGCGGCTCGATTCCCAGGATCAGATACTCCTGCTCCCCGTCACTCATATAGGACAACAGTTTCAGTCCGTCCCGAAAGCGTTGTGTAACCGGTATGTGCTTGTTTTTACCGCTTCTTTTTCCGCTTACTGCTTCCCTCTCTTTCGCTTCCCACATCAGGACCTCATTTGTATCCATTTCTGTCAGGTCTTCCGGAAAGACCTGCTGTTCTCCACTATAGAGCGCTACATTGATCAGATCCGCGAACACTGCGTTATTCCGCAAATATACCTTTGCTGCGATATCTTTTTTACCCATTGATTTACCTCCATTATAACATATATATTTTTTATTTCAATATAGGATTTTATTATTTTACTTTACTTTTATTTTGCATTCACTTTTTATTGGTTCACATTTTGATTATTTTATTATATAATAATATTCTCTTTTTGTCAATTTATTTTCTAATATATGTTTTACATTTTATATTTTCCCACAAAAAACCGCCTGTATCTGCTATATACAATAACAAATACAGGCGGCATGTTCCTCTTTTCCGCAATAAAATATTATGTTTTAATCCAGGGAGATTTCTCCCTTCGGTTTTGCCGACAGCAGGATCTCCCGTCTTGCCACAAAATCTCCGTTAATATGCAGCAGATAGGTGATCTGCGCTTCCAGCAGGTTTTCCTCCAGCAGGACATGAATCTTCTCCGTATTGACCAGCAGTTCCATTCTGCCGACCGGCGTATCCAGATATCCGCCGTTTGCGTCTCCTTCTTCAAAAACCATATAGGAGTTCATGTCTCCGCGCCGGGAAATCTCTACTCTGCCTTCCTGGAGCTTAATCAGGCTTTTAATCCGCTCCGAATAATCCTCCGAAACCTCCTCAAACATCAGGTAATGCTTTCCCAATACCTGATAGTACGTTCCGGGAGTAATGATCTTCACCTGGTCCCGGTCATCATCCTCAAATTCCTGCAATCCCTCAATCGTGATAAAAATCTCTTTCTCCAAACTGCTCCTCCATTTGCGTATTTACTGTGCTTCATATTCCTCAATCGGAATCTGCACAGTACAATCGATACTAAACGGCAAAATCGAATCCGCAAATGAACGGAATCTGGACGCGTCGTCGCTGACATAAAATTGATAAGTGTCCCTGGGCGGTTCTGAGGACCCGATATGCAGAAGGTCCTGTTTTGCCAGCATATCCCGCAGTTCCACCGCCGTTTCATACGCGGGGTTCACCAGCCTCACCTGATCCCCCATGATTCTGCCGATTGTGCTCCGTAACAATGGATAATGGGTACACCCCAAGATCAGGGTGTCAATGTTCTCCCGCTTCAGTCCGTCCAGATAGCGGCTCGCGATCTCGTCTGTCACCGCGTCATGGAGCAGGCCTTCTTCCACCAGCGGCACAAACAGGGGACATGCCCTGCCGATCACCGTAAGCTCCGGATTCAGTTCGTGAATATAATCCGAATACACCTGGCTCTTAATGGTGCCTTCTGTCCCGATAATTCCGACCCGTCCGTTTTTCGTCACGGAAACCGCCGTTTTCGCTCCCGGCTTTACCACGCCGATAATCGGTTCCGGAATCTCCCGTCTCAAAGTTTCCAAAGCGTATGCGCTGGCCGTATTGCAGGCAATGACGATCGCCTTCACCTGTTTTGTATGCAGGAAATGTACGATCTGCCGGGAAAACCGGATAATGGTATCTCTGGATTTACTGCCGTACGGAACCCGCGCCGTATCCCCGAAATAAACCAGTCTCTCGTTGGGCAGCAGCCGCATGATCTCCCGCATGACCGTCAGTCCGCCTACGCCGGAATCAAAGATCCCGATGGGCGCATGCTTGCTATCCATATTCATTGTTACTCTCCATTCTGATCT
>CANQSA010000034.1 GCA_947626415.1 uncultured Lachnospiraceae bacterium
GGGACAAATATGAGAAAGTATAAGACGATTTGAGAAAATACTTTGGAAAGACGTCATTTGAGGATCGCTTACAAACCCTGCAAAATCAAGCATTTGAGAAGAAACACAGGACTTATAAGGAGTTACAGGAAAATGATAAAAATACTTTTCATCTGCCACGGCAATATCTGCAGAAGCCCGATGGCCGAGTTCCTGCTTCGTGACATCGTTGAGAAAAAAGGGATCGCAAAAGAATTTTATATTGCGTCAGCGGCTACCAGTACGGAGGAGATCGGAAACGGAGTCCACTATGGGACGGCCTCTCTGCTTGCGAAGAAGGGGATTCGGACCGCAGGCAAGCGGGCGGTGCAGCTGCGGCTGTCGGATTATGAGAAATATGATTATTTTATCGGGATGGACAGCTATAACATCCGGAACATGAAACGGATGCTGGGCGGCGATCCGGAGAACAAAGTATATAAGCTGCTGGAGTTTGCGGGCAGCAGCCGGGATGTGGCCGATCCGTGGTATACCGGCGATTTCGAGACCACATATCGGGATATTATGGAGGGTTTGCAGGGCTTTCTCGGCTATTTGGGAAAAATTTAAAAAATAGTTGACAAATGCGAAAACGTCTTGTATACTACACAAGTACGTTTCGTAGGGCCAGTTGGTCAAGCGGTTAAGACGCCGCCCTCTCACGGCGGAATCAGGGGTTCGATTCCCCTACTGGCTGCTTTGAAAATGCAGGCGAAGTTTTCCTTGCATTTTTGTTTCTTCTATATTATGTTCTGTAATATAGAGATGGATATGGTGTTTTGTGTAAGTGGGCTGACAAGTCCACTTTTTCTATGTTTCATTTTAGAAAGGAGAGTCTATGGCGAAAAGGGAAACCTATGAAGCAAAAACGGAAGCCCTGGTACAGCCCATTATGGAGGAACTGGGATTTGAACTGGTGGATGTAATGTATGAAAAAGAAGGAAGCGCATGGTATCTGCGGGTGTATATCGATAAACCCGGCGGGATCACCATTGACGACTGCGAGGTAGTAAACCGGCGGGTCGGCGCCTTGCTGGATGAACAGGATTTTATCGAAGAAAGCTATATCTTTGAAGTCAGCTCTCCCGGACTGGGAAGGCCGCTGAAGAAAGATAAGGATTTTGCCCGCAGTATGGGAGAAGAGGTAGAAGTACATCTCTTCCGGCCTCTTAACAGGCAAAAAGAGTTTGTCGGTCTGCTGAAGGCGTTTGATAAAGATACGGTGACGCTGGAACTGGAAGATGAAACAGAACTGGTATTGGAACGCAGTGCAATCGCACTGATTCGGTTAACATTTGATTTTTAAAAAAGGAGAGTCGCGAAAGGAGAGAAAGAAAATGAACAAAGAGTTAATCATGGCGTTGGAGACCCTGGAGAAGGAGAAAGACATCAGCAAGGATTTATTGATCGAGGCAATTGAAAATTCCCTGCTGACAGCCTGCAAGAGTCATTTCGGAAAGGCGGACAACGTAAAGGTGACGGTGGATAAGGAAACGGGGGATTTCTTCGTTTTTTCCGAAAAGACCGTTGTAGAAAATGTGGAGGATCCGGTTACCCAGATCAGTCTGGAGGATGCCAGAAAGCTCAATAAGCAGTATGAACTGGGAGATACGGCTAACGTAGAGATCAAGTCTAAGGATTTTGGGCGGATCGCGACCCAGAACGCCAAGAATGTAATCCTGCAGGCGATCCGGGAAGAAGAGAGAAGGATGATCTACGACCGGTTTTCCGCACAGGAGAAGGATATCATTACGGGAATTGTGCAGCGGATCAACGGGAAAAACATCAGTATTAATCTGGGAAAGACCGATGCGGTACTGACGGAATCCGAACAGGTAAAAGGAGAAACATTTGTACCCACGGAACGGATCAAGTTATATATTGTAGAAGTAAAGGAAACTACGAGAGGACCGAGAGTGATCGTTTCCAGAAGCCATCCGGAACTGGTCAAACGGCTGTTTGAGGCAGAGGTATCGGAGATCAAAGACGGTACCGTAGAGATCATGGGAATTGCCAGAGAGGCCGGATCCAGAACGAAGATGGCCGTTCGATCCAACAATCCGCGGGTAGACCCCGCAGGCGCGTGTATCGGATTAAACGGCGCGAGAGTGAATGCAGTTGTGAATGAACTGCGCGGTGAAAAGATTGATATTATAAATTGGGATGAAAACCCTGCGATTTTGATAGAAAATGCATTGAGTCCGGCAAAGGTAATCTCTGTTATCGCAGATGCGGACGCGAAAACGGCACAGGTGGTCGTACCGGATTATCAGTTATCCCTGGCGATCGGCAAGGAAGGACAGAACGCAAGACTGGCTGCAAGGCTGACCGGCTATAAGATTGATATTAAGAGTGAATCCCAGATGGCAGAGCTTCGTGCGCAGGAAGGATATGAGGATCCGTACGCCGCTTATGACGAGGAAGCCTATTATGGAGAAGACGGCTACGCGGATGACGGTTATGCGGAAGACGATTACGCAGACGGCGGCTATGCGGACGACGGCTACGCGGAAGGCGATTACGCAGGAGACGGCTATGCAGATGACGATTATGCGGAAGGTGATTACGCGGATGATGAATATGCAGAAGGCGATTATGCGGATGATGGATATGCGGAAGGCGATTATGCGGACGACGGTTACGGGGAGGAATATGACCCCGAACAGGAAGAAGATAATCGGTAAACCGGGAGACGGAGGCAGTTATGGCAGGAAAGAAAATTCCGCAGAGGCAGTGTGTCGGATGTCGGGAAATGAAAGATAAGAAGGCGATGATACGGGTCGTCCGGTCAGGCGAGGGAACATTTTTCATTGACGCCACAGGACGCAAGAACGGAAGAGGCGCATACCTGTGTCCCACGGAGGAATGTCTGAAGAAAGCGATTCGGAATAAAGGGCTGGAACGGGCATTTCAGACCGCAATCCCTGAGACGATCTATGAACAGTTAATGGAGGAATTAAAACAGGTTGATACAGAATAAAGTATTGCAGATGCTGGGAATGGCCATGAAAGCCGGAAAAACGGCAAGTGGAGAATTCGCAGTAGAGAAAGCAATTAAAGACGGAACTGCAAGACTGGTACTGGTTGCAGAGGACGCATCGGAAAACAGCAGAAAGCTCTTTGTCAATAAGTGTACGTATTACCAGATCCCCTATTGTGTGTTTGGCACGAAGGAAACATTGGGCAAGGCGATCGGAAAAGAATACCGGTCGGCAATCGCTGTTTTGGACCCCGGCTTTGCGGCGGCAGTCAGCAGGAAGTTAGAACAGAACATTATGGCAGGGAAGAATGGAGGTAACGCAAGCGTATGAGAATTCATGAATTTGCGAAATCAATCGATAAAACAAGTAAGGAAATTATCCAAATGTTGCAGGAACGGGGCGATGCGCCGAAAAGTCATTCCAGCACCATTACGGATGAGGAGATCGCGTTTGTTAAAAATAAACTGGCGCCGAAACAGGAAGCACCAAAGAAGGAACCTGTAAAACAGGAAGCGCCAAAACAGGAAGCGCCGAAGACGGAGCCTGTAAAGCGGGAAGCGGTAAAACAGGAAGCGGCAAGAACCGAAGCGCCGCGACGGGAAGGGGTCAGACCGGATGCGCCGCGTCGGGATGGCGTCAGACCGGAACGAAAAAATATTTCACAGGTTTATAATCCCCAGAACAGCAGTCAGCCGCAGGGGAAAAAGATTTTTACAAACCGACCGATGAGCGGACAGCCGGGAAACCGCGTCTTTACCAATGACCGGAGCCGCCAGAATCCGAATGGGATGCGCCAGGGCGAGCGTCCGATGAACCGGGAAGGAGCGCCGCGCCAGGGCGAACGTCTGATAAATCGGGAAGGAGCGCCGCGTCAGGGTGAGCGTCCGATGAACCGAGAAGTCAGACCACGTCAGGGTGAGCGTCCGATAAATCGGGAAGGAGCACCGCGCCAGGGTGAGCGTCCGATAAATCGGGAAGGAGCACCGCGCCAGGGTGAGCGTCCGATGAACCGGGAAGGAGCGCCGCGTCAGGGTGAGCGTCCGATGAATCGGGAAGGAGCACCGCGTCAGGGTGAGCGTCCGATGAATCGGGAAGGAGCACCGCGCCAGGGTGAGCGTCCGATGAACCGGGAAAGCAGACCGCGTCAGGGTGAGCGCCCGATGAATCGGGAAGGGGCACCGCGTCAGACGGAGAGAACCTTTAATAAGGACGCAAAATATCAGAACAATGAGCAGCGCGGCGGCCGTGTCCGCCGGAATGAATCCAGAAATGAGATTCCCGCATCGGAAACCATTATGCCGGAGAAGAACCGGAAAGAGCGGGAGGATAAGTTCCGGATCGACCGTCAGGAGAAGAACCGCAGAGATTATGAGGACGGGAACGGCGGCAAGAGAGGGAAGAACACTTCCAATAAGCAGATGATGCAGATGCAGAAGCCGACCAGACCTGCCAAGCCGGTAAAAGAAGAAGTCATTAAAGTAATTGAAATCCCGGAATCGATTGCGATCAAAGATCTGGCTGAAAAGATGAAGATCCAGCCGGCTGCCCTAATCAAGGAATTGTTCTTAAAAGGACAGATTGTTACGTTAAATACAGAAGTGGAATATGAAGTGGCAGAAGAGATCGCATTGGAACACGAGATCATCTGTGAACATGAAGTTAAGGTAGATGTGATCGAAGAACTGCTGAAGGAGGAGGAAGAAGATCCTTCTCTGATGGAAAAACGGCCTCCGGTTGTATGCGTTATGGGGCATGTAGACCACGGTAAGACCTCTCTGCTGGATGCAATCCGGAAAACGAATGTGATATCCGGGGAAGCTGGAGGAATTACACAGCACATCGGCGCTTATACGGTAAAGGCAAACGGAGAAGCCATTACCTTCTTGGATACGCCGGGACATGAAGCGTTTACGGCTATGCGTATGCGCGGCGCCCAGTCTACGGATATTGCGGTACTGGTTGTTGCGGCGGACGACGGCGTTATGCCGCAGACCATAGAAGCGATCAACCATGCCAAGGCTGCAGGCATTGCCATTATTGTAGCGGTCAATAAGATTGATAAACCCAGCGCCAATGTGGATAAGGTAAAACAGGAATTATCCGAGTATGAACTGATCGCGGAAGACTGGGGCGGCGATACTGTATTCGTACCGGTTTCCGCCCATACAGGAGAAGGCATCGCTACTCTGCTGGAAATGATTTTGCTGCAGGCGGAAATGCTGGAGTTAAAGGCAAATTATAACCGGAAGGCAAGAGGCATTGTGATCGAGGCGAAGCTGGATAAAGGAAAAGGTCCGGTTTCTACCGTACTGGTACAGAAGGGAATCCTGCATGTGGGAGATTCCGTGGCAGCAGGTTCCTGTTATGGCAAGGTCAGAGCCATGATCGACGATAAGGGCAGAAGAATAAGGGAAGCCGGCCCGTCTACTCCTGTGGAGATCCTGGGCTTAAACGGCGTGCCCAATGCAGGCGAGATCTTTATGGCGACGCCGAATGAAAAAGATGCCAGAAGTATTGCGGAGACCTTTATTTCCGAAGGCAGAGAGAAGCTGATCGAGGGAACCAAAAATAAGATGTCTCTGGACGATCTGTTTACGCAGATCAAAGCCGGTGATGTAAAAGAACTGGGAATCGTAGTCAAAGCGGATGTTCAGGGTTCCGTAGAGGCAGTGCGTCAGAGCCTTGTAAAACTGTCTAATGACGAGGTGGCTGTCAAGATTATCCATGCCGGCGTCGGCGCGATCAATGAGTCGGATGTGAGCCTGGCTGCCGCATCCAACGCGATCATTATCGGTTTCAACGTAAGACCGGATAATCAGGCTAAGGAAATCGCGGAAAAAGAAAAAGTCGATCTGCGGCTGTACCGCGTCATTTACCAGGCGATCGCCGATGTAGAAGACGCCATGAAGGGACTGCTGGATCCGGTATTTGAGGAAAAAGTGATCGGTCACGCGGAAATCCGCCAGATATTTAAGGCTTCCGGCGTTGGCGCGATTGCAGGTTCCTATGTGCTGGACGGTATGTTCCAGAGAGGATGCAGCGCAAGAGTATTCCGGGACGGTGAACAGTTGTTTGAAGGTCCGGTCGCTTCCCTGAAACGGTTTAAGGATGACGTAAAGGAAGTAAAGGCAGGATATGAATGCGGTCTTGTATTTGAAAAATTCAACGATATTCAGGAAGGCGATCAGGTAGAAGGCTTTATTATGGTTGAGGTACCGCGAAAATGAGAAAAAACAGCATTAAAAATACCCGCATCAACGGTGAGGTGATGCGGGAGTTATCCAATATTATCCGCAGTGAGATTAAGGACCCGCGGGTAAATCCAATGACCAGTGTTGTGGCAGCGGAGGTATCTCCCGACCTGAAATACTGCAAAGCGTATATCAGTGTGCTGGGAGACGAAGAATCCCGCGCCGCTACGCTGGAAGGATTGAACAGTGCGAAAGGGCATATCCGGCGGCAGCTTGCGCATACAATTAATCTGCGGAATACGCCGGAACTGACATTTATCATGGACCAGTCGATTGAATACGGGGTCAATATGTCAAAACGGATCGACGAAGTAAATGCAGCAATGAAGAAGGATGATGAAAATTGAAACAGTTAGATCAGTTAATACAAAAATATGAAAAGATCGGCATTACAGGACATGTAAATCCGGACGGGGACTGTGTGGGTTCCTGCCTCGGACTGTATCATTATATTAAAGCCCAGTATCCGGAAAAAACGGTAAACGTCCATTTGGAACCGATCGCGCCGGTTTTCCGGTTCCTGAACGGTTCCGACCGGATCCTCAGCGATACCGATTCCGAAACGCAGTATGATTTGTTTTTTGTGCTGGATGCCGGTGATGAGAAACGAATCGGGGATCAGGTCAAATATTACAGAAGTGCCGGATATCGGTTCTGCTTTGACCATCATGTGAGCAATCAGGGATTTGGAGACGAGTATGTGATCGTTCCCGAAGCAAGCTCTACTTGTGAGATTCTGTTTGAAGCTATGGACTATGACAAGATCGATCAGAAAACCGCAGAAGCGCTGTACATGGGAATCGTTCATGACACCGGCGTATTCCGCCATAGCTGCACTTCGCCCAGAACAATGGAGATCGCAGGGCAGCTGATGCAGAAAGGCGTTGATTTTACCGGGATCATTACCGATACCTTTATGAAGAAAACCTATCTGCAGAATCAGGTGCTTGGCAGAGCGCTGCTGGAGAGCATTATGCTGCTTGACAATACCTGTATTGCCAGCACGATCAGTATGTCGGAAATGAAGTTTTACGGCGTTGGGCGGAAAGACCTGGATGGGATCGTTGATCAGTTGAAACTGACAGAGGGAATCGTTTGCGCGATCTTTTTGTATCAGACCGCGGAATTGGAATATAAGGTGAGCCTGCGGACGGAGGAGCCGATCGACGCGGCTGCGATTACCATGCAGTTCGGCGGCGGCGGACACAAGCGGGCAGCCGGCTGTACCATGCGGGGAACCAAACACGATATTCTGAACAATATTGTAAAGGAAATTGTCAAACAGCAGAATGCGGAATAGAAGGAAGCGGGAGGAAATCATGCTGAACGGAGTCATCAATATTTATAAAGAACGCGGCTATACCTCCCATGATGTCGTTGCGAAACTGCGGGGAATCCTGAAACAGAAAAAGATCGGGCATACCGGGACGCTGGACCCGGATGCGGAGGGCGTACTGCCGGTATGTCTGGGCAGAGCGACGAAACTTTGCGATCTGCTGACGGATAAAGACAAAACCTATGAAGCGGTCCTGTATCTGGGAGAAGAAACAGATACGCAGGACAGAAGCGGTAATATTCTGGCCGCGCGATCCATAGAAGGGATCACGCCCGAACAGGCAGAGGAAGCGGTCCGATCCTTTGTCGGCGATTATCTGCAGACGCCGCCCATGTATTCCGCCCTGAAAGTAAACGGCAGAAAATTATATGAACTGGCGAGAGCGGGAATCGAAGTAGAACGGCAGGCAAGGCCGGTACGCATTTATGAGATCACGGTACTGGAAATGTCCCTGCCCCGGATCCGGATGCGGGTACATTGCTCTAAAGGCACATACATCCGCACCCTGTGTCATGATATCGGGAAAAAGATAGGCTGCGGCGGCTGTATGGAAACGCTGCTGCGCACGCAGGTAGAGCGGTTTACCCTGGAAGACAGTCACCGATTGGAAGAGATCAGAGATATTCAGACAGCGGAACGGCTGCTCGTTCCTGTCGATGCCATGTTCGCGGAATGTCCGGCCTACACGGTGGGACAGGCCTATGAAAAATGGCTGTATAACGGAAATCCCGTGCAGGCGGAGTGGACTGACGGAATCCCTGCGGCAGATACCCGCTGCAGGATTTATGACCGGCAGGGACAGTTTGTAGGATTGTACCGGTATTCTGCGGAAGAAAAACGCTTTGATCCGGAAAAAATGTTTTTGGCATAAATCGCTTGAATTTTAGCAAAAGTAGGAATGTAATATGGAAATTTTGCAGTATACGGCGCAGCTGCGGCTTTGCGATACCGCGATTGCAGTCGGAAAATTTGACGGCGTACATCTGGGGCATCAGATGATCTTACAAGAACTGCAAAAACAAAAACAGAAAGGGCTTAAGTCTGTGGCAGTGACGTTCGATCACGCGCCGGGAACCGTACTCAGACAGGAAGAAGAACATTGCCTGCTTACCGGGACGGAACGGGATCTGTATTACGAGCAGATGGGGCTTGATTATGTGGTCGTTCTGCCTGCCGTAAGGCAGATCTTACAGATGCCTGCGCCCGATTTTCTGGAAACGGTTCTGTGCGGACAGTTGGGAATGCGCTGTATTGTGGCCGGTTCCGATTTTCGTTTTGGAAAGGATCGGATGGGAGACAGCCGGTTTTTACGGGAAATGGCCCCCGGATACGGATACAATGCGGTCATCCTGCCAAAACTGAAACAAAACGACCGGGAGATCAGCAGCACTTATGTAAAAGAGTTGTTATCGGCCGGCAGAATGGAAGAGATCAGCCGGCTGCTGGGGCGTCCTTATACCATTGTCGGAAAGGTCGTTTACGGAAACCGGCTCGGCAGGACAGTGGGAATGCCGACGATCAATCTTTTGCCGGAACCCGGGAAACTGCTGCCGCCAAACGGCGTATATGCCGCACGGGTGTACCTGAAGGGAAACCGCTATAACGGGATCACGAATGTGGGATATAAGCCTACAGTCGCAAAGAAACCGGTGATGGGCGTAGAAACCCATATCTTTGACTTTGAGGAGGAAGTCTACGGCGAGATTGCCACAGTCGAATTGCTGCAGTTCATCAGGTCGGAGCGCAGATTTGAGAATCTGGAAGCGGTCAAGGCACAGGTGGACGATGATATAACAGCAGTAAAGAAACATTTACACATTTAGAGGAGGCCATTGCGGGAAAAATATGAGTCTTAAAAACATTTTTTTGCTGTTTGGGGGACTGGGATTCTTTTTGTATGGTATGAAACTGATGAGCGAAGGCATGGAGAAGGTTGCCGGCGCAAAGATGCGGAAGGTTCTGGAACTGTGTACCAGGAACCGGTTTGTGGGAATGGTGGTCGGCCTGCTGTTTACGGCGGTGATCCAGTCGTCCAGTGCGACGACGGTCATGGTAGTCAGCTTTGTAAACTCCGGGCTGATCAGTCTGGTGCAGGCAGTCGGTCCGATTCTGGGCGCGAATATCGGTACTACGGTGACCGGTCTGCTGGTTACGCTGAAACTGGAAGACGTAGCGCCGCTTATCATTATTGCCGGCGTTATCATGGTATCGTTTTCCAAGAAGCCTATGGTGCAGAAAGCCGGTGAAGTGATTCTGGGCTTCGGCGTTTTGTTTTACGGCATGGGCGTTATGTCGTCTTCCATGCGCAGCATGGGCGAAAGCGAAGCGGTCAGAAACGCGCTGATGTCATTGGAAAATCCGTTTCTGGCGGTACTGGCAGGCTTTGTGATCACAACGATCCTGCAAAGCTCGTCCGCCTCTACCGGTATCCTGATTGCTATGGCAAGTGAAGGACTGTTGGGTCTCCCAATCTGCATGTATCTGTTATTAGGCTGTAATATGGGTACCTGTACTTCGGCGATGATCGCCAGTATCAATGGCAAGAAGGATGCGAAACGTGCAGCCTGGGTACACATGCTGTTTAATGTTTTCGCCATGCTGATCACGGTTCCGATCCTGATGATCTTTATGAGACCAATTACAGGATTTTTTACGGGATTCATTGGTTCTGCGGGCCGACAGGTAGCAATGGCCAATATTATATTTAAGACGATCCATGTAATCATTTTGTTCCCGTTTGCCGGACTCCTGGTCAAACTGGCAACCCTGCTGGTGCCGGGCACCGATCAGAAGACCGAGAAGTACGAGCTGAAATATATCGGTCAGCGGGATATCTTTACTCCGGCTACGGTAGATTTTGATATTACCAGAGAGATCCGGAGAATGGGAAATATCGCGAAAGACAATCTGCAGTTGGCCGGCGAAGCGCTGATCGAGATGGATACGGGTAAGATCAATCAGGTATTAAAAACGGAGGAACGGATTGATGTGCTCTGCAATCAGATCACCAATTATCTGGTCGACATCGCATCGAAGGAACTGCCGTTTTCCACGGCGAAAAATCTGGCTGCGTACTTCCATGTAGTCAGCGACTTTGAACGGATCGGAGACCACGCGGAAAATCTGGCAGAATTTGCGCAGACGCGGATTTCGGAGAATCTGGAATTTTCCGAAAAGAGCCTGGAGGGGTTGAGGCAAATGCTGGATCTAACCGTAATGGCAGTCGGATATTCTATTGAGATGTTTGCCGAAGATAATATGGAGCATAAGCAGGAGATCGTTCGTCTGGAAAATGAAGTGGACGATCTGGAGGATCGCCTGCAGTTAGAGCATATGGACCGTCTGGCGAAAAATGAATGTTCACCGCGTACCGCGATCTATACGGAAATCCTGTCGAATCTGGAGCGCGCGTCCGATCACGCGACGAATATTGCGTTTGCGATCCACAAGCAGGACAGGCTGAAAGAAATGAAATAGGAAATTTTTCTCTTATTTTAAAGTTTGCAGTAGAAATTTTATAAAGATTATGCTATACTGGGGACAAGAGTAAAGGTCCGTTACGGTTTACAATACTCACACATGAAAGGAGATGGGCATCATGCGTTATGTGATTACAGGCAGAAATCTGGATGTGACGGAGGGATTAAAATCAGCGATTTATGACAAGATCGGTAAGCTGGAGCGTTATTTTAATCCGGATACGGAAGTACATGTGACTCTGAGCGTTGAGAAGGACAGACAGAAGATCGAGGTTACCATTCCGGTGAAAGGGAATATCATCCGTTCCGAACAGGTCAGCAGCGATATGTATGTCTCCATTGATCTGGTGGAAGAGATTATCGAGAGACAACTGAAGAAGTATAAGAATAAGATCATTGACAAGAGCCAGGCAAGAGACAGCTTTACTGTAGAGTATATGGATAATGATTACGAAGAAGACGACAGCGTCAAGATCATCCGTACCAAGAAGTTTGCGGTTAAGCCGATGGATCCGGAAGAAGCGTGCATTCAGATGGAATTGCTGGGACATAATTTCTATGTATTCTCGAACGCCGAGACCGGAGAAGTGAATGTAGTTTATAAGAGAAAGGGCAACACTTACGGCCTGATCGAGCCGGAATTTTAAACAGAATACTTTGTGAAGGATAGAAAAAGAGGAACTGTATCCATGTGGTACAGTTCCTCTTTTTGGCGGTGATCAAACGATAAATAAAGAAGATCGGTTGGCAAGAAATTGGATTTGTCTTGCAAATATTACGGCAATCGTGTATACTATTGTTTAAAGTAATCTGTATATACATAAGATGGAGGTATTAGATATGAATCATTGGATTATCCCAATGGATTATGAGACTTACGATTTTAAGGACATGCAAGAGGAATGGGAAAAAAACAAAGCAATTAAATGGAGAGTTTCCAGAATGGAAAGAAAGAAAGGAGACAAACCGCTTAAGGTTAGCGATAGTGAGGTGGCCAAACAATTAAAAAAGGATGACGTTATATTTTTCTATATTACACATCTGCCTTCGGGAAGTCAGAGGAGTTTAAGCAGAATTATGTTACGAGGCGTCATAGAGAAAGAACCTTATCTTAGTACAAAAGGAGAAGTTTATCATGACCTTAAAGGTGATACTACTTCGGTAATTGCATTTGATATTGGCCAGCTTACAACGCTGCCGAAAAAGAAGTTAGAGGATAATACCTATTTAGATCTTAAATGGTTGAGGAATGAACAAGAAGGTTTTCAGCATCCGCAAGGGACAAATTGGCTTGATGAAAAACATAAAGCAAATTTAGATACTGCCCTTGCTGAAAAATTAAATGAATGTTTTGGTTTTAATAAAGACAAAATAACAAAAACTGATTTTAAAGAATTGATCGACCATTTTAATAGAAAATGTTTCTTTTCTAAAAGTAGCAATAAAAGTGATCATAAGACCTTTGTAGCCAGAAATGGTTTAGATTACTTAGAGTATCATCATTTTATTCCGCAAAGCACATCAAAGACTTGTAAGGAATTAGGGGATATCATTCAATCACCGGCTAACGGATTATTCCTATGCTCAAATTGTCATAATAAGATTCATTATGGAAGAAAAGAGGATGTACGGAAAATGATAGATGAAATTTTAGAGTTTGAGTCAACTAAAAAAATGCTGAAAAACCCTATTTGTGAAGAATTTATAAAAAAAGATGAAAAAAATAAAGGTGATTGGAAAAAGTGGTTTTACGAGGTATATAAAGTAAAAGACGAAGAGGACTGATATAGAGCCAAAGATTGTGAAAACCTCCAAACTTGTTGTAAGATAACATTACACAGTTTGGAGGTTTTCTTTTGCGATTCATTGCTTTCATGACATGGCGTACAGTTTCCCGTTCGCTGTCACTTTCATGCAGCATGCAATCCAGGGCTATCGAGTAATCCGCAATCTCCTCTAACCCATTCCTGTTTTTAAAAAGGCTCTTGCTGCAGGAATCTTCTAATTTCTTCATCGAAAGCGGTATATGGCAAAGGCTTGTATTTTTCTTTTGCTATTATCGCGTTCATGATTTGGCGTACGGTTTCCCGGTCGCTGTCACTTTCATGCAACATACAATCCAGGGCTCTTGAGTAATCCTCAATCTCCTCTAATCCATTCCTGTTTTCAAAAACGAATCTCAGCAGAACAAATACTGCCGCTTCATCCTGGATAAGCTGCTTATCGCAAAGACATATACTCAGGATATAATTAAGGATTGCCAGCCGGACCTGTTCATTCGGTCCTTTGGATAACAGCAGAGTGAAAAAAGAAACTATCTGCTGTGCCGTCTGAAAAGACTTTGAATCCCCCGGAAAAGGCTTGGGATGGCCGTTGCTTCTGCTGTAATAAAAATCAAAATTTTTACTGCAGGAATCTTTCAAAGACTGCTCCAGTTCATCCCATTTTTCCTGCATATTCCCTGCATGGTGTTCCAAAAAAGGGTCTAACAGCAAGGCAGAACGATAGGTCACAATGGTTGATAAAGACATAAAGTCCAGAATTTCCGGCCAGGAAGTCAGCAGATATTCTATGGTTTCCCGGTTATCTATGGCCGCGATCACCTGTTCCAGGGAATTACTCCATGCAATATCTCCGACTGCATTGGCAACATATGCGATCATCTCCGGATTACGCGATAAGATCGCTGCTGTAAACGGATCAGAAAAGAGAAGCGGCTGTTTGTTTTTCAGTGTATCATCCTTTGATTTCAAAAAACGTATTTTATACCCCCATGTCGCAAGCGACGTCATATCGCTATTTGCTTGGTACTGATCCATATAGGATGAGACAAATGCCTCATGTACGGAAAGCGTCTTCAAATTCAGCCCTGCAGTCACAAAATATTTTACCAGATCAATATTTCCCGACAAGATCGCTACATAGACATACGGCGCTGTTGTTATAAATCTTTCTGTTCCGAACGTAAATTCCTGCTCGTGATTTTCATTAGGGGTCAAAAATCTTTCATCACAGAATATGTTTTCTTCCTTTTTACTATGGATTATAATTGCCATATTAAATCCTCCTGTTCTTCTAAATCGTATTCCGGCTCATAATTTCCGTCTGCATCCATATCCCCGAAATATCCGATTTCGTGCAGAGCAGACATCATTACCTCGTTATCCTGAATAAGACGATCCGGTGGGACATCCAGCAATTCTTCAAAATGATATTCGGTTTTGGAACGTGCCAGATTGACGATCCTCTCATCTCTACAGTATAAAATTATGTACTGCAGGTAGCTGTTTCTCAGATCAAATACATTTGTGTGCTGCTTTTCTCCTTCTTCGATCAGCATGCAAAGGGTCTCATACTGTCCTTCCAGAACAGCCGCTTCCACAGTTGTATAAACGTAAGGCAAGTTCGACAACAAATAATACGGCAAATCATCTGAATGGGTAATGAGTTCCGGGGTAAATTCCATGGAATGGGTAATGAGTTCCGGGGTCAATCCCATGATCGGAGCGCCATTAGCAATTTCTTTTCTCAGTTCTTCCGTTTTCCCGTGAAGCGCCAGATCGATACAGTGTATATACAATTCCTGTTTGTCTTCACTGAGTGTTTTTTTGTAAATCATTTTAACCATCCTTTCCTGTGTTGTTTGTATTGTTTTTTATAAGGCCCGAGCCTGTGGACTAATATCGAAGACACCGATATTTCTCTTTTGCCATCAACGTTTTCATGACATGCCATACGGTTTTCTCTCCGATGTCACTTTCCCGCCGCATGCGATTTATGGCTATCGAATAATCCGAATAATCCTCAATCTCCTCTAACCCATTCCTAATCTTCTCTAACCCATTCCTGGTTTCAAAAAAGAATTTCAGCAGAACAAATACTGCCGCTTCATCCTGGGAAAGCCGCTTATCGCAAAGACATATACTCAGGATGTAATTAAGGATTGACACCCGGACCTGATCATTCGGCTCTTTGGATAACAGCAGGGTGAAAAAAGAAACTATCTGCTGTGCCGTCTGAAAAGATTTTGAATTCCCCGGAAAAAAATGGGTGGGGATGCTTTTGATATAAAAAGCATAACTTTTACTGCAGGAATCTTTCAAAGACTGCTCCAGTTCATCCCATTTTTCCTGCATATTCCCAGCATGGTGTTCCAAAAAAGGGTCTAACAGCAAGGCAGAACGATAGGTCACAATGGTTGATAAAGACTAAAATATACCCTATAGAATGGACACGATAAGAAGAAGGGTTCCCTAAAAATGGACATATGAAAAAAGGGATTATTC
>CANQSA010000035.1 GCA_947626415.1 uncultured Lachnospiraceae bacterium
GATCCCATGCGCAGCGGCCAGAAAGGCGGTATAGAAAATGTACATACCAAGCTCCGGGAGATACTTCCAAAAGGAACCTGTTTTGATTATCTGACCCAGTGGGATTTAAACCTGATCGTCAATCACATTAATTCCGTCCCACGACTGAGTCTTTCCGGACGCACACCTTATCAGACCGCATATGAGAACTTCGGCATGGAAGTCTTATTAGCACTTCAGCTCAAGCCGATCGCACCTGACAAGGTCAATCTGACACCTGAGCTGATCAAGTAACCCTTAAACCTGTCACAAAATCTGCTGACGGATAAGCAAACATTTAGATTTTCATAAAAATAACTCTATGCCAATAGAATTTAGTCCCACATACAAAATTCCAAGCGGCCTGTTTGCCATGCCTTTCTTTTTAGAATTTTTATGAGGTTTATCATAATTATAATGCACTTACGGCATTTTGTCTCTAAAGAAATTTGAATAATTCAATGCTTTTTACTGTATGGTAGAATTTACCTCTGCACTGGAATTTACTTTTTCAATTAAGGTTTTTTTACACTATTATAGACCCTTTTTTTGCAGTAAAAGAAGGCATCCCTCAAGCCAATCTTGACTTTTGGGACGCCCTCTTAGGCTTTTCATTTAATCTCTATCTTCGTAATTCGCTTTGCTGCTAACAAGTTTCGTTTTCTGATATTTCTTCACAAATCCGATCAGCAGCAGTCCCGCGAAGATCACGCCCATAAGAACCATGAACAAAACATCAGGTACGATGCTCTGTCCGGAAGCAATCCCGCTTCTGAAGCCGTGTACCGCATAGCTGAATGGCAGGAACGGATTGATGATCTGATAAAACGCTGACGAAAGTTCCTTCGGATACGTACCGGCGCATCCACTTAACTGAATGACCATGATCACCAGCAGCAAGAAATCTCCCAATAATCCAAGGAAATAGTTCGCTGTATATTCCAGGATCAGGAACGCTATGGAAGAAAGCGAAGCGATCAGCAGTATCGTGCCCAGATAACGCGGTTCAAATCCGTTAAACAGCATCAGCGCAAATACCATGATAAATGCCTGAATGACTGCCAGTACACAGAGCTCTGCGATCTGTTTTCCCCATTCTGCGGCAGGACGTCCGTTTATCTTCTTTTTATTGGGATCCAGAATGACGCAGAACGCCAGTCCCGATACCCACAGGCCTACAGCCATCATGTAAGCCGCCATCGCGTTGCCGTTGGTCGGAACAGAAGTCTCAAAACTTTCTTCCGCATCGATCGGCGATGCAAACATTTCCAGATTTGCGGTGCCGGCATTGATCGAAGTTACCTTATCCTGTCCTTCTGTCAGCGCAGTCTTTAATTCTGACGCGCCGTCCTCCAACGCGCCGATCCCGTCTCCAAGCGTTACGGAACCGTCGGCAAGCTGGGAAGCACCGTCATTAATCTGCGCTGCACCGTCGGTAAGCTGTCCGGCACCGCTTACTAATTCATCGTTATTAGAGGTAAGCGTGACAGCGCCGTCATATAACTGCTGGGAACCGTCCTTTAATTGCGCTACGCCTGCCGTCAGAGAAGAAGAAAGGGTATTCATACCGTCCTTCAGGGCTGCGGCTCCGTTGATCAATGTATCGGAATTTGAATCGATTGTTTTTAAACCTGCATCGAGTTCTTTCATGCCGCCCGACAATTCCGCCGCGCCGTTTTTCAGTGCTTCCGAATTGCTGTCGAGCTTTTCTCCTCCTGCCGAAAGAGCTGTTACCCCGTCGTCCAGCTGAGAAAATCCGTCGTTAATCTTCTGATTATTGGATACCAGTTCATCCAGTCCGTTTTTCAGTTCAGCGGTTCCGGATACATAGGCGGTAATTCCCGCCGAAAGCTGTCCGGCACCTTCCGCAAGCGTTTTTATACCCTCATTTTCTGCAGACACTGCCTGGATCAGACCCATTGTTTCCGCCGTTTCACCTGTTTGCTCCAATGCCTTCTGTACGGCGAGCAGGCTGTCCTGCAGCTTTGTGACTGCGCCGCCTGCGGCCGGAAGCAGCTGCTCTGCGCTTGCCTGCAGCTTCCCGACCTCAGTTTTCAAGGTATCAAGGGAAGCGGTGAACTGAGAAATGCCGTCCTTTGAGGCGTTCATTCCTGCAAGTTCCTTTCCTACCGCCGAGACATTTTCTCCGCAATCGCTAATCGAAGCGGAAAGATTCTGAAAATTCGGATCCGCCGCAAGTTCAGGATGGTTTTTCAGAAGCGCCGCCAGATCCTTAGCCGTATTTTCAAGGTTTCCCTGCATTTTCTGCGCCTGTACGCCTATATTCTGCGCCGCCGTGCTGATATTCTGCACCGCCTGCCCGATTGAAGCGGTATCCATTGCGGAAACTGCCGCATTAAGGCTGCTGACTCCATTCTGGAATTGGGAAAGTCCGGCTTTCAGTGTCTCTAACTGCTCTTTCTGTTCCTTGGAAAGTCCGCTGTCAAGTTGTGCTGAAAGCGCCTGCAGTCCATCTAAAATCTGTCCGCTTACAGCAGCAAGTTCTTTTGTACCGGCAGCTGCCTGTGCAGAGCCTTCCAGAAGCGCAGCATTATTTTCTACCAGCTGCGCAGCTCCCGCATCCGCCGATACGACGCCGGTGATATAATCCGCTGTTCCTGCGGAAAAAGAACGCATTCCCTCGGAAAGCTGACGGATTCCGGCTGTCAGCTGTGCCGTACCTGCTAAATATTCATTGATGCCGCTCAATAACACCGGCGTATTCGAGGCCAGTTTCTCTGAGCCTGCCGCCGCCTGCTGTACGCCGGCACAATATTCGTTCAGACCCGTACTTAGTGTTTCAGACCCGTCCGAAAGCTGTTTGGTACCGCTTTTTGCGGAAGATGAAAGTTCATCCATCCCGTCATTGAGCTGATCGGCTCCGTCTTTTAGACTCACTGCGCCTTGCGTATAAGCGCTGATCCCTTCGACAAGCGTCTGTGCACCGTTCTCAAATGTAAGCGTACTGTCCGCAAGCAGCTGCAGATTTTTTGTGATCTTGGCATTGCCGTCATCCAGCTGTTTCACGCCGTCACTGATCTGACCTGCTCCGTCGGCGGCATCTCCGAATCCGTCGCCGACCGTGCCGAGCTGTTCAAATACTGTTTCCGCATAACTCTCAGTTACACTTGCCGAAATCTCTTTTTCGATTTTTGCCATTGCCGATTCACTCATCTTGGAAGCAATATAATTGGTTCCGGGATTCGTGGAATAATTAAGCCGCATTTTTTTCGGTTGTTCATCCAGCAGCGTCGCCGCATTCGCGGAAAAATCCTCCGGAATGGAGATCACCATATAATAGCTGCCTTCCGCAAGCCCTTCTTCCGCTTCGCTCTGGCTGACAAAATGAAAGTCCAAAGATTGTTTTTCCTTCAGCTTTTCAACCATCGCATTTCCGATTGCAAGCTCTTTTCCGTTGCTTTCCGCCGGTATGTCGGCATTTACAATCGCAACGGGAAGCGAATCCACATTTCCGTACGGATCCCACATCGATCCCAGAAACAGGGTCGTATAAATGGTCGGAATAAATAAAATGCCGATCATCGCAATCGTTTTGAAATGTTTTTTAAAAAAACTTTGTTTGTTACCCGATGTCATAAAGCACCCTCCTTTTGTTCCCGACTATTATACGCTTGAAGTGCATTTCGCGATATAGTCAAATCCCCTCAAATGTGGGATTTTTGGGCAAATCCCGGAAAGTGCCTAAAAATGATCCTTATTCTACGGAAACTACAGTATAATCTCTGTCTTCCACTGCTTTCTTTAAAACTTCATCCGCCACTGCCTCGCTCATCGTTACGATCGCGGTGCCCTTCTCGTGGCTGACAACTGCCTCCGTCACGCCCGGTATTTCTTCCAGCGCTTTCTTTACGCTTGCCTCACAGTGTCCGCACATCATTCCCGTAATTTTCATTGTCTTTTCCATTTCTTTCATTTCCTTTCTTTGCATGGATTTTTTCTTTTTTATTTTGTCCCGCTTACTGCTGCGGAGATCAAACAGATTTAATCGCAGTGCGTTGCTGACAACGCAGAAGCTGGATAAGCTCATGGCGGCTGCTCCAAACATCGGATTCAGTTCCCAGCCCCAGATCGGATACCATACGCCTGCTGCCAGCGGAATCCCGATAATATTATAAATAAATGCCCAAAACAGATTTTCATGGATATTGCGCAGCACGGCGCGGCTTAGCCGGATGGCTGCCGGCACGTCGGCCAGACTGCTTTTCATCAGGACCACATCTGCTGCGTCCAGCGCCACATCTGTTCCTGCTCCAATGGCGATCCCGATATCGGCTCTGGTCAGCGCGGGCGCGTCATTGATCCCATCCCCGACCATGGCGGTTTTCCCTTCTGTTTCCAGCCTGCGGATCACCTGCTCCTTTCCGTCCGGTTTTACGTTGGCAACGACTTCATCTACGCCAACCTGCCTGCCGATAGCGTTCGCTGTCCGTTCGTTGTCGCCGGTCAGCATCACGACACGGATTCCCATACCTTTCAGTTCCCGGACCGCTTGCGCGCTGTCCTCTTTTACCACATCAGCGACTGCGATCACGCCTGCGAACTGTCCGTTTTTCGCAAAAAACAACGGAGTCTTTCCGGCCTCTGCCAGTCTGCCTGCCTTTGCTTCCATATCCGGTGGGATCTCTGCCGACTGCCGGATAAATGAAGCGTTTCCGCCGAAAACCGAAACGCCGTCTGCGGTACCGCTCAGCCCGTTTCCGGCTGCTGCCCGGAAGTCTTCCACTGCCTCCGCCATAACGCCCTTTTCATTTCCATAGCTCAGAACTGCCTTTGCCAGCGGATGTTCGCTCTTTGCCTCCAATGCATACGCCAGCCTGAGTAAAGTTTCTTCTGTAAAGCCTTCTGCCGGCATCAGATCCGTTACCGCCGGTTCTCCTTTGGTAATGGTCCCGGTCTTATCTAACGCGATCACATCAATTTTTCCCGCCATCTCTAAAGAGACTGCGTTTTTAAATAAGATTCCGTTTTTCGCACCAACGCCGTTTCCGACCATGATCGCCACCGGCGTCGCAAGTCCCAAGGCGCAGGGGCAGCTGATCACCAGTACCGCGATCCCTCTGGAAATGGCAAATCCGACGGAAGCGCCGGTCAGCATCCAGATCAAAAAGGTAAGCGCCGCAATTCCGATCACAACCGGTACAAATACGCCGGACACCTGATCCGCCACCTTTGCGATTGGCGCTTTGGTCGCAGCCGCGTCGCTGACCATCTGAATGATTTGGGAAAGCGTTGTATCTTCTCCCACTCGGGTTGCCTCACAGGTCAAAAATCCGGATCGGTTGATCGTAGCTGCCGAAACCGTATCACCGATCTCTTTATCCACGGGAATGCTTTCCCCGGTCAGCGCCGACTCATCCACTGCGCTGCTTCCGCTTATGATCACACCGTCTACTGGGATACTGCCGCCCGGACGGACGACAAATACATCTCCTTTCTGCACCTGTTCAATGGGTACCTCGGTTTCTGTACCGTCCACCAGCAGCACCGCTGTTTTCGGGGCCAGATTCATCAGGCTTTTCAGCGCATCCGTGGTTTTTCCTTTGGAACGCGCCTCCAACATTTTCCCCAAGGTGATCAGGGTTAAGATCATGGCGGCTGATTCAAAATAAAAGTCGTGCATTCCGCTGTGCGCAGCCATGTCCGCCATATCCGCCGTGGTCATACGAAACAGCACATAGGTACTGTAACCAAATGCCGCGCCTGCTCCCAGGGCTACCAGCGTATCCATGTTAGGCGCTCTGTGCAGCAGACTGGTAAAGCCGCTGATAAAAAATTTCTGGTTGATCACCATAATCAGAATCGTCAGCAGCATCTGCAGCAGTCCGATCGCGATTCCGTTTCCGGAAAGCCACGCCGGCACCGGCCAGCCCCACATAGTATGTCCCATAGATACATACATCAGCGGGAGCAGAATACACAGAGAAATAAGCAGACGCCGTTTTAATTTCGGCGTTTCTCTGTCCGCCAGAGCATCCGCGTCCTCTGCCCTGCTCTGCTCTGTTTTCGCGCCTTTTTTGCTGGCGCCATATCCTGCCTGGCGCACCGCTTCTATGACAGCCGCATCCGCCGCCGTTCCTTCCACGCCCATGGAATTAGTCAGCAGACTCACCGACACTGCGGTCACGCCCGGCACCTTGGCCACTGCCTTTTCCACACGGGCGACGCAGGCGGCGCAGCTCATGCCTGTTACCTGATATTGTCGCATAGCTCCTCCTTATTTCATCAGTTTCTGCAGCGTAGATACCAATTCATCGATCACTTCATCTTTGCCGTCCCGGATATCGTCAGCCACGCAGGTCCGGATATGATTGGCAAGCAGTACCTTATTAAAACTGTTTAACGCCGCAGTAATCGCCGCCACCTGTCCCAGAATATCCACGCAGTAAGCGCTCCGCTCTACCATTCCCCGTACGCCGCGCACCTGTCCTTCAATCCGATTCAGACGATGGATCAGATCCTTGTATTCCGCTTCATCCCGCTCTTTTGTCTTTGCACAGTGACAGCATCCTGTTTGTTCCTGTTCTGCCATTTCTTTGTCCTCTCTTTGGTTGATTCGTCTGTATTATATACCCCCATGGGGTATATGTCAAGGGGTAAAAATATATGGCATCTATTTTGATAAAAATTATGTCCCGAATTCTATATAAAATTCGGGACAAGTGACATACCTCGTCAAAAACAAAGTCTTATATTTAGTTCATCCGATCAGTCTGCTTCATCAAGCAATGCATTTAAGACTTCCCCAATATCCGCATTGACTACAATACTTCTGTCCGCGATCTCCTCCGGGCAGACCGCCTCCCCATAATTCACGCATGCATACGTCGCCCGCGGATTGGCTGCGGTCATGCGCCAAAAGGGGTACTTAATAATAACCGGCGTATTATATCCGACGCCAAGTTCCAGAAACAAAATCCGTCCGTTTTTTCGGGTACGCAGAAAGTTCTCATACCGCTCCGCCGCACGATGCCAGCCCTCGTCCTCCACAAACTTATCATCGGAACGCAGATTCATCGTCAGAGGTCTGCCGCAATGTGGGCAGACAGGCAGAAGTTCGGAAGGAATCCGCATATCCTTTTGCTGTTCCATCATCTGCCGGATCGTATCCTCGTTATCAAAGGTTTCCTGTCGGCACGGCTCGGAGCATTGGAATAGTCCGTAGTCGCCCTGCGTATAGAAAAGCCGCTTTTTGTCGAAACCTGCCTTCTGAAAACAATGATCCACGTTCGTGGTAATAACAAAATAGTCCTTATCCCGAACCAGCGCCAGCAGATCGTCATAGACCGGCTTCGGCGCATCCGTATAGCGGTTGATAAAAATATACCGGCTCCAATACGCCCAAAATTCCTCCTGTGTGGAAAACGGATAAAAGCCGCCGGAATACATATCGGAAAAGCCGTATTTATCGGCAAAGTCGGAGAAATACTGCTGAAACCGTTCCCCGGTATAGATAAAACCTGCCGAGGTGGAAAGTCCTGCGCCTGCGCCAATTACAACGGCGTCCGCAGCGTTCAGCGCCTCCCGAAGGCGGTTCACATTATCCGATATAACTGGCGCGTTCGAGGAACCCGCGGTAGATTTCGTAATCCATCTGTTTGAAAACATTGAATATCACCTCAATTTTGCTGTTTGTCCGCCGTCTGTATTCCTTTACGGTCTGTACGGCGATTTCTGCCGCTTTCTCATTCGGGAAATGAAATTCTCCCGTAGAAATGCAGCAGAACGCCACGCTCCCGATTCCGTTTTGCTCGGCAAGTTCCAGACAGGAGCGATAGCAGGAGGCAAGCAGTTTCTTGTCATTTTGCGTCACACTGCCCGATACGATGGGTCCGACGGTGTGGAGAACATAATCGCAGGGCAAGTTGTAGGCGGGCGTGAGCTTTGCCTGCCCGGTGGCTTCCTCATGCCCCTGCTTCTCCATAAGCTCCGCGCAGGCAAGCCGAAGCTGAATGCCTGCATAAGTATGAATGGCGTTATCAATACAGCCGTGGCAAGGGCAGAAACAGCCCAGCATTTGGCTGTTGGCAGCATTGACAATGGCGTCACAGCGCAAGGTAGTAATATCGCCCTTCCATAGATAAAGTCCATCCTGAACCGGCTGCAAATCGGACAAATCGGTAATACCCTTCCGGGCAGTTTCCTCCTGCAGATAGGTATCCTGCACCCTCAGAAAATCCTTTCCTATGGGATATGGCGGACGGACATTCATCAGAGAGCGTAACAACTGTTTCTGATCCTGTTCGTTTTTTGGAATTTCGATCTCCCGGTATTTCGGCTGTTCTTTCAGCAGTTCTCCGATTAAATAAATTCTTCTTTCCTGTTGTGTCATAGTTTATCCTCTCCGAATCACGGCATTGTGCGGGCAAACGGATTTGCAGTTGCCGCAGCGCAGGCAATGCTCCTGCACGATCTCTGCGGGCGTGTTTGTAAAATCAATACAAGCCTGCGGGCAGACTGGTTCGCAAGTGCAGCAGCCAATGCAATGCTCTGTAATAAAATATCCTTCTTCGCTTTCTTCTCCCTTTCCAAAGGTAAAGGACGCCCGTTCGATCGGTTTTTTTGATAAATCAAACCACTCGCCGCTGCCGTCATAAAGTTTGAATACCGTAAGCGCAGAACGGGATTTTTCGGTCGGATAAATTTCGTTCATATAAGGGTTCTTCTCAAACAGCCGTGGAAGATGCGCTTCCCCCAATTCACATACCTTTCCACGGACAGACACTGCCACGCAGGACATGGTGTCCTCGCCTTTCATCCCCGTCAAAGCCATATATCCGTCCTTTTTCAGTCGGTCATAAAAGCCTTTCCCTTTGGCAGTCAGAATATACAGACCGTCCTCATCCGCATCCATTATATCAATGGCACAGGTAACGGGAAGTCCCTCGCCATCTGTCGTTGCCGCAACCACAGTATGAATTTCTTCCGTTAAGTATTTTAGGTAATTCATTGCTTCGTCTTCCATCCTGAAATCCTTAGAACTTTCCGTTCTGATTTTGCCATGCAGACTTGTCGGCAATCATTTCCATGACATCCCAATGCTCGGCGATCTTGCCGTTCTCCACACGCCACAGGTCATAGTAGGCAGTCGGAGCGCCGCCGAATGTTCCCTCGGAAACAGCCAAAACCATATCCCCCTGTGCAAGCACCTGATGAACCTTGTCATAAATCATTTGAATACCCTGTTCGGCAAGCGCCGCCAGCGCTGCTCCGAGACCGTCAAGACCGTCCGCAATGCCGGTGTTATGCTGAATGTACTTGCCGTTATCGAAATAATCCGGCGTCTTTTCGGGAGCCTTGCCCATCATAACGTCATGGAGGAAATTCTTCACGATTTTGCGGTTTTCCCCGGTCTTATCCAGATCCTTTACCGCTGCAAGATTGTCGATCTGCGTTCTGCCGGAGGGATTCGGCGCTGCTTTTGCCGCAAGATTATCCCAATACTCAGCAATCTTTCCGTTTTCATCGAAACGGAAGATGTCAAACGCGACCTGTTCGCCGGCGCCGGCAAAGTTGTAGACGGTTTGCAAAAACACCTTATCGCCGTCTTCATAAGCACGAATGTTATTGACTGTAGTTTTGACGGGAGCAGAAGCCAGATACTGCACGCTTCCTACAAATGCGTCACGACCTGTGCCGTAAGCGAGATTGTGCTGAATGTAGCCTTCCGCCAGCAAGTCGGCAGCTTTTTCGGTATCACCGTTAGCAAAAGTATTGATGAGTTCGAGTGCTTTTTGAATTTTTGTCATTTTGGAAACCTCCTAATGGAATGGATTATAAATCGTTACTTTCAGCGCTCCGAAGCGGCCGTCTCCGTAGCTCTTGACTATATTATACGCAGGCTGGTTTCTGTTGTAAAGTAAGCACTTTATTGTGGTATAGTTACCTAAAAGATACTATTAAGCGGTTACCGAAAAAATTTTTGTTCATGTCCAAGGTATTGTTTTCTTGTAAGCTATTATGGTATAATAGGAGTGTTAGGTGCAAAAAGATACTAATAGGAGGAGTTACCACTATGAATGAAGCAAAAACAACAAAGGATTTGCCTGCCTGCCCTGTTGAAACGACGCTGATGCTGATTGGTAATAAATGGAAGGTCTTGATCCTGCGTGACCTGCTTCCCGGCACAAAGCGTTTTGGAGAATTGAAAAAATCCATCGGCAGCGTCAGTCAAAAGGTTTTAACTGCACAACTGCGGGATATGGAAGAAAGCGGACTCGTCAGTCGCAAAGTCTATGCGGAAGTGCCGCCGAGAGTGGAGTATTCGCTCACAGAATTGGGGCAAAGCCTGAAACCGATTCTTGACTCAATGTGGAGTTGGGGCGAGGGGTATAAGGTTTTGCAGCGATAGAAAGTTTGCCCACACGCCCAAATGTAGTGTTTTTGGAAGTCGCTGCCACCCATCTAACGGGTGGCTCGCGCTTCGGCTATAAGCCTTTTATTTTTTGATGGTGTCCTCGTTTAATCCTACTGTGCTTACATAATACTCGTGTAAATCCGTTTTGTATTGATTGTAAATAGAGCGACGGCAAAAACGCCGTTACGAATACCGCCATCGCCGCGCCGCCGAGTATTTTTTTAATTTATTCTGCATTTTTCAGCGCTTCATTCAGCGGTATTCTCTTGATTCGTCTGAAATCAAAGAACAAAACGATAAGGTATCCGATCAGTACAAACAGGAACATTTTTACATATCCCGTCGGAGCCATCGTAAAGGTATACCAGCCGCTGTAGCTGAACATGATAGCTTTCCATGCGACACCCATAACAAGCGTTCCGAGAAAAACGCTGACCGCGTTGCATACTATAAAAACAATCGTTGTAGAGAGCAGATACAGCCGTGCGATCTCGCTGTTTTCATAACCGAGTATCTTGGTCATGGAGATAGCGTTCTCATTTTTCTCGATAATGATCTTTGTGAGCAAATAGATCATAACCGCCGACAGCAGGATACAGAGGATCTGAAAATACCGCATATATGCTCCCATGGAATGATCGAGCTGATCGCACATTTTCGTGATCTCTCT
>CANQSA010000036.1 GCA_947626415.1 uncultured Lachnospiraceae bacterium
TGATCTCTCATCTTCATTACCTCTTATCTGTATATTTCCAGCTGGATCAATCCCCAGTTGTTTTCCCTCATAACCGGCGCAATGCCCTTCTCATTGAAGAAATCGGCATCGTCAAACGCATAATCGATCAAAAGCGTTCCATCCGATCCGGCATACCCCCAAAGATTCCCGTCACTAACCGGCGCATACCCCTGCTGAAACGATCTGGCGTTCACAAACTGACAGGGAATAACAAGCTGCCCCTGCAGATCCGCAAATCCCCATCTGTCCCCCAGTCTGACCGCACATGGTTCTTCTGATACGAACGCCGTCACATCATCAAATTCCTCTTCGCTCACCGCTTCAAGTTTCGTATTGATCAAACGGTAACCCGCGCTTTCCTTTACCCAGATCACTCCGTTTCGAGAGCAAAAGTTCTGGGCATCCCGCCGGATATCAGAATAAATATAATCTGTCAGCAGCTCTCCTTTTGTATTGATGAGCGCCCATTTTTCTCCGCTCCTTACAGCCGCGGTCCCCTCGCAGAAATTCGTCGCGTCATCCCATATAAACTCTGTTTTCTCCTTCAAATTTTTATCAAGATATCCATATTTCCCATTTTTTTTCGCCAGAATCCTTCTTCCGCATAAAACTCCCAGCTCCTCATATTCGATTTCCGGCTGCAGAATTTTATACCCTTTTTCCGAAATATAGTAAGTCTGCCTGTCAACGCGCACCGGAAAACCATCATCCGCATTTTCCGGTATCTTAATGTCGTCATAGGCTGCCTTAAGCACAATATCCCCCACGCTGTCAATGATGCCTTTTTCTCCTTCATATTCATAAACGGCATATCCGTTATAATATGGCGCAATGTGTTGATAAGAGACATAAAGTTCCGTATAGCCTTTCTGCAGCAGCTTATAATACCCTCTTACCACATCACTGTCCGGATATTTTCGGTTCAAATCAGATATATAATCGATTGCCTTACGCTCACGTCCCGAGGAAATGTAATAATCGTAAATTTTCCCCACGGCATCCTCTTGCGGACCATATTCAGAAACCAGTTTTTGCAGCTGAGAAAGATAAGAGGCATCATCTCCCATTTTCCTGTAATCTTCCGCAACTGTCATCATGAGCTCTGAATCATCCTCCTGATATGTCATCGCCGCTTCATATTCCCGAATCGCGTCCACATACAGTTCTCTTTCCTCAAACGATCTGGCATTCGCCAGGGCATCCTCGTATTTCTGACTCCTGCCCAGCCATTCTCCGACCGTAACGTACCAGCAGAGTATCAGCAGCCCGGCCATCACCAAAATCAAGTTCTTCTTCATTTCCATCACCTCAGTCAGCATTCCGTTGTTTCTCAGAATCCCAGAAGCAGGACAATCCACAAGCCGATAGCCAGAAATGGAGCGAGCGCCAGTTCATCCCGCAATCCGCCTTTCTTCCTCACCGTCCTCCACAGTCCATATGCAGCGGCCATAAGCAGTGACAGAAAAAGAACGACATAATTCAGGGAAAATCCCAAATAGGCTCCCATTACCGTTACCAGCTTGATATCGCCCATCCCCAGCGTTTTTCGGGAGAGGAACCAGGCAAACAGCATGAAAAGCAAACTCGCCGCAATACCCGCCAGGCAAAAGCGAAACAATTCCGCCCACAAATCCGGATGAAAAATCAAATCGGCGATCAGAATCGGGAGGCGAAGAACCAACAGGACAATCAGCAGTCGGTTAGGTATCTTTTTATGTTTTCCATCAATATAGCCTAATACCGGAAGCGCATACAAAAGGATCATATACCGCTCCGTTTTCCAAAAAGAATATCCATATGACACAAACAGCCAGGAAAGGGCAGCCATCACCGGAAATCCTGCAATCCACATCACAGCCGCTTTTTTCTCCGGCAGTTCTTCCTTGTGCATCATTTCCCGGCATAAAAATCCGCCCCATATTCCCGCGGTCAAGACTACTCCCGCCGCCCCGAAACCATATGCTCTCACCATACCGCCGTTTTTGCCCTCACCTTAAAGATTCTCTCCTGATCCCCCAGGACCCCCAACCGGAAGCGAAGCTTATACGTCATGATGATATCCAGCGTTCTGTCCGTCCGAAACCATGATGTTCCATCGAAGGTAATATCCGACATACCGCCCTCTATTCCAAGATCCCTCAGATAAGTGTCCACATCCTTTGTGGACATATTTTCTATCTGACCTCTGAGCGCATTCTCACAAAGCGTTTCAATCAAAATACCCTGCAATGCCGCTCGAATTTCTGTTTTCCCCTTGCTGATCAACCCTTCCTTCAGGGCCTCCCAGTCAGAAAAATAACTGCTGACCGTCTGCTGCGTAGCTGACGCCTGCCCAAACACATCACCAAAGTTGACTATCATCTCTCCCAATTTCTGAACTGATTCGATCATTTCTGTCGTTTTATTGTCAAATTCGGCGCTCCTTTTCCCTGTCGATATGCCCTGATCCACAACACCGGTTTTAGAGAGAAGATACGTATACTGCGATAATTCCTTCGCCGTTTCCGTTACCGTATACTGCAATATCATCTGTGCCCTTACGACCTGAACCAGATCCATAAAAAACAGATACGCAAATAAAAACATGGATAAGAAGATGGCGGCTTCCAGTGTGACGCTTCCCTTGTCCTTTTTCTTTTTCATATCAATATCCCCGTATGCCCTGATAGTTGATGATGAAACCGTCTTCATGATAATCCGTCTCCGCCCCCAGGCGCTGAAGAAAATATGTAGAGGTTTTCACCTGTGCCCCTATAGACACCATGGTATACCGGTTTTTCAGCGTATTTTCATTTTGCGTTTTCGCACTTGTCTGATTTAATTCAATGCAGTCCGCAGTCCTTGCCAACAGGTTTACCGGATTTGCAATGACGTTGATACAAACCATTACCCATAGATAATCCTCATAACGCATAGACACGCTTCCTTTGGAACCGGCGCCCGCCCCCATCAGCCAGGTTTCCCAGCTTCCCGGACCTTTTCTGAGTTCTACCGCTTCTCCATCCATGAGCTGTTTCAGATCCTGTGTCGTTTCAATAATCGTAACCACCGCAAGCAATGCTGTTTTGATCGCGGACTTGGCAAGCGGGCCGACCGGAAACAACGCAGCGATCTCCCATGCGTCGCCTGTCAGCTTGGAATTGGTGAATGCAAAAAGCGCGTTGCACACAAACTGAACAGCAAAGATCATAGCCTTGGTTTTTGTGATGTTTCCCCTTGTGCTGTCGTCTCCCCAAATTACATATTCGATTTCAGACCGATACAAAATGTGATCTTTCAGCGAGGCATTGCTCAAAGATAACGGAGTCGCAATCGTCCCGCCTGATGCATCCTTCTCTGCCACATAATGCGACAGCATACCCATAACATATTCCGTGATATATGCGGCCTCAACTGCCCCGTAAATCGTCTCGGACAGGCCGCCCAGTAAAGTGAGCGACGAATTGTTGGTATTCATTGCGCTTGTCGCGCTGCTGCTGGCCTTTTTCCGTCCCGATTTATGATTCAGATCTCCTTCCAGCGTCGCGTTCGTCCCGCCGCCGCTGTTCCCCAGCTGCGACAACCAGACCGACGGCAAATCATGGTTTCCTTTTTCGAGAACGCTCACATCTTCAATATCATCGCTCAAAAACAGATTTTTGTAAGCTTCGATCTTCTCATTCAGTTCTTCGGTCCATTTCTTTGCCTGTTTTTCGCTTTCCGCCTTATTACTTTTTTTTTCACTTTTGCTCAGTTCTTTATTGCAAAGCTTTTCTCTCAGATATTTCACAAAATCCGTCGGTTCCAAATCCTGCTTATCAAGTCCGCCCGTGTCCAGCCGGGTCGGTCCCTCCCAACTGCCGTTATGAAGCTGGCTCACCAGCGTGTGCAATTCCGCATTGGAACCGATTCCCGCAGTCTTTCCGCTGACAACCCCCTGTACAACCTCTCTCGGCACACTCGTGACAACGAGATTGCCGCTATAGCGCATCTCTTCCAGGCTCTGACAAACCTTGTCGTAATATTGTTTATTATTTTCCACTCGTTTGTTGAATTCATCGGAATTGTCCTTGTCAAACAGTCCGGCAAACTGCGCCGCCTGATTTGACATTTCCGTTTTTGTGTCTGAATCCGGCATCTCGCCGATGCTTCCTGTCCAGTCATCGTACAGGTTCTGGCATTCCTCCAGTTTTTTCCGCATTTTCTCCATCCTGTCCTGAATATCAACTGCGGAATCATATCCATTCATTGCGAGTTCATAGAGTTCTTTCAACTCTTTCTTCACCGTATCGGAAGTCATCTGAAGCGCGTTCTCAACATCATGAACACATTCCGCCAACCATGCCTGGTTATTATAAAACATATTCACCTCAGCTCTTGCTTCCTGATATTCCTCAGACTTCGGATCCAGGCCCTCCAGCGCTTTTTCGGGATCGTCCACACCCAGTTCAATTTTCAGCATATGCAGCATGCTGTCAAAGCCGTCTAATCCCGTGGCACGCCCGTCTCTTTCCTGTACAACAATACCCAATTCCTCGCCCCAGTCATTATAGCTTTCTATCAGCGCCAGCACTTCTCCCTCTTCCGCTTCCGCAATGCCCGACAAACGGTCATATGCGGCCGCCAGCATCAGCATAACGCCATAATCGTCTTTTGTCTGCTGCATAAGCCTGCTGATTTCCTCGTTGCTCTTTATCTTCCCGTAAACCTCTTTTTGAATATCAACCTGTTCGAGAATCTCATCAAATTTCTGCTGCAGATCCTCCATCTCAGATTCAAATTTGATCTGATTGTCAATCGCCTTTTTTTCTTTGTCAATACCGGAAAACCCCGATAATTTGCCCAGTATCCCGTTGCTGACCATCATGACCGGGGCGCGATATTTCATGTATTCCATGATTTCCTGTTTCATCACTTCCGTCTGATAGATCTGCGTATTCTCAACTGCCGCCGATACAAAGCTGCCTTCCAGAAGCTGCAGTTCGATCAGCGCCTTGTTGAAATCTCTTTCCGTCAGCCCATTCGCATTCAAAGAGGACTCAAAGTAATCCTGTAACCGGCTCTGCAGTTCCTGCGGCGTCTCTGACATGGCAATCAGACCATAAGCATCATTCAGGCTTCTGTCAAACTCCGCCAGCGCACCGTTCATCGCCATTTCTCCGGCACCGGATATGATATTTTTACTTCCGAAAATCCGGGTTCCATCCACGATCACTCCGCCGAACATCATCACAGGGATCAAGATCAGTGTGAGAAAAACCGAAATGACGCCATCGCGCTTTTTGCAAAAATCAAGAATCATCCTGCTGTCCCTTTAAAACAAAAACCCCTTCAATTTGGAAAAGGCCTCCTGTATTTTTTCCAGTTCTCCGTTCAGGCCCAGCTTTTCGCTCAGCGCCACCATCGCATCCGCAGCGAGATCCGTATTGCGCACAAAACCGGCAGGATTTACCGCTCTGCTGTAAGCTGCCTGTTCCCATTCCAGCCTTTCCGGCAGATCAAAGTACCGAAGCACTGCCGGGGTCTCTACCCCATAATAGACCCGCACATATACCTTGGTTCCCAGCCAATCCCGCTCCAGTTTCACTTCCCTTTGAACGAAATCTCCAACGGCAAGCACCGATACCGTATCCAGCACCTTACCCCCGTAGGACTCCACATTCGCATCAGAGATCCAGGAACATCCGAAAATTTCCCGGTACAATACCATAAGCCTGTTAAACAGATCCCCGTTTTCATAATAGGCCCTGTAATAATCATCTATATCCGCTGCAGGCAATACCTCCCAATCAATCTCGCGGGCATCCAACAGTGCTCCGTTCTGCGCCAGACTGGCATATCCGGGGCTGGCGGCCATCAGGCTCCCCTGCTGTGCCACCCGCTGTACCTGATAGAGCATCGCCGTTTCTTCCATTTTAAACAGTCCCAAATACAAAAGGGCGACAACGGTCAGCATAACGATGGGAAAGATCATCGTCGTTTCCACCATGATCGCACCCTTTTCATCATTTCTTTCCTGCATAAAAACTCCGTCTTCTTCTCCGGTGTCTCCAGCACGCACGGTGCCGGAGACACCGGACCGTAGTGGCTTAACCATCAACCCCAAGAAAACCCAACAGATTATCCATTACTCCCCTTACCGCCTTCGTAAGTTGATCTCGGAAAATGCCGGCAATCGCCAGGATAATGACAATGATTACAATAATTGACACGAAATTGGTATCCCCATCCTCCTTCTCCAGGAAACGCTTCAGCCAGCTTTCCGCCCTTACCTGCAGGCTGATCATTTTCCGATCCATAAAGTTCCTCATCTCTTCATCCGCCTTTCTTTGTTTTTTTATTATAAACTCCCCAGCACAGGAGCCATAACCATGAACATGATCCCGACAAAAATCAATACGATCGGAAACAGAAGTTTGGAATTGGTTTGCTCACTTTTGCGCTTCACCATATTCCGTTTCATATCCCACATTTCAGCTGACATATCCCGCAAAAAGAAGCTGAGTTCCCCGCTGCCTTTGGCCATGCTCTGCGCTACCAGGGACGAGAACTTCCGCATCTCTTTCAGGCCGCAGCGATCCGCAAAATTCCGATATGCGTCCATTTCCGAAACGCCGTTCTGCATTTCCCTGACCGTGAGGCGCATTTCCTCATACAGGACACCTTCCCCGCCCCACGCGATCTTATTCCAGGCATTGCGGAGAATCATACCGGAATTGACCAGCAGCGTCATCTTAGACAGGACCTGCGGGAATTCTGAAAGCAAAGCGTCCCGCCGTGCCGTCAGCTTATCCTTGAATGACTCGCTCAGATACCAGACAAGCAGCCCTGCCAGCACAATCCCCAGCACAAGCGCCTCTATGCTGTTCCCAAGAATTGCAATGGCAAAAACAAGCGGCAGAATCGTGACCACATAAGTTACCTGACCGCCCGTCATCACATAGTAATAATACTCCGCATATTTTTTCCCATATACTTCCGACATTTCCTTTACTTTTTTCCGGGAAAAATCAGACTTTGTGCTGAAATGAAGCGCTTCCAGAACCTGAAAACCGATGTAGAACAGCTCGGCCAAAGGGTACTGATCCTTATCCAGTGTTCCGGTAATCGATTCAAACTTTGCTTCATACCTGACCGCCATGAAAATCCATCCAAGAATGAATATGGTCGCCGGTATCAACAGGGTGAACTGTAATGAACTGCTCATCTTCCCTTTTTCTCCTGCGCATTATATCTTGATATTCGTCATTTTACGTCCCAGCACATACGCCCCGGCAAAAATACCGAGCGCGATCAGCTTGATTGCCACATTCAGCGGCGAATTTTCCGTCATACTGCTCCCCAGCCCCTCCATACTCAATGTAATGATCAGAGGCATCACCATCATAATATTCAATTCGTTTTTATTCCCGGACAGCAGCGTCCCGATTTCCAGTTCTATTTCTATTTTGTCATTGATGATATCTCGGGTGGCGGATATGATATCCTTAATGTTAGCCCCTTGTTTTACACTGATTTCAAATACATCCGCAAAGCTTTGAACATCCGGCAGTTCGCAGCGTGCCGCAAAATCCATCAGCATCTGCTCAATATTGATGTTGCTGTTGATTCCCATAAGAATGATTTCCAGTTCCTTTACGATATCCGCTTCCCTGCCGTATATCTGTATCATATCGCCGTAGGCATCCGCAAACGCTCCCTGCGTGTTTTTTCCGGAAGAAAAGGAAGACGTCAATGATTCCAAGAAATCCCGAAATTGAAGCAGGAGCGTTTTTTTTCGTTTCTCACACAAATATCCGCAATAAAACTTCTGGATCAAGACCCCGACAAAAATTCCTGTCAAAATTCCTGCGAACACACTCTTGAAAAAGACAAACATGACAACCAAAGAAACGGCGAATCCAAGAAGAAAAGCAGTCAAATGCTCCTTCTGATTCATATGATAAACATGATAGTCATCCCCGCGCCCGATCAGGCCCTTTTTTTCAACATATGTATTCTTCTCGCTCTCCTTTTTCCGTTTCATGTTTCCTCCGGCCTGATTAAATTTCTCCTCTGAAACCCATAAGCCTCAATTTATGATAATTCCTGAACGGATTCCCTGTTCTCACAAGGCTGCCGCTCACTTTTTCCAGCGTACTGGATTCATCCTCCACAAATTCATATATCGGGTTCAATTTGATTTCCCCGTTCTCATATCCCAGGACTTCCGAAATCTCCATTGTTTTGCGGCTTTTATCCCTCAGCCTGGACAGATGAATCAGAATATCCAAAGCGGACGCGATCTGCTGTCTGACCGCCTGCAGCGGCAAACCTTCCGCCCCCTGTAAGACCATAGTCTCCAAACGGCTGAGCATATCTTTATTGGAATTGGCATGTCCAGTGGACAGAGAACCGTCATGGCCGGTATTCATCGCCTGAAGCATATCCAATGCTTCAGCTCCTCTGACTTCTCCTACCACGATTCGTTCCGGCCGCATACGCAGAGCTGATTTGATCAGATCCTGGATGGTAATCCGGCCTACACCTGCATTATTCGCATTTCTTGTTTCCAGACTGACCAGATTGTCTATCCCGGCAATCTGCAGTTCAGCCGAATCCTCTATTGTAATAATGCGCTCATCCTTTGGAATGAAATTCGTCACCGCATTCAGGAACGTTGTTTTGCCGCTCCCGGTTCCGCCGCAAATAAATATATTGTATTTTGCCCGCACCAAAAGGCGAAGAAAATCCGCCACTTCCGGCGTAATGGACCGATATTCCAATAGCTTTTCCACTGTCATGGGCTCCCGGGAAAACTTTCGAATCGTGACGATCGGTCCCTTTAAAGAAATCGGCGGCATCACAACATTGACACGCGAACCATCCGGCAGTCTGGTATCCACAATCGGATTGGCCTCGCTCACCTCTCTTCCTGCCATACCGACAATTTTTCGAATAATATCTACCAGTTTTTCCTCACTTTCAAACTTTTCATCCAGCCTGCTCAAACGACCTGATTTCTCAATAAAAATATCATCTGGTCCGTTGATCATAACCTCAGTGATATTATCATCACGGATAATACTGTCTAACAGGCCAAAGCCACGGATCGAACTGAAAGCGGCATCAACCAGCTCCGCCTTTTCCCCCATTGTCAGCATTTCGTTCCGGAACTTTCGATCCACTACTCCAGCAATCCAGGAATCCAGTTCTTCCTCTGACATTGCAGCGAAATTAGAATTATCCAATACCTCTCTTCGGATTTCTTCTACCCAAGCTCTGTTTATCACCTATTTTCCTCCCGCCAGCTGATCGAAGATCTGCGACCTGGCCATTTCCCGAACAATATTCTTTCCATTCATTCCTTCATACCTTGGAAATCCACCGATCATTTCAAGCTGGCATGCTTCCAAAGGGCGTCCTGTTTTCGACCTGTACTTATTGTAAAAAACTCTCATTTTCGGGATCAGACGCCATTCATTTTTCCTCTCAATTACCTTTACCAGCTGCATAAAACGTTGATATTTTTCATTGGAAGCATCCGTTCCATCTGCGACCAGCCATATCTGATCCGCCGCATTCATCCCCTCCAGCATCCATTCGGAAGGATACATATCCATATCCATAATCACCAGATCAAACAGGCCGCACTCCCGAATACCGGAAATAAACTGCCTGAATTCTTCTTTTGATAATTCCATCAGATTAAGCGGAGATTCTGCGGGTGCGTAAAAACAGACTCCCTCCGGGCTTTTTCGCATGACGCTCTCCAATTTTAAATTGAAATTTCCCCTTTTGCTCTTGAGCGCGTACAGAATATCATCCAGCGTAAACTCCCCATTTTCCTGAAAAAACTCACAGCAATCTCCATATAACTCCAGATTCAGATACAGTACTCTCCGTTCCTCTGCCTGACTGACTGCAAAGGCTTTTGCTATTGTCGAAGCTCCAGCACCGCCATTAACAGGAAGAACCAGATAAAACTGCGGTTCATTTTCATCCTTCCCATAAATCTCCCTGGTTCCTGCCTTCTCCCCCGAAGCATAAAGATCTAAAATCTTTTTATAGATGGCTTCGCCCTTTTGATATTTATACACTGTTATTTCAGAGGAATTTTTAACCGAATTCTGCTCGCTGAACCTGGAAACAACCGTCGTAAACTTTTGATCGAAGCTGCCCACAGAAATATCGCCATCTAAAATAACCACATCTACATCATGGCTGCGCAGATATGTATTCAATACGTCCTCGTCAGAAAACCAGCCCATTTCTATTTTTTCATAACAGTGGACATTCATATATTGCATTAAGTGTTCCATATATGCCCGATCTTTTGAATAAACAACCAGTTTTATCTTCATAAACAGGCCCCCGATTTATCCTCTTTTTGCTTGTTTCTTTTCATCATATTTTTTATTTTAATACTCAATATGAATATTGTCAACTCGTTTTGAGTATTGCGAGGGCATAGAAAACGGAGTATGGAGAGGAAGGACACTATGTAATATTTTTTGTAAAAATCGGTGATCTGCCGGCCTTTTGGAGGTTCAAAATTGGAGGGAACAAATAAAGGAAGCTGTCAACCAGACAACTTCCCTTTCCTTCAGCTCTTATCATATCCTTTTCCTGAAGTTAAATCCTCTATTTGTCATTCACGATTATTTCATGTTCCCCTCTCATACTCCTCCATAACTTCTACATACTCCTCCTCCGCTTCCGCGATGGCCGGATAGAACTCCCGCTCCATGAACTCCAGGAATTCCGTTTTTTCAATCTCCCCCATGACAAACCCGTCTTTGGTAGTTAACGCCATATTTTTTAGGAGCAGAACCTACACACATTTCTTTCAAATGCCCATATATTCG
>CANQSA010000037.1 GCA_947626415.1 uncultured Lachnospiraceae bacterium
GGGCCACCATATGATGGCTTATTTGTGATGTTCAATTTTATACTCTATCCGCTGCCTCTTAGTTTCAAACTTTTCCTATCTGGTTCCAAACCACACAATCAGCGCCACGCCGAATAAAAGCACGCACTGAATGGCATGTACTACACTCTGTGCCGTTTCCTTTTGGAGCGCCTTTTTCACGCCGATCGTCCCTGCCATACAGCCGGAAAGCAGGAAGATCCAGGGAGAAAATGACAGCTGGTTCGGAAAATCCCAAAACGAGATCACTACCATAATGATCGACGCGAAACCAAAGAAAATGGTCATGGTATCCACGAAAATCTGCCAGTAATTTAAATAGATCGCCTGCTTTCCTTTTGCCATCGCTATTACACTTCCTTCTTCGTTACCGTCTCCGCCAATGCGGTCAGGGTGCCTGCCAGGCTCTGGATCTCCGACGGAATAATGATCTTTGTCGCTTTTCCGTCCGCAGCCTTTTCAAATGCTTCCAGACTCTTTAACTGGATCACTGCGGAATCGGCGCCCGCCTCTTTGATCGCGCGGATTCCGTCTGCCGTTGCCTGCTGTACTTTCAGGATCGCTTCTGCCTGACCTTCCGCTTCCCGGATCATCTTCTCCTTCTGCGCTTCGGCCCGCAGGATCGCCGCTTGTTTCTCCGCTTCCGCATCCAGGATCGCGGATTCTTTCTTACCTTCCGCTACCAGAATCGTGGACTTTTTCTCTCCTTCCGCGATCAGGATTGCTTCTCTTCGTTCCCGTTCCGCCTTCATCTGCTTCTCCATAGCGTCCTGAATTGCCGCAGGCGGAATGATATTCTTTAACTCAACCCGGTTTACCTTAATGCCCCAGGGATCGGTCGCCACATCCAGCGACTGACGCATCTTCGCGTTAATGATCTCTCTGGAAGTAAGCGTCTCATCCAGTTCCAGATCACCGATAATATTACGCAGCGTAGTCGCGGTCAGGTTCTCAATCGCCATGATCGGATTCTCCACACCGTATGCGTACATTTTCGGATCCGTGATCTGATAAAAGACAACCGTATCGATCCGCATGGTAACGTTATCCTTGGTAATAACCGGCTGCGGCGCGAAATCCACTACCTGCTCTTTCAAGATCACTTCTTTCGCGACCCGGTCAATGATCGGCAGCTTCGTATGCAGCCCCACATTCCAAGTACACTTATAGCCGCCCAGCCGTTCAATGACAAACGCCTGCGCCTGCGGCACGATCCGGATACAGCTTGCAAAAATGATCAGCACGATAATCGCTATAATGATAATCGCAATCAGTCCCGGACTAATCCCCAATCCATCAAAAAACTCCTTCATCTTCCATCCTTTCCGGCAGCTTTGCAAAGCGGCTGCCTTTCCTTTCGTTACATGCTTTCTCCGGAAACCGGTTCTACGATCACTTTTGCGCCTTCTACCCGCAGGATACGGATCAAAGTACCCTCCGGAATGATCCGCTTATCGTTCTGATCCGTCCGGGCCATCCATTCCAGCCCTTCGACGGAAATACATCCGGTTCCGTTCACATTGTCTATGGTTTCTTTTACAAATGCCTCCATCCCCTCCAGTCTGTCCGCATTTGTCTTCGTCCGTTTGCCGTTCATCCTTCTGTTCGCAAACGGGCGAATCGTCAGCATCAGCAAAAATGATACCAGGATCGCCGTAATCACCTGCCACAGTACCGGCACATCTGCCAGATTCAGGAAAAACGCCGCCAGAGAACCGCCTGCAAACCAGATGGTAGTCAATCCCAGCGTCGCGATCTCAATCACCAGGAAAAAGATAACCAGCCCCAGCCATATATACGGTGACATAACTTCCTCCATTCCGAAGCCCGCAATCCGCAGCTTCTCTTTCTCTTGTTCACTTTACCATATTTATCCGATAATTACAATCATTTTACTTCCAGATAATTGGTTTCTACCCAGCCGCGGACGCCCTGATAATCGATCTGGCACATCCATTTTCCATACTGCAGGACCGTGCCTGTAAATCCGCTTGCCAGCGTTCCCGCGACCTCCGCGTTTACATCCGCTTCGCTGTAAATATTTACATAGCCGTCTGTCTGTACTACCGTAAAGGTCTGTCCGTCCTCGGAAGCAGCGGTCGTATCCTTTTCTTTGGCGGCCGTACTCTCGGTTTCCTTTTCGGTACTTTCCCCTTCCGGTTTCGAATCTCCCTTTTTGGTATCTGTCTCCGGCGTTTTCTGCGGTTCCGCCGAATCGCTGCCGGACGGCTCCATGCCGTTTTGAGAAACCAGCCAGGAAGTCGCCAGGTCTTCCCGATCCATTTTCACGCCGTCCTGTTTGGAATTTCCGATCGCAATGACCAGCGCTGCAATTCCGAATACAGAAAAAATAACTCCGTATACAATCGCTCTTTTATACTGTTTCCAGATCAGTCTCCACGTTCGTTTCCGCATCTTTTGTTCCTCCCCTCTTACCAATCCGCGCCGCATCTGCCTGCCGTTTTGCTTCATAAACAAGCAGAGCCGCAGCAACTGCAGCGTTTAAGGACTCTGTCTGCCCTTCCATCGGAATCCGCAGATAACGGTCCGCCAAAGCTGCCGTTTCCTCCGTCAGGCCGTTCCCTTCATTCCCGATCAAGAAACCGGCGGTTCCGCGGTACTCCGTTTCATAGTGAGCCGCTGTCCCCTTTAAATGCGCAGCGTAAACAGTTCCTCCCGCTTCTCGGAACTGCCGAGCCGCCTCCGAAAGCGGCATGACCGTAAACGGCACCCGGTAAATGGCGCCCATGGTCGCCCGGATCATCTTCGGATTAAATACGTCCACGCAGCCGTCATTCATGACGATTCCCCGGACGCCTGCCGCTTCCGCCGTTCTGAATATCGTCCCCAGATTGCCCGGGTCCTGTATATTCTCCAAAAACAATACGCTGTGTCCGGCTCTGCTTAAAATCTGTGCAAGCGTATACACGGGCTGTTTTACAATTCCGAGAATCCCCTGCGGCGTCACCGTATCCGATATCCGGTTAAATACAGAATCCGATACGATTTCGCAGGGCATCCCGGCAAGCCATTCTGCCCATTCCCGCTCCGGATCTTCTTCCGCTTTCTGCTTCCATTGCCTCTCCATGCTTTCCGAAAGAAAGAGCATTTCCACATCCTGCTTAGGCACTTCCAGCAAAAGCCGCCTGCCTTCGGCAATATAACACTGTTCCTTTTTCCGGACACGGGCTTTTTCCAATAGCGCTGTCACCCGTTTCAGCCGTTGATTCGTTACAGAAGTAATCACGCTGCACCTCTATCTTCTATTCTGACAAATTTCTATCCTGACAATTTCTATCTTGACAAATTTCCGCGGCTTACCACCGCCACGTTCTGATCACCGAGCAATTTTTTCAGTTTTTCGACTGCCTCCGGCGCCGCCTTGATATTCCGATTTTTGGGCCACTGTTTTTTCTGCCGTTCCGTTTCCAGATAGATCACTACAGTATCATTGCCGTCGTAGGGCTCCAGCAGATCGAATAATTTCTGTTCCAGCGGCAGGTACTCCTCCTTTGTGGAAAAGCGCAGCCAGACCGTCTTGGGAATCTCGTCAAAATCGACAAGCATATCGCTGATCACTTTGCCGTTGGCGTCTTCCTCTACGGTTGCCGTACCCCTTACATAGATCTTGGCGTCCTGACGGATCAGACTCCTGTATTTTTCATAGGTCTTCGGAAATACAATGATCTCCACGGAACCCACCAGATCCTCCAGGGTAAGAAACGCCATGATCTGATTCTGTTTGGTGGATTTTACCGTAATCGCCTCGATCATGCCGCCGACCACGGTTGCCTCCCGGTCCCGCACCTTCACATTTCCTTCGTCATCCAACTGAAAATCCGCTGTGGTATGCGTGATCGTTCTGCGCCACTGCGCCTCGTAATCCTCCAGCGGATGCCCGCTGACATATACGCCCAGCACTTCTTTTTCAAATCCCAGCAGCATAGATTTTTCAAATTCCCCTACGTCCGGCATTGTGATCTGATAGTCTTTTTTATCCGATTCATCCGCGAAATCGAACAAAGACATCTGTCCCGCCATGCTGTTCTTTTTATTGTGGACGATCTGCTCCAGGATCTGGGCGTAAACCATCATTTTCTGCCGTCTGGTCCCGTCCAACGTATCAAAGGCGCCCGCCTTGATAAAATTCTCAATGGCGCGCCTGTTCATATCCTTATCCGCCATCCGCTTGATAAAATCTTCCAGATTCTGAAACGGGCCGCGCAGCTTCCGTTCTTCCACGATCTGATCGATCACATTCCGGCCGATACTCTTGATCGCGGAAAGCGCGAAGCGGATCTTTCCGTCAGATACCGAAAAATCCCGTTCTCCCGTGTTGATATCCGGAGGCAGCAGATCGATCCCCATGGAACGGCAGGTTACGATATATTCCGCCACTTTGCCGGAATTATCAATGACGGAGGTCATCAGCGCCGCCATAAATTCCACCGGATAATAGTATTTCAGGTACGCCGTCTGATACGCCACGACCGCATAAGCGGCGGCATGGGATTTGTTAAACGCATACCGCGCAAAATCGATCATGCTGTCATAGATCTGATTGGCGGTCTGTTCGGAAATCCCGTTTTTGATACAGCCGGGAATTCCCTGCGTCTCGTCTCCGTAAACAAAAACCTTCCGCTCCGCTTCCATGACCGACATTTTTTTCTTACTCATGGCACGGCGCAGCAAGTCGCTCCGCCCCAGAGAAAAGCCTGCCAGATCCCGCACGATCTGCATCACCTGTTCCTGATAAACGATACATCCGTAGGTCGGCTCCAGGATCGGCTTTAACTGCGGACAGGCGTAGGTAATACTTTCTTTGTTGTTCTTCCCTCTGATATATTGCGGGATGAAATCCATCGGGCCGGGGCGATACAGAGAGATCCCCGCGATAATATCCTCAAGATTCTCCGGTTTCAGTTCTTTCATGAAACTCTTCATACCGGCGCTTTCCAACTGGAACACGCCCTCTGTCTTTCCGCTTCCGATCGACGCCAGCACCGCCGGATCGTCGTAATCGATCAGATCCATATCGACGATTTTCCCGGTGCTCTGCTGCGCCAGACGGGCCGCGTTCTGAATGACGGTCAGGGTCCGCAGTCCCAGAAAATCCATTTTCAAAAGCCCCAGTTCTTCCAGGGTGGTCATCACAAACTGCGTCGTTACAGAACCGTCCTGCGCCCTTGCAAGCGGTACATATTCATCTACCGCTTTCTGGCTGATCACCACGCCGGCCGCATGCATAGAAGTATGCCGGGGCAGTCCTTCCAGACGTTTGCTCATATCGATCAGCGAATGGATCTGCGGATCCGATTCGTATACCGACCGCAGCTCTGGATTCACTTTCAGAGCCTTGTCAATCGTCATTCCCAGTTCGGTAGGGATCATTTTGGCGATCACATCTACAGACGCATAGGACATATCCAGCGCCCGTCCTACATCCCGGATCACGCCTCTTGCCAGCATGGTACCGAATGTGACGATCTGCGTCACCCGATCCGTACCGTATTTCTCCACTACATAGTCAATCACTTCCTGCCTGCGTTCAAAGCAGAAATCCACATCGATATCCGGCATGGAAACCCGTTCCGGATTCAAAAACCGTTCAAACAGCAGATTATATTTCAGCGGATCGATATCCGTGATCCGCAGACAGTACGAAACAATACTGCCCGCAGCCGAACCACGGCCGGGCCCCACGATAATATCATGTTCTCTGGCATAATTGATAAAATCCCATACAATCAGAAAATAATCTACATATCCCATATTCCGTATGGTATTCAGTTCATATTCCAGGCGCTCCCGGATTTCCTCCGTTACGACGGGATAGCGTTTTTTCAATCCTTCCTGGCACAGTTTGTTCAGATATTCCCAGGAAGTATAGCCTTCCGGCACATCATACTTGGGCAGCTTCTTCTCGCCGAAGACGATCTCCACATTACAGCGCTCGGCAATCTTATGGGTATTCTCCAGCGCCTGCGGCACATACGGAAACAGCTGTGCCATTTCCTCCGGTGATTTCAGATAAAACTGCCCGCCTTCATAACGCATCCGGTCCTCATCCGTCACCTTTTTATTCGTCTGGATACACAGCAGGATGTCATGGGCTTCCCAATCCTCCGCATAGGTATAATGCACGTCATTGGTGCAGACCAGTTCGATCCCTGTTTCTTCGCTTAACTGCAGCAGTTTGGCATTAACCAGCTTCTGCGCCGCGATTCCGTGATCCTGCAGCTCCAGGAAAAAATTTCCTTTTCCGAAAATTTCCTGATAATGCAGCGCCGCCTTTTTGGCTTCCTGATACATACTCCGCTCCAGAAAACGCTGCACTTCTCCGGCCAGGCAGGCTGACAGCGCGATCACGCCCTCATGGTAGCGTTCCAACACTTCATAGTCTACCCGCGGTTTATAATAAAATCCTTCCAAAAATCCGATTGATACGATTTTCATCAGATTGTGGTATCCCAGGTCATTCTCTGCCAGCAATACCAGATGATAATAGCGGTCGTCTCCGCCCGACGCCTCTCTGTCAAAGCGGGAACCGGGAGCCACATAAACCTCACAGCCGATGATTGGTTTGATCCCGACTTCTTTTGCCGCGCGGTAAAAATCAATCACGCCGTACATAACGCCATGATCGGTAATCGCCAGACTGTCCATTCCCAGTTCTTTCGCCTGCTTTGTGATCTCTTTGATCTTACTGGAGCCGTCCAGCAAACTGTACTCCGTATGTACATGCAGATGTGTAAATGACATCGCGGCACCTCCCTTCTTCCGCCGGTAAAAATATTTCTTAAAACCCGATTTTATTCTAGCACACTTTTTTCAAACAGGATAGTATTTTTTTCAGAATCACAAACGCCGCATACAACCTTTCGATTGTCTGCGGCGCCTGCATCCACCCATTTTCTTAATATAGTTCTGCTTTATTCAGCTAGCCTAAGCTGACTTACTGCCTAAATACGTTTCAATATTTTCTACTGCTTCCTTCTCGTCCACACCATCAGCGGTTACTCTCACAACTTCTCCTGCTGTCAACCCAAGGGTCATCATACCCATAATGCTCTTTGCATTAATTCTGCGGTTCCCAGTCTCAACATAGATCTTACTCTGATACTTGCTGGCAACTTGTACGAATATTGCAACCGGTCTGGCCTGCAATCCTTCCTTGATACCAATGGTAATGTCTCTAGCTATCATTTTTTCCTCCTTGCTTGCTTCGAATGCCATCTGCGATGTCACTCAGTTTCCGTAATCTATGATTCACACCGGATTTCCCTACCGGCGGAGTCAGCATAGTCCCTAACTCCTGTAACGACGCCTCCGGATATTCCAGCCGCAAAACTGCAATCGATTCCAGTGCCTCGTTTAAAGATGAGAGCCCCCGCATCTTTTCTATGTACTGAATATCCGCGATCTGTTTGGATGCTGTTTTTGCAATCTTATACAGGTTCGCAGTTTCACAGTTGACCTGCCGATTTACGGAATTTCTCATATCCTTGAGGATCCGGACATTCTCCAGCTTCATCAGCGCGACATGAGCTTCCATAATATTCAGCGCATCTACGATTGCTTCGCTCTCTTTTAAATATACGACAAAATGCCGTTTTCGCTGTACGATCCTTGCTTCCAGATGAAAATGCGCAAGCAGCGCCTGCAGCTGTTCGGCTTTCTCCATCACCGGACAGACGATTTCAAAGTGATAAGAATTCTGCGGATCACTGACGGATCCGGCCGCTAGAAACGCGCCCCGCAGGAACGCCCGCTTACAGCAATCCTTCATGATCACCACATTGTCAAGCTCCAGATTCTCCCGGATCTCTCCGTCCGCATCCAAGAGTTTCTCTGTCCTTAAGACCTGAATTACATTTTCATGGGATGGAACAATGATAGTATATGTCTTCCCTTTTTTTAAATATGCATTTTGCCTTATGGAAATTTCAGTATCTATATTAAATGTTTTTTTCAATAATGTAAAGCATTTTCTTGCAACTGACAGATTTTCTGTGCGAATTTGCAGCCGATACCGGCCTTTTTCCCCGATTGAGACGGTTCCGCACAGGCTGATCATGGCCGCCAGCTCCGCAATCTTGCAATGTCTGGCATGATTTCCCTGCCTGGAAAGTTCTTCCTTCACTTCTTTTGAAAATGACATGGCAGTATTCCTTTATTGAAAATTCGTACCGTGATTGCTAAGTCCGATGTCACGGTGTTCCACCCGGACGCCCAGACTGCTGTCTTTGCTTAAATGGGCGTACAGTTTATTGGCAATGGTCACGGAACGGTGCTTGCCGCCGGTGCAGCCCAGCGCAATCACCAGCTGGTTCTTCCCTTCCTCAATGTAACGCGGAATCAGAAAATCCACCATGCTTTCCAGTTTTTCCAGGAAAATATGCGATTCCGGCGAATGCATTACAAACTCCTGCACTACCTGATCGTTTCCCGTCAGATTCCGCAATTCGGTGACATAATAAGGATTTGGCATAAAACGCACGTCAAAAACCATATCCGCATCCATCGGCAGTCCGTTTTTAAATCCGAAGGACATCACAGTAATAAAGATGTTCTTGTACTCCTTATTGTCCTTGAAGATCTCTTCCATCTCCGCCCGCAGTTCCTTTGAAAGCAGCTTGCTGGTATTTAAAATGACCTTTGCCTTCTGCCGCAAAAATTCCAGACGCTTCCGTTCTTCGATAATGCCTTCGTTTACACTCTGATTCGCCGCCAGCGGATGGGTCCGTCTGGTTTCCTTATACCGCTTTACCAGGGTATTGTCATCGGAATCCAGAAATACGATCTCATACGCATACTGTTTTTCATCCAGATAATCCAGAACTTCCCCTATCTCATCCAATGCATCTCCGCTCCGGATATCCACGCCAAGCGCCACCCGGTCCAGTCCGACATTGGGCTGAAACGCCAGATCCGCAAATTTATTCAGCAGCTGGATCGGAAGATTGTCTACACAAAAATAACCGATATCTTCCAAAATCTTTAACGCCGTGCTTTTTCCTGCGCCGGACATCCCGGTCACAATGACAAATCTCATACTTATTACCCGTCTTTCTGCGAAAGACACCAATGCGTCATGAAACTAGTGCACTGACCTTTCGCTATCTATTTTATTTGCCTTCTGATATTATTTTCTTATAAGACTGACACACTACAGAACACGTGGAGGTGAGTGGCGGGGCTGTATAGCGGCGACCCCGTATATTTATATGTTGTCGGTCATCCGTTAAGGCATCAATGAGTGGCGCATAACTGTAGCCCGTAAACTTATCTCTTCCGAAGTCGTCTCGATCTCGCCGGATGACCAGTCACTGTCAGTTTTATAACTATAAAAAGTCAGGAGGTAGTTACTTGTCATTTAAAATCTTGAAATTTAATTGCTGTGGACTTGATATCCACAAAACCTGGATCTATGCCTGTATCGGTATTACTGATTCCAACAATCGTACAGAATATAAGCAGGCTCGCTTTTCTTCCTTTACAAAAGGGCTGAATGAACTGTGTGATTGGCTCGCAAAATACAACTGCAAGGATGTTTGCATGGAATCTACCGGTAAGTACTGGATCCCTGTATTCAATATCTTAGAGCAACATAAAATATGGGTTACTCTCTCTCATCCCAAATACACGAAACCGATGAAAGGAAACAAAACCGACCGTAAAGATGCAAAGTGGATCTGCGATCTATATATGTGCGGTATGGTCAGCCCTTCCTTTATTCCTCCTGCTGACATCAGAGAACTAAGGGATCTCGTAAGATACCGATATAAACTCACCTGTATGATTACCGGTGAAAAGAATCGTGCTCAAAATTGTCTTACTGTATCCAACTTAAAGCTCGATGACGTCTTTTCTGATGTATTTGGAAAATCATCCCGTTCTATTACGGAACACATTTTACAACACCCTGGAGAAAACTTTGATGTAACACCTTTTATTGACGG
>CANQSA010000038.1 GCA_947626415.1 uncultured Lachnospiraceae bacterium
GGCATGCCGAAAAACATCTGAAACAGCAGATTGCTGCCGTCAACGATCAAAAATCGGTTCATCCTATAACAATCCCCTTCGGGCGGCAGCTGTCTATGCTTTTGACAGCTTCCCGCAGAACGCCTCGACCGCCTCCTCATTCTCCGGCTTCTGTTTGTGTTTCGGCTCCACCAGCCACAGCGTCGGCACATCGCCGGTCACGCCCAGGAGCGATCTGAGCGCCGCAAAGGTTTTCTCGGCGCTTCCTCCCAGACTGCATGCCGCAAACGCGAAACGCTTTCCCTTCAGATCCTCCGTCTGGATAAACGTCCGAAGCGGCGGCGTGACCGTCCCGGCCCAGACCGGCGTCACGAATATGATCTGTCCGTACTGCGCCAGGTCCGTCTCGTACGGTTCCAGCTCCGGTGCCTCCTTCATGACAGCGCTGCCGCCTCCAAAGAAGTACTTTCCAAACCCTTTCTCCGGGTATGCCTTCTTCGGCACCAGCCGCAGCATGTCCGCGGAAAGCGCGGACGATATCCGCTCCGCCATCCACTGCGCATTGCCGCTCTGAGAATAGTACACAACCAGCGTTTTCATTTTCAATCCCACCTCCATATTACATCTGTTCCATTGTCATCTGTCGCCGCAAAAGCGCTGGCATCCCACCGCTCCGCGATTTTTTCAAAAAACAGGAAACACCCCCGCCGTGACAGGATAAAGATACTGTTCACACACCGCAGCGCATGGCTTCTCTCACTGTCGACCCACCCGCTATATATTCAAGATTACCGCGGTTCATCACACCCGTTTTCAAGTGCAAGCGCGGCATTCTCTGCCGTTAACTGATACCATGTGACACCTGTTTTTTCGTATTGACGTTCCAGCGCATCATGAAATTCTTCTTCGGAACAGACTTCACCATTTTCATAATACTGTACTTCATTCACTCCGTCTGCCCCATTGCTGGATCTGCTCTCATACAGTGTATCAACCGCATATCCTTTTTCTAAAAAATCGATCCTGTTGATCGTTGAAGAAGCCGCGCCGCCGGAGTCTATAAATGTTCCGTCTTCTTTGAGCTCCTCCATCGCCCTGTACCAAAAATGATATCCGTAAACGATGCCGTCCTGGCAGTGGAGAACCTCGAAACCCTCATCAATAGAACCGGTTGAGATACGGAGCACAATTTCATTTTCTCCGTCTCCGTCCATATCCGCGACTGCAAATTCCGTCACTTCACCGGTAATATCCTCCGAAGCTGTAAAAACTTTTTCGATATTTCCAATATTCACCGCTTCCTGATACACACCGTCTTCACTGCAATTTATAAAATCCGCATGATCCAAAAGGATTGATCTATAGCTTTCCGCTATTGAAAGCGATCGTTCTTTTCCGCCTTCATCGGAAAGGATTTCCTGTTCGCTGCTGTCCTCTTCCGGAACGGACCGCGGCGGTTCCACGTTCGCATCCGGCACGGACTGTGATGAATCCTCGCCCGTATTGGAGGCGGACGGCAGACTTTCCGCATCCTCCCCGCCGGGACCACAGGCAGACAAACACATCAGCATCCCGCTCAGCAGCCAGATAAATATTCGTTGATATGTCTTCTTAAACATCCGTTTATTCTCCCTGCATCATTTTCAGTCCGAGCTCGAACGCCAGAAACATGATCTTTGTTTTATCATCCAGGCGCGTTTGTCCGAATATGCTCCTCGGCTCCCAGGCAGAATGATCCAGATTATCCCCGGCATAGAAGAACTGGAAAAATACGGTTCCCCTGAAATCGCAGAGCGCCTGCATACCGGCGCATTCCATTTCAACGCAGACCGCCCCCTGTTCTCTTCTGCGCCGTACCTTTTCCCTCGTCTCCCTGTAACATGCGTCAGTCGTCCACGTCGTTCCCTCTACAAAAGGATAACCGTATTCTCTCAGAACCTCTTTGAACTCCTCCCGGTATTTTTTGTTCACCGTGATGGTATCGCTCGACTCCGCATAATGATAGCTGGTGCCCTCATCCCGGATCGCGCATGTCGGTATGATGATCCCGCAATCTTCGATCATCCGATCCAGGACGCCGCAGTTGCCCAACAGGATGAGCCGTCTGCTCCCCATGGCTATCAGGTCTTCATATTGCGCGACACAAAGCGGTTCGCCTACATAAGACTGAAACAGGGCGAACCCTTTTCCCTGATACACAACCCGATATACCGGATTCGCCCCTACGGCAGAATGAATTTCCGCGATCTTCTCCGCATCGAATAGGGAAAGAACACGCTCGAACAGGTGGCGCGAGAAACAGGATACGGTCACTTCCGGGAAATCATCTATCCGGGAAACGACCATTTGCGGATCGATAACGGCGTCATATGTATGATCAAATTCTTCCAGTAACATCTGCTGCTCCTTTTCCATTCTTTATAAAATCTTGGGCTGGGTGCATCATTCCCGCATTTTCCCGTAATAATCCACATCGATCACAGCCTCATCCGGATAATATTCCCTGCCGGATTTTACATATTCGGAAAATCCATGGCTCTGTCATTCGCTTCTGCTTGTCAGAGCATCTTCTACAATCCTTATCAGATATTCCGGCTTTGATATATCTCCCATATCATCAAACACCGCATTATAAGCGACCAATGCAGTCCTGACATATTGCGCATTCTGTTCGAATAATTCACGATTTGGATTTAAACCAATCTCATCCGCGAACTGGCAGCAGAAGGTGATCGTCGTTCTCGTGTTCCCCTCCCTGAACGGATGCACCTTCCAGAGTTTTGCCAGCGAATCCGAAAACTGTAAAGCCGCCTCGTGTACGTTCATGTTATTCCAGTGCTTATTCCTCATTTCCTTCAGCGCATACTCTGCATCTTTTCGGATATCCAGCACATCAGAATAAGCAACGGATAACCCGCCTAATACCGGTTCCTCTTTGTAAATATTCAGCTTACGCTGCTGACCGGCCCATTCAAATATATCCTGAAAGATATAATGATGCATTTGAAGAAGATGGGCATAATCATAGGCACCATATAAAGGCTTTATCGCTATTTCTTTCAGCCGATAAGTTACATAATCTGCTTCTGCTTCATCCAGAAGATTTTTTTCACGAATGTCCAACAGATTCTTCAGGACATCACAATCCTCATACAGATAGATATCCTGCATTCTCTTATCCCTCTTTTACTTTGTATTTCTTGTCAAGATAACGCTTAATATCCTCCATGGTAACTTCTCCGCGCTTTTCTTTCTCAATATACTCTTTAAATTCTTCTGTCGGCTCAAGACCGTCTACTTTTATCATACCTACTGCATAATTCCATGCCTGCGTATTCGTCATGTGTATTCCCTCCGTCCATAATCTTTTATTTGCTGTTATATTATCATTTACCGCTATGATCCTCAATAAATCTGTCAGATTCTTTATCCGTCAAACGTCCCCTGCGCTGTAATTTTTTTGATAAACCCGTTTTACCCTTTTTCCCCCTTTTGATCGCCTGGCCCCGCTTTTCCGCAACAAAAACAAAATACCCATTGATCCTGTAGATCTTGACGCCGCCAAATACAGCGATCAGCTTGTTCTTATACCAATCGAGCCTTTTGGTGACCATGACCAGTTTCCCGCCCAAAACGAGTTTTTTAAATCCCGACTCGATAAAGCGTTTCGGAACAGAAAAGTCCGCATGATACGGCGGATTGGATAATATCAGCGTAAAATCGTTTTCTTCTACACGATCATAACCGTTGCTCAATCTGATGTCGATATTGGGCACGCCGTTCAGCGCCGCATTTCTTTTCGCGAGATCCACTGCCGGTTCGGAAATATCACACATGACCACATTCTCTTCGCCGATCAGTTTCGCGGCCAGGATTCCTACCACGCCATAGCCGCAGCCCAAGTCCAATACCTTATCGCCGGGAAGAAAATCCGCAACCGACAGCATGGACATCGTACCGGCGTCAATTCCATGGGGCGAAAAAAGAGCATCATCCGTTTGAAATTTTAAATCAATCTCTTTAATTCTCTCTGAAATCATAAGTATCTCCCAAACAGAGCAGCGACACTCCTCTTTGACCGGTTTCTCTAAAGAAATATTTCTCACAAGTTATCCGCGTGCAAGCAGGGTGTAGGTAGCTTCCCAGTTTCGCATGATCCGCACATCTGAAAAGCCCGCTTTCTTCAGGACCTCCATTTCATGCTCCACGGTCAGCGGCGTGTCATAGTGATAAAACGCGTTTGATTCAAGCTCCTGCTCCGTTTTCAGCCTTTCTAATTCGGAAAAGTAAAAATGCTCTGCTTCTTCCGACTCTGCGAAATAATCTGTCAGAACGAAATACCCGTTATCGGTCAGCGTAGCATTCAGCTTCTGATACAGCTTCAGCTTTTGCGCGGCGGTGAAGTGATGGAGCGATTCGACTGACACGGCGGCGTCAAAACAGTTTGCCTCAAAAGGAACATCAAAATAGGAACCGCAGATCAGCCTGATCTTCCGGTCCGAAAATTTCCGATTCAGCGCTGCCAGCATATCGGAAGACAGATCTATCCCTGTCACCGTCGCACCGCCGTTCAGGGCAAAGTAGTATTCAAGTTCAAGACCCGTACCGCAGCCCAGATCCAGCACATTTGCATCTCGTTCCAACGGCAGCAAGGCTGCTGTATAGGGATAAAACTCTTTTGCGCCCTTGATCTCCGTCATCATATGCTCGTCATATCCGTTCAAACGGGCGGTGAAAAAAGCATCCATTTTCTCAAGTTTCATATTAATCTCCATTCCGAAACGGAAATTACCAATTCTATTTTGCGGTGAGAATATGCCAAATATCCGTTCCGGCAAAGCCGCATTTTCGATATAAACGTTCCGGATTAGATGGATTATTCATTTTCCCGGAAACTGTTGCGAACTTTGCCTTATTCTTCATTTTAGAGAGCAGCGTATTTACTATCAGCCCGCTGCGTAAAGTTATGCGCTCACGCCGCTTTCCAAAATAGAAAAAGTCCTTTCCTCACAATTGATCTCGGCGAGTGCGCCGTAAGGCAAAATAAACCCAGGAGACGAGTGACCAAAATTCAGTCCGTACAATACAGGGATTGCGCAGGAATATTCACCGGAGATGATTTCCCTGATCCTCTGCGACCGCCGTGAAAAGGAGCCGTTCTCGTTGGCCTTCCCAATAATGATCCCGTTGAGTTTCTGCAAAATACCATTCTCGCCCAGGTAATGGAAAAAAATACTTACGGCAGTTTCATCAAAAAATTCCGGTATATCCTCCACAAACAGGATCGCCCCATCATAGTCTTCCGGTTTTAGCGCAATAGAGGAACCCTCCAGTTCCATGATTCCTGTGTGGCCGCCTATCAAGCGTCCTGTTACAGTCCCTGTCCCCTGGATAATAACGTACCCATCGTTTGGATAATACTTTCTTTTTGTTTCGGCATGGAGATAATCTAACGGCTCAAAAGTCCAATCAGGAGAGGGCTCTATCTGCCCAATAGCCTGTGTGTCAAATAACGTTTTCAGAAACCATTTTTTACTATATCTATGCCATCCGGACTGGTCCGCTATAGGATGAAACAGATTACTGCCATAAAATGAGGACAGTCCGCAGCGATAACACAGCAAATGAATATTCATAACATCCGAATATCCGATAAATATTTTTGGGTGGCCTGAAATTGCTTTTGTGTCTATGTAAGGAATGACTTTTATGCTGTCATTCCCGCCAACATTGGCAATCACTGCATCGACAGCATCATTTTCAAAGGCCCATGTAATATCTTCCGCCCGTGCTCTCGGGTTCTTTGACAGATAATCGGAACCCCTCATCGAATTTGGCGCGGCAACTACCCGAAGACCGATCTCCCGCAGGCGAGAAATCCCTAAATCGTATACCCACCTTGTTTCCATGTCGCCTGCCCAACCGTTACATGGGCTGATCGTTGCGATCGTATCGCCTTTTGCCAGACGCTTTGGTTTTATCAGTGTTTTCATGATTCCATTCCTTAAAACAGCCCCTCTTTTGCCGTACGCACTTCATGACACGGGAAGCATTTCGAACCATGCCGTGCTTTCCGAACCGACATCTTCCTCCCCGGCATTTTCCAGGGCGATCAAAAGCCGGCTGTCACAGGCGCCGTCCCGGTCGCTGTCAAACTGAATATCCGCATATCGATCGCCCACATAGTACGCAGTACCGGCGCCGTCCAGCAGTTCACAGACTGCCCCGGCCGCACCGCCTTCCGACAAAGCCGCGGTCAAATCCGTTACGGACATCTTGCCATCCATTCCGTCCAGCAATGCGCCAAGAGTGCCCTGCAGCCGGACCGGCCTGTCGTCATCCGACAACACGGGGCCGCCCAGCTCCTCATCGTATTTCCCCTCATATACGATGCAGAGCGAAGAATCGGGGATTTCTCCAATAAAGAGATCCGCGTGGTAAGACTCCGCTTCCTTTCCTGTCCGTTCCTGAAACGCTCCGTACGACAGCGTTTCATATCCGCGCACCGTCTCTGACAGCCGGACCGATGCCTCGGAGCTTCCGTTTTTTCCGCCGGTCGGCTGCATCAGACCTTCCGCTGCTTTCTCGCCGCTGCTGCGGTATCCGTAAATCCACAGCGCTGCCGCCAGAGCAAGTATGATGATTGCGATAACAGAAACAATCGTTTTCTTTTTCATAGGAATCCTCCATATCATCCTAACGGTTCAGACGCATTTCGATAAATACAATACAAGATCATCGTCATTGCAGCAGTCACGGTACGGCTCACAGATCTGATCCCTGTACCAGACGCCGCTCCCGTCCGGAATGTATCCCCGCTTGACATACATTCTCTGGGCACTTCCGTATCCGCTGTGCAGTCCCACGCCGAGATATACCACGTCCGAATAAGAGAACGCGATCTGTTCCGCAACATCCATGAGCTTGCCGCCAATGCCTCTGCGCCTGTATTTCTCCAGAACGCCGAAGTCAACGATCTCTGCATAGCCCCGATTTGCGAACGCGCCGCTCCTGGCATCGGGATAAACGTTAATATATCCGGCAACATTCCCATTCCATTCGGCCACCAGTGCGATCGCTCTGCCCTCGGCCTGGTGTCTCAGCCTCATTTCATATTTATCGACCGTCGCCTGCCAGCCCTGCGCGATTTCTTCCTCTGTAATGATCCGGGCATCGCTCTGCCGCAGATCCCGGATCACAATTCCATTTTCATCATAATAGACCATGCCCATATCTCCTGTAAATTACGATCGGCCGGTCACTCCCGCTCTGTCCGAATGGTAAACTGTTCCGGAAGATTGAAAATGTCTGTTTTCAGAAATATAGGATAGAAATATTCATCCCGCAGCCGTTCAAATGCGAGCCATTCAAAGTCATGCGTATGACGGTCTTCATGGAGCGTAAACCGTTCCCCTTTGTCCAATAACCCTGTTCCGGAAATGTCCATCAGATAATAGATGCAGATCTCATGATAATTCAGCCGATCAACATCTTCGGTGAAGAAACTCTGATTCAGCCATAAAGGGCGAATGATTTCAGGCGTGATACTCAGCTCTTCCTCCACCTCTCTGACAACTGCATGCTCAGCAGTTTCTCCCATCTGAACTCTGCCCCCGGGCAAATAAAAGTATGGAGAACGCTCGTCGTGCATTGCCAGGATTTTATTGTTCGAAATAATGACAGCGCAAACCCTGTAATTGAACTTTTCACTGCCGGAAATATAGGTGATGTCCATTCATATGCCTCCTTCGAGTCCTCCGCCAGGGATTTCTGACCGCTTTCCTATACCGTCACTGACTTCCTCAGCCGTCAGATAAAACGCATTACAGTAACAGGGCGCATAAGGTGAACCATCTGAAAAGGCCCTGTTGTCAAATAAATCAAAAATATCTGCCATATTTGATCGTGCTTTATCAAACATTAGTAATCCAACCTCTCAAATAACTGTTCCACGTTTTTTACAATATCTTCCCAAGCATAATTCACAGCATAATCAAATTTACGCTGATAGATTCCCCATTGTTCCATCAATCCGGCATCCGATTTAATCTGTTCCAAAATATGCCTCGAATTTAATAATAGCTCATACGAATTCCTTTTTCTGCTTGTAGCTTCAAGCGCTTTCGCTAAATCAGCATAATTTATCGCATCCGATTTGATAATATTCAAAATCATAAGATCATAATAATCCCTCATCCGTGTATTTAACGTTCCCCGTGAGATTATGGTCTCCATTTTTTCTGCCAATACCGTTTCAAGATTATAAGCCAGTAACGGTATGCTGCGCTCCTCGAACATCAGCTTATATTCATAATTCACTTCTCCCGGTGTAATTACATCATCTGTGGAAATGTCCATTTTCAAAGGGGTTTTCATAGTATCCAATACCGCTTCCAATTTAAAGCGGATTCCCGGATATTCTGCTTCATCCATAATACTTTCAACACTCTTAACAGCAAACTGTATTCCGTCATCAAGGGAAACCGCAATAATATCCTCTACCATCTTTCTCATGTTCTCTGCCGAAAGATTATAATTTCGTATTGTAGTATCGATATCCATGGTTGCCCGATTCTCCAGTCCAACCATAGACGCGACCAATAACCCGCCTTTTAATATTAAATTGCCGCTATATTTTGATAAAGACATCCGTTCCAGAAACCGTTCCATAATAAAATTTCGGATCAGTGTCATTGCTTTAGCATTATCTCCATGAGATCTATTTCTTACCAAAGCTTTTAGTTGTCTTGATGTATGAATCAAAGCAATGCCTCCATATATTGTCTGATTCTTTTCTCCACCTGGAGTATTCTGGCATATTCCATAAGTCTCGGCAGGTTTTTCTTTCCCTTCAGATATTCTTTTACTGCAAATTGTTTTTCCTGCCTTTCCGCATCAATTCTGAAAATATCGCACAGAGTTCTTTCTGCGTTATAGCATGGAACGGTATGCCCATATGGCGTAACAGCAGTATCTGCGCCCAGAGAATAGCGTTCCTCAACCGCCGTTACCTTTTTTAGCGGGCTTTCCCCTTTGTAAACCACCTTATATCCTCTCGGTACGGTAACGGTAAAACAGGTTGGCTCCCGTTCGGATAACCCGAGCAGATACAAGGCTGTATCATGGGAATAGATAATTTTTTTGTATTGAAGGGAAATAATATACAGATCATCCTGCCACGCATTAGGTGCCAGATATACGCCCTTTGCAACCCTTTCATAATTTCTTTCCTGCAAATACTGAATTGCGTACTGCCTTGAAATACCCTCGGCAACAATGTCGGCAATCTGTATAATCCCTTGATTTTGTATTATTTTTTCTTCGATGATTTCTTTCTTATTTACTTTCATACAACATATTATAATAGAATATGGTTTTAAAGTCAACTTATATTCCCTTTTTCAGCTCTTTTAAAACGAAACCGAAATCCGTGAATACCAACGGCGTTAACTGCATGCCTTTCCAAAAAACATCTATGCAATCCTGAACGGGGAGCTGTAAATTCCAGCCCTCTGTTATGAAGTGACTTTTGTCAAGAGGTAAATTTGTATTTCACAAACTTTTTTCTTTCCCTGACAAGTCTCA
>CANQSA010000039.1 GCA_947626415.1 uncultured Lachnospiraceae bacterium
CGGAACGCTAATCAGGAATATATAGTGCACTGTCAGGTGAAGGAAGGGAAATCCACCCTGATCGAATTGAATCTGGCGGTTACCAATCGGGAAGAGGCGGAACTGTTGTGCAACAACTGGAAAGAAGCCAGTCAGGAGATTTATGCGTATGTGATCGAGCAGTTAAGCCGTTAGGCGGAAAGCGTTAGACGGAAAGTCAGAAAGGCGAACAAGCAGGAAAATGACAAATTGGCTGATTAAATTATTTATTAAAAACCCGGAGGATTATCAAAACCGGGAAGTAAGAAAGCAGTACGGGATCCTGGGCGGTGTTACGGGCATCGTCTGTAACGTACTGCTTTTTTTCATAAAATATATCATGGGTTCCATGGCAAACTCCATTGCAATCCTGTCGGACGCCTTTAACAATCTGTCTGACAGTGCCAGCTGTGTGGTTACGATGTTCGGTTTTAAAATAGCGGCGAAACCGGCAGATAAAGGGCACCCATTCGGCCATGGGCGAATGGAATATCTGATGTCTCTGGTGATCGCGGCCCTGATCCTGCTGGTAGGGCTGGAATTACTGGGGGATTCCTTCGGAAAAGTCCTGAATCCGGAACCGGTGGAGTTTCAATGGATCATTTTGATCTCCCTGCTGTTTTCCATAGCCATAAAACTCTGGATGTGTCTGTTTAACCGGAAACTGGGAAACCGGATCCGCTCCTCCGTTATGCTGGCGACGGCGCAGGACAGTAAAAATGATGTGATTGTTACTTCCGCAACCGTGATCGCCCTGGTCGGCACTCTGTTTACCGATCTTCCCCTGGACGGGATCATGGGCGTACTGGTTTCATTATTTGTCCTGCATTCCGGATATTCGATCATTAAAGATACTGTCGATATGCTGTTAGGACAGCCGGCGGACGAAAAAATGGTGGAAGAATTAAAGGAGCTGGTGCTGTCCCATGACCGGATCCTGGGGATCCATGATCTGATCCTGCACAGTTACGGGCCGGGAAAGCTGATCGGAAGCGCACATGTAGAAGTAAGCGCGAATGAAAATCTGCTGGAGATCCATGAGCAGGTCGACCATATCGAACAGGATATTGCCGAACAGTTCCATATTACAATGACCTTACATATGGATCCGGTCGATCTGGAAAGCAAAGAACGGACCCGGTGCCGGAAACTGGTCGGGGATATTTTGAACCAAAAAAATTCCGCGCTCAGTATCCACGATTTTCGCGTTATCACGCATGCCGGCATAACGGAACTGTTTTTCGATGTTCTGATCCCGTATGGGGATCCCTGTACGGAAGAAGAACTTCAGACTTATATCGATACAGAACTGCAGAAAACCGGTACCTATCGGACACGGATCACGTTCGACAGAGGGTAGCGGAAAAATATAAAAATAAAAACAATAAGAAAGGAAAGAAACAGATGGAATTAACAGAAGCAATCAAAACAAGAAGAAGTATCCGGAAGTTTAAACCGGAGCCGGTCAGTCATGAGACGCTGGAGCGGATCGTAGCGGTCAGCGCTTATGCGCCGTCCTGGAAAAATTCGCAGACGGCTCATTATATTGTCGTGGAGGATCCGGAAAAAATCCGCCGTATCGCAGCCGAAGCGGTATTGGGGTTTCAGCACAACACCGAGATCATAGCGGGATGCGCTTCTCTGGTCGTGCTGGTTTCCACTGCCAAAAAGTGCGGATATGAGAAAGACGGTTCTTACAGCACTTCCAAAAAAGATAAATGGGAGATGTTTGACGCGGGAATCGCGGCGCAGACCTTTGCGCTGGCAGCCCATGAGCAGGGCGTCGGAACCGTGATCCTCGGAATTTTTGATGAAGCAAAGGTAGCGGAGATCATTGATCTGCCGGAAGGACAGAATGTTTCTGCTCTGATCGCGGCAGGATATCCGAACATGACTCCGCCGTCTCCCGTGCGGAAAAGCGTGGAGGAACTGTTGGAGTATCGATAGGAGGAAGTATGGCGTTATTACAGGAAGAAAACGGAAAATTAGTATATCGGTTTGACGGAGAAACGCTGGTGATCGAGCCCTGGGGAAAGAACAGCCTGCGGGTTCGTTCCAGAATCTTCGGGGAACCGGAGGACACCCGGTATGCACTGCTGGAGCCGGAACCGGTGCAGCCTGTGATCCGGGTGGGAGAGACGGAAGCGTCTCTGACAAACGGCAAGATCACAGCGGTTTTGAAAATTAACGGCTGGACGAAGGGCTGCCGGATCACTTATTACGATCAGGCGGGTAAGGTACTGCTGCAGGAAAGAGCGGAAGGCGGCGCGCTGGGATTAAAACCGCGGTGCTATCAACCGATCCTCGGAGGAGATTTCCATTTGACGGCAGGGTTTGAATCCGATCCGGAGGAAAAGCTGTACGGAATGGGACAGTATCAGCAGGACAAGCTGAATGTAAAGAACTGCCTTTTGGAGTTGGCGCACCGCAATTCACAGGCAAGCGTTCCCTTTGTGGTATCCAGTCTGGGCTACGGTTTTCTGTGGCATAACCCGGCTGTCGGCAAGGCGTATTTTGGCGGTAATGTTACGGAATGGTACGCGGAAAGCACGAAACAGATGGACTACTGGATCACGGCCGGAGATACGCCGGCAGAAATCGTGGAAGCGTACGGAACCGCCGTCGGCAAAGTACCCATGATGCCGGAATACGGACTGGGCTTCTGGCAGTGTAAGCTGCGCTACTGGAATCAGGAGCAGCTGTTGGAGGTGGCAAGAGAATATTACCGGAGAAAGGTTCCGGTGGATGTGATCGTCTGCGATTTCTTTCACTGGCCTAAAATGGGGGACTACCGCTTTGATGAGGAGTTTTTCCCGGATCCCGCCGCGATGGTGCGGGAGCTGAAGGAAATGGGGATGGAGCTGATGGTATCTGTCTGGCCGCAGGTGGATGTTCAGAGTGAAAACTACGGTGAGATGCAGGCAAAGGGATATCTGACGCATGTAGAGAAGGGCGTCAACGTGAGTATGCTGTTCGTGGGAAACAGTAACTTTTTTGACGCTACGAACCCCGATGCCCGCAGTTATGTCTGGGAAAAATGCAGACAGAATTATTATCAGGACGGCATTCGGATCTTCTGGCTGGATGAGGCGGAACCGGAATTTGGCGCTTATGATTTTGACAATTACCGTTACTATATGGGACCGAATGTGCAGATTGGGAATGTTTATCCCCAGCTTTACGCCAGGACTTTCTATGACGGCATGACAGCAGAAGGGCAAAAGCAGGTCGTCAATCTGATCCGCTGCGCCTGGGCAGGCAGCCAGCGGTATGGGGCGCTGGTCTGGTCCGGGGATATTCACAGTGACTATGAAACCCTGCGGCGTCAGGTATGTGCCGGATTAAATATGGGGATGGCCGGCATCCCATGGTGGACTACGGATATCGGCGGTTTCTCCGACGGAAATCCGGATGATGAATGGTTCCGGAAACTTCTGGTGCGCTGGTTTGAGTGGGGCACCTTTTGTCCGGTCATGCGTCTGCACGGAGACCGCTATCAGAAAGACCGGCGGGTATTCCGAAAAGACGGAACCGAGGTGCTGGGCACAGGAGGCGACAATGAGATCTGGAGTTATGGAGAAGAAGTCTGTGAAATCCTGACGAAGTATATTCGGCAGCGGGAGCGGATGCGCCCGTATACCCGGCAGCTGATGAAGGAAGCCCATGAAGCAGGGACGCCCGTTATGAGGACCATGTTCTATGTGTTCCCGGAGGATAAGACCTGCTGGGAGCTGAAAGAGCAGTATATGTATGGAGCGGATATTCTGGTGGCGCCCATGCTGTATGAAGAACAGTATGAGCGGGACGTCTATCTGCCGGAGGGGACTGCCTGGATTGATGCCTGGACAAAACAGACTTATGGCGGCGGTCAGACAATCCGGGTACATGCCGGGCTTGCGGAAATCCCGGTATTTGTTCGGTCGGGCAGCAGTGCCATCGAATTTTTTGTATAAAAGTTAGAGGCGGCGGAAAGCGCCGCTCTGGAATGGAGGGAACCTTGAACAATCATGTGATAACAGAACCGGCTTTGGATTGGCTGGAGGATCCGGAAGTATTTGCGGTAAACCGCCTGGAGGCGCATTCCGATCACAAAATTTACGGACGATATGAAGATATGGAAAGCAAACCGGAAGGTTCCTTCCGGCAAAGCCTCAACGGAACGTGGAAGTTTTCGTATGCCGAAAATCCCGAAGAACGAAAAGCGGATTTTTTCCGGACAGACAGTTCTCTGGAGGGGTTTGACAGTATTCAGGTACCGGGACACATTCAGCTGCAGGGGTATGACCGATGCCAGTATGTGAACACCAAATATCCGTGGATCGGACATGAAGCGCTTTATCCGCCGCAGATTCCGAAAAAGCACAATCCGGTAGGCTGCTACGTAAAACTGTTTGATCTGGACGAGACTTTGGAAGGAAAAGAAGTATATATTTCCTTCCAGGGCGTGGAGACCGCTTTTTATGTGTGGTTAAACGGGAACTTTGTGGGCTACAGTGAAGACAGCTTTACGCCTGCGGAATTTCGCCTGACAGATTATGTGAAAAAGACCGATAACCGGCTGGCGGTAGAGGTATATAAACACAGCAGCGCCAGTTGGATCGAGGATCAGGATTTCTGGCGGTTTTCGGGGATTTTCCGGGAGGTGTATCTGTACGCGGTGCCTGCCGTACATGTGCAGGATCTGTTTATCCATGCGGATTACGACCACGCGGAAAAATCCGGTCTTTTGTCGCTGGAGATCCAACTGACGAAATCGCCAACCTATCCGGCGGAAGAAACAGTGCTGCGCCTGCGCCTGTTCGATGCGGATGGAGTCTGCGTCTGGGAAGAGAGGAAAGATAATCCTGAATCTTATGTAAAAACTGCAGTCCGCCTGGAAACCGTGCATCCCTGGAGCGCGGAGGATCCGTATCTGTATCAGCTGATAGCGGAGTTACAGAATACAGACGGAACCGTGATAGAGATCGCTGCCGCAAAGACCGGCTTTCGTACTTTCCGGATCGAAAACGGAATCATGAAATTAAACGGCAGGCGGATTCTCTTTAAGGGTGTGGATCGGCATGAATTTTCAGACCGTCTGGGACGTGCCATTGGGAAAGCGGAGATGCTTGCGGATATCCGCATGATGAAGCAAAACAATATCAACGCGGTCCGTACCAGCCATTATCCCAATCAGAGTTTATGGTATGCGTTATGCGACGAATACGGCATTTATCTGATCGATGAGACCAATCTGGAAAGCCACGGCGCCTGGAACCGGATCGCGTCCGGCGGCGAAGTCTGGAACGTACCTGGCAGCAAGCCGGAATGGAAAGCCTGTGTGATCGACCGTGCCAATTCCATGCTGGCGCGGGATAAAAATCATCCCAGTGTGCTCTTATGGTCCTGCGGAAATGAGTCCTACGCCGGAGACAATATCCGGGCGATGAGCGATTATTTCCATGAGAAGGATCCGTCCCGTCCGGTGCATTATGAAGGGGTATTCCACTGCCGCGCCTATGACGCGCTCAGTGACGTAGAAAGCCGGATGTATGCTAAACCGCAGGAAATCCGGGAATATCTGCAGAACGATCCAAAGAAGCCTTATATCAGCTGCGAGTACATGCACGCCATGGGAAATTCTCTGGGCGGGATTCATAAATACACGGAACTGGAAGACGAATTTGAGGCTTATCAGGGAGGCTTTATCTGGGATTTTATCGATCAGGCGCTGATCCGAACCGATGAAACCGGACGGGAAGTCTACGCATACGGCGGAGATTTCGACGACCGGCCCGCGGATTACGGGTTCTGTACAGACGGTATCGTGTATCCGAACCGAAAGGCGTCTCCGAAAATGCAGGAGGTAAAGGCGGTATATTCCAACCTTCGGATGCGGATCGCGGACGGAATGATCCGGATTGAAAACCGGAATCTGTTTATCAGTACCGCCGGGTATCTGTTCCGGATCACGCTGGAGCAGGAAGGCAGGGTAATCAAAACCGCCGTTATAGAACCGGTAATCGTGCCCGGCGAATGCGCCGTCCTGCCGATCCCGTTTGAAAAACCGGAACAGGCAGGCGAATATGTATATCAGATCGCGGCGCTTTTGAAAGCGGATACGAAGTGGGCAGCCCGGGGATATGAGGTGGCATTTGCGCAGGAAGCGTTTACGGTGGAAGCGACAGGCGCAAAATCGGACGGATTCCAAAAATCGCCGGTGCACTATCCGAAACCGCTGGTAATTGACGATATTTCCTGCTTTGCCGTAATCGGTTCGGATTTTCAGATCCAGTTTGACCGCAATCAGGGCGGCTTGAGCTCGGTATGCTATGACGGCGTGGAATATCTGGCGGCAATCCCCCGTGTCAGCTTCTGGCGGGCGACTACGGACAACGACAGCGGCGCTTCGTTCCAGCGCAAGTCAGCGCAGTGGCTGCTGGCGGGGAAAATGGCGGCAGAGGACAAGTCCGGACAGTGGATCAAAGAAGAAAAAGACCGGATCCTTGTACATTTTGCCTATACGGCGCCGACCATACCGGAAATCCGCTACGAGATTACCTATACGGTAAATTACGCCGGAGAGATTTATGTCCGCGTGACGTATCCGGGCGTAAAGGGAATGCCGGATATGCCGGTCATGGCGCTGGATGTGAAGATGAAGCGGATTTATTCCCGGGTACAGTATTACGGAATGGGACCGGAGGAGAACTACGGCGATCGGAACCGGGGCGCGAAGCTGGGCGTATATCAGACTACGGCGCAGGAGAATGTGAGCCTGTATCTGAATCCGCAGGAATGCGGCAACCGTACCGGCGTCCGCTATACAAAGATTTCAGACGGCAAAGGACATGGACTTACGTTCTCTAAGTATGCGGAACCGTTTGAAATGAGCGTATTGCCGTACAGCGCCTATGAACTGGATACGGCGACTCATCTGGAAGAGTTACCGCAGCCTTGCTATACCTGGGTACGGCTGGCAGCCGCACAGATGGGCGTGGGCGGAGACGATTCCTGGGGCGCGCCGGTTCATGAAGAATACCGGCTGTCCGGGGAAGAACCGCGGAGTCTGGAGTTTGTGATCTCCAGACTGGAAACGGACTGAATATGAAGAAATGACTAATTTAGGGAAGGAGAGAATTTATGCAGAAAAAGCGAATCAGCAGCTTATTGCTTTACCGGGATTACAGCAGGAAACTGAAACTATCCAGAAAAAGTATGACGATCCTGTTTGTGCTGGGGACGGTGATCCTGATCCTGGCAAATCTGGCGGGCGGCATCCTTGATAATATGTTTGCGGCATTTTATAGAACTTCTGCGGTAAGAGATATTAAGGTGTATATACCGGGTCATGACTTTGAAAGATTCCGGCAGAGATTTGAAGATGATCCGGGGATTCTTTCTATGGAAAAAAATCTTCCGGTCGGGGTAAGCCGGATGGAAGTACCCAAGGGAATGCCACGTCAAAGTGCCGTGCAGGAGCTTCGGGGAATTGCGGCAGAACAGAGTAAGCAGCTGTCCGGAAAAGAGGACCTGCAGGATGATGAGATCCTGATTCCGGCGTATATTTATTATGGGAAAAGTAACCCGATGGAAGGATTTTTTGATACCGCTTTTGTACGGGGCGAGCAGTTTATAGGAGAGACGGTCCGGCTGTTTTACACGGATACGGAAGGAACCGAACAAACCGTGTCTCTGACTGTTCGGGGAACCTACGACAATACCATGATCCGGGAAAGCGGCAGTTATTATGTTACCCGAAACCTGGCGGATCAGATGATCGCAGCAGAAAATGACGCCTCCATGGCGAATGCGATTAGTCAGAATACAGACTGGCTTGTGACACTGACCGACTACCGGGACAGGGAAACCTATGTAGAAAAGTTTAAGACCTATATCGAAGAATTGGAATCTTTGGGAGAAATCGATCCGGATGCAGCGCTGCCTGCGGTAGGCAAAGTAGGCGCGATCGCGATAGATGAATTTAATTATTTTCAGGCAATTTCACAAATGGCGGCTTTTCTGGGATTTATTATGTTAGGATGGGCCTGCCTGCTTATGGCGTTGTCTCAGTTAAGGAGTATGTGGCAGCGCAGGCAGGAGTTGGAATTGCTAAAAGCAGTCGGTTACCGGAACAAAGAGATCGCGGGGATGCTGCGAATGGAAACTTTGATGTATTCTCTGCGGATATTATGTATTTCAGGAGGAATTGCCGCAGGTTTTGTGATCCTTTATGGGACAGGTATCCTGACTCTGATCAATCCCTTCTGGAGATTGTGGCCGGTAATAAACGGAGTGTTTTTGCTGGTAACTGCAGTGGTCGTTGTTTTAGTACCGCTTTTGGTATGTGAGATGACCTTGTTTACGGTCAAAAGGCTGTCTCCGATTGAGACCATGCATTAAGGGGGGAGGTGAGAAGACATGTGGAATATGCATTTACAGTCCCTGTTACATAATAAATTGATGCTGATCGTGGAATGGCTCGTTTTGCTGGTAAACTGTATGATCCTGCATTTTGCCGGCCTGGTGCTGCTGGCGGAAATTACGCTGTATCAGGACAGGATGAGGATGGGAATGGGAAGACCCGGTATTGGGGGACCCGAGGAGGTTTTTATCAATACGGATACGATGGCTCTGTACGGGACCAATTTGATGGTTGTTCTGTGCTTCCTGACAGCCATTTTACTGTTGATGTTATGCGGCGTTATCTATGCGCTGTGGGTGACAGTAAGGGTGAGCGTACAGCAGGAGCAGCAGGAGAACGCGCTGTTAGAGGCAATGGGATACCGCCGCGGGCGGATCAGACGGATGCTGTTTTGGAAACGCAGCGTACTGGCAATTCTGGCGTCGATTCCGGCGTGGGGATGTTATCAGCTGATGTACCGGGAAATTACGAAGATTTTTCCCATGAATCTGGTATTTCGCTATGACAGCAGTCTGGAAAACATCTCTGTCTGGATTCATATCGCGATTCCCATTATATTGCTGGCGCTTGTCTGGTTTGCCGTAATGACAGCGAATCGTCGGAGTGGAAGGACGTCTGTTGTTTCACGTTTATACGGTACCTATGGAAAACAATGAATCGAAAAAGGAGGAACAGATGAAAATAGAACTGACAGGGCTTGCAAAAACCTACAATCAGAAGGATTATGTATTACAGGATTTTCAATATACATTTGAATCCGGACGCTTCTACGCCAT
>CANQSA010000040.1 GCA_947626415.1 uncultured Lachnospiraceae bacterium
CAATATCTGCAATTTTCAAGGTTCATCTGAGCCTATTTTTTTCGACTCAGTTTTTCATAGCTTACTTGACACTACCTCCTTTTTACTCACCTTCATACGAGATCAGGGAAGCGACCTCATATCCCTGAATCCGTTCTCTGCCCTTCAGTCCCCTTAATTCCATTAAAAATACCAGTTTCACAACTTCACCGCCCAACTGTTCTACCAGTTTCACAACAGCCTCCGGCGTGCCGCCGGTTGCGATCAGATCATCCACGATCACAACTTTCTGTCCCGGCCGGATCGCATCCTTATGCATTTCCAGTTCCGCTGTTCCGTATTCCAGCGCATAAGAACAGGAAATCGTCTCACAGGGCAGTTTTCCTTTCTTACGGACAGGAACAAACGACTTTTTCAGCGCATACGCGACAGGCATACCGAAAATAAAGCCTCTGGATTCCGGTCCCACAACCACATCGAATTCATAATCCTTGATTTCCGCGATCAAAGAATCGATTGCCAGCTGCAGGCCTTCCGGCTCCTGCAGAATGGTCGTGATATCCCGAAAAATGATTCCCGGTTTGGGAAAATCCGGGATACTTCTTACATAATCCTGTAATTCTCTCATAGTGACCTCCGTTTCTATTCCTATTTTAACCGTGATCTTAAGATTTTTCAATCGGTTTCTTCTTTTTTATTACATATATCGCTCAATTGTTACTTCTACGTCCTGATAGCCCCGGTAATCGTTGATCCTCGGATAATAAATAATATTCAGCCGGATCTGATTGGGCGCTCCGTTCAGCGCTTTCCGGACTTCTTCTTCTCCGAACTTTTCCTTCAGATAAGACAGCATGGTCTCTCCGTCTTCAAAGCAGACCCCCTGCATAATGCAGCCGGAGCTGTTTGCCAGTTTCAGACGGACCACATTCTTCTGTTCTCCTACAATCCGCAGGCTTAGAATACTGACTCCTTTTTCGGCAAATACCGGCCGTTCATTTCTCTTTCCAAACGGCTCCAGGATCTGAAGCTGCTCTACGAGATCGATCGAGGCATACTCAAACGGCATCGCAACATCGATCCAGATCTTCTGAACCAGATCCTCGGTACTCAGCCTGCAGTTCCGATTCAACAGATTCCGAAGCAGATCCACATTTTCCTCTTCCAAAGAAAGCCCTGCCGCCATCGCGTGTCCGCCGAACCTGGTAAGCAAATGCTTGCACTTACTCAGTTCTTCATACATATGATACCCTTCAATAGACCGTCCGGAGCCTTTAACGCCCTGCTCTCCGCTTGTCAGAATAATCGTAGGCTTATAATAATGATCCCGGATCCGTCCCGCGATGATCCCCGCTACGCTTTCATGACAATCCGGCACATAAATCACCAAAACCGGATGGCGCGTAAAGGCTTTTGCGTCTTCCATTGCCCTTTTTACGCCTTCTTCCGTCATCTGTTTGCGGCGTGTATTCAGTTCCTTTAACTGCTTTGCCAGCTGCAGCGCTTCTTCTTCCTCCGTAGAACGCAGCAATTCAAACGCCATTTTTGCAGTTTTGATCCGTCCGGCCGCATTCAGACACGGGCCTAATACAAATCCGATGTGATAGCTGTTAATGCTCCGGTTCTGCAGATCATGTACTTCAGCCAGCTTCTGCAGACCCAGATTCGGAGTCCGGTTTAAAAACTGCAGTCCCTGCTGCACAAGGATACGGTTTTCTCCGAGCAGTTCCACAACATCGCCTACTGTGGCAATCGCCGCATACTGCAGATATTTTAAAACAACCCGGCTGTCAACTTCCATCCGTTCATACAGCGCTTCTATCAATTTATATGCTACGACCGCACCGCAGATTTCCTTATATGGATAGGGACAATCCGGCTGTTTGGGATCGATCACGGCATCGGCTTCCGGAAGCTGATATTCCCGTTTTCCAAAGGTTTCCTCATAAGGGACTTCATGGTGATCCGTCACGATCACAGTCATCCCCAGGTCTTTCGCACGCGCAACAGCTTCGAAAGCCGCAATCCCGTTATCACAGGTAACAATGGTATCAATGCCGTCTCTTGCTGCTTCTTCCACCATTTTCACATTGATCCCATAACCGTCCGTTACCCGGTCGGGAATCCGCAGATCCACAAAACAGCCCAGTTCCTCCAGCGCAGTCACCAAAATATATGCGCTGCAGATCCCGTCAATATCATAATCGGAGACAATCCGTATTTTTCGGCTTAATTTAAGCTTGCTCCGCAATATTTTAACCGCTTCCTCCATGCCTTTCAGCCGCCACGGAGAATGCATCATATTGATATTCCCTTTTAAATAGGCGTCCAGCGCTGATTTCCCCTCCACATCCCTGTTTCGGATAATCCGCGCAAGGATCGGACTGATCCCATAATCTCTTCCGATCTGATCGAAATCCGCCCGCTTGCTGAAAACAAACCACTTTTCCATAGCGTATGCCTTTCCGCGAATAAACAGAGGCCGTTGCATGGCGCTTCTGTATCAAAGGTATTGCAACAGCCTCTCTTTTCTTATTATTCTGTCAGTTCAGATGTGCAATGCGGACATCTGGTCGCTTCAATCGAAATCTCGCTCTTACAATACGGACAAACCTTTGTCGTCGGCGCTGCCGGCTCCTCTTTCTTGTGTCCCAGCGATGTCAGTTTGTTAATTCCCTTGACAATGATAAATACGATAAACGCCATGATCAGGAAATTGATAACGGCCGTGATAAAGGAACCGTATTTCACACTGATTCCCCAAAAATCCAGCGTCCAGGCGCTAAAGTCCGCGCCTCCCAGTAATCCGATCAGCGGAGAAATGATATTTTCCGTCAATGAAGTTACAAGTCCCTGAAACGCGCCGCCGATCAAAACACCGATTGCCAGATCCAGTACATTGCCTCTTAAAGCAAATTCCTTAAACTCGTTTAAGAATTTTTTCATTCGTGTGCTCCTTTCTTTTTCTTTATAAATCTAGTACGCATCACGTACCAAAGTGCGCCTGAAATGCAGACGGAAGAATATCCGCCGCAAACAATTCCTACCAACAGCGGCAGTGCGAACTCCCGAATAGAAGTTACGCCTAAAATATAGATCATCGCAACTGTAATAAAGGTAGTCAGTGAAGTATAGATACTTCTGGTCAGCGTCTGCGTGATACTGGTATTTACCACATCTTTTAATGTGCTCTTCCGATCCATAACGGCCAGATTCTCTCGGATCCGGTCAAAAATAACAATCGTCGCGTTAATCGAATAACCCAGGATCGTCAGCAGGCAGGCGATCAGCGTAGTGCCTACCGTTGTCCGGGATACCGCGTAAAATGCCAGAACAACCAGCACGTCATGCAGCAGCGCAATGATCGCACTCGCCGCAAACCGGATATCTTTAAACCGGAACCAGATATAGATCAGCATACAGATCGTAGCCAAGATTGTCGCGATCACCGCATCCTCGGTCATCTCCCGGCTGACGCTGGCGCTGACATAGGTTTCTTCAAAGCTGTCTTCTTTCGCGCCGAAATCCTTGACCAGCATTGCCTTCATATCCGAGATCAGGTCTTCATCCACTTCCTTCGTCTTAATGATAATAACGTTGGAATTGCTTTCCTTCTGTCCCTGAATATCCGTATCCTTGATCGTATCCGCGATCGCCGGTTTGATCTGATCGTTAAAATCGTCAATACTGTATTCTTTATCAAAATCTACGGAATAAGACTTACCGCCCTGGAACTCGATGCTGTAATCAAACGCGCCCTTATCTCTTGCGCTGTTAACCAACATGACTACAGCACCCGCAGCGATCACAGCCAGAGAGATCAAAAAGAAGATCACCCGTTTTCCAAGGAAATTGATGGGCTTCTTCATCTTCTCTTTTCCGTAAAGCTTCGGGTTCCGACAGCCGATCCCGTAAAACGCATAGATCAAAAGACGGGAGATCAGCATCGCCGTAACCATAGACAGAATAATACCGATTGCCAGCGTCTGGGCAAAGCCCTGTACGGTACCGGAACCTTTCCACATCAGGACAAGTGCCGCAATGATCGTGGTCACGTTACCGTCCACGATGGCGGAAGTCGCTTTCTGGAAACCGGATTTGATCGCAGCATGCACATCCCGTCCTTCCGCGATCTCTTCCCGGATCCGGGCATATATAATGACATTGGCGTCCACCGCCATACCGATTGAAAGGATAATACCGGCAACGCCCGGCAGTGTCAGCGTCAGATTAAAGGCATTCAGCGTAAGCAGATCCATGGTCACATACAGGATCAGGGATAATGCTGCCGCAACGCCGGAGATCCGATACATCAGGATCATAAAGACGCATACCAGAATAAATCCGATGATACCGGCTTTTAAGCTCAAAGCCAGCGCGTCCTGTCCCAGTTTGGCGCCGACAACCTTATGGCTGATCTCTTCCAGTTCCAGATCCAGAGAACCGATCCGGATCCGGGACGCCAGGCTGGTAGCCTCATCAAAGGATTCCATACCATTGATCACGCCCTGTCCGTCGGCGATCACTGCCTCTACAACCGGACTGCTGATGATTTCCCCGTCATACATGATATATATGATCTTATTCAGATTCTCTGTCGTCGCTTCCTTGAACTTCTCAGCGCCTTCCGGCGTCATGGTCAGTTCCACTACATATTCCGTAGCGCCCGTATCCTGAGAAGTTCTGGCTGCCGGCTGCGCATCGCTGATATCGGTGCCCTCAACCCAGACCTTGATTGCCTCATTCTCCTCAGTATCCGGATCGTCTTCTTCTTCGGTATAAGTGATCAGCTGCAGAGAACCGGGTTTGCCCAGATCATCCAGTACGCTTTCCGCATTGGTCTCACCGGGGATATCAACCGTGATCCGGTTATCGCCCTCCTGATAGATCTCTGCGTCATTACTGAAATCATAAGCACGCAGTTCCATCTTCCGTTTGGTATCGGAAAACGCTTCCTCGGAAAATTCGGATTCCTTTACCTGATACGTAATGCTCACGCCGCCCTGCAGATCCAGGCCCAGCTTGATGTACTTTGCCTTTCCTCTGTCTCCGATGCCGAACAGCAGGGTATACCCCGTCAGCGCGATCAGAACCAGAACCAATAACAAAGATACAATACTCTTGTTCTTATTCATCTCTTTTCTCCTTCTTTCAGTCGGCCAGCGCCGCCTTTATCATAATTGCGCATTCCACCCGTTTCCGCTCCATCTCGCATCCGATCTCATACGGTTCGTTGAGACTGCCGTGAAACTGATACGCGTTGGCGGCACAGCCGCCGCTGCAGTAGAACTTTGCAAAACACTGCTTACATTTTTCTTTCGAATAAACATTGCAGGCGCCAAACTGCTCCACCAGATCCGGCCGTTTGATGCCTTCATCCACATTGCCCAGCAGGAAATCCTCCTGTCCCACAAACTGATGGCAGGGGTACAGATCGCCCCACGGCGTCACCGCCAGATACTCGGTTCCGGAACCACAGCCCCGCATCCGCTTATATACGCAGGGCCCCTGGTCCAGGTCGATCATAAAATGAAAGAACTGGAACGGCTGTCCCGCTTTTGCGCGGCGGATATATTCCACAGCGAGCTTGTCATATTCTTCCAGGATCTTCGGCAGATCGGACTGCCGGATCGCATACGGCTGGGCTTCGTCCCCGACTACCGGTTCAATCGACATCTGCTGAAATCCGAGATCCGCGAAATGCTTCACATCCTCGGAGAAATCCAGATTCTCCCTGGTAAAGGTGCCTCTGATATAATACTGCTTCTGCTTTCGCGATTCCGCGAACTTCTGGAATTTCGGTACGATCAGATCATAGCTGCCCGCTCCGTTCCGAAACGGCCGCATGGCGTCGTTCACTTCCCGTCTGCCGTCCAGGCTCAGCACTACATTGCCCATTTCCCGGTTGCAGAACTCCATCACTTCATCATTCAGCAATACCCCATTGGTCGTCAGCGTAAACCGGAATTTCTTATGATATATCGGTTCCCGGCTTCTGCCGTACGCTACCAGCTGTTTCACAACCTCCCAGTTCATAAGCGGCTCGCCGCCGAAAAAATCCACTTCCAGGTTTTTCCGGTTCCCGGAATGGGCGATCAGGAAATCCAACGCCTTCTTCCCTACTTCAAAGCTCATCAGAGCCCTTCTGCCATGGTATTCTCCTTCTTCGGCAAAACAGTATTTACAAGCCAGATTACAGTCATGGGCAATATGCAGGCACATCGCTTTGACCACTGTCTCATGCGTCTGCACCCGGTCGATATAGGGCTCATATATATCTTCCGTAAACAGTTGTCCCGCCTGCTTTAATTCTTTTACTTCGTAGAGCGCCTCCGCAATCTCCGGCTCCGGATAAAGCAGAGAGAGCTCGTCCGTGATTTCTTCCTCCGAACGGGATTCAAACCGTTCGATCACATCATATACAACGTCATCGACTACATGGACACTGCCGCTGTTTACATCCAAAACGATGTTATAGCCATTGTTCTTATATTGATGAACCACCTGACTCCATGTCTCCTTCCTGTCAGATTCCGGTCTCAGAATACAGAACAAAATGTGCCTCGAACACTTTCATCCGAAATTCGATGAAAAGCGAAGCACACTTTGTTATATGCATCCAAAAATAATCACACGCTTATTTTGTATTCTCACAGGTCTGATTACCGACTGTGCAGGACGTCTTGCACGCGGACTGGCAGGATGTCTGACATTCACCGCATCCGCCTTTCTTCATGGTATCCTTTAATGTCTTTCGGTTTAATGTCTTAATATGTTTCATAAGAACCTCCGTCTATCTCTATGTATATTATTTTTTACTAATTATGTATTGTATCACACCTCTCTCATATTTTCAAACACTTTTTTTGCATTTGCCTCTCAACTCACCATGCCTCCGGCCATACCGCCCAATACACAGATCAGGAAAGACCACAGGATCCCGGTAAATTCTATGACGATCCCATGATTTATGATCAGGGAGACCAGAAAGAGGATGACAAAGTAAAGCATACCGCCCAGCGCGCCCCAGACAAACCTGCGGGTCCGGCAGCATTTTCCCAGGATCCAGCCGTTGATCAGGTTTACAAGTCCGTATACGATATAAATTCCGATCCCGAGTTTGCCACTTGCTAACTAACCCCAATTAAAATTTTTCCCTTATTTTGCAAGGTTTTCCTTGCTTTTTTTA
>CANQSA010000041.1 GCA_947626415.1 uncultured Lachnospiraceae bacterium
ACAAGATCAATATCCTTTGTAGCCCGAAAATCCAGACCTTCCTCCGTCATCAGCAGATCACATGCCGTACCGCCGATGATGACATATTGATCCTCGTATCCACGAAACCATTCTCTGAAATTTTCAATCCCTCTTATCATCTATTTCTCCCCAAACGTCAGCCAGCATTTCTTCTACAGCTTCCTCTATCCTTTCATCCGTGTCTTCCCTAAGTGCTAAAGCAAGGGAAAGTCGGTCAACGCTCTCCCCACTGCTCAGTTTTCCGGGATCGTACCGCCAAAGTTCCACTGCACACTGATCCTCCGAATTCTGCAATCTTCCTGATGCGTTTTTCCCCCATGCTGTGATACTCTTTGCAGCATAACATTCTACGGCAGGCGGATTCAGCATCGAATACTCGGAGAGTGCCGAATATCCGCTCATGAGCGGTTTTTCTCTTATTTCCGCTTTGGGCACATAAATCGTTCTCTTGACAGGATTTACCAGATAACTTTTCGCCGCTTCAAAAAGTTCCCGTGGTCTTTTTTCGGAATAAACAACCTTCTGCACACCCCGTTTTTCTGTTTGTACCAACCCCAGATCTTCAAGCTGTCTGGATGCCCTGGAGATCGATGTGGCTGTAAAAGAAAGTGCCTCTGCGGCATCGCTTGTCAGCAATTCTCCGCAGCCATGATAAACATAGTAAAGAAACAATAGCTGCGCTGACGGAAGGATCTCTGTGATCTCAGGTTTCTCTGCGTCAGCACGCTGCTGCAGATAAACCGCCATAAACGGCAGATAGATCTGCCTGCCATCCACGATAAACGGAATGTGATCTCGCAAAAGATATTCCTTCTGACGGTAAGTGAGATGATCCAACACAAGTATGGCTGAAGCCTCTATCACCGACTGTATTCTTTTCAGATGCTTTTTTATAACATCAACAGCCTCCAACTCCGTTTTCGGATAAACAAAAACGGCTTTTATGCCATCAAGTGATACCTCTTGTAAACGATACCTGGAATGAATATAATTGGGAATCCCTGTTATTTCACCATCACCATATACAACACGGATTCCAAGTACAGATTTGAGATACTCCATTATTGCCGCCCTTTCTTTACTTTAATTTGTATTATAACTTATTTTTAGTTAAAAGTAAATATTAAAGTTGCAATAAGTGTTCCAAAATTGATTTTGCGCGCGAGACATCATTTTAAATGAAGATTTTTCGAGAGGGTGTGTTGTATCTATTGCGCATCACTTTTCAATTACATTGCACCAGTCATTTTCCGGCGGCTGCTCGACTTAAAGTCGTCTCTCGTCCGCATTTTCAGATGCCTGCCTTGGGCCCATGACCGTCACCATACTCCCCGCGTTCCTCTACAACAAAACATGGTTTTGAGATACTTCCAGATAGATCTGCTCATTCAGAAATGCATTCTCCGCAAACATTTGCCACCGACCTACGGCCGCATTCACTTCCTCCGTAATCTTCCTGATCTTATTTTTGCTGATATTCATCCGCTTACCGCAGGAAAGCACATCATTCATGGTGATGTTGTCCAATTTCCCATTCACACTCATCTGATGCCTGGAAAGCCAGTGATTTGTCCGATCATAAGCATATGTCACATCATAGGCAGGCGCAAGACTCCATATACCGTTTCGATCCATCAAAAATGAAATGTTCTTCACATGGTCATCCTGATTCCGCGCCGCGATATTAAAAACCATTCTGCGAAACAACTGTTCAACCTCTTTTTGCCCCATCCCCAGCCGGTATATCACGTCCGCTGCCTGTTCATAACTGTGCGTGCCCGGCATATTGAAGTCATAATGCGCGATTGCCCCCAGCGACTGCATATGGATCTTCCTGCCCAAATCCGGTTCCCTATCAAATCTCTTCGTCATAAAGTGGTAATTTCCATTGTCTATGTAAAGCCGACAGTCCTTCATCGCGATTCCCGCCGCTTTTGCCATCAGATAATACGCATATTCAATCCGGGTGTAGGCGGGCCCGTCAGCTTTATCCCCCTTATCTTTGTTGTTTTCTACCCCATCAAATTTAATCAGCCAGTAATGATATCCGCTGCCCGCCTCAATCTGTCCGGAACGGATATCATTTGTCGTTTCATTCCATGCGATAACAGCCTTTGCTCTGGCGCCTCCCGCTGATGTCCCGACTTTTATGATCTGTTTCATCAACTGCCCGCTGCCGTCCACATGGACAGACTTCCTCTCTGCGAGGATATCGGATGCCAGCTGCACCAAAGCGTTGATATCCACCGACCGGTCAGCCGCATCCACATAATTTCTGTCCGGGACATATTCCAACGCTCTCATTCCGCGATTCCCGACATAACACAGGCGTTCTACAGACGAAAAGTCAGATATTTTTCTCCCCTGATCCATCAGATATCTTTCAATCAGTTTTGTCCCGAATTTATCCGGCAGCGAATCCGCCAAAAGTCCCGGGAGTCCGCGAAATGTCTCAATATTTAACGCCGGGAAAGAATAAACTCGATCCGATAGCGGCATCACAAGCGGAGAGACCTGTATCCCGCTTCTGATAAAATTCCTGTCATAATTGAATCTGGGGACAGCATCCACCCGTTCCTGTAATACCACACCGATTCGTGTTCCCCACAAATATACTTCCGCCGCAATCAAGCTTCATCCCCCCATTTCCATTCACTGTCTTTTGCATTCCCCAGTTTCTGCGAAACAGCCCTTACCCGTTTCTTTCCACGGTCAATCAAAACAGACGGGAGAATTTCCTGTTCCGGAATCAGGGTATTCAGGTTTTCCAGCAGACCAAGTGTCCGCAGAATATTCAACAGATTCTCTATTTTAACATTTTCACCGTTTTCAATCCGTTCAACTGTCCGCGGTGATACACCTGCCTTTTCAGCCATTTCCTTCTGCGTCAGCGGAACCGCTATTCTGATATCCCTAATCCTTTCTCCGATCTCCCTCAAAAGGAATGTGTTATTTTCCTCTCCTGATATTCTCATGATTCTACTCTCCTAATTTGCCTTTATTGGCGATTATTATATCATATAAATAGTTAATTAGTCAATAATGACGAATTATATATGTATCTAGGAGATTGCCCACTGCCTGCACCTTGCAGGGTGAATAACAGGACGAGAGAGAAAACACACTTATCGGGGCTGACCGTAAAACTCCGGTGCAGCCAGCAGTTTATTGGGGTTCTGTAGTAAAGTACACGTCATAAAAAACATGCCTTTGATATTACAGTTCATCTGATCATCTGAACAGTCTGCTTCACCGGGCAATGCGCTTACGGCCTCCCCGATATCCGCATTGACCACAATACTCCTCCCCGCAATCTCCTCCGGACAAACCGCCTCCCCATAGTTCACGCACGCATACACCGCCCTGGGATTCTCCGCCGTCATCCGCCAGAAGGGGTACTTGATAATGCCGGTGGTGTTATACCTATTGCGTACCAAAAAAGTTAAAATTTTTGACCATTTTTCATAAAGTCAATTAGGTTTATGTTTTTAATGCCATTTCTCCGCTGTAACAACGAATCGGTTGTTGCAACGTATTTCGGGTAATTGTCTTTGATTGCTTCCAAGGCACGGTATTCCCTATCTTCTGTTTCCTGCGACAAAGCGATCATGTATGCTACTTGTACATAAGAATATTGCATTTCATTATCTCTGAGAATAAAATCACATTCTAATTTTCCGATTCTTCCAACACTGACTGAATAATCCTGTGCTCTGGCATAGGTATAGACTATATTTTCCAAAACAGGTCCATAATGAATCCGATTATCTGTATTTTGTGCAAAATAGAAACTCAGATCTGCCAGATAATACTTTTTTTCTCCGCTTAAAGATCGCTTTGATTTCATATCAAATCTGGAGCATTCATATAAAATTTTTGCATCCGTCAAAGCTTTCAAATATCTTGTAAGTGTAGCTCTGCTAACGGAAAGCCCGTTTTTCCGCAATGCGCTGCAAAGACTGTTAATGCTCACTGTTGCACCAAAATTGTTGATAATATACGTCTTAACGGCTTCGAAAGTCTCTTTTTCCCTGATCTTAACCCTATGTCGTATATCTTTCTCGAATATTTCCCTGACTACACCCTGGACATAAGTGCGTTTGTCCGCCATATGCTCTAATTGTATGGTTCGCGGAAAACCACCTTCCAGAATGTAACGATTCATTTCATTTGCCGGAAGCGGATCAATATTCTTGTTGTAAAAGGCTTTCATTTTTTCATATTCTTCAAAGGTCAGTGGAAATAATTCAAATTCAAGATATCTTCCCGTCAGTTTCGTAACCAGTTCACCGCTGAGCAAATACGAATTGGAACCCGTAATAAAAATAGACCAGCCGCCTTCACTGCGGAATCCGTTTAATACTTCTTCAAAGCCGAAAACATTTTGAATTTCATCAATAAACAAATATTTCCAGCCTACCGCCGTTCCCATCTGTAAAATCAGATTTTCAAGCTGATCTGCGGTTTTTATGCTTCTGTATCCTCGAAGATCCAGATCAATGTAGAGAATATTTTCATTTTGAATGCCGCTTTCTCTGATCTCATCAGCAATCGTTTCCATAAGGCTGGATTTTCCGCAGCGTCTGACGCCTGTGATTACTTTAATAATGTCATCTGCATGATAAAATGCCCGGATCTTTTTCAAATAGTTTTCTCTGCGGTAAAGTTTCATAGAGCACACCTCCTCTTCCGAAGTGTCTCCATTATAATTGATAAATCAGTAAACATCAAGTTAAAGTATCATTTTTCTGCTTTTCTTCAAAAACTGATACGTTAAATGTAATTTTTTTGTGCCAAAAGAATTTGTCCCGAATTCTATATAAAATTCGGGACAATTCACATGCCGTACCGAAAACAGGGCCTTATATTTGCAATGGATTATATATTTTCCGTTGCATTTTACTTTTAGAAGAGAGATGCGCTTATGACCTCCCCAATATCCGCATTGATCGCGATACTCCTCCCCGCAATCTCCTCCGGACAAACCGCCTCCCCATAATTCACACACACATACATCGCCTTGTGATTCGCCGCGGTCATCCGCCAGAAGGGATATTTGATAATGCCCGGCGTGTTATACCCGACCCCCAGCTCCAGAAACAGGACGCGCCCGCGTCTCCTTGTCCGCAGAAAGTTCTCATACCGTTCCGCCGCCCGGTGCCAGCCCTCGTCCTCTACAAATTTATCGTCGGCGCGCAGATTCATGGTCAGGGGGCTCCCGCAATGGGGGCAGACCGGCACAAGCGCAGAGGGGACCCGCATATTCTTTTGCCGCTCCATCATCCGCCGGATCGTGTCCTCATTATCGAAGGTTTCCTGACAACACGGCCCTGAACATTGGAACAGTCCGTAGTCGCCCTGCGTGTAGAACAGCCGCTTTTTGTCGAAGCCCGCTTTTTGAAAGCAGTGATCTACATTTGTGGTGATCACAAAATAGTCCCTGTCCTGAACCAGCGCCAGCAGATCGTCATAGACCGGCTTCGGGGCGTCCGTATAGCGGTTGATAAAGATATAGCGGCTCCAATACGCCCAAAATTCCTCCGGCTCGGGGAACGGATAAAAGCCGCCGGAATACATGTCCCGGAAGCCGTATTTGTCGGCGAAGTCGGAGAAATACCGCCGAAAACGTTCCCCGGTATAGATAAACCCCGCAGAGACGGACAGCCCCGCTCCCGCGCCGATCACAACGGCGTCCGCGCTGTCCAGCGTCTCCCGGAGCCTCCGGATATTATCCGATGCGGTCCGCGCGTTCGAGCAGCGCGCGGTAGATTTCATAGTCGATATCCTTGAAAACATTGAAGATCACCTCCGTGTTCCCTCTGTACCGCCGCACCGTGTCCACGGCGATCTTTGCGGCTTCTTCATTGGGAAAATGAAATTCCCCCGTGGAAATGCAGCAGAACGCCACGCTCCCGATCCCGTTTTGCTGCGCCAGCTCCAGACAGGAACGGTAACAGGATGCGAGCAGTTCCCGATCCCTTTGCGTCACGCGGCCGTATATGATCGGGCCGACGGTATGAAGAACATACTCGCAGGGCAGATTGTAGCCGGGCGTGAGTTTGGCCTGCCCGGTAGGTTCCTCATGCCCCTGTTTTTCCATCAGTTCTGCACAGGCCAGCCGAAGCTGTACCCCAGCGTAAGTGTGGATCGCATTGTCGATGCAGCCGTGGCAGGGAACATAGCAGCCGGTCATGCCGGAATTGGCGGCGTTCACAATGTCGCCGCATTTCAGGGCGGTAATGTCGCCCTGCCAGAGATAGATGCCCGGCTCCGCGGGCGCGAGACCGGCTGCATCCGTGACGCCCTTCCGGGCGGTTTCCTCCCGCAGATATGCGTCCTGCACTGCAAGGAAATCCTCTCCGACAGGACGCGGCGGGCGGACGTTCATCAGGGAGCGGAGCAGCGTTTTCTGCTCTGCTTCGCCGGAGGGAACCTTCAGTTTCCGATACCGGGGCTGTTCATCGATCAGCCTTTGAATCAGAAATTCTCTTTTTTCTCTCTGCGTCATGTTAATCCCCGTTCCGGAGCGTTTACGCGACGGGGCGAGGAGAAATCGCGAATGCGATTTCTCCTCTGCCATCAGGGCTATTTGTGAC
>CANQSA010000042.1 GCA_947626415.1 uncultured Lachnospiraceae bacterium
ATCTTACCGGTCGTCACATTGGAATTTTTATTTAAACTTTCATCAATAAACCGTTCGTAATGTCCTAAGTCCAGGTCAGTCTCCGCACCGTCGTCGGTAACGAATACCTCGCCGTGCTGTACCGGATTCATCGTGCCCGGATCGATATTGATATAGGGGTCAAACTTCTGCATGGTGACAGTATATCCTCTTGCCTTCAGCAGCCGGCCCAGAGAAGCGGCCGTAATTCCTTTTCCAAGGCCGGATACGACACCACCGGTCACAAAAACGTACTTTACTGGCATAATTTCCTCCTTATTTGTATGTAACAATCATTCGTTTATTATACTATGGATCGGACAAAGTTTCCACATAATTTTTCACAAAAAGCCTATTTTTGTGAATAACATCAAAAAATCACGGAGGAATCCACAAAAATTCACAACTTAAACATTGATTTCTCATAAGGATACCCGTATAATAAGGCTATTCGAGTAAAAACAGAAAGAGGTATTCCATGGAAGATAATAATAAAAAAAATAACCAGCCCCCGAAGAGACAGACCTGGGTCATCTTACTGGTGTGCGCGGTCATTACGATCGTTATGCTGACGCTGATGTCCTCTCTGATGGAGCGGGTGACTACGAGAGAAATTTCCTATAACGATTTTATGCAGATGCTGGATAATAAAGAAATCAAAGAGATCGTCTTTCAGTCCGGCGGCAAGATTGTGATTACGCCGGTGACGGAATCGGAATCCCTGATGCCGATCACTTATTGGACGGTTTATCTGGATGATCCGGAGCTGATCCAGGAACTGAAAGAGAATCATCCGGAGATCTCCTTCCGGGGAGATATCTCCGATACCCGGACCAGTTTCTTAACCTATCTGCTGCCGTTTGTCCTGATCTACGGCGCGATCTTCCTGCTGTTCCGGCGGATGATGAAGAACGCGGGCGGCGGCGTGATGGGCGTCGGCAAGTCCAATGCCAAAGTCTATGTGGAGAAAGAAACCGGCGTGACTTTCCGGGATGTAGCGGGACAGGATGAAGCGAAAGAGTCCTTGACGGAAATCGTGGATTTTCTGCACGACCCGGGCAAATATACCCGGATCGGCGCCAAGCTGCCGAAGGGCGCGTTATTGGTAGGCCCTCCCGGAACCGGTAAGACCCTGCTGGCAAAGGCGGTTGCCGGAGAAGCCAAGGTGCCGTTTTTCTCTCTGGCAGGTTCTGATTTTGTAGAAATGTTTGTGGGCGTAGGCGCTTCCCGTGTGCGGGATCTGTTTAAGCAGGCACAGAAGCAGGCGCCCTGTATCGTATTTATCGATGAGATCGATGCCATCGGCAAGAGCCGGGATTCCAATTACGGGAATGATGAACGGGAGCAGACGTTAAATCAGCTGCTGGCCGAGATGGATGGTTTCGATCCGTCGAAAGGGGTGCTGATTCTGGCGGCTACGAACCGGCCTGAGGTTTTGGATCAGGCGCTGCTGCGTCCTGGACGGTTTGACCGGCGGATCATTGTGGATAAGCCGGATCTGAAGGGAAGGGTCGATACGCTGCGGGTACATTCCAGAAATGTACGCATGGATGATACGGTGGATTTGGAAGCCATTGCGCTGGCAACCTCCGGCGCGGTCGGTTCCGATCTGGCGAATATGATCAACGAGGCGGCCATCAATGCAGTAAAGCACGGCCGCAGCGCGATCTCTCAGGCAGATTTGTTTGAATCCGTGGAAGTGGTGATCGCGGGAAAAGAAAAGAAGGATCGGATCCTGGGTCCGGAAGAGAAGAAGACCGTGGCATACCACGAGATCGGACACGCGCTGGTAACCGCGCTGCAGAAACACGCGGAGCCCGTTCAGAAAATCACCATCGTACCGAGAACCATGGGCTCTCTGGGCTACGTGATGCAGGTACCGGAAGAAGAAAAATATCTGATGCGGCAGGACGAACTGGAAGCAAAATTGGTTACGCTGCTGGCGGGCCGTGCGGCGGAGGAAACGGTTTTCGATTCCGTTACTACCGGCGCTTCCAACGATATGGAGCAGGCGACCAAGCTGGCGAGGGCGATGATCACCCAGTACGGCATGTCGGAACGGTTCGGACTGATGAGTCTGGAGACGGTGGAAAGCCAGTATTTAAGCGGCGCGACACATTTGAACTGCTCGGATTCTACGGCGGCTAAAGTAGACGAAGAAGTGCAGAAGCTGCTGAGCGTCTGCTACGACAAGGCCAAAGAACTGATTTCCCAAAACAGGGCGATTTTGGATAAGCTGGCGGAATATTTATATAAGAAAGAGACGATCACCGGCGCGCAGTTCATGGAGATCTTCCAGCTGGTTCAGGACGGAAAACAGGTAGTCATTAACAATGACGGAGAAATCGAAGTCGAGTATGTTTAATTTTGAGGAAGAACTGAAGAAACTGCCTCATTCACCTGGGGTATATTTAATGCGGGATAGCCATGACGACATTATCTATGTCGGCAAGGCTATTTCCTTGCGTAACCGGGTACGTTCTTATTTTCGGGAAAGCACGAATAAGTCGCCGAAGATTGAGAAAATGGTGACGAAGATCGCGCGGTTTGAGTATATCGTTACGGATTCGGAACTGGAGGCTCTGATCCTGGAATGTAATCTGATCAAAGAATACCGGCCCCGTTACAATACCATGCTGCGGGACGATAAGACGTATCCGTATATCTGTGTTACCACTTCGGAAGAGTATCCCAGACTGCAGATGGTCCGCAAAATGAAAAAGGACAAAAACAAGTATTTCGGGCCGTATACCAGCGGGCAGGCGGTGAGGGATACCATTGAGCTTCTGCAGAAGCTGTTCCGGATCCGTACCTGCAGAAGGGTATTGCCCCGGGATATCGGGAAAGAACGCCCTTGCTTAAATCACCATATCAAACAGTGTTATGCGCCTTGCAACGGTCTGATCTCTCAGGAAGATTACGGGCAGGCGGTAAAACAGGTGCTGGAATTTTTAAATGGAAATTTTACGCCGATTTTAACCATGCTGGAGGAAAAGATGCTGGCCGCTTCGGAGCAAATGGAATTTGAAGAAGCGGCGTATTACCGGGATCTGACTGCCAGCGTGAAACACGTTGCCGATAAACAGAAGATCACTTCCAGCGAAATGCAGGATCGGGATATCATTGCCTATAGCGCCGAAGACTTTGACGCGGTGGTACAGGTATTTTTCATCCGCGGCGGCAAACTGCTCGGCAGAGAAGATTTCCATTTGTCTATCGTACCGGAAGATACCGGACGGGAGATCCTCACCAGCTTTATCAAGCAGCATTATGCGGGAAGTCCGTTTGTACCCAGAGAGATCCTGGTGCAGCTTCCGATCGATGAACAGGAGCTCATTGAGCAGTGGCTTGGCGGAAAACGGGGAGGTAAAGTCAGCGTACTGGTGCCGAAAAAGGGAGAAAAGAATAAACTGGTGCAGTTAGCGGAGAAAAATGCGAAGCTGATCTTACAGAAGGATAAAGAGAAACTGAAAATGGAAGAACTCCGAACCGTGGGTGCGGTTAAAGAACTGGCGGATCTTCTGGAATTGGAGAATATCCGGCGGATGGAAGCATATGATATTTCGAATATCAATGGTTTTGAGTCGGTTGGTTCTATGATCGTTTATGAAGACGGGAAACCGAAGCGAAGCGATTACCGGAAGTTTAAGATCAAATGGGTAAAAGGCGCCAACGATTATTCCAGTATGGAGGAGGTCCTGCGCAGACGGTTTACCCACGGACTGGAAGAACGCAAAGAACTGGAAGAAAAGAATATGGATCTCTCTCTGGGCAGCTTCACCCGATTTCCGGATCTGCTGCTGATGGACGGCGGCAAGGGACAGGTAAATGTGGCGCTGCGGGTGCTGGATCAGCTGGGACTGGATATTCCGGTCTGCGGAATGGTCAAGGATGATAACCACAGAACGCGGGGAATTTATTATCAGAATACAGAGATTCCCATTGATACGCGCGGAGAGGCGTTTAAACTGATCACCCGGATCCAGGATGAAGCGCATCGGTTTGCCATTACTTACCATAAAGAACTGCGCAGCAAGGGACAGGTGCATTCCCTGTTAGATGATATCAAAGGAATCGGACCTGTCAGAAGGAAGGCGCTGCTGCGCCGCTTCAAGACGCTGGAAGCAATCAGTCAGGCGACAGAGGCGGAGCTGGCGGGGACGGAATCCATGAATGAAGAAGCGGCCCGGGAAGTTTATCAATATTTTCACTAAATTTCGTATTGGCAAAATAAAATGAAAATGCTATGATAGAAAACAGAAATTAAGAAACAAGCGGAGGAATTTATGGAAGCAGTAAAGGTAGCAAAGGTAGTTGAAAATTACCACTTGAAGAATCTGACCCCGGATATCGATCTGAACCGGGCGGAGATCCGTCTGCCGGATATCAACAGGCCGGCGCTGCAGATGACCGGATATTTTGAACATTTCGCCAGCGACCGGGTACAGCTGGTGGGATTTGTGGAATACACCTATCTGCAGGGCATGGATGAGGAGCGCAAACGGGAGATTTACGAACGGTTTACCAAAGAAAATCTGCCCTGTGTGATCTTCTGCCGGGATCTGCAGCCGGACGAGCTGCTGTTGGAGGCGGCAAACCGGAATAACGTTCCCGTTCTGGTGACGACGAAGGATACGTCCTCCTTTATGGCGGAACTGATCCGGTGGCTGAACGTACAGCTGGCGCCCTGTATTTCCGTCCACGGCGTACTGGTGGATGTATACGGCGAAGGCGTCCTGATCATGGGCGAGAGCGGGATCGGCAAGAGCGAGACCGCGCTGGAACTGATCAAAAGAGGACACCGTCTTGTCAGCGATGATGTGGTGGAGATCCGCAGAGTCAGCGATGATACCCTGGTCGGTAAGGCACCGGACATCACCCGGCACTTTATCGAGCTTCGCGGTATCGGGATCATTGATATCAAGACCCTGTTCGGTATCCAGAGCGTAAAAGAGACGCAGGGACTGGATCTGTGCATTCAGCTGGAACACTGGAATAAGGAAAAAGAATATGACCGGCTGGGACTGGAAGATCAGTATACGGAATTTTTAGGCAATAAGATCGTATGCCACAAGATCCCCATTCGTCCGGGCAGAAATGTGGCGATCATTGTAGAGTCCGCAGCCATTAACCACCGTCAGAAAAAGATGGGGTATAACGCGGCGCAGGAACTGTATAACCGTGTACAGCAGAGTATTGCGAAGCAGTTTGAGTAAAAGAGTTACGATTCATGGTTTCATGTAAAGCCGGCTGGTTTTGCGCATGAGAGGTGGAGAAACCAGGAACAAAGTAAGAAAGGAAATTATGAATCTACAGGAATCATTGGTACAGATTGTCGGAGAACATGCTTTAAAAACAAAAGAACCGATGATGCGCCATACCACATTTCGGATCGGCGGCCCGGCGGACTATTTTGTGACGCCCGGTTCCATCATGGAGATTCAGAAGATTGCCGCATTGTGCAGGGATGATCAGATCCCTTATGTGATCATTGGAAACGGCAGCAATCTGTTGGTTGGAGACAGGGGATACCGAGGCGTAGTCATCGCCCTGGATCGGAATTATTCCGAATATCAGACAGAGCCGGACGGACGGATCCGCGCACAGAGCGGGATTCTGTTAAGCAGTCTGGCGGGCGCGGCGCTGCAGCAGCATCTCAGTGGACTGGAGTTTGCTTCGGGGATTCCCGGAACGCTGGGCGGCGCGGTTACGATGAATGCAGGCGCCTACGGCGGTGAGATGAAAGATGTCATAGAATCCGCGCTGGTCATGACACAGGAAGGCGAGCTGCTTTCCCTTTCCAATGAAGCGCTGGAACTGGGATATCGAAGCAGTATCGTTATGAAGGAGCAGTACATAGTTTTGGAGGCAGTGCTCCGGCTGACGCCGGGCAATCCGGAAAAGATCGCGGAGACAATGCGGGAGCTGAACCGGCGCAGGAAAGAAAAACAGCCGCTGGAATATCCCAGCGCAGGCAGCACTTTTAAACGTCCGGAGGGGTATTTTGCCGGCAAACTGATTCAGGATGCGGGGCTGGCCGGTTACCGGGTCGGAGACGCTGCGGTTTCGGAGAAACACTGCGGTTTTGTGATCAATCTGGGAAATGCTACGGCGGCCGAGGTGCAGAAGCTGATCCGGGAGATACAGGAAAAAGTGCTGCAGGACAGCGGAGTTATGCTGGAACCGGAAGTGAAAATGATCGGGGAATGAAAATGATCGGAGAATGAAATGCTCCGGGAGGAAGGAAAAGTTTGAAACTAAGAGGCAGCGGATAGAGTATAAAATTGAACATCACAAATAAGCCATCATATGGTGGCCCAAAATTGAATATTATCGCAACACCTAATCAAGAAACAGGTAAAGGATCATCCTTGATGAGATAACCTCGTCGTCTAAGTAGATTAAGTGCCTGTGAAGTGGTAAGTATTTTTTCTTTCCTCACAGGACGGGTTTCAAGAAAACCTTCAGGCGTATATGGTTTTAAATCTGTGAGT
>CANQSA010000043.1 GCA_947626415.1 uncultured Lachnospiraceae bacterium
GGGACAGACTACCATTCTCATCTGGGTACCAGAAGGGGCGGAATGGCTGTTTTTGACGGGAAATGTTATACCAGATCCATACATAATATTTCCAATACGCCGTTTCGGACGAAATTTGATTCCGAACTTGCAGAGATGAAAGGCTTTTTAGGAATTGGCTGTATCAGTGACGAATATCCGCAGCCGGTCATACTTCATACCCGGATCGGCGCCATCGGCGTTGCCACGGTGGGAAGAATCAATAATAAACAGGAATTGACGCAGATGCTGATCAAAGAGCAGCACGCGTATTTTACGGAGATGAGCGGCGGTGCGATCAACGATACGGAGATCGTGGCGTCGCTGATCTGCTGCAAGGACAATGTACCGGACGGAATCCGGTATGCGCAGAGTCAGATCGAAGGTTCCATGACGATGCTGGTATCTGCCGACGGCGGACTGTACGCCGCGCGGGATCGATATGGGCGGACGCCTCTGTTTATCGGAAAAAGAGGGAACGGCGAAAAAGGCTATTGCGCCAGCCTGGAATCGTTTGCCTATCTGAATATGGGATATGAAACCTGTTATGAATTGGGACCTGCAGAAGTGCTCTTTCTGACCGCGGATCGGATCACGCAGATTTCCAAACCCCTTCCGGAAATGAAGATCTGTACGTTTTTATGGCTGTACTACGGGTTCCCCACTTCTGATTATGAAGGAAAAAATGTAGAGGAAATGCGCTACCGGTGCGGGCACAGTATGGCCAGACAGGATGTGGAAAACGGGACGGCCGCGGAGGTGGATTATGTGGCGGGGATTCCCGATTCCGGAACGCCGCATGCCATCGGATACGCCAATGAGTCAAAGATCCCGTTTGCCCGGCCGCTGATTAAATATACGCCTACCTGGCCGCGGAGCTTTATGCCGAAGGATCAGAGCGTCCGGGATCTGATCGCGCATATGAAGCTGACAAGAGCCAATGCGCTGATTGAAAATAAGAGGCTGCTGCTGATCGACGATTCCATTGTGCGGGGAACACAGATGCGCGGTATGATGGACGCGTTATTTTCTCACGGCGCGAAAGAACTTCACGGACGGATTGCCTGCCCGCCGATTCTGTACACCTGTAAATACCTGAATTTTACCCGTTCTGCTACGGAGAATGACAATATTGCAAGACGGGCGATCATGGCGGTTACGGGGAAAGAGGAAGTGACTGGGGAACAGATCACTGAATATACAGAGTTTGGTTCCAAACCTTACTGCGCGATGGTAGAAGAAATACGAAAGAACCTGAATTTTACCACGCTGGAATACCATTCTTTAGAGGGAATGCTGGCCTCTGTCGGGCTGGAAAAATGTAAGCTGTGTACCTATTGCTGGAACGGAAAAGAATAAAAAGAAAAGAGGTTTTGATTATGAGAAAAAAATTGAATATCACAGAAGGAATTTTCCCTATGCCGGTGTTAATGGTTGCTGCCTATAACGGCGATGGAAGCGTAAATGTTATGAATGCCGCATGGGGAACGATGCAGGAGCGGAATATGGTAGCGCTCAATCTGACGGAAAGTCATAAGACGGTTCAGAACATAAAAGAAAGAGGCGCGTTTACGGTGAGCATCGCCGACGCCGCGCATGTCGTTGAAGCCGATTATTTTGGCATCGCGTCGGGCAATAAGATCGCCGATAAGCTGGAGAAATCCGGGCTTACCGCTTCCAAAGCGGAATGTGTAGACGCACCGGTTATCAATGAATTTCCGCTTTGTCTGGAATGTGAGTATGTGGAATATCAGACGAATGAATATGGCTGCGGCGTGATCGGCAAAGTGGTAAACGTTACTGCGGACGAGCGTGTTATGCCGGACGGAAAGCTGGATATGTCTCTGGTAGACGCCATTGCGTTCGATCCCTATACGCATGGCTATTACAGGGTGACGGAGCGTGTCGGCAACGCGTTTCAGGATGGAATGAAGTTAAACGGACAGGAGTGACGGGGAGAAACCATGCCAAAACGATGAAATTGGCGATAAAGTAGGATGGGCTTGACAAATGTCAACCAATATGATAGCATGGTTAACAATTAATTAAATTGGAAAGGAACCGCTATCATGGAAAAAACAATCCGCGACACATCAACAAAATCAAAATTGGCACTCACGACCGTGCAGGTGACAAAGATCGCCCTGTTTGTGGCATTAACGGGAGTATCCGCTTATATTGCTTTTCCGCTGCCGTTTACTTCCGTTCTATTTTCCGTGCAGACCATGATGGTCTGCCTGGTGGGACTGCTGTTAAGTCCCGTGGAGGCAGGAATCACGATGGCAGTCTACTGGCTGGTGGGACTGATCGGGATTCCCGTTTTTTCAGGCGGTACGGCCGGGCCGGCGCGCGTGTTCGGGCCAAACGGAGGTTTTTTGATCGGATTTATCGTGGCAGTTATTTTGATCTCTCTGCTGCGCGGCGAAAAATACAATCTGATCCGCTATCTGATCGTAACGGTGGCAGTCAGTATGGTATCGATCTATGGCTGCGCCGTCGTCTGGTGGAAGTTCGTAACCGGCAATACCTGGGCTGCGTCCTTTACGGCGGCTGCGCTGCCGTTTATTCCGTTAGACACGGTAAAATGTATTCTTGCCGTCCTGCTGGCAAAGCCGCTGCAGGAAGCGTTAAAAGCAGTACAGCGGGGATAGCGCTGTAAAACAGGGCTAAATTCACAAAATATTCAAAATTTAATTGACATTTTTTCGCTCTATTCATATAATATATTTTATGAAAAAGAAGGACAATGGCGTCGTTTTTTATTTCGTATTGTCTTTCTTTTCTTTTATTGATGCAAATAAAGAGAAAGGGAGAAAAAATGGAAACACTAAATAAGATCGTAAGTGCCGTAGACGATTTTTTGTGGGGTCCTGTCATGCTGGTATTACTGGTGGGAACCGGTATTTATCTGACAGTTCGGATGAGATTTCTGCCATGGCGGAATCTGGGCTACGCACTGAAGAGTACACTGAGCAAGGAAGCAAGAACCAAAAAACGCGGAACGGGAGATGTTTCTCCGTTTTCGGCATTGACAACGGCGCTGGCGGCCACCATTGGAACCGGCAACATTGTCGGTGTCGCGACTGCCATGATTTCCGGCGGCCCCGGCGCGCTGGTCTGGATGTGGGTCTCCGCATGCTTTGGACTGACGACCAAGTTCAGCGAGTGTATGCTGGCGGTCAAATACCGTGAAGTCAATGAAAAGGGTGAGATGTCCGGCGGGCCTATGTATACGATGAAGAAGGCCATTAAGCAGAAGCGGCTGGGCAGCGTTTTAGGCTGGCTATTCGCACTGTTTGCAGTGATGGCGTCCTTTGGAATCGGAAATATGACACAGGCCAATTCTATTGCATCTTCCATGCAAGAGACATTTTCCGTAAGTCCGTGGCTGATCGGCGTGATCCTGACCGTACTTTCTATGATTATTATTATCGGCGGGATCAAGTCTATTTCCAAAGTATCTTCAGTCGTTGTACCGTTTATGGCGATCTTTTATGTGATCGCGGGTCTGATTGTTATCATTGCCAATATCGCCAATCTGCCGGTGGGTCTGGCGCTGATCTTTAAGATGGCGTTTTCATTCCAGTCTGTGACCGGCGGTGTGCTGGGCGCGATCGTGGCTTCATTGAGCAACGGAATGCGTTACGGTGTTGCCCGGGGCGTTTTTTCCAATGAAGCAGGCATGGGTTCCGCGGCGATTACCGCGGCAGCGGCAACCACGGATAATCCGGTTCGTCAGGGTTATATCAATATGACCGGTACATTCTGGGATACCATTGTAGTCTGCACGATTACCGGCCTGGTGATCGCAAGCACCGGCGTGATCGGAACGACGCATCAGACGGCAACCGGAAGTTACGCGGTTATGGGAGACCAGCTGGTGATTACGGAAATGACTGATGATGAGACAAAGATAAATACATATCAGTCCGAAGTGAAAGATGCAAATACGCTGGTTTTGACTGCGGGTAAGACATCTATGACTTTGACGCCGTATCCGTCTGATTCTTACGATAAGCTGGAGAAGGGCGCGGCAAACTGTGAGACAGCTGCGCTGACAAACGGACTGACCGGTTTCCAGGGAACCTGGACGGACGGAGCCGGAAACGCGCTGATCTTTAATAGTGACGGATCCTACTCATATGAGGAAGCCTATATCGGTTCCGCGCTGACCATCCAGGCGTTTGCGTCGGTATTGGGTGATGTGGGCGCATGGCTGGTAACGATCGGTATCGCGTTGTTTGCGTTCTCCACGATCCTGGGCTGGGAATATCACGGGGAGAAAGCGGTTGAATATCTGTTTAAGACGCATAAGTACAATATGATCTACCGAATCATATTCTCTTTGATCGTATACATAGGTGCAACACAGACGCTGGAACTGGTATGGAACTTCTCGGATATCGCCAATGCGCTGATGGCAGTCCCGAACCTGATCTGTCTGCTGCTGCTGAGCAATGAGATCGTCAGGGATATCAAGGGATTTCAGAAGGTGATCAAGGAAGAAAAGGCAGCAAAGAAAGCGGCGTAAATGCTGTAAAGTGAGGCTTATTATGTATAATGAACTGACCGAAAGCGATATCAGAAAGATGGAGGAGGAAATCCGCTATCGGAAACTGGTAGTGCGTAAGGAAGCGCTGGAAGCAGTGAAGGAAGCGCGCGCGCATGGAGATCTGAGTGAGAATTTTGAGTACCATGCGGCAAAAAAGGACAAGAATAAAAATGAGAGCCGGATCCGTTATCTGGAGCGGATGATCAAGACTGCGACGATTATCCGGGATGAGTCAGACGCCGATGAAGTCGGAATGAACAAGATCGTCACCCTGTATTTTGAGGAGGACGATATGGAACAGAAGATCAAACTGGTCACAACGGTGCGCGGCAATTCCGTCAAAGGCATGGTCAGTACAGAGTCCCCGATCGGGAAAGCCATTCTTGGGCATAAGACCGGCGACCGAGTTACGATCCGGGTCAATGACAGCTACAGCTATGACGTGATCATCAGAGCGGTGGAACAGGGCGACGATAACGACGACCTGCGCGGCTTCTGATTTAAAAGAATAATGATCAGTAAAAATAAAAGACAGGATAGAAGACATTGCTGTTTTCTATTCTGTCTTTTTTGTAGATAAAATCAAATTCCCGAGGAATAGATTTTTACTGAAATTCCTTCGCATATTTGATAAAGTCTTTAAACAGCGGATGCGG
>CANQSA010000044.1 GCA_947626415.1 uncultured Lachnospiraceae bacterium
GGATCTTCCGTACTGGTTCTGCGAAAACAAGGAATAGATAAGTTCTTTCCGATAAGAACTATCTACAGGCTTTTTAACATCACCTATGTCCAACATAAAGCCCAGGCATACCACTTCTTCCGCCGTTCCCTCTACCCATCCGGCAAAAAGTTTTTCCGGCGGCTTCTTTTTTCCCGCCATCCAAACAGAAGTCGGCCCATTTACTCCGCCAATCACAACCGTATTCTTAGCGACTTTCATGGAAGCCGCTTCACTCTCGCCGAATAATACCTCAATCATGTCTTTTCCCTCCAGGAAACGCCGATTTTTCACTCCGATTCACTTCCCGCCAAACGGTAATCTTACTCCTGTAATGCTTTTTCCAAATCAGTTATATATTGACTCTGTTGCTTTTTCTACTTACAAATGCATAAAATATGTTATAGTATAGCTACAGAGGGAAAGCCAGAGACACGCGGCCTACTATGGTTACAATGCAAAGCTCAATCATTAAACTGCTTGACGCGAAAGTCCATGCCTCCAATCTGCTCTCTGCGTTCGGTTACAAAGGGCTGCATATCCTTCCGCACGGTAACAATACTTAACCGATCATAGCCAAGACGGTGATAAAGCCGCAAGGCAGGAATATTGTCTGGAACTACGTCCATACAGATTCCCTCCACGCCCTGCTTTTGCAATACTTCTTCCACAAGACCAATGGCTTGAGAGGCAATACCCTGCCTGCGAAAACGTTCTTCCACAAAGATGTCCTCAATCCAGCAGACGGTTGCCCCACGCCAGTTAAGATGGACAAATCCCACAGGTGTCCCATCGCCGAGAATGTCGTAAAGCTTGTGATCTTCTTTTGTCCAGTTGGCAAGGTCTTCCCGAGCTTGTGCCTCATTGACCTGCGAATGATGTACACGAAAAAAAGCACTTATGAAGCGAAGCATTGCTTTTTCACTGGTGCCGTCATACGGCTTGAGTACAATTTCCATTTGATATACCTCTTCATATATCGATTGACACCTTCCTCGTTATTATACTATATCGGTTCAGAAAAGGAAAGCACGGAATCTCGGCTTGCTATTTACTCCGCAGAAAAGCACACAAAAAGAGCCATCCTGTCCGATGACTCTGTAAGCAGTGTGATTTTCATACTATTATTTTGTCCGAATTTCCAGGTTAAGTGCGGGAAAATCGTTTCTGCGGATGTCTTCTATGCCTTCATATACCGCTTCAGGGCCTCGTAAAAATTCTCCCTCGTCCCTGCCATAATCACGACAATTATCTTGTCGCCTTCATATTCTACCGTATACGCCAGTTCATAATTGGTCTTATTGTAATAGATGTCATAACCATATATCCCCTCAAGGTCTCCCATCTTTTCCTCCCCCACCGTATGGTCCTCCCGGATCCGGTCTACTGCTTCCTGGTAAAGGGCCTTCAGCCGTTTGTCCTTTATCTTCTTAAGGTACTTCGCCGCAGGCGGGAGAAAACGTACTTCTGCCATACCTACTCCCCCTCGCCGAAGACATCTTCATATGACACATAATCCGTCTCAGACGCAGCGGCCCGCGCCGCTTCATCAAGCATTGCTTCCACTGCCGGACGCACTTTGCGCTGCTCCTCCTTAAAACGCTCCAGTAATTCCTTTCCATCATATCCCTGCTCGATCAGCTCTGCAAGGATCTGCTCCGCAAACTCGCCCCCCGCAGTCCTGCGTACCGGACGCAGTACCAGTTCGTCTCCACGGACAATACATTCCGCTTCTGTATCAAATCCCAAGGACTTGTAATACTTCTGCGGGATTGTAACCTGCCGCTTTGCGGAAATACTGACTCTTTTTCTCTCCATAGAAACATGATCCTTCATCGTCATTGCCGGCATCTTAACGTTCCCTCCTAATTATACACAAAAACAGAAAAAATAATTCCTTTCAACATCGCGCCCGATTTCCTAGTTTCTTTGTTTCTTGGTATATTATAAAGCATTATGCCGGTAATGTCAAGCCGACCGAAGGTCACTGTCCACTTTTTCCCCGATATCTCAATAATAAAAAATATAACTGCTAAAGTTGTGTTATTTAACCTGACAGCCCAGTTCCTTTAGTTCTTCCAGAACCGCGGGATCGATGCGGTCCGCACCGCCGGAGCTTATTTTCTCATACCCATCCACAATCGCCACCGGTGGAAGCAAATCTCCGACTCTGTGAATCTCCATCCGGATCTCATCGCCCGTGGAAACCTCGCCCTCCGGAAAATCGATAAGTACACCGTCCGGCTGATAATTGATTTTCACCAATTCTCCTGTGTCAAAAAAGTTAGAATCATACTTCGTTTCGAAATAAGCACCATGATCCGTCAATATAACATATCCGGTATAAAACCCATCCCCATCTGTACCTTTTGAACGCCGCTGGTTCAGTTGGTACAGGAAAAATGCTGCGATCAGTACCAGAACCGCAGCGGCACAAATGGCCGCGCTCGCCTTCCGATTCATTTTCATACGTTCCTTCGTCTCACAACTCTCCTTTCCCGCCGCCGAAGCTCTCCGGCGCCATTTCGCTGTGCTGACGCTTCTTAAACACGATCCAGCGCCTTTCGCCGCTTCCTTCCGCCATGCAGACTTCGATCGTATCTTTCTCCGGACCGTACTGATAAGCTTGCTCATTTACTATACGCACATCATACTCATTTTTATTGGACGATTTTTCCTTCTTTTCTTTGTTCCACAGCGTCTTTGTATTCTACAGAGCATAAGCCCATCTTATCGCAGCGCTCGACCGAATTTGGTTGTGAAGAGTAGAATGCTCACTCCAGGTTCAGCTTATAATAATGGGCATCAAAATAGGTTTCTTCCCCCCATTTTTTATAGCGCGTTTTTCTGTCCTCTGAAAAACCAAACTTGCGAAGAAGCGCAGCCGACGCAAGATTGATATCAGCCACTTCTGCCGTAATGGACCTGCCGCCTTCCGCCTTAACCCAACGAATGACAGCATCAACCATTTCGGTTCCGAGCCCCTCTTTCCAATGGTCTTTTGAGATGCAGTACCCGATATCGTAATTCCCGTTTTCAGAGAATATGCAGCAGGTGCCGACAGGCGTACCATCCTCTTTCCATTCAGCAACCAGATAATATCCCTCTGGGTTGTCCTCCATCTCATCGACACATTTGAGATACGCCTCATTCATGTTCTCACGGACAGGGTCGCTCATATATTTTCCGTTTTCTTTGTCTCCCCATAGAGACAGCGTAAAGTCTTTATCGGATTTCTTCCAGGAACGAATCGTCAGCCTTGGCGTTTCCAAGTTCTTGATAAAAAGCATTGCGTATTTTCTCCTTCAAATGCCGATCGTCAATTTCCTTCATATCCAAAAACCATTTTAATCTTCACAGGTTTTCTCCACAATCAGACTACTTATATCCCATCGCTGAAAATGTCTTTTATCTCTTTCAGCATCATTTCCTCTATATCCGGCGGGATACGGAACAGATTCAAAAACGCCGCCTCGTCAAAGGAAGTCCCGGCACCACCGCAGCTTGCAGAAATCCATAAAAGATATTCTTTCGCCATTTCTTCACGGATTTTCTTTATAATGAAATAATCTGTCAGGATTACCAGGTTCTCCGACAAATCATGCGTACCGTCGTCCATGCGGATCGTCCGATTCAGCAGGCCGTCAGTAAACTGATGTGTGTACTCATGAAACAACTGAAAAAAAGCCTGCTCAGCTTCCCATTCATTCTGAGGCAGCGGTACAGCAGCAAAAAAGGCATCCTGTGATTGTAATCCGCGCCCGTTGCAGGTTATGCTGAACGAAAGGAAAGCGGCTGCTCTATTTTTTTGATAGTGCGAGAATACGCGATCGCACGGTCTCAAAAGCGATTCCAGCTGCACCTCGCACTTTTTGCGTCTGTCATGCGCATTCCGATATTCTGACTCCCAATAGGGAAAATATATGAGGGATTCCTTTTCAAGTGCGGTTACAAACGGTTCGACAAAAAAATCCTTATCCTCCCGCGTGAAACCGGGATAATTCAGAAGCCGTTCTTTCAGCGTCTCAAAATCCTCATCAGGCTGTGTAAGCGGCAGAAAATTCACGATTCCGAGGCGTTCAAAATGTTGATTGTAGTATTGTTGGATCTTAGTCGTGGTATACTTCAAATCGAACGAAAAATCGGATGTTCTCCGATACTTTTCAAACTCGCTGATGTATTTTTCAGAATACAGATTTGAATCATTATACACCTGCATATAGGCCAACATGTGATAAACGAGATCAACGCATTTCGAATATATAAAAACAATTTCCGCCACAGGCTGCTGCCCCTCCTTTGCGTTTTATCATAATAGACCATACACATATCTCCACGTACTAAAATTTACTTATTTTTCTTCTCTTTATTGCGTCTTATAAATGCGACGATCAGTTCAATAATTCCCGCGCATAACCATATAATACCCATTGTGGTATTTTCTGCCCAAAACCATAATGGCGATA
>CANQSA010000045.1 GCA_947626415.1 uncultured Lachnospiraceae bacterium
GCAACAGGAGTTTTACAGTGGCCGTCAATAAAAGGTGTTACATCAAAGTTTTCTCCAGGGTGTTGTAAAATGTGTTCCGTAATAGAACGGGATGATTTCCCAAATACGTCAGAAAAGACGTCATCGAGCTTTAAGTTGGATACAGTAAGACAATTTTGGGCACGATTTTTTTCACCGGAAATCATACAGGTGAGTTTATATCGGTATCTTACAAGATCCCTTAGTTCTCTGATGTCAGCAGGTGGAATAAAGGAAGGGCTGACCATACCACACATATATAGATCGCAAATCCACTTTGCATCTTTACGGTCGGTTTTGTTTCCTTTCATCGGTTTCGTGTATTTGGGATGAGAGAGAGTAACCCATATTTTATGTTGCTCTAAGATATTGAAAACAGGGATCCAGTACTTACCGGTAGATTCCATGCAAACATCCTTGCAGTTGTATTTTGCGAGCCAGTCACACAGTTCATTCAGCCCTTTCGTAAAGGAAGAAAAGCGAGCTTGCATATACTCAGTACGATTGTTGGAATCAGTAATACCGATACAGGCATAGATCCAGGTTTTGTGGATATCGAGTCCACAGCAATTAAATTTCAAGATTTTAAATGACAAGTAACTACCTCCTGACTTTTTATAGTTATAAAACTGACAGTGACTGGTCATCCGGCGAGATCGAGACGACTTCGGAAGAGATAAGTTTACGGGCTACAGTTATGCGCCACTCATTGATGCCTTAACGGATGACCGACAACATATAAATATACGGGGTCGCCGCTATACAGCCCCGCCACTCACCTCCACGTGTTCTGTAGTGTGTCAGTCTTATAAGAAAATAATATCAGAAGGCAAATAAAATAGATAGCGAAAGGTCAGTGCACTAGTTTCATGACGCATTGGTGTCTTTCGCAGAAAGACGGGTAATAAGTATGAAAGAACAGATTTTATATGCGCTGCGGACTTCGGAAACCGCGGTATCCGGACAGGAACTGAGCGAACAGCTTCAGGTTTCCCGGACAGCGGTGTGGAAAACCATCCGACAACTGCAGGAAGAAGGCTATCAGATCGAGGCGGCGCAGAATCGGGGGTATCGGCTGCGGGCCGGTCCGGATACGGTGTCAGCCTGGGAAGTGGGAAGCAGGCTGATGGATTTTCGCTTTCTGGAGGATATATATGGGTTTGAGTCCGTGAAATCGACCAATAAAACGGCGAAGGAACTGGCAGAAGCCGGCAAACAGGCGCCGTTTTTAGTATTGACAAAAAAGCAGACAGGCGGCAGAGGCAGGCGGGGACGAAGCTGGAGCTCCGCGGAGGACGGAGCGGTCATGATGTCGTACTGCCTGAAGCCGGAGATTGAACCGGCAAAGGCCTCTGTGCTGACATTGGCGGCGGGGCTGGCCGTTTCAGAGGCAATCGATGAAGTGACCGGACTTGCCAGTCAGATCAAATGGCCGAATGATGTGATCATTGCCGGAAAGAAGATCTGCGGGATCCTGACGGAGATGTCGGCGGAACCGGATGCGGTCAGCCATATCGTAGTCGGAATCGGGATCAATGTCAATGTGGAGTCGTTTCCGGATGCGTTAAAAGAAAAGGCAACCTCTGTTTTCCTGGAAGCGAAGAAGCGGATCAGCCGGGCGGAACTGATCGCGGCCGTGACCAGAAAATTCGCGCGCTGCTATGAGCAGTTTTTGGCCCATCAGGATATGTCCGGTCTGAAAGAAGCGTATCAGGCGAGACTCGTCAATCTGGATCAGGTGGTGCAGATCGAGCGGGGCGGTCAGTCTTACCGGGCAGTCGCGCGGGGGATCTCGGACGACGGAGCGCTGCTTGTGGAACAAAAGGATGGGACAATGCAGGAAGTGTTGTCCGGAGAAGTGTCAGTGCGAGGTGTATATGGATATGTATGAGGAACGGAATGTTATGTGCGGCGCCAGTGCGTATGAGCAGAAATATTATTTTAATCCCGTTTATCAGAAGCTGCCGGAAGCAGTGAAACAGGAGCTGCAGATCCTGTGCGTACTGTTTACGGAGGATGTAGGCGGCGTACTGACGCTGCAGTTTGATGCGGACGGCAATTTAAAGCTGGTGACGGAATATGAGGAAGAGGATCTGCTCTATGATGAGATCGGAGCGGCCTTAAAGGTGAAGCAGCTTCAGACGGAAAAACGGGAACTGTTTGAAGCATTGGAATTGTTTTGGAAGGAGTTTATATGCTGTTAGTAGTAGATGTGGGAAATACGAATATTACCTTTGGTGTTTTTGACGGCGACGAATTGGCGGCGCGGTTTCGGATGACGACCAATACGCCGCGGACTTCGGACGAGTACAGTTTTGTCATTCAGGGGATGCTGGCACAGTCCGGAATCGCGCTGGATCAGATCCATGACGTGATCATCTCCTCTGTGGTTCCCAATATTATGCACTCTCTGAATAGCGGGTTTATGAAGCTGTTCGGAAAATGGCCCATGCAGGTAGGCAAGGGAACGAAAAGCGGGATCAAGCTGCGTGCGGTGAATCCGTCGGAAGTAGGGCCGGATCGGATCGTGGACGCGGCAGGCGCTTATTATCTGTATGGCGGGCCGGTCATGGTCATTGATTTCGGAACGGCGACCACTTATGACCTGATCATGGAAGACGGCAGTTTTGAAGTGGGGATCACTTCCCCGGGAATTCGGATCTGCGCGAAAGCCCTCTGGGAGGATACGGCCAGACTGCCGGAAGTTGAAATTAAAAAGCCCAAGTCCATCCTGGCGCGGGAAACGGTTTCCAGTATGCAGGCAGGTCTGGTATACGGGTATATCGGACAGACCGAGTACATTATCAAAAAGGTGAAGGAAGAGGCCGGACTTGACAGAATGCTGGTGGCTGCTACGGGAGGATTAGGAAAGATTATCGTAGATGAGACGGATATGATCGATATTTATAATCCCAATCTGACGCTGGTCGGTCTGCGGCTGATCTATGAGCGTACGAAACAAAACGGAAAAGACCGGAACGGGAACGATCATTCGGAGACGGTATGCAGTTAAGGATCGGAAATATAATCTGTAAAAATCCATGTGTTTTGGGGCCGATGGCAGGTGTAACAGACCTGCCTTTTCGACTGCTCTGTCAGGAGCAGGGCTGCGGCCTTGTTTATACGGAGATGGTCAGCGCCAAAGCGATTTTATATAAAAATAAGAATACGGAAGTGCTGATGGAGACATCGCCCGAGGAAGGACCGGTGGGGCTGCAGCTGTTTGGCAGCGATCCGGAGATCATGGCGGAGATTGGTGCGCAGGCGGCCGAGCGGCCATTCGATTTTATCGATGTCAATATGGGCTGTCCGGTTCCGAAGGTGGTCGGAAACGGCGAAGGTTCTGCCCTGATGCGGGACCCGGCAGCCGTGGAGCAGATTCTGGGGGCCATGACTAAGCGGATCTCCAAGCCGGTAACCGTGAAGATTCGGAGCGGTTTTAGTGAAGAACAGAAAAACGCGGTGGAAGTAGCAAAAGCCGCGGAGCAGGCGGGCGTGGCGGCGATTGCCGTTCATGGCAGGACCCGGAGCCAGTATTACAGCGGCCGGGCGGACTGGGATATGATCCGAAAGGTAAAGGAAGCCGTCTCTGTTCCGGTGATCGGAAACGGAGACATTACCTGCGGCGCCGACGCGAAACGGATGTTGGAAGAAACCGGCTGCGACGGCGTGATGATCGGCAGGGCGGCCAGAGGAAATCCCTGGATCTTTCGGGAAGTGACGCATTTCTTAAAGACAGGGGAACCATTGCCGCCGCCGTCCTGGGCAGAGCGAAAATCCATGATCCTGCGGCACTGCCGAATGGAGATCGCGCAAAAGGGAGCCTATACGGGAATCCGGGAAATGCGGAAACATATCGGCTGGTATACGGCGGGGCTACCCAATTCCGCCAGACTGCGGCAGGCGGCCAATCTGCTGGAGCGGTACGAACTGCTGGAGGAGCTGCTGGATTCTGTGAACATACAAGAGAAGGTAGTGTCAAGTAAGCTATGAAAAACTGAGTCGAAAAAAATAGGCTCAGATGAACCTTGAAAATTGCAGATATT
>CANQSA010000046.1 GCA_947626415.1 uncultured Lachnospiraceae bacterium
TAGCTGGTCTTTCAAATTACGGAATAGGGGCGGTTGCCTATCAAATCATTGTGTTACTTTACCGCACATGAGCATTCTTCCGAGGTTTCTGTCCCAAAATTCTTGATATTCAGTCCTTCCGTCTGCAGAAAGGCGTCGTCAAGCTCATATACATTTAAAACCGGCAAACCTCCATAAATACGTGCGACACGACTAGCCATCTTCTCGGCCTGTTCTTTCATAACAGTAAGATAAAAGCCCTGTCCAAAATCTTTATACGGTCTGCACATAGCGAGATTGATTTCTTTTATATCTGTATTACTTCCATGATATAACAGCATCAATAGCCACCTCCATTATTTCTGCAAATCATAGTCAAATCCTCAATCGCATCATCAAGGCTCAGCGTATGCTCTATATCGTAGTGTTCCTTTATAAACTCAATCCCTTTATAATCGTAAAGATAGATAAATGCCTCCCTTGAAGCTATATGAAATTTATTGGCAAATTCATTAACACAAACTACCGTATAATTGATTTTCTTTTTTAAGTCACTCATTTTTTCCTTTCATATCCCAACCTGCCTGCTTTCTTCATAATTTCCATATGTCCATACTATCATAAGACCTCCGGCTTTTCAAGCTGGAGAGAGTTCAAATCCCCGGCCAGACAGATCAGCCTTGCATACTTATTTTCAGAATCCTCCGCGATCATAATATTTCCCTGCTGTATGTGATAGTCAATTCTTCTTGCATACCACCAGTCCCCCACACCCAATTGATAACAGCCCAAAATGTCGCCAATAACTCTTGCCTCTTTGGTCGGTTTGCGGGTGATCCTTTTCCATAACAGAAAATCATAAAAATCCTCCGGGACTCCGACGACTCTGCCATTGATCACCGTCCGGAGCAGGCTGTTTTCCTCAGACAGCTCGCTCCACAGTTTGGCATACATCCGCACTTCTTCTCTGTTCAGCGTTTTTTCACAGGGCAGGAATCCCGCAAACTCTTCCGCCGAAACCTCGCCCCAGCTGCTGTAAGAAATAATGCGTTTCTCCCTTACAGCGTACTCCGGCAGCTTTACCGCATGAATTTCCGTTTCATATTTCAGCAGCATCCGGCATAGGCTATAAAAGCCGCATCTGGAATAGGGAGCATCACTGTACCAGATCCGGATCGCTTCGCCATCCTCCAAAAACCGAATCAGCCGCTGCAGTTCATTTACATAGACATCTCCGACCTGTTTCAGTTCATCTTCCCATTCAGGGAATCCTCCGTACCGGTTCTGCGAAAACAGGGAATAGATAAGTTCTTTCCGATAAGAACCATCTAACGGCTTGTTAATATCACCTATGTCCAGCATAAAACCCAGGCATACCACTTCTTCCGCCGTTCCTTCTATCCATCCGGCAAAAAGCTTTTCCGGCGGCTTCTTTTTTCCCTCCATCCAAACAGAAGTCGGTCCATTTACGCCGCCAATCACAGCCGTATTCTTAGCGGCTTTCATGGAAGCCGCTTCACTATCGCCAAATAATACCTCGATCATGCCTTTTCTCTCCGGAAAATCCCGCTTTCATACTCTCATCATTTCCCGCCAATGTCCCCATTCTCCCGTTCAAAGGCCCGCAGGGACCGCTCCGCAAAATCCGCCCTGGTCTTGGATGTGCAGCCTCTCTTTACATTTTTCTGCCTGAGCAAGCGGGTATGCTATTTCCGACTCATAACCGGCTCTTTTTAAATCCTCGATAATCTCACACCATAAATGATAAGCTTCGGTATATCGCCCGAGTTCATCATAATAGGCGGCTTTCGAGAATTTCGCATCCCGAAGTGAACCATCCAGCTTCAGAGCCCGATCCCAATGCTGAAACGCTTCCTCTGTGCGGCCCAGCTCCCTGCAGGCATCGCCGCCGAAAACGAAAAGCATCGCCTCCTCAGGGAAGTGCTGTGCAGCCTGCAAAAACCAGTCATAAGCCGCCTGAGCATCATGATTATAAAGATAGGCAGCAACTAACAGGAGCCATTCTTGTGAATTTGCCGTACCTGTTTCAACAGCATTCAGTTGTTCGCGTATTGTTTCATCACCACGGCCAATTCTGCTGAGGAAGTATGCCTTTTGCCGACGAGCTTTCCAGAGCGTTATATCATCACTGAGACGGCGTGCGTATTCGATGCTCTCGTCAAACAACGTCACGGCCCGGAGAATGCAATGAATCGCCATGTACTGGTGCAGAATGCCCTCCATGCGAAGATCATTCGCTGTTTCATTGCCGGAATGACGAAGCTTTTCAAACTCAGAAACAGCAGCGGCAAAATCATCCGGGTTCCGGCTTTCCGAGAACATGGCAGTTAACCGCTGCGCATAATTGTCATAGGCGGAAGGCCGCTGCCGAAAGAGATCGTCAACGGTTACGCCATAGAGCCGCGCCAATTCCGGAAGCAGCATGATGTCAGGCATCGTTTTACCGCACTCCCACCGGGAAACGGATTGTGCGCTTACACCCAGCCGCAGGGCTGCCTGCTCCTGCGTCAGCTTTTTGTCAGCACGCAAACGGCGCAGGTTGTCTGTAAAAATATGATTCATTGGCTTACCCCCTTTGCAGACCTGGATTACAGAACCTGCATTTATCGTACACTGGGCAAAGAGAAATGTCTACATCGCATTTGTTGAGAGAACTCTTAAAAAATGAGATGTGCCATAGTTTTTACACGAATCGTTTGCCATAGCGCAGGCGCAGCGCTGCTTCTGACCGCCGGAGCCGGACGCTCCCATAATTCCCAGAAACTCACCTAGCCCTTATCATATATTTTCTTTGAAATTGCCCCGACGATTTTTCAGATTTTTCATTTCGTTCTGTCAGCTCACAGACAATATTCTTTCATGTAATCTGCAAAATACGGCAGCGCCAGGGATACATACGCCTGACGGCTCTCCAGGATTCCGCGCTTGATCAGTCTGTCCCTGTACACGGAATAATTGCCCGCTCTGTCTCCCATCCGGCGAAGCACCTCTTCCCGCTTATACTCGTCTTTTTCCGTCAGAAGCGATGCCAAAAAACGGTCCGCCTCTGTCATTTCTTCCCAGATTTTCTCATAGGAACAGGCAAACAGCTCCGCCTTAAAATCCGGCAGGATGTCCGACAGGCTCTCCTCACTTTTCTTTTTGAAATAGGCGTTTGCGAAACGCCGCAAGCCGCATAAATACGGCATTTTTTGTTACTCAAAAACAAATAACTCCTCTCT